>NZ_JAHKJY010000010.1:0-3337 GCF_018829755.1 Haemophilus sp. SZY H8
TGTTCTTTAAAAAATTGGAAACAAGCTGAAAACAAGAGATTTTCGAGAGAAAGTCTGAGTAGGCAAGATAGGAAAGTGAAAAGAGGGAACTGAGAAGGAAACTCTGAAAGCAAACCTGTTTTGTGATAAATCTTGATTGAACAAAAGCAATCAAGTGTTTAGTTGAATGAAGATACGCATCAAATTGACCGCACTTTGAAGTAAAAACTTAAAGTGATTGAAAACATTTGAGGTTGTATAGTTAAGTGACTAAGCGTACAAGGTGGATGCCTTGGCAATCAGAGGCGAAGAAGGACGTGCTAATCTGCGAAAAGCTTGGATGAGTCGATAAGAGGCGTTTAATCCAAGATATCCGAATGGGGAAACCCAGTAGATGAAGAATCTACTATCACTTACTGAATCCATAGGTAAGTGAGGCAAACCGGGAGAACTGAAACATCTAAGTACCCCGAGGAAAAGAAATCAACCGAGATTTCGTTAGTAGCGGCGAGCGAAAGCGAAAGAGCCTGTTAATGATAGCAGCAGAGATAGAGGAATAAGCTGGGAAGCTTAGCGACACAGGGTGATAGCCCCGTACTCGACATCCAGGCTGTGGTACTAAGTTAACGAGAAGTAGGGCGGGACACGTGATATCCTGTTTGAAGATGGGGGGACCATCCTCCAAGGCTAAATACTCCTGATTGACCGATAGTGAACCAGTACTGTGAAGGAAAGGCGAAAAGAACCCCGGTGAGGGGAGTGAAATAGAACCTGAAACCTTGTACGTACAAGCAGTGGGAGCCTGAAAGGGTGACTGCGTACCTTTTGTATAATGGGTCAGCGACTTATATTTTGTAGCGAGGTTAACCGAATAGGGGAGCCGAAGGGAAACCGAGTCTTAACTGGGCGAATAGTTGCAAGGTATAGACCCGAAACCCGGTGATCTAGCCATGGGCAGGTTGAAGGTTGGGTAACACTAACTGGAGGACCGAACCGACTAATGTTGAAAAATTAGCGGATGACTTGTGGCTGGGGGTGAAAGGCCAATCAAACCGGGAGATAGCTGGTTCTCCCCGAAATCTATTTAGGTAGAGCCTTGAGCGGACACCTTTGGGGGTAGAGCACTGTTTCGGCTAGGGGTCCATCCCGGATTACCAACCCGATGCAAACTACGAATACCAAAGAGTGATACTCAGGAGACACACGGCGGGTGCTAACGTCCGTCGTGGAGAGGGAAACAACCCAGACCGCCAGCTAAGGTCCCAAAGTCTATATTAAGTGGGAAACGAAGTGGGAAGGCTTAGACAGCTAGGATGTTGGCTTAGAAGCAGCCATCATTTAAAGAAAGCGTAATAGCTCACTAGTCGAGTCGGCCTGCGCGGAAGATGTAACGGGGCTGAAATATAGCACCGAAGCTGCGGCATCAGACGTAAGTCTGTTGGGTAGGGGAGCGTTGTGTAAGCGGAAGAAGGTGTGTTGAGAGGCATGCTGGACGTATCACAAGTGCGAATGCTGACATAAGTAACGATAAAACGGGTGAAAAACCCGTTCGCCGGAAGACCAAGGGTTCCTGTCCAACGTTAATCGGGGCAGGGTGAGTCGGCCCCTAAGGCGAGGCTGAAGAGCGTAGTCGATGGGAAACAGGTTAATATTCCTGTACTTGGTAAAGCTGCGATGTGGGGACGGAGTAGGTTAGGTTATCGCACTGTTGGATATGTGCGTTTAAGTTGGTAGGTGGGAAGTTTAGGCAAATCCGGACTTCCTTAACACTGAGAGATGATGACGAGGCTCTACGGAGCTGAAGTAACCGATACCACACTTCCAGGAAAAGCCACTAAGCGAAAGGCTTTACTAAACCGTACTGAAAACCGACACAGGTGGTCAGGTAGAGAATACTCAGGCGCTTGAGAGAACTCGGGTGAAGGAACTAGGCAAAATAGCACCGTAACTTCGGGAGAAGGTGCGCCGGCGTAGATTGTAAGGGCTAGCCCCTGAAGGTTGAACCGGTCGAAGATACCAGCTGGCTGCAACTGTTTATTAAAAACACAGCACTCTGCAAACACGAAAGTGGACGTATAGGGTGTGATGCCTGCCCGGTGCTGGAAGGTTAATTGATGGTGTAATCGAAAGAGAAGCTCCTGATCGAAGCCCCAGTAAACGGCGGCCGTAACTATAACGGTCCTAAGGTAGCGAAATTCCTTGTCGGGTAAGTTCCGACCTGCACGAATGGCATAATGATGGCCAGGCTGTCTCCACCCGAGACTCAGTGAAATTGAAATCGCCGTGAAGATGCGGTGTACCCGCGGCTAGACGGAAAGACCCCGTGAACCTTTACTATAGCTTGACACTGAACATTGAATTTTGATGTGTAGGATAGGTGGGAGACTTAGAAGTAGTCACGCCAGTGATTATGGAGTCGTCCTTGAAATACCACCCTTTAACGTTTGATGTTCTAACGAAGATTGCGGAACGCGGTCTCGGACAGTGTCTGGTGGGTAGTTTGACTGGGGCGGTCTCCTCCCAAAGAGTAACGGAGGAGCACGAAGGTTTGCTAATCACGGTCGGACATCGTGAGGTTAGTGCAATGGTATAAGCAAGCTTAACTGCGAGACAGACAAGTCGAGCAGGTACGAAAGTAGGTCATAGTGATCCGGTGGTTCTGAATGGAAGGGCCATCGCTCAACGGATAAAAGGTACTCCGGGGATAACAGGCTGATACCGCCCAAGAGTTCATATCGACGGCGGTGTTTGGCACCTCGATGTCGGCTCATCACATCCTGGGGCTGAAGTAGGTCCCAAGGGTATGGCTGTTCGCCATTTAAAGTGGTACGCGAGCTGGGTTTAGAACGTCGTGAGACAGTTCGGTCCCTATCTGCCGTGGGCGTTGGAGAATTGGTTGGGGCTGCTCCTAGTACGAGAGGACCGGAGTGGACGCACCACTGGTGTTCCGGTTGTGTCGCCAGACGCATTGCCGGGTAGCTAAGTGCGGAAGAGATAAGTGCTGAAAGCATCTAAGCACGAAACTTGCCAAGAGATGAGTTCTCCCAGATTTAAAATCTGTAAGGGTTGTTTAAGACTAAGACGTAGATAGGTGCGGTGTGTAAGTGATGTGAGTCATTGAGCTAACGCATACTAATTGCCCGAGAGGCTTAACTATACAACGCTCAAGTGTTTTTGGAAAACAGAGTGAAAGAAAAAAATTAACTAAACGTTCAGCTTGTGGCCAATGAAGAACATAGATAGAAGTTAGAATAAAAGTTATCAAAGAATTATCCTGGCGGCGATAGTGCGGTGGAACCACCTGACACCATACCGAACTCAGAAGTGAAACGCTGTAATGCCGATGGTAGTGTGGGGC
>NZ_JAHKJY010000012.1:0-1338 GCF_018829755.1 Haemophilus sp. SZY H8
CTTATTAGTTTGAATACGTGTATTTATTGAAGAAATTTCTGCATTAGCATTATTTTGAATAGTAGATCCTTCAACTGATGCTGAATGACCTACCACAAGGTTGGAATTATTAACAAAATCACCTTTTGTTTTAAAAGTAAGATTATTGCTTACACCAAAGGCTTTATTTAGGGTAAAGCTATCATTTAACTCAATACCCAAATCTCCTTTTGTACTAATAGAACCCTCATCAACTAATGTTTTAGCTTGCAATGTTGTGCCAACCACTGATTCAACTTTTCCTAGAGCGTTATTTACAACTAAGGTCAAATCTGGATTTATAATATCAACTCGACCAGCTGATAAAATCTCACCTTGTTGATTATCAAGAGATTGATTAACTGTAATATTTGCTGATTTTCCAGCATAAATACCACCCGATTGGTTTTCAATATGATCTGCATTCATTACTAAATTAGCTGTTTGAATACCTTGAGTAGGGGCATCTTGCTTAGCTTTTGTATTTTTATTATTTACATTTGTAACATTCAACACTAAACGATTTGTTGCACTAACCAAAGAGCCTTTATCACCTTCAGCTTGGTTATCAAGTGCGGTCAAATTTAATGTTGAATTTGCACTTTGAATAATTCCACCTTTGTTATTTAAATCTGAACCAGATAATGTTAAATCCTGAGATGAAATGACACCTTGTGCATTATTTATTGCAGCAGAAGAAATCGCTGCTGTTTTCGCTGAAATATCACCTTGTGTATTGTTCAAATTTTGGGTTTGAATCGTTAAATCAGACTCGCCCTGAATCACGCCTTTAAGGTTGTTTAAATCATTTGCAAGCAATGTCGCACGAGAAACAGATGAAATAAGGCCATCTTGATTATGTAAATTTTCTGTTTTTAATGATAGTTCATCTTGGCTATAAACAATACCACGCTGATTATTAAATTGATTAACTGATAAATCTGAGCGATTTCTGGCAATTAACTTTCCTTCCTCATTATTAACTTGCTGTGAAGCCAATAAAACCTGTCCACCTAACATTTCACCTTTTTGGTTATTCAAGGTTGAAGTACTAATATCAAGACTATTTTTTCCAAATAAATAACCTAATTGAGAAGAAATATGCCCTTTAGCTGTATTAAGTTGTAAACCTTGATTTGACCAAATCACACCTTGATTGTTTTGAATTAACGGACTTTGAATAGAGATCAAACCTTCAGCAGCAATCTTCCCTTCAGTATTATCTAACCCTTTTTTCAAATTCAATGAAAAGGCCTCTTTACCACGCTGAACCCAGCTACTCTTCTTATTATTAAGTTGTGCGGTATCTATCGCAAAATA
>NZ_JAHKJY010000013.1:0-1166 GCF_018829755.1 Haemophilus sp. SZY H8
TTGAAAGGCTATCGCGTAAAAGGCGGTAAAGTGACGGTTGGTCAAAAAGGGATGGATAACAGCCAATCTGATTACACCGATATTATCGCGGAGAAAGCAGAAATCAAAGGTGGGGTTTGGTCGAAGAAAGGTATTAAAGTTACCACAGGTAAAAATAACGTTGACCGCACCAACGATTCGGTTGTGTACGTGGGTGATAAAAACACCGATAACACTGACCGCACTTTTGATACCCAAGGCGAAAACCAAAGCTATAGTGTGGATGTAAGCCAATTGGGCGGGATGTATGCGGAGAAAATCCATTTAGTGGATAACGGTCAAGGCCTTGGTGTGCGCAATGCGGGGCATATTGGTGCTGCTGCAGGTGAGGTGAAGATTGATAGCCAAGGAAAAGTTATCAATAGTGGCACTATCAGCTCAACGCAACAAGCCGAGATTAACGCCAAAAAATCCATTGAAAATACAGGTAAAATTGAAACTAAGCAAGGTAATGTATCATTACGCTCTCAAGCTAATGTGGCACAACATGGTTCGATTGTTTCGCGTCAGGGTGGGATCTTAGTTCAAGCTAAGGATAATCTCACTCAAACAGGTGAAACTGTAGTGAAGGGTAATGTTACTTACCAAGCGAAGAATATTGAGGCTAGTAAAGGTGCGTTAATTGCTGCAGGTGTAACTGCTCAAGAAACGACACAGGGTGAGACTCGTTCATTAGATAGTCAAAGTGCCCAAGGTGCTAGCATTACGCTCTCAGCTGAAAATTCTGTTTCATCTAAAGCTCAGCATCTAGCGAGTGGTCAAATTAATGCTAAAGCAGGTACCCTTGATTTATCTGAAAGTCAATCAACAGCTGATAGTATTGCTTTCCAATCTACTCAATCACCTTTAAATTTGAATCAAGCAACATTATACAGTGAGGGGCGTACTGCATTAAGCAGTCCTGATATTATTTTAGCGGAGAATGCTAACCTAAATGCAGGGTATTTTGCGATAGATACCGCACAACTTAATAATAAGAAGAGTAGCTGGGTTCAGCGTGGTAAAGAGGCCTTTTCATTGAATTTGAAAAAAGGGTTAGATAATACTGAAGGGAAGATTGCCGCTGAAGGTTTGATCTCTATTCAAAGTCCGTTAATTCAAAACAATCAAGGTGTGATTTGGTCAAA
>NZ_JAHKJY010000014.1:0-386 GCF_018829755.1 Haemophilus sp. SZY H8
GATTCATGACTGGGGTGAAGTCGTAACAAGGTAACCGTAGGGGAACCTGCGGTTGGATCACCTCCTTACCAAAGACGAGAGACAGCGAGTGCTCACACAGATTGACTGATAGTTGTAGAAAAATGAGAAATTAAAAACGAAGCGAAAGCAACGTTGAAAGATAAAAAGAAGATAGAGTATCTTTAATTGATGTCCCCATCGTCTAGAGGCCTAGGACATCGCCCTTTCACGGCGGTAACCGGGGTTCGAATCCCCGTGGGGACGCCAATTAAAGATAACTTTGTTAGATTATCTTAGTGTTCTTTAAAAAATTGGAAACAAGCTGAAAACAAGAGATTTTCGAGAGAAAGTCTGAGTAGGCAAGATAGGAAAGTGAAAAGAGGGAA
>NZ_JAHKJY010000015.1:0-584 GCF_018829755.1 Haemophilus sp. SZY H8
TTTGTGATAAATCTTGATTGAACAAAAGCAATCAAGTGTTTAGTTGAATTAATGACGCTAAAAGTGCGGTCAGAGCACAATATCTATTTTATATTGAGTTTTGAAAACACTTGAGGTTGTATAGTTAAGTGACTAAGCGTACAAGGTGGATGCCTTGGCAATCAGAGGCGAAGAAGGACGTGCTAATCTGCGAAAAGCTTGGATGAGTCGATAAGAGGCGTTTAATCCAAGATATCCGAATGGGGAAACCCAGTAGATGAAGAATCTACTATCACTTACTGAATTCATAGGTAAGTGAGGCAAACCGGGAGAACTGAAACATCTAAGTACCCCGAGGAAAAGAAATCAACCGAGATTTCGTCAGTAGCGGCGAGCGAAAGCGAAAGAGCCTGTTAATGATAGCAGCAGAGATAGAGGAATAAGCTGGGAAGCTTAGCGACACAGGGTGATAGCCCCGTACTCAAAATCCAGGCTGTGGTACTAAGTTAACGAGAAGTAGGGCGGGACACGTGATATCCTGTTTGAAGATGGGGGGACCATCCTCCAAGGCTAAATACTCCTGATTGACCGATAGTGAACCAGTA
>NZ_JAHKJY010000001.1:0-627603 GCF_018829755.1 Haemophilus sp. SZY H8
AAAAGGTGATTTTGTTAATAATTCCAACCTTGTGGTAGGTCATTCAGCATCAGTTGAAGGATCTACTATTCAAAATAATGCTAATGCAGAAATTTCTTCAATAAATACACGTATTCAAACTAATAAGCTAAATAACTTTGGCTTAATTGATGGCGATACCACAGTGATTAAAGCCAATGATGTAAATAACATTGGTACGGCACGTATTTATGGAGGACACCTTGCAATTCAAGCAAACAATTTAAATAACCTTGAGAATGCTGACGGAACAGCGGCGACAATTGCTGCTCGTGAGAGACTTGATTTAGGTGTCGGTAATTTAGTAAACCGTAACCATTCACTTATTATGAGTTTAGGTAATATCTATATTGGTGGACAGTTAAATGAAAATAATCAAGCAACTGGTTATGCAAATAGCATTGATAACGGTAGTGCGACCATTGAAGCTTTAGGAAGTGGTTGGATTAAAACGCATCGTCTGCTAAACCACGATTTACATTTAAAGTTAGGACATAAATATACTAAAAATCATTTTGTTACTTATTCCCCGTTTGATAGCAGTGCGACTTATTATGGTAATGAAGGAGAAAAAGGTGAGGGCTATTTAGATCATGTTAATAATAGTCGTCATAATAGCAATCAATATTTTCGTTTCAATGATGGACGTAAAGCAGTGGCAGCTCAAAATTGGCTGAAACAAGATTACATTCGAACCACAGATACTAATACCATTGAACACCAAGACCCAGGTAAATTGCTTATCGGGCAATCTTTACATTTGGAAGGGGGGGAGTATACGAATAAACACTCCCGAATTGTGATTGGTGACACTTTATATTTAGCAGATAAAGCGATTAAGGAACCCGTTAGTACAGTAAGCCAAGGATTACTAAAACTTGATAATATTGATGTTGATGGTGAAATTCATCGTCGAGACATCGGTTTGAAAGAAGACATTAAAAAAGAAAGGCATCGTCATGGTTGGAGAGGTAAAAAAGTTTGGGCTGTGTATGGCCGAAATAAACAAAAAATTGACCGCCTCTTACCTGTCGAACCGTTTAAATTTGGGCTGGAACTTTTAAAAATAGGTGAGCCGGTGGAGTCTACTGGCGCAATTGTTGGGAATAAATCAGATTTCCAAGGCATTTCATTAGCGGAGAAAACACCTTTAAATACAGATTTAAATGTTCACCGCGTTAACCTGGAAGCAATCACGTCTGGAGTGATGAAAAATAAAGATAACCTTGATATCAAAACGCATTTACCAGATATTTCATTGCCACAGGCAAGCCTTTACAAAATTAACCCAGTGCTATCTAGTCAATACCTAGTGGAAACTGATCCACGTTTTATTCAGAAATCTAAATGGCTAAGTTCTGATTATATGTTTAAACAGATTCATAGCGATCCGAAAAATATTCTGAAGCGTTTGGGTGACGGTTTTTATGAACAGCGTTTAGTAAATGAGCAAATCAATCAACTCACGGGCAGACGTTTCCTTCAAGGTTACTTATCTGATTATGAACAGTATAAAGCCTTGATGGATAATGGTGCGCAATATGCGAAGAAACTTAATTTGATCCCTGGCGTGGCATTAACGGCTGAGCAGATGAAACAACTCACCTCAGATATGGTATGGATGGTAAAACGTGAAGTAACGTTAAAAGATGGTTCGAAAAAAGAAGTACTTGCACCACAGGTTTATGTAGTGAGCCGTAATGCAGATATTGATAGTCGAGGCGCAGTGATTTCAGCCAACGATGTAATTGTCAATATTCAAGGCGACATTCAAAACAGTGGAGTTATTTCGGGGCGTAATTTGACCCATTTGGCGGCAAATAATATAGAAAACCTAGGCGGAAAATTGCAAGGGCGTGAGCTTTACTTAAAAGCGAAAGAAACTCTTAATAATCTCGGTGGAGAACTCAATGCAGAAGAGCGTTTAGTGGCTCAAGCTAAAAACATTAATATAGAAAGCCGCACGAGTGAAACCGAGGATACTGGCAATTTTTACCGCAAATCCCTTGTTCAGCAAGCCTCAATTAATGTGGGTAGAAAAGATGCAGCTGATAAGGGGCAAAAAGGCACTGCTCTTTTAATGGCAACGGAAAATATCACAGTAAAAGGCGCTAACTTTAATATTAAAGGTGATGCGGCATTGCAAGCGGGTGATAAATTAAATCTTGACACGATTGAAACCCAAAACAAAGAACATTATGTCTCTAACGCTGATAATTATTACAAGCTTGATCAAAAACAAGAAGTTGGCAGTCAGTTAAATGTCACTGGAAATCTTGATGCTGTGGGTAAAAGTGCGGTTGAAATGCGAGGCGTTTCTGTAACCAGTAATGGCACTATGAATGTGATGTCTGAGGGGAATATTAATATCCAAGAAGCCCGTTATAAAGAGCAGCTTTCTAGTGGTTCAAAAAGTAAATCTAGAGGTTTAACAAGCTCAACGACAGAAGTTTATCGACATAAACACGATTATGACGTTGCGGAAGCCTCAAATTTAGATGCAGATAAGATTTATCTTCATTCAAGCAAAGGTAATGTCACTATTCAGGGCTCAAATGTAGCAGCTGGTAATGGTTTGACGGTGAAGGCTAAAAACATTGATATTCGCGAAGCTGAGAACCGAGTCTACTCTGATGATTATTACAGCAAGAAAAAATCAGGCATATTGGGAGGTGGTATTGGAGTAACCTTTGGTTCTCAAAAACAAACCACAGAAAGTGATCAGACTAAGCTTTATGCGAAAGGTAGCCAAGTAGGTAGCTTGAACGGTAATACTACGATGATTGCGGAAAACACTTATACTCAAACTGCGAGTAAGGTGAGTGCAATCAAAGACGGCGATGTGAATATTCTGGCGAAAAAAGTCGATATTAAAGCTGCAGATGACAAATATGAAACCAATACCAAACAAAAATTTGAGCAAAAAGGTTTAACTATTGCTATTAGCTCTCCTGTTATTTCTGCTATTCAAGCAGTACAAGGGGCTATCGAATCCACTAAACAAGTTGGCGATAGTAAACATGACCGAGTGAATACTATGTCGGCAGCTAATGCTGGCTTTGAGGCTTATCGTGCCTACCAATCTGGAAAAAAAGCTGTAACCGATGTCAAAGATTTTATGAATGGTGAAGGGGATGTCGACTCCTTGATCGGTGTACAAATCACTTATGGTCAACAGAAGAGCGAATCTCACTCTCATACTGAAGGAAAAACAGCCTATAAATCCCAAGTTAATGCTGGCGGCAAAGTAAATATTATGGCGACAGGTGCAGGAAAGGATTCCAATATTAATATTGAAGGTTCGGATATCTCAGGTAAGCAAGGCACGACATTGATTGCAGATAACCAAGTCAATATCAAAGCAATAGAAGAAAACCATCAAGAACGTAGTACCAATAAATCGAGTGGTTTTAATGCAGGGGTAGGCATTAAAGTGAGTAATGGTGCGGTTGCTGGGGCTACTTTAGGCGGTAATTACGGAAAAGGTTATGGCAATGGTGATGAAACCACTTATGTTGCAAGCCATGTAGGTGATAGTCAAAGTAAAACCGTGATTCAAGCCGGTGGTGATGCCAATATTATTGGTAGCCAAGTAAAAGGCAAACGAGTAGAACTTAATGCTGAAAACTTGAATATCGAAAGTTTGCAAGATAAATCTCGCTACTATGGTAAACAAATGAATGTAAATGGTAGTGTGACAGTGGGGTATGGCGCATCCGTTGGAGGCAATTTCAATAAATCAAAAATCAATGCCGACCACGCCAGCATCAATGAACAAGCTGGAATTTATGCTGGAGATGAAGGTTATGATATTAATGTTAATAAGCATACCGATCTTAAAGGTGCATTGATTACGTCTACCCAAAAGGCAGAAGCAGATGGTAAAAACCATTTTAGTACTGGCAGCATTACTCATTCAGATATTGAAAATCACTCAAATTATAGTGGCAGCAGTTTTGGTGTAAGTGGCAGTGTGTCAGCTAACTTTGAAACACCATTTGGCGAAAATGGTGCAGCTCAAAGTACAAAACAAGCCACGGATAAAGATGGTAACCTGCTTTATACCGATAAAAATGGCAACACAACTGTTAATTCTAAAGGAGTAAATGGACAAGAGAACACCAAGAAATTGGCTGAAGGCAAGGAATCTCTCCAATTCTCTTATGGCATGGGCTATGGTAAAGATTCCGATAGTCAATCCACCACAACAAAAAGTGGTATTAACACACAAAATATCATTATTAAAGATGAAGCTGAGCAATTAAAACGTACAGGTAAAACGGTACAAGAAGAGATTGCTGCGATAAAAACCGATATCACTACAGAGAGTGCACAAAGCCAAAGTGGTAAATTAGAGAATCGTTTTAATAAAGATGATGTTCAAAAAGAGCTTGATTTCCAACGTGAGGTGACAGAGAAATTTGGACCAAATGTCGCGGAAGCAGGAAGTTTGCTTGCTAATAAATTTGGTGAAGAAGCGAAAGCGAAACGTAATGAAGCCGCAATTGCGTTAGAAGAAGCAGAAAAAGCCAAGGCAGAAAACAACAACGAAACGAACCGCGCTTTAGTCAAACAAGCACGAGATAATTTTGAGACAGCGAGTCGCAAAGCTAAAGAATGGGAAACAGGTGGAAGTCAACGTCTTATCATTGATTCAGCATTAAATGTTATCAGCACCGCTTTAGCTGGCAGACCGGCAGCGGAAGTGGTGGCTTCAGGATTATCACCTGCGGTGAATAATCAAATTAAGAAAGCGACAACAGATGCAAAAGGTAATGTAAATACCGCTCTCAATTTGACTGCTCATGCACTTTGGGGCGCGGTAGAGGCTTATGCGGGCAATCGTAATGTTGCTGCGGGTGCGGCTGGTGCAGCAGGTGGAGAGGTTGCGGCTCATTTCTTAGCGTCAACACTTTATAATAAATCACCTGAAAAGCTGAGCGAAGAAGAAAAACGTACGGTATCTTCTTTAAGTCAAGTAGCAGCAGGTATTGCCGGTGGTAGTTTATCAGATAGCTCTGATGGGGCGATTATTGCGGCTAAGACGGCGAAGAATGCTGTGGAGAATAATTATTTATACAACGGAGAGGTAAACAGCCTCGTTAAAGAGTTAGCTAAAGCAGAGAAGGAAGGAAAAGATACTCGACCTATTTTTGAGAAATACGCGAAATTAAGTGAGAAAAATAGAAGAAAAATATTGAAGGATTGTGGTGATAATCCAGTTTGTTATATACCACATATTCAGATGATGCAATCGGGAGATGAAGCAGCATATGAAAACTCTAGTTATTTAAGGTTTGGATCCTATTTTAATAATTTAAGTAGAGAGACCCAGGTTAAATTGAGTGATTTTGTGGAATTGGAAAACGGTAAAACAAGAAACCAGTTACCAAAGAGCGTACACTATGCAACTCTTGCTTTAGGTGCTGCGGAAGCTGTGGGGTTAGGGGGGATAGCCTTAACTAAGTTGCCAAAAGGAGCCAATGCAAACGAAAAATTGCCGATTGTTGGGGAGACTAAGGGATATCGCACTACAAAAGTTAATTTAAATAACTTAGAAATTGAGATATCTAAGCAAAATAAGCATTTAGAAAACACAAATGAGTATAAAGTTTCTCTTTCTAATGGACAACAGAAAAGCATTATCACTGTAAGTTTAGATTCTTTAAAAGGTTATGTAGGAACTGGACAGCAGGTGGGAAAAACTGAAATTGGGCTTCCTGGTTCTAAAGAAAGGGTGAACTTCAATAAAAATATCGGTATTTATATCGATCCTGTTACAGGAAATCAAACCCCAACAACTATGGGGATTATTCATTATAGTAAAAATGGATATCATGTAGTTCCGGCTAAACCAAAGGAATAATAGTCTATGAATAATGACATTATAAGATTAAGAATTGTTACCCAAAATGCCTTGATAGGTAAAATTACCAAAGAGGTTAGAGGTGTTTATGTAAGAATCAATGAAAATTGTATAAGTATTTATATCGTTATTGATGGAGATATCTCTACCTATTGGAATGAAGAGATTTATGAAGTTGGTACAGATATTATTTCTAATTTTAGTGAGGATTATACTATTGATGAGAATTTAGTTAGGATTGATTACCCTAAATATTTATCTTTTGATAATTATATATGTGTATATAAGCGCCATGAAAAATATGAATAAGATTGGAACCTAAAAATTGGACCGAAGCTAATTTGCATAAGTCCATAGAGAAGTTTGCAGGAAAGAATCCTATCATTACAATGACAGACAAAGGAAAAAGAATATATGAAAATCCTACAACTAAAGTTCAAGTTGTTGAAGATATTAATGGGAAATATTTCCGTATATATGATCCAAGTATAAGAGGTAAGAGAAATTATTTAGATCTTAATGGAGTTGTTCCTAATAATAAAACTCTTGATAATGGAAAGAAAATAGGTAGAACTCAAAGTGAATACAATCAAGTTACTCATTTTAAAATTAAGGAGTAAATTATGAAGTTAATTTCTGTTCCACTTACTAGAGAGGCTATGCATCGACTTAATTATAACCAGTGTATACCTGGAGATCTTGAGGAATTAGAGTTAGATGATGATGTTTATAGAGAAATATGGAGTACTAATTTTTTTGATGTGATTAATAAGGAGTTAGATAAAAATATTGATGATTATGAAGATGAAAGTATTTGTGATAATAACCGATTAAATAGGTTGTTAAATATAATATCAAGGTATATACATATCCATACCTTTTTTCGTGAATTATATCGCTTGGTTAAACTTGCATTAAATTCTAATACCGGTATTTTTTTCTTTTTCTAATTAGTAAAATCTTCATCCTAGTGATGAGCGTAAGCAAAACATTGAAATGTATGCCAAGGTTTTATTCAATGGAGATGAGGATAAAGCTAAAGAATATCAAGAAGGTCTAGAGCTTGCAGAAGCTCAAGGGCAAATTGATAGTGTTAAAGAAACAGCAGATGCAGTTGTTAATTTAGATGATACCGTAGTGTCTTTATGGGAAGCAATTTCAAATCCAGAGAAAATCTATAATAATGTTGTGGTCTCGTTGAAAGATTGGGATGAGGCTTATACGCTTGCCCTTCAAGAGAACCCAAAACTTGCGGGTGAAATGCAAGGTTACCGCCAAGGTAAAATGAAAGGTGTTTCAACTGGAGGAGTAGTTCTAAGTGGTGCGGGATTGGGGATAGCTAAGTCTATTGCCAAATTAAAAAATGGCACGATTGATGTAGCTCATTCAGGTATTAATGTCGCGAAGATAAAACCTAAAACTTGTTCTTTCCGTGGTGACATGGAAGTAAAAACAGAGCAAGGTTATAAGCCGATAGCGTCTATTAAAGTCGGAGATAAGGTTTATGCGAAAAACGAACTGACAGGACAAATGACCTATCAGCGTGTACAAGCGCACTACAACAACCCGTATGATTTTACGGTATATGTAGAAGTGATTGATGAACAAGGCAAACACCAAACCATTGTTTCAAACAAAATTCATCCATTCTTTACCCAGGTAAATCAAGGTGAGCTAGTACCGAGTTCTGAGGGGCATCACTACAACGGAGAAATCCAAAACGCTCAGTGGGTAGATGCACAAAATCTGAAAGCGGGTTATAAACTGCTATCAGAACATAACCAATGGCAGACGGTAAAAAGTGTTAGCATCAAGGCTGAGAAGTTAAGTGCGTATAACTTGACAGTTGAAAATGACCATACTTACTTCATTAAAGGATCTAATAGTTATTCTGATGGGGTTTGGGTGCATAATGATTGTTGGCATGCTTTACCTGATGGAGCTAAGCGAGTAAAAGATATTGATGGATATCATGCTTATAAGTTTAAAAATCAGGATGGAAAAGAAATTACAGTGATCAAAAAAGACTTAAATCGTTTTGAAACAGTAAATCACAACGCAGGAACAGATCCTCATTTTAATAGACTATCTCAACGAATTGATGAGCAAACAGGACGTTATTTATCGACAGATAAACCTGTAGATCAATTTTATAATCGTTCTTATCTTCGCTCTGATACCATGAAGAAAATCTTTGAACAATACGAGGTTCTACCTAATGGTAATTACCGAGATAAGATTACTCGTGCGATAGTTAAAGGACCAATCGATATAGGACATGCTTATGGCTGGGAGCATAGACGGTTATCTCTTGCAGCTAAAGAGTTAAATTGGAGTCAAAAACAATTTAATGATTATGTAAATGCAAGACCTAATAAATTTAGGTTAGAAAATATGTCTGAAAATCGAAGTCATAGAAATGAGATGCCTGGTAAAGATGATATCTTAGATATAAAACAAGATATGAGAAATTTTATGAATGGAGGAAAATAAGATGGATTTTTCTAAATTTAATGACTTGGATTTGGAAGAAAAAATTGTAGAGAGTAATTTTAATAATGATCTTCAACTATTAAGAAAAATATTTTTAGAAAACAAATTGGCAGATATAAAAAAAATTACTAGTTTAGATAAATGGAACTATCTACATAGGATACTTTGCTATTCGGAACCTAAAGTAGAATTAATACAATTCTATATTGATAATGGCGTCGATGTTAATGCTCAAGATATATACGGAATGACTCCTTTGCATTATGCATTACGAAGTAAAAATGCTGAGGCGGCGATAGCGTTGCTCAAAGCAGGAGCAAATCCTAATTTACCGAACCAAGATGGTTTAATCCCTTTATCTATGATTGGATATATCCCAGAGAGATTGGATGTTTTAGAGCTTATGCTTCAAAAAGGGGCAAATGTTCATTACTTAGTCAATGAGGATGAAACCATTCTTGAAAGTTATAAACCTACAGCTAATGAGCCTCAATTAAAACCAATTTATGAATTAATGAAAAAGTATTCGTAGAATTTAATGTTTGAAAGTGCGGTCAATTTTAAAGAGTTTTAAAACTTCTTAAAATTGACCGCACTTTGATCTGCCCCCCAAAACCTGGACACCTAATTTGAAGTGTTTTTATATGAGATTTTTCGTGATCCCTATCACAATATCTTGTAAAACCACTTAAAAACGTTACCTATTTTCATTCAATCAATGATACAGTTGTATCCGTTTGACTTTTTGTCATTTTAACGATGAATAGGCGAAGGTTTGTTCATTAATCTCATCAACCCAATCATCAATCAGAGGGAAACAGTATGTTAATTGGTGTACCTAGAGAGCTGCTTGAGAATGAGAGCCGTGTGGCGGCAACGCCGAAAACGGTTCAGCAAATATTGAAATTGGGCTTTGACGTGATCGTGGAACACGATGCAGGTTTTAAAGCTAGTTTTGAAGATCAAGCATTTTTAGAGGCAGGCGCGAAGATCGGTACGTCGGCTGAAATTTGGCAATCGGATATTATCTTCAAAGTAAATGCACCGACAGATGAAGAAATCGCTCAAATGAAGGAAGGCGCAACGCTTGTGAGCTTTATTTGGCGTATGCAAAATCCTGAGTTAATGAAAAAACTCACCGCGAAGAAAATTAATGTGTTAGCAATGGATGCGGTGCCTCGTATTTCTCGTGCGCAAGCATTGGATGCGCTTTCTTCTATGGCGAATATTTCTGGTTATCGTGCTGTCATTGAAGCTGCGCATGAATTCGGCAGCTTCTTTACCGGGCAAATTACTGCTGCAGGTAAAGTTCCACCAGCAAAAGTGTTGGTGATTGGTGCGGGTGTGGCTGGTTTGGCGGCAATTGGTGCAGCAAATAGCCTTGGGGCGATTGTTCGTGCTTTTGACTCTCGTCCTGAAGTGAAAGAGCAAGTTCAAAGTATGGGCGCAAGCTTCTTAGAAATTGATTTTAAAGAAGAAGGCGGCAGTGGTGATGGTTATGCGAAAGTGATGTCGGAAGAATTTAACCGTCGTGCGATGGAGCTTTACGCAGAACAAGCTAAAGAAGTCGATATTATTATTACTACAGCAGCTATTCCGGGTAAACCAGCGCCTCGTTTAATCACCAAAGAAATGGTGGATTCAATGAAACCAGGTTCGGTGATTGTGGATTTAGCGGCTGCAACAGGCGGTAACTGTGAATATACGCAAGCAGGGAAAGTTGTTACAACTGAAAATCAAGTGAAAGTGATTGGTTATACCGATTTCCCAAGCCGTTTACCAACGCAATCTTCTCAACTTTATGGCACAAACTTAGTCAATTTATTAAAACTTTTGTGCAAAGAGAAAGATGGCAATATCAATATTGATTTTGAAGATGTGGTTCTTCGTGGTGTAACCGTTGTTCGTGATGGGGAAGAAATTCCCCCAGCACAAATTCAAGTGTCTGCACAACCAAAACAAGAAATCAAAGCTGCACCAGTGGCAGAGAAAAAAGAATCTAAACCAACAGATCCTCGTGTGAAATACGGTGTGATGGCAGGTGTTGGCGTGTTATTCCTTTGGTTAGCTTCTGTGGCGCCAGCTGCATTTTTATCACATTTCACTGTATTTGTTTTAGCTTGCGTGGTGGGTTATTACGTGGTTTGGAATGTTAGCCATGCACTTCATACACCATTAATGGCAGTAACAAATGCAATTTCAGGCATTATTATTGTAGGCGCGTTATTACAAATTCGTCAGCCAACAGGCAATCTATTTATCGATGCGTTAGCTTTTGTGGCTATTTTGGTGGCAAGCATCAATATTTTTGGTGGTTTCCGTGTCACACAACGTATGTTAGCAATGTTTAGAAAAGGTTAAGGAGCGCACAATGTCTGAAGGTTTAGTACAGGCTGCGTATATTTTAGCAGCATTACTTTTCATTATGAGCTTGGCAGGACTTTCTAAACATGAAACTGCTAAAGCGGGTTGTTGGTTCGGTATTGTTGGTATGACCATTGCTCTTATCGCAACCATTTTTGGCCCTCATTCTGAAGGAACATTTTGGATTATTATTGCAATGATCATCGGTGGTGCAATCGGTGTTCAACGTGCATTAAAAGTAGAAATGACTGAAATGCCAGAACTTGTGGCGATTCTTCACAGTTTCGTCGGTTTAGCGGCTGTACTCGTCGGCTTTAATAGCTATGGTTTACACCATGAGGCGTTAATGCCAGAAGGATTAGATGCAGCAGCACAAGCCGCATTTGTAGCAGAGCAAGCAGTATTAACGAATATTCATAATGTTGAAGTATTTTTAGGTATTTTTATCGGTGCAGTAACTTTCACTGGTTCAGTTGTCGCATTTGGTAAATTGAGCGGAAAAATTAATTCAAAAGCATTAATGTTGCCACATCGCCATAAATTAAATTTAGCCGCACTTGTGGTATCTGCATTATTGATGGTTGCATTCTTGAATAATCCAGAAAGCATTTTCCCTGTGTTATTAATGACAGCGATTGCGCTTGCATTCGGCTGGCACTTAGTGGCTTCAATCGGTGGGGCAGATATGCCAGTTGTGGTATCAATGCTTAATTCATATTCTGGTTGGGCAGCGGCGGCGGCAGGTTTTATGTTGAATAATGACTTGCTCATCGTAACAGGTGCGCTTGTTGGTTCTTCTGGTGCAATTCTTTCTTACATTATGTGTAAAGCAATGAACCGTTCATTTGTGAGCGTAATTGCAGGTGGTTTTGGTAATGATGTTCAAGTTTCTTCAAGCGAAGAACAAGGCGAACACCGTGAAACTACAGCAGAAGAAGTGGCTGAATTGTTGAAAAATGCAAGTTCTGTGATTATCACTCCAGGATATGGTATGGCTGTGGCACAAGCACAATATCCAGTTGCTGATATTACGGCAAAATTGCGTGAACGTGGTGTGAACGTTCGTTTTGGTATTCACCCTGTTGCAGGACGTTTACCTGGCCACATGAACGTGCTTTTAGCCGAAGCGAAAGTGCCTTATGATGTCGTACTTGAAATGGATGAAATCAATGATGATTTCGCTGATACTGATGTAGTATTGGTTATAGGTGCGAACGATACGGTAAACCCAGCTGCGATGGAAGATCCAAATAGCCCAATCGCGGGAATGCCTGTATTGGAAGTATGGAAAGCGCAAAATGTGATTGTTTTCAAACGTTCAATGGCTGTGGGTTATGCTGGCGTACAAAACCCATTATTCTTCAAAGAGAATACGCAAATGCTCTTTGGTGATGCAAAAGATCGCGTTGAAGATATCTTAAAAGCATTATAAAAATACATCTAAAAATAACCGCACTTGGGGTTGCCTAAGTGCGGTTTATTTTTAGGTATTTTATTGTCCCATGTTTTTCACTGATTTTAGGAAACCTTGGGCACTATCAAACACAGAAGATTTTCCCTGTGCCAGTAAAATCATATCGGACATTTCACGGAATGCGCCTTTTCCTCCATTAGTGGAAAGTACATGATCAACAGCATTCTTCACATAAATAGGGGCATCAGCCACAGCAAAAGAAGTTCCACACACTGTAAAGGCGGGTAGATCTACGCTATCATCACCAATATAAGCGGTTTGCTCGGCAGTGACGCCTGCTTGTTTCATAAGATCAAAACAAGCCGTTTCTTTTTCAAGTTTGCCAAGAAAGAATAATTTAATACCAAGATCGGCAATACGACGACGTAAAATAGGAGAGTCTCGACCAGAAAGCACTGCTACTTGAATACCTGCATCCATCAGCATTTTTATGCCTAAACCATCTCGCACATGAAAACTTTTAATCGCTTCACCATTAGCATCATAATGGAGTTGTCCATCGGTGAGCACGCCATCCACATCAGTAATAACAAATTTAATATTTTCTAATTTTTGTTGCATTGGGATTCCTTAGCTTGAAAATTCCACTAAACCCACCACGTGATTTTCATCATTAACAACAACTAGCGAGTGAATTTTTTTCGCTTTCATAAAGTCTTCTGCTTTTGCTAGGAATTCATCTTGGTGAATTGTCTTAGGTGAGTTTGTCATAAAATCTTGTGCAGTTTTATTTAAGGTATCAGCGCCATTTGTCGTTAATGCTCGACGAATATCGCCATCCGTAATAATGCCTTTTAATTGATTATTCTCCATGACTAATGCAACGCCCATTCGGCCTTCATTCATTATAGTTAAGCAATCAGTGAAATTGGTTTCCGGTTTGATAATTGGTAAACGAGTTTGCATTTGATCTTTTACTTTACAGAGTAAACGGCGACCAAGACTACCACCTGGATGGAATTTAGCAAAGTCAGCGGGTTGGAAATTGCGTGCCGTAATGAGCGATACAGCGAGTGCATCGCCAAGTGCTAGCGTTACAAGTGCGGATGTTGTTGGCGCGAGATTATTCGGACACACCTCTCGCTCAACAGTAATGTCTAAAACATAATCTGCATGACGTGCGAGCGTGGAATTTTTGTTACTCGTCACGGCAATAATTTTATTACCAAAATTTTTTAAACTTGGAATCAGTTTATTGACATCATCGGTTTCACCGCTATAGGAAATTAACATCACGATATCAATTGGTTTCAACATACCTAAATCGCCGTGAAAGGCTTCTGTCGGATGTAAAAAGAAACTTGGTGTACCCGTAGAGGCAAAGGTAGCCACCATTTTTTTGCCGATTAAACCGGATTTGCCTATCCCGCCGATGACTAATCGTCCTTCGCAAGCAAGGATTAAATCGACAACTTGATTAAAATCTTCACCTAAACGTTGGCTGAGTTGTAAAAGTGCGTTACTTTCCACTGAAAGGGAATCCTGGGCGATTTTTAGATAGTTCATTCTTCTTCCTAAAAGAGCGGTTGAAATTGGCGTTATTTTAGCGGAATCATAAAAAAATACGAATGAAAAATTCGATGCAAGCTAGGCATTATTGTTTATAAGATTGACGCGTAATATCTAAAAATTGGGGATTTTATTGACCTCACTAATGATTGCCCCTATACTACGCGCCGAGTTGGTTAGACAATCGCTGGTTTATTGAAGCCCTTAACCGTATTTATACGACCTAGTGGGACAAGTAAACGAGAGGAAAGTCCGAGCTACACAGGGCAGAGTGCCGGATAACGTCCGGGCGGCGTGAGCCGACGACCAGTGCAACAGAGAGCAGACCGCCGTGTAAACGGTAAGGGTGAAAGGGTGCGGTAAGAGCGCACCGTGCCTCCGGTAACGGTTGGCAGCAGGGTAAACTCCACTCGTAGCAAGACCAAATAGGAATCCAATGAGTGGCCCGCTCAGGATTCGGGTAGGTTGCTTGAGCGGCAGAGTAATTTGTCGCCTAGAGGAATGATTGTCCACGACAGAACTCGGCTTATCGACCAACTCAATTTTTCTAATTATTTATCCAAGCATTCTTATCAAGAATTTTTCCAAAATGACTTTCAACTAAACGACGAGTAATTTCAGTTTGTGGTGCGCTAAATAATGTTCTTGGTGGCCCATATTCAATCATTTTTCCCTCATCCATCACAATAACTTGATCGGCAATATGTTTAATCATGCCAAGATCTTGTCCAACATAAATATAGGAAATACCAAGCCGTTGTTGTAAATCTAATGTTAAGTTGAGTAGTTGTATGCGTACGGAAGCATCAAGATTACCCAGTGCATCATCAATAATGATAATTTCAGGTGATAGAATAAGAGCTCGAGCTAATGCAATTCGTTGTTTCTGGCTTACAGAAAGGTGTTTGATTTTTAAATTGGTGTAATCAGGATAAAGTCCAACAAGTAAAAGTGTATCAAAGATTTTTTGATTACGGTGCGACTCATCCCAATTAGTAGCCAGACGTAAAGGGGTATCAAGTATCTCACCAATATTTAATCGTGGATTGAAAGCTGAATTAGCATCTTGGAAGAGCATGCGAATATGCTGGGCTCGATATTGGATATCATCATGTTGTAATTCATGATGATTAAATATAATACGACCTGAAGAGGGTGGAATTATACCCGCGATCATTTTGACCAATGTGGATTTTCCCGAGCCATTTTTCCCAATAATAGCGATTGTTTGCTGGCGTTCAAGAGAAAAACTTATATTTTCTACTGCATTAAAATAGCTGGTACCAAATAAGCGTTTTCGACCTTTGAAGGTTTTAGTTAAATCTTCTACTTTTAATAACGGCATTATTCATTTCCTTTACGATGGAGCGTTAATGGTGTAGTAGTGGTTTTTTCTTTAAAATTTTTCTCGCGAAGATTAACGGGGTAATGGCAAGAAAATTCATGTTGCTTAATTTTGGTCTTGTTCGGCTTTTCGATACATTTCTTTTGTGCGAAAGGACAACGTGGTCCAAGGCGACAACCTATGGGCATTTGTTCTAGAATTGGTACTGTTCCTTCTAATGTACCTAATTTAGTTTTAAATCCTAAAGGCTGAGTAAAATCCGGGATCGCATTGATTAATGATTGAGTGTAGGGGTGGTGTGGCGATGCTAATAATATTTCTGTTGGGGCAGATTCAGCATTTTGTCCACAATAAAGAACAGAAATGTGATCACACCATTCACTGATGCTTTTAATATCGTTACTTGCAAGTAAAATAGTCGTACCTTGGTTTTTGTTCATGCTAGAAAGTAATCGAAAAACTTGTAGCGCAGTCGTAGATTCTAGCGTATTCGTAGGTTCATCTGCAATGAGTAGACGAGGTTGGTTTGCTACGGCAATAGCAATCATTACTTTCTGACCTTCACCTTCAGTAAGTTCGCTTGGATAGCTGGACATAATATCATGGTGATCTTTAATACCAACACGGTGTAATAATTCAATAGCACGGCGTTTTTTCCATCCGAACCATTGCCACCATTTTCCCTTAAATGTCCAATTAGGAATATTTTGGATAAGCTGCTTACCGACTTTTCGACTTGGTTCAAGGCAAGAAAGAGGATCTTGGAAAATCATAGATATTTCTTTACCAACAAGTTTACGACGTTGATTTGGATTAAGCTTTAGTAATTCTACATCGTCAAATCGGAAACGATCTGCGGTGATAATCCAGTTTTCTTTGACCGCATTACAAATAACTTTAGCGATTAAACTTTTACCAGAACCTGATTCACCTACAAGTCCACCGATTTCTCCTTCATTGAGTGATAAATTAATACCGTCCACAATTTTAATGCGACCGTTTGGTGTTTTTATTTCAATATTTAAGTTGCGAATATCTAATAGTGCCATAAGTTATTCATAATATTGATTAATGGCTTTAATTAAGCCGTTACTAAAAATAATACTGAGTAAAATGGTGAAAATAATAGCAAAACCAGGTAAAAGTACTGTCCATGGCGCAAGATAGAGTAGCTCAAGTGAATCTTTGATCATCGCTCCCCATTCTGGTGTAGGACGTTGAGCGCCAAGAGATATAAAACTTAGTGCGCTGATATCTAGTACTGCAACAATAAAAGCCCGTGAGATTTCTTGAATATACACAACTGTGATATTAGGCAAAATGGTGGTTTTTAATAATGTCCAGTTAGAAATCCCTTCAAGTTTGAGCATGATGACATAATCTTTTTTTAATTCTTCTTGAATTGCGCGATAAATAGCATGGATAAAATAAGGTAAAATTGCGAATAGCGTTGCAAACATAGCATTCCATAAACTAGGCTCCATTAATGTGGAAATGATGATTGCAATAAGTAAAATAGGTAAAGATAAAAAAGCATCGAAAATATGTCCCACAAAACGTGCCTTTATCCCTTTTAACATACCAGCAATAATGCCAAGGGCTCCCCCAATGAGTGCGGTGGCAATGAGTACTAATAAGGAAGAGCCCAGGGTATAGCGAGTACCCATAATTAAGCGACTTAAAATATCTCGTCCTAGATCATCTGTGCCAAAGAAAAAAGCTATTTGTCCTTTATCAACCCAAGATGGTGGCATTAATTCTTGCCCAACAAACTGTGTGTTATCAGAATAAGGCGCTATCCAACTGCTGAAAAGTGCGGTCAGAGTTAACAACGCTAATAAATAAAAGCTGAACAACGCAATGGTATTTTTGCGAAATAGTAGCCAAATTTGGAATATTGAGGTATTTTCTCGAAATTCTTCAGGTTCTTTATCTTGCATACCAACCTTTCTTTTTAAATGGATCGAGTATAAAAGTGATACTTTTAATTAAGGTATCAATTAAAATAATACATATACCAATAACTATAACGCCTGCTGCAATACTGTTATAGTCTTGTTCAGCTACAGCATTAATAAGCCAACGACCAATACCAGGCCAACCAAGTGCTGTTTCGACTAACATACATTGCGTTAGCACAAGTGTAAATACACGTGGCACTTGGGGTATCAATAATGGAAGGGTATTACGAAAAACATATTGATGTAAAATTTTCCATTTTGACCAACCTCGTGTTGTTGCTACTTTAGCAAAGTTTTGACAAAGAATGTATTCAGCCCGTTGTTGAATAAGACGAATAATTTCCATTGTAGGCAAAATACATAAAACAAGCGTAGGCAATGCTAGATGTTGTAAGACGTTTTGTATAATCTTAGTGCGATATGGCTCATTAACGAACCAAACATCAATAACTGGAAAGCCTGTAATCGGTATGATTTCATAGAGTAAATTATATTGTCCTATAGCGGCAATCTCCCAATGATTGATGGAGGCGGTATAAAGTAAAAGAGGTGCAAGCCAAAATATAGGAATGGATAAACCTAAATAGGATAAACTTTGTAAACTTTTAGCAAAAATTTGTTGAGAACTGACTGCTCTGATGATACCGAGAGGTAAGCCAAAGATAAAAGCTAATAAAAGTGCAGTAAAGCAAAGCTCTAGAGTAGGAGGTAATACAGTCAAAATTAAATCAATTAAGGATTTTCCTCCGTTATAAGTGATGCCAAAATCACCCTGTAACAATGTTTTTAAATAGACGTAATAAGCGTTATAGATATTTTGTGTGACAAGATCAGCATTGAGTGGATCACGCAATAAGATCATAAAACTGATTAAGGATAATACTAATAATAATATGATTACCCAGATAATATGACGAATAGCAGACCACAACATTAAGGTTTCTCCTTACTTAAATGTAAAGTCGAAAAATTTAGGCTACCAAAAGGAGTCATTTCAACACCTTTTACACGAGTATTGGCAACTAAGATGCGTTTTACATTCGCAATGGGAATAATGGGTAATTCATGTAATACGAGATTTTGAGCATCGTTATAAAAACGAACACGTTCTGCTAA
This sequence comes from Haemophilus sp. SZY H8, assembly GCF_018829755.1. NCBI lineage: Bacteria > Pseudomonadati > Pseudomonadota > Gammaproteobacteria > Pasteurellales > Pasteurellaceae > Haemophilus > Haemophilus sp. SZY H8. The sequence goes on from NZ_JAHKJY010000001.1 coordinate 18,147, forward strand.
GTGTGTTGTTGCAATAGCACTATCCATTAAATGATTAAAATCCTGATTACACCAATTAGATAAGTTAGTTACTTCATTTTGTGTATTACAACTTAAAATTGGTCGCATAAAACCATCAGGATCAAGATTCCCTGCTAACCATCCTGTAAGAATTAAATCATAATTTTCTGTTTTATTACGAAGTTGTTCACTTAAAAAAGTACGTGTCACTGCTCGAACGTTAATTTCAACTCCGGTTTGTGCTAAATCCCATTTTATCATTTCAGCCATTTTAAACGGTGCGGGGTTATATACTTGTTCTTCATTAATGACCCATAAATTAAGTGAAAGATGTTTATTTTTTAAGACTTTTTGAGCAATTTTGGGATTATAATCAAACTCAAATTCTGGGCTATTCACATTTGATGCCCAAGAAACCTCAGGAATAATATTATTCGCAACAGTTGCTGTATTATGATAAATATTGTGAATAATACGCGCCCGATTTAAACTTTGCGAGATAGCTTCCCGAATAGTACGATCCTGCATGATCGGCTTATCAAAATTAAATGCTAAATATGCCAAGTTCATTCCATCAGTAGATTGCATATAATAGTGTTTGTCATCGCTTTTTAATAAACCAATTTGGCTAACATCAGGATAAGAAGCAATTTGGCATTCGTTGTTAAAAAATTTAACTAAACGACCATTTCGGTCAGTAGAAAGATCAACAACAATATTTTTGATTTTCGCTTCTTTTTTCCAGTAATTTTCATTACGCACTAAGCGGACATGTTGGTTATATACATAGTCTTTCACTTGATAGGGCCCCGTACCAACAGGGTGGGTATCTAATTGGGCAAGATTATCATCGGCACTGAGTTGATACGCATATTCTTGTGAGAAAATAATTGCATATTGACTAGCAAGATGTGACAAAATAGATGAGTCTTGTGTAAATAACTCAATTTTGACTTGGTAAGGTGAAAGAGCGGTAACGGATTTAATTTTTTCGTTTAGCTTTATACTTTCAAAATATGGGAAATGTACCTTCTTAGCTTGTTCATGAAATACACGATACTGTGGATTTTTATACGTAATAAGGTTTTCGCTTAATTGTGGCAAATAAGTTGTATGACCAAGTACCCGATTAATAGAAAATACTACATCTTCTGCATTAAAATCGCGTGTTGGGGTAAACCATGGCGTTTGGTGAAATTTAACACCACGACGCAAATTGATTAATATTTCTTTTCCATCAGGTGAAATAGTATAAGACTGAGCAAGAACAGGCGTAACATTCGCGCTATGGTTTTTTATTTCAAAAAGTTTATTATAAATTTGCTCTGTGACGACATTCATACTCGTGCCTGCATCCGCAGTTTGCGGATTAAAAGAAAATCCAGAGGCATTAGTACAATAAGTTAGTCCGTTTTCTGTTAGGTGTTCTGGTACGCGCGGAGCAGCTTGAAGTCCGGAGTTCAAGCCAATACCAAATAGAAAACAGAAAAACGTAAGATTTTTGCGTAACATAACAAATGCATTGTGATAAATTATGTACCAAATTGTAAGGCATATTAGTAAAAATGGCTAGGATATTGAATGTTTAATAGGGTTCAAAACGAAATCAATCAAATTATTAATCGTGGTTTTGACCGCACTTTGCGCTTGGCGGTAACAGGGTTAAGTCGGAGTGGAAAAACGGCGTTTATTACAAGTTTAATCAATCAACTTCTCTCCATTAATCAAAATTCATCACAGCATTTGCCCTTGTTCGAAGCCGCTAGAAATGGGGCAATCTTGGCGGTTAAACGAGTATCTCAACAAGATCTCAGCGTGCCACGTTTTGATTATGAAAGTAATTTAAATGATTTGTCACAAAATCCGCCGCAATGGTTTCAATCTACTCGGGGTGTGAGTGAAACACGTTTAGCAATTCGTTTTCAACGTCAATCTGGCTTGCTACGTCATTTGAAAGAACGCGGCACGCTTTATTTAGATATTTTTGATTATCCAGGGGAGTGGCTGCTCGATTTACCGTTGTTAAATCTAGATTTTCAACAATGGTCACAAGAACAAATCAAGGTCACCACTGGCGTTCGTGAAGAATTGGCGCAGAATTGGCTTGCTATGTTGCAGGATTTGGATTTAAGTGCGGTCGCAAATGAAGATGTTTTAGCTAAGATAGCGAAAAGTTATACGGATTATTTACACCAATGTAAGTCGCAAGCCATGCAATTTATTCAGCCAGGACGATTTGTATTGCCGAGTGATTTAGAGGGGGCGCCCGCATTACAATTTTTTCCATTAATTCATCTTTCGGAAGAACAGTGGCAAACCTTGAAAAAAACTGCCAAATCGAATAGCTATTTTACCGTGCTGACAACACGTTATAATTATTATCGCAATAAAATTGTGAAAGGTTTTTACGAAAATTATTTTTCTACCTTTGATCGCCAAGTGATTTTGGCGGATTGTTTAACGCCTTTAAATCACAGTCAGCAAGCCTTTTTAGATATGCAAATGGGTTTAAACCAGTTATTTAATAATTTCCATTATGGCAGCAGAAATTTTCTTCATCGTTTGTTTTCTCCGCGAATTGATCGATTAATGTTTGTTGCGACGAAGGCGGATCATATTACTCGTGATCAAATTCCTAATTTAGTGAGTTTAATGCGCCAAATTGTGCAAGAGGGGGGGCGCCATGTGGAATTTGAAGGAATCGATACAGAATATACCGCCATTGCGGCTGTTCGTACCACAAAGCAAGTGATTGTGAATCAGCAAGGAAAAGAAATAAAAGCAATTCAAGGGATTCGTTCTATTGATAAACAGCCGATTACGCTTTATCCAGGCACTGTACCGAGCAAATTACCAAGAGCAGAATTCTGGCAAAAACAACCGCACTTTGATTTCGATAGTTTTGAACCTCAGCCTTTGGAACAAGGCGAAACGATTCCTCATTTGAGAATGGATGCAGTTTTACAATTTTTATTAAGTGATCGATTTGAATAAAAAAGTGCGGAAAATTTTCCGCACTTTTTTCATCTTTCTAGCCCGTATTGCGCATCCCAGCCGCGATACCTGTGATGGTGATCATCAATGCTTGTTCCACATCGGGATTTACTTGCTCTGGATTTTCACGGAAACGGTGAAGCAATTCCACTTGCAGTAGATTGAGTGGATCCGTGTAGATATTACGCAATGCGATTGAATCTGCAATCCAAGGTAAATCAGACATTAATTCACTTTGGTGAGAAAGTGAAAGCACGGTTTGAATATCATCTTCAAGTTGCTTACGTAAATTTTCGCCTAAATACCAAAGTTCTTTTTTCACTAATCGTTGATCATATTGTTGGGAAAGCCAAGAATCTGACTTACTAAAGACCATTTCCAACATACCGATTCGAGTTGAAAAGAACGGCCAGTTTTCGCACATTTCATGAATAATATCGCCTTTGCCTTGTTCAATAATCTGACGGATAGAGGCACCTGCGCCTAACCAAGCGGGTAGCATTAAGCGATTTTGCATCCACGCAAAAATCCAAGGAATCGCGCGTAAACTTTCCACGCCGCCATTTGGATTGCGTTTTGCAGGGCGAGAACCAAGTGGCAATTTTGATAATTCCTGTTCTGGCGTCGCACTGCGGAAATAAGGCACGAAATCTTTATCGCCACGCACCACTCCGCGATAAATATCGCAAGAAATCGTGGAAAGCTCATCCATTATAGTGCGCCATTCTGGTTTCGGTTCTGGTGGTGGTAACAGATTTGCTTCTAAAATGGCGCTGGCGTAGAGATCAAAGGTTTCGACTGCAACAGCGGGTAAACCTAGTTTGAAGCGAATCATTTCGCCTTGTTCTGTTACACGTAAACCATTTTTTAGTGAACGAGGTGGTTGAGACAGTAATGCCGCATGTGCTGGCGCACCGCCACGACCAATCGTGCCACCTCGTCCATGGAATAAGGTGAGTTCAATGCCAAGTTTTTCTGTTAAATTCACTAAGGCTTCTTGGGCTCGATATTGCGCCCAAGATGCAGCCATCATTCCCGCATCTTTTGCCGAATCTGAATAGCCAATCATCACCATTTGACGATTATTGATCACGCCACGATACCAACCCACATTGAAAAGTTGAGTCATCACTTTTTCGGCTGCATCTAAATCATCTAAGGTTTCGAATAATGGCACAACAGGAATATGATATGGCACGCCTGCTTCTTTTAAGAGTAAATGAACGGCTAAAACATCAGATGCACTGCGTGCCATCGAAATAACATAACACGCAATGACACCTTGTTTTTGTTGAGCAATGACCTTGCAAGTATCTAAAATTTCTTTGGTTTCAGGTGATGGCGTCCAGTTTTGCGGAATCAATGGACGGCGTGAGCTTAATTCCCGAATTAAGAAAGCCTGTTTATCGTCTTCCGTCCATTGAGAGTAATCGCCTAAACCAATATAGCGTGTGATTTCAGCAATGGCATCGGTGTGACGTGTGCTTTCTTGGCGAATATCCATTTGAGAAAGCGTTACGCCAAAACAACTAATACGGTGCAAAATATTCAACAATGAACCATTTGCAATAATGCGCATACCGCATTGAATTAAAGATTGATAACAATCGTAAAGCGGCTCCCAAAGTTGATTATCTTCTAAAATAATCTCGCTTTCAGATACGCGCGGTGTGCGATCTGATAGGTGATCATCAAAATAAGCTAATGTTGCCGTAAGTTGATTGCGTAAATTTTTCACCACAAAGCGATAGGGTTCTAAATGCTCGCCATATTTAGCACGAAACTCATCGCTACATTTCACCATTGAAAGTTCATCGGCTAATTTGCTGATGTCTTGTAAGAATAAATCCGCCGCTTTCCAACGGGCAAAATAAAGCACTTTTTTGGTGATTTGTGCGGTGACAAATGGGTTTCCATCGCGGTCGCCGCCCATCCAAGAGGAAATTCGTACGGGTTTTAATCCTACTGGCAAATCGTAACCTAAAAATTCACGGGCAGTTTCGTTTAATTGGCGTAAAAACTCTGGCACAGCTTGCCACAAACTGTTTTCCAACATCGCAAAGCCCCATTTGGCTTCATCGAATGGTGTTGGACGAACAGTGCGAATTTCATTGGTATGCCATGCTTCTGCGATTAAGCGAAGTAATAGACGTTCAATAATATTACGTTCTTTTTCAGTTAAATCATGATGTTCTAGCTTGCTTAAACATTTATTGATTTCAATGTGTTTATGAATGAGTGAACGACGTGTTGTTTCTGTTGGATGTGCGGTCAGAACAAGCTCAATTAATAATTTTTCAACGGTTTTATGCACGTCTTCCACAGAGGCATTTTGTTCTTTTAAGCGTTTGAAAAGTTCGCTTAAGGATTGAGAAGAACTTTGTGCTAGAGAATGTTCACGCGAAATCGTTTGATATTGTTCCGCAATATTCGTGAGGTTTAAAAATTGGCTGAAAGCACGCGCGACGGGAATAATATTGTCATTAGAAATACTACCGAGCGTGTCGAGCAATTCTTGTCTTGCTTTATCATCACCCGCACGAGAATTACGAGAAAGTTTACGAATATTTTCGATTAATTCGAGAATATCGGCACCTTGGGCATCGTTGATGGTTTCTCCGAGAAAACGCCCTAACATACTAATGTTATTGCGCAGAGTGGTGTACTCTTGTGTCATAGGAACTCCTAAAAGTAAAAATAAAATTCGTAAGTTGGCGATAGATATAGCTAAAAACGGAAGATAGGGCAAATGCTATTCAAGGAAACCTTGAAGATAATCAAGAAAAGCTAAAAAATAGATAAAAAAGAACCGCACTTTTTATAGATTATTTAAAAAGTTCGGTTTATTTTTGATAAGTTTTATAAAATTGATTTAACGGATTTTCGAATAATAAGCTCAGGGCCAATGTCAATACGGCTATATTGCTGAACGCCTTGATCTTTTTGGCTAATACGTTCTAATAAGATATTCACCGCCTGTCTGCCTAATCGTAGCTTCGATTGGTGAATGGTGGTTAATGGTGGCGCATAGAAACGTGAAGCATGAATATCATCATAGCCGATAATGGACATATCATCTGGCACGCGTAACCCTTTTTCTGTCAGTGCAGAAATTGCACCGAGCGCCATCACATCGTTACAACAGAATAGGGCGGTCGGTAATTCCTCTTGAGCCAGTAAGCGATTCATACATTCATAACCGTCTTCAGGCTCAAATGCACCTTCGAAAATCCAAGGTTTATGCACTTCAAGATTCGCATCTGCCATCGCTTTTAAAAAGCCTTCATAACGAGTTTTTGCCGTAGTTTTATTGAGTTCACCGCAGATAATCCCGATTTTTTTATGACCGCACTCAATGAGGTGTTGGGTTGCTAAATAACCGCCATCAAAACTATGATCATCAATCACATCGGTATTCGCATTTGGGCCCCAGTCCATTACAACCATTGGTATACTGGAAAATGACGAAAGCAAATCCAAGGAGTCTTGAGTATATTCAGAACACATCACAAGCAAACCATCTACCCGTTTCTTCGCCAACATTTCCAAATGGTTTTTGACTTTTTCAGGTTCATTTTGTGTATTACATAAGAAAAGGGAATAACCTTGACGATAACAATGTTCTTCGACGGAATGAATGATCTCAGCAAAGTAGGGGGCTTCACTAGTGGTGACAATCATGCCGATCGATTTGGTTGTATTCACTTTTAAACTTCTTGCAACAGCGCTTGGTGAATAATTCAGTTGTTTAATTGCAAGTAATACAGATTCTTCTGTTTCTTTTGCAACAAAACGCGTTTTATTTATTACATGTGATACTGTCGTGGTAGATACGCCAGCCATTTTTGCGACATCTTTAATTGTTGCCATACATTTACCCCTAGAAAATTTTTCCTATTATAAAGGTTTATAGAATATTTCGTTACTTTTATTATAATTTTTTTGTAAAAGAGATGATTTTTTCTAATAAATATTGCTAGAATGTACGCAAATTTTTTATTTAGGAGAAAAAGATGAGTGATTTTGGTTACGCCATGATAATGGTTGTTTTTAGTATGACTATTGTTGTAGGGCTAGCACTATCAATTTTTTAATTGTGTTTATTTTATGAATTACCGCGCTTTGTTAGAAAACAAAGGGCGGTATTTTTTTAGGTTTTTGCTTGAGACGCAAAAGTATGGTAAAAATAACAACGTTTTATTCATTAACTAATAGGAATTATCATGTCAAATTTACAACAAATTATTGAAGCTGCATTTGAGAAACGTGCAGAAATTACACCAAAAACCGTTGATGCAGAAACGCGTGCGGCAATTGAGGAAGTGATCGAAGGATTAGATTCGGGTAAATACCGTGTTGCAGAAAAAATTGATGGCGAATGGGTAACACATCAATGGTTAAAAAAAGCGGTTTTACTTTCATTCCGTATTAATGACAACCAAATCATTGACGGAGCAGAAACAAAATATTACGACAAAGTAGCATTAAAATTTGCGGATTACACCGAAGAACGTTTTGCTGAAGAAGGTTTCCGTGTTGTGCCTTCTGCAACGGTGCGTAAAGGTGCATACATTTCTAAAAACTGCGTATTAATGCCATCCTATGTAAATATTGGTGCTTACGTTGGCGAAGGCAGCATGGTAGATACTTGGGCAACGGTTGGTTCATGTGCACAAATCGGTAAAAACGTTCACTTATCTGGCGGCGTAGGCATCGGCGGTGTATTAGAACCATTGCAAGCTAACCCAACCATTATCGGCGATAACTGCTTTATCGGAGCTCGTTCAGAAGTGGTAGAAGGCGTTATTGTAGAAGATGGCTGTGTTATTTCAATGGGCGTATTCATTGGTCAATCAACCAAAATTTATGATCGTGAAACGGGTGAAATTCACTACGGCCGTGTACCAGCTGGTTCTGTGGTGGTATCTGGTAGCCTTCCATCAAAATGTGGAAAATATAGCTTATATTGCGCAGTGATTGTGAAAAAAGTGGATGCAAAAACTTTAGGTAAAGTTGGTATCAACGAATTATTACGTTCTATTGAAGAATAATAGAACGTAAATAAAATAATGACCGCTCTTTTTTCATAAAGGCGGTCATTTTTTATAAATGAGTGATTATTTCTTTCTCGCTAACATTGTGGCAAATTTCATTTTAATGCGATTGCCGTTTTCATCGGTTTTATGTAATTCGCCCATATTTTCGTTATATTCTAAGAATTCCCAATCTTTGTAATATTCTTTCAATTCGTTTTCAGCGAAGGTGAAGGAGAATGGAAGCGGGCAAGGCACATCATCTGTGGACATGGCGGCAACGATTAAGTTATACCCGCCAACATTGGTGTGTTCTTGCATATTTTTAATGATTGACGGCACTCGCTCACGATTTAAGAACATAAACACCACTGTTGAAACAATAAAATCATAGTTTTCTTGAATATTGGCGGCGTTAATATCATAAAGTGCGGTAGAAATATTAAGATTTTCTTTCTCTTTGGTTTCATTTAAAAAGGCAATGCTGTTTTCATTGTGATCCCAAGAGGTCACATCATAGCCCAATAAACTTAAATAAAGTGAATTACGCCCTTGTCCGCAACCTAAATCTAATACTTTACAAGGCGAGATAATTTTTGCAGCATCCACCACATCGCCGTGAGTGGCAGTCATATTGTATTTTTTACTGAAGTAATCTTCTTTTTTGCAATAGAAACCTAGAGTACATTCTAAGTCATCAGAAAGCGCTTCAACACGATGCCATGCTTGAGGTTCAACAAAAGGAATGTTGCTTTCTGGGGTAAAAATATGCTCGGCAATCACATCGCTATTTTCGGTTAGCTCATAAAATTTGAGCTTACCTTTTAATACGGTTAATTTCCCCCAAGTGCCGACTTTTGTGTTGTGCTTTTCTTGGAACATTTGTGGCAATTTGTCTTTTGTCCACACTGGCATTTGTTTATAGCAAATTAATTCGTTTTTCATAATATTCTCCAAATAGGTAAATAGTTGAGTGTTATAGTAGGTTATAAGCCACCTATTTTCAACAAGAAAATAAAAGGGCAACGTAATGTTGCCCTCATTTAGATTGAATTGATTATTTTACTTGCATGCCCGCAGTGACACCGCTATCGGCAGATAACAAGAATAAATCACTACCGCCTGTTCCTGCGGATAGAATCATTCCCTCAGATACACCGAATTTCATTTTACGTGGTGCAAGGTTTGCCACCATAATCACAAAACGACCTTCTAATTCTTCAGGTTTATTGTAAGCCGCTTTAATGCCAGAGAAGACTTGACGAGTATGATCGCCAAGATCTAATTCAAAACGTAAAAGTTTATTAGATTCTGGCACCGCTTCGCATTTCAACACTTTTGCTACACGCATATCAAGTTTAGCGAAATCATCAATAGTGATGGTTTCAGCAATAGGTTCAACGGCGGAAAGTGCGGTTGGTTTTGCTTCGGTTTTTTCTGCTGCTTTATTGGCTGCAGCAAATAAGGCTTTAGTTTCTTCCACAACGGCATCAATTTGTTTTTTCTCTAAACGAGAGAATAAGGCTTTGAACGGTGCAAGAGTATGGCCAAGTAATGGTTGATGAATATTATCCCAACGTAATTCAGCTTGTAAGAAGGCTTCTGAACGTTCTGCTAGTTTTGGAAGAACTGGTTTTAAGTAAGACATCAACACGCGGAAAAGCTCAATTCCCATTGAACATACGGCTTGCAATTCTGCCTCTTTGCCTTCTTCTTTTGCAATCACCCAAGGGGCTTTTTCATCAATGTATTTATTGGCTTTATCGGTTAATGCCATAATTTCACGAATGGCTTTATTGTATTCACGGCTTTCGTAATAAGCGGCGATTTGCTCGGCTTGAGCGGTAAATTCTGCAAATAATGTTTCATCTTCCAGTTTATCCGCAAGTTTGCCTTCAAAGCGTTTCGTAATAAAGCCTGCATTGCGTGAAGCTAAATTCACTAATTTGTTTACAATATCCGTATTTACACGTTGTACGAAATCTTCAAGGTTAAAGTCTAAATCTTCAATGCGATCATTTAATTTTGCTGCATAGTAATAACGCAAACATTCAGGATCGATATGATTCAAATAAGTGCTGGCTTGAATGAAAGTCCCGCGAGATTTTGACATCTTCGCCCCATCCACCGTGACATAGCCATGAGTGAACACATTAGTCGGTTTACGGTAGCCACTACCTTCAAGCATTGCAGGCCAGAATAGACTGTGGAAATAAACGATGTCTTTACCGATGAAATGATAAAGCTCCGCATCGCTGCCTTCAGCCCAAAATTCATTGAAATCAATGCCTTTATGATCGCATAGATTTTTGAATGAAGCCATATAGCCGATTGGCGCATCTAACCAAACATAGAAGAATTTATCTTTTGCACCTGGAATTTCAAAACCGAAATAAGGCGCATCGCGTGAAATATCCCATTGTTGTAAACCGCTTTCAAACCATTCTTGCATTTTGTTCGCAATTTCAGATTGAAGTGAGCCAGAACGTGTCCATTCTTTTAACATGCCTTCAAATGCAGGTAAGTCAAAGAAAAAGTGTTCAGATTCTTTTACAACAGGAGTTGCGCCAGAAACAGCTGAACGAGGATTAATTAAATCCATTGGGCTATAAGTTGAAGCACAAACTTCGCAGTTATCGCCATATTGATCTTCTGCTTTACATTTTGGGCAAGTGCCTTTCACAAAACGATCAGGCAAGAACATATTTTTTTCAGGGTCGAATAGCTGAGAAATAACTTTACTCTTAATAAAGCCATTGGCTTTGAGTTTATTGTAAATTTCTGCGGTGAGCTGTTTGTTTTCTTCGCTGTGAGTGGAATGGTAGTTATCAAAACTAATATTAAAACCTGCAAAATCACGCACGTGATCGGCTTTTGCTTTAGCAATTAATTCTTCAGGTGTAATGCCAAGTTTATCGGCATTCAGCATAATCGGAGTACCGTGTGCATCGTCTGCACAGACAAAATGGATTTTATTGCCACGCATACGTTGAAAACGCACCCAAATATCCGCCTGGATATGTTCTAACATATGGCCTAAATGAATTGCCCCATTGGCATAAGGCAAAGCGCAAGTGACTAAAATTTTACGGGGTTGAGTTGTCATTTATTATTCTCTTTTTTAGCATATAAAAATTGTGGACATCTTACCCGATACAGGGCTTTTTTTCTAGTTTGAAAAACTTTAACTTAACATACCGCACTTTCCGTGATTAAATATGCCCGACAAATTTACTCTACTAAACAGGAAGTTATTATGGCAACCTACTTTTCTGATAATTTGACTGCCGAGCAGCAAAATAAAGTTCAGCAGATTATCCAACAATTTCAGCATCCAACCCTGCAAAAGGATCTGATTGCGCTTAATACTTTGAAAAAAGTGGAAAAGGGCGGTGATACTTTACGCATTGAATTGAAATTACCTTTTGCGTGGAATTCTGGTGCAGAACAGTTAAAACAAGCGGTTTCAGATGCGTTATTGAAAGCAACAGATTGCAAGGCAATTAAATGGGCGATCTCGTATCAAATCGCTACACTTAAACGTGCGAATAATCAACCCGCTGTAAAAGGTGTGAAAAATATTATTGCTGTGAGTTCTGGTAAAGGCGGTGTAGGGAAATCATCGGTTTCTGTTAATCTAGCTTTAGCATTACAAGCACAAGGCGCACGTGTCGGGATTTTAGATGCGGATATTTATGGCCCTTCTATTCCACATATGTTAGGCGCAGCGGATCAACGCCCGACTTCGCCAGATAATCAACACATCACCCCAATTAAGGCACATGGTTTATCTGCAAATTCCATTGGCTTTTTAATGAATGAAGACAGCGCAACAATTTGGCGTGGCCCGATGGCGAGTAGCGCATTAAGCCAATTATTAAATGAAACTCTATGGGATAGTTTAGATTATCTTGTTATCGATATGCCTCCGGGCACGGGTGATATTCAACTTACTTTATCACAACAAATCCCTGTGACTGGTGCAGTGGTAGTGACAACCCCACAAGATATTGCTTTGCTTGATGCGGTGAAAGGTATTTCAATGTTCGAGCGAGTATCCGTACCGGTATTGGGTATTGTGGAAAATATGTCAATGCATATTTGTAGCGAGTGCGGTCACCACGAAGCAATTTTTGGCACAGGCGGTGCAGAAAAAATGGCTGAAAAATACAATGTGAAAGTATTAGCTCAACTTCCTTTACACATTCGTATCCGTGAAGATTTAGATGCGGGCAATCCAACTGTTGTGCGAGTGCCTGAAAATGAAATTTCACAAGCATTCTTACAACTCGCTGAGAAAGTCTCTACAGAACTTTACTGGCAAGGTTCCGTAATACCAAGTGAGATTTTATTTAAAGAAGTGAAATAATCGAAAAAAAGATAGGGCTGCATTTGCAGCCCTATCTTTTTTTCCTAGGTTGATCTTCTTACTGTTTCTCAATAAAATCTAGCGCAATTTTTTATTTGGTGGATCATTATGATGAAAAATATATCAAAATATGCTTTGATAGACCTCCATCTTCATTTGGATGGTTCGCTTTCTCCTGAATGGATTTTTGAGTGGGCGGAAAAACAAAACATCAACTTACCTGTAAATGACATTGAATCACTTCTTAGATTAATTTCGGCGCCCAAAGATTGTAGTGATTTAAATCAATATTTAAATTGTTTTGCAATTCCCGTTTCTTTATTACAAACACAAGATTCCATTTCTTCTGCAGTTTTTGACTTGGTAAAACGTTTAGATAAACAAGGTGTAGTTTATGCTGAAATTCGTTTTGCACCACAGCTTCATATAAAAAAGGGATTAAATCAATCAGAAGTGGTGGAAGCCGCATTAGTTGGCTTAAAACAAGGACTGAAAGATACCGCACTTTTTAGAGTAAATTTAATTTTATGTTGTTTAAGAGGTATTGGCTCTTTAGAAAATAACTTAGAAACTATTAATATAGCCAAAAAATATCTGACTATAAAAGATGCCGGGGTCGTTGCGGTGGATTTAGCTGGACCAGAGGCAGGTTATCCAACCCAAAATTTTTCCCAAGAATTTCAGCTTGCTAATCAACTTGGTATTCCTTTTACGATTCATGCAGGTGAAGCAGCCGGGGCCGAAAATGTGCAACAGGCAATTAATCTTGGTGCTAGTCGTATTGGGCATGGTATTCGAGCGGTAGAATCTGAGCAAGTTATGTCTGATTTAGCTATAAAAAATATTGCTGTAGAGATGTGTCCTTGTAGTAATTTACAGACAAAAGCAATTGATAATTTAAAAAATTATCCACTTAGAACTTTTTTACAAAAGGGGATTATGGCGACGCTAAACACAGATAATATGACCGTATCACAAACTGAAATTAAACAGGAATTTGAATTATTAGAGTCTGATTATCAATTAACTGAATTTGAAGCAAAAAAATTGCTGAATAATGCTATTAATGCATCATTTCTTAGTATAGAAGATAAAATTGCATTAAAAACATATATTAAAATGAAAGGAATAGATTAATTTATGTTGTGTGCAATTTATAAGAGTAAAAAGAAACCAGGAAGTTATTTATATTTAGCAAAACGCGATGATTTTTCTTCTTTGCCTGAAGCACTGTTAGAGCAATTTGGTAAACCTGAAATCGTGATGATGTTTAATTTATTAGGCTCAAAAAGATTGCATTCTGTAGATAATCAAGAGATTTTGGAAAAAATTAAACAACAGGGATTTTATTTACAAATACCTAAACAGGATGATGGTTTATTTAATAGTTTGAGTGAGATCAAATAATCTGTTTATTTTCAAAGCTAAAAAACAAAAGTTTGCGTTACCTCAATTTCTTTCTTCAAAAATTCTTTTAGAATCGCCCGCAATTTTTTTAAGGAGAACGAAATGAGTAGCTTTTTTGTTGCGGGGACTGATACAAATGTGGGAAAAACCACTGCTTGTCGAGCAATTATACAAGCCTTACAAAATAAGGGTGTTCAAATAGTAGGATATAAACCTATTGCCTGCTGTGGTGAGGAGGGGGTTTATCCTACCGTTCAAGTTGAGAAAAATGATTCAGATTATGACAGTTTCAGCAATTCTGATGTTTTAACATTGATGGCTTCAACAAATCAGGATGTAAAGTATCAAGATATTAATAGCTATACATTTACTCATCGTTTTCCGATGCTTACAGAAGATAGAACGAGAATTAAGTTAGAGAAGATCAATCAGGATCTTATGCGTTTAACTTCCCAGTATCAGTCTGTTGCGGTAGAGGGATCCTTTGGATTAATGACTCCAATGTCAGAAGAAAAAAGTTTTGCAGATTGGATTGTTTCCCATAAAATGCCTTTAGTGCTTGTGGTGGGAATTAAAGACGGTTGTGTTAATCATGCTTTATTGACAGTTCAAGCAATTCAACAGCTAGGCGTACCTTTATTAGGATGGGTAGCCAATCGTGTTAATCCTTTATTAGGTCATTATGCTGAAATAATTAGTCTTTTAGAGAAGCATATTGAGGCACCTCTATTAGGACAAATACCCTACTTACATAAACCAGAAGAACAGGAATTAGGGCATTATTTAACAAATATTGAACGTTTAATGTATATGAAAACAGAATTAGTTAAATAAAATTCTTAATAACGAGTACTACTTGTTATTTAAAAAATTCCTGTATCCAATGTAAGTTTACCTTGTTCAATTAAAATCTTTTTTGCAAATTTTTTTATAAGCACATCACGCATATTGTTTTTATCTAATGTATAAACAGGAATATGTTCTAGTAATTTAGCGACATTTTCATTTAAAAAAGGCATGATTGTTTGCATTTGTTGCATATATTGCTGTGGTTCTCCTGACCAACGTAAAATACGCATTTTCTTTAAATAAACCGCACCTTCTTCGGAGTTATAATAAGGAACTGTATCGAAGGTCAGATTTAATTTTCCTGGCAAATTTTTATTGCCAAATTGAAATAAACCCTCTAAAGTACCGCTCATTTCTACGCGTTTATCATTAGTTTGCCCAATTTTTGTACTTAAATTTCTTACTTCATAATCAAGAAAAAATAATCCTGGTAAGCCAAATTTATCCGCAATAGCTCCTTTTTCCTGTAGATATTGATTGATTTGAGATTCAGTTATTGAAAAAGGTGAGGCCGATATATTAGGGGATACCGCTAAAATAGACGTTAACGTAAGAAATAATAATTTAATTTTTTTCATATTTTAGTTAAAAGCAAAATAAAAATGGTGGACAAATATACCATAAATAGTAATAGAGTGATGTAGTTATGAGTCATGAGTTTAGGCAATATGTTAATCAATTAGTTATAGAGCATCGTGGTGAACGAATTTATCCTTTTCACTATGAAGGCAAAAAATTCTGGTTGAAGCAACCTGAAAAATTGAAGGGGATTTGGCTACTATTGAAACCGTATCCGAAGCAATCTTTTAAAAATGAACTACAAACTTTGTTGAATCTTGCTGAAAAAAAAGCACCTGTTCCAAAAGTCTCTTATCATAATGAGGATTTTTTTGTATTGGAAGATGTGGGAATCACTTTATCACAATGGTTATGTGATAAGAGGGCAAATAATCAGCAAAAATTTTCTATCATTTATGATGCTTGTCTCGCTTTGATTGATTTACATGATAAAAATCTGGTACATGGTCGTCCTGCTATTCGAGATATTACTTGGGATAAAGGAAAAGTTACTTTTCTTGATTTTGAATCTCGTTCAAGTAGTCAAAATCAAAATTGGTTAATCGTTCGAGATATGCTATTTTTCTTTGATAGTTTATGTCGAGAAGAAGATATTTCAGACGATTTTATTCAAAAAGTGGCATTGTATTATCAAGCTCATTGTAGAGTAGAAAATTGGCAGAATATGATCGTATTTTTGCACCGTTTTCGCTGGGTTTATTATCTTTTACTGCCTTTTAAACCTATTGCAAAGACAGACTTAATTGCCGTTTATCGATTATTTGAAATTTTATTAATAAAGGAAAAATGATGAAGAAAACACTTTTTATTATTGTATTATCAAGCATATTAGCGGCTTGTACTGTAGGTGGTGGCGCCAGCGCTGGTGGCGGAAGTAACGGCGTTGGATTAGGACTAGGGATTGGCTCTGGTATTCGATTTTAGTGATGATGGAAAGTGCGGTAAGTTTTGACAAAGTTTTTAATGAACTTAGTAAAACTTCTTGCATTTTAAATTTTTATCACTATAATGCATCCCATATTTCGGACGCGGGGTGGAGCAGCTTGGTAGCTCGTCGGGCTCATAACCCGAAGGCCGTCGGTTCAAATCCGGCCCCCGCAACCAATAATAAGTTCAGTAAAAGAACCCCAGTTTTGGGGTTTTTTTCTATAAGAAATTTAATAAAAACTGGGCTTAGGTTCCTGTGACCTAACCCTTTTTTTATGCCTAAAATTTTTTGTAGAAGTTTTTAGATTAATCAAAAGCAGTTATTTTGACTAAAAACTGACACCACAGTATAGGAGTAGAAATTGGCTACATTAGAACAAAATTTACAAGAAATGCTACAAGGCGCAGTAGAGGATTTAGGTTGTGAACTTTGGGGCATTGAATGTCAACGAGCAGGCCGTTTTATGACTGTGCGTTTATTTATTGATAAAGAAGGTGGCGTGACTGTCGATGATTGTGCTGATGTAAGTCGTCAAGTGAGCGCAATTTTAGACGTGGAAGATCCAATTGCGGATAAATACAATCTAGAAGTGTCTTCACCAGGTTTAGATCGTCCGTTATTTACCTTGCCACAATTTGAACGCTATATTGGGCAAGATATCGCAGTGCATTTGCGAATTCCAGTGATAGAACGCCGTAAATGGCAAGGTAAGTTAGAGCGTATTGAAAAAGATATGGTTACTTTAATCGTTGATGGACAGGAACAAGTTTTAGTCTTTGGTAACATTCAAAAAGCGAATGTTGTTGCAAAATTTTAAAAGGAGTAAAAGAAAAATGAGTAAAGAGATTTTACTGGCGGCAGAAGCCGTATCTAATGAAAAGTTATTACCACGTGAGAAAATCTTTGAAGCGTTAGAAAGTGCTATTGCGCTCTCTACCAAGAAAAAATATGAATACGAAATTGATATCCGAGTGTCAATAAACCCAAAAACAGGTGATTTTGATACTTTCCGTCGTTGGTTAATTGTTGATGAAGTCAAAGTGCCAACGAAAGAAATCACTTTGGAAGCGGCACAATTTGAAGATCCAAATCTTCAAATTGGCGATTATGTAGAAGATCAAATCGAATCTATCGAATTTGATCGTATTGCAATGCAAACAGCACGTCAGGTCATTAGTACTAAAATTCGTGAAGCAGAGCGTGAGAAAGTGGTTGAACAATTCCGTTCAGAAGAAGGTAAAATTGTAACGGGTACGGTGAAAAAAGTTACTCGTGATAATATTATCCTAGATTTAGGAAATAAAGCAGAAGCCATTATTGCCCGTGAAGATATGCTTCCTCGTGAAAATTTCCGTCCGGGTGACCGCGTACGTGGTGTGCTTTATAAAGTGAACCCTGAAGGCAAAAATGCACAATTATTTGTGACGCGTTCTAAACCAGAAATGTTGATCGAATTATTCCGTATTGAAGTGCCTGAAATTGGCGAGGAAATGATTGAAATTCGTGGTGCGGCTCGTGATCCTGGTTCTCGAGCTAAAATTGCAGTGAAATCAAACGATAAACGTATTGACCCAGTTGGTGCTTGTGTGGGTATGCGTGGTGCGCGTGTTCAAGCCATTACTAATGAACTTGGTGGTGAGCGCGTTGATATCGTGCTTTGGGATGATAATCCGGCACAATTCGTGATCAATGCAATGGCTCCGGCTGATGTATCTTCTATCATCGTTGATGAAGATAATCATTCTATGGATATTGCAGTTGAAGCAGCTAACCTTGCGCAAGCAATTGGTCGTAATGGTCAAAATGTGCGTTTAGCAACACAGTTAACAGGTTGGACACTAAACGTAATGACTACTGATGATTTAAATGCAAAACATCAAGCAGAAGATAACAAAGTGTTAAACTTATTTATTAACTCATTAGAACTTGATGAAGAATTTGCACAAATCCTTGTAGAAGAAGGCTTCACAAGTTTAGAAGAAATTGCTTATGTGCCAATGAATGAATTGACTGCAATTGATGGTTTAGAAGATGAGGATCTTGTAGAAGAACTTCAAACTCGTGCTAAAAATGCGATTACAGCCGCAGTAGTAGCTGAAGAAGAAGCATTGAAAAAAGCGAATATTGAAGAGCGCTTATTGAATTTAGATGGCATGAATCGCCATGTGGCATTTAAATTAGCTGAAAAAGAAATTACTACTCTCGAAGAACTCGCCGAACAGGGTGTAGATGATTTAGCAGATATTGAAGAATTAACAGCAGAACAGGCAGCAGATTTAATTATGGCTGCACGTAATATCTGTTGGTTTGGCGAAGAATAAGGAGAGTAGTAATGACTGAAGATGTTAAGGCTGATGCGCCAAAAAAATTAAGCATTCAACGCAGAACAAAAACAACAGTGAGCAGCACCACAACTGGTGGTAAAAGCAAAGAAGTGCAAGTAGAAGTACGTAAAAAACGCACAGTAAAAACTGATATTGCTCAACAAGAAGAAGCAAAATTAAAAGCACAGCAAGAAGCGGAAGCGAAAAAAATTGCTGAACAAAAAGCGGCAGAAGAAAAAGCTCGTTTAGAAGCTGAAAAAGCAGCAGCTAAGAAAGAAGCTGATGAAAAAGCAAAAGCTGAAAAAGCGAAAGCAGAAATAGCTAAGCCAGCAAAAAGTGCGGTAGATTCTAAAGCTAAATCTGTTGATCCTGAAAAAGAGAAACGTAAAGCAGAAGAAGCTGAACTTCGTCGTAAAGCTGAAGAATTAGCTCGTCAAAAAGCTGAAGAACAAGCTCTCCGTGCAGCAGAGGAAGCAAAACGTTATGCTGAAGCAGATGATTCAGACAATGAATCTTCTTCAGAAGACTATTCTGATTACAACTTAAGTTCAAGATATGCACTTGAAGCAGAAGATGAAGAAGATCGTCGTAACGAAAATCGTGGCCGTGGCAAAAATAAAGTAGCGAAAGCGAAAAAAGGCGGTCGCGACGATGAAAATAGCAAAAACTCGAAAAACGAGCGCGAATCTAATCGTAAAAATCAAAAAGACGCTAAGTTTGGTAAAGGTAAAAACGGCAAAAAAGGTGCCGCACTTCAACAAGCCTTTACTAAACCAGTTCAAGCTGTAAAAGCGGATGTTGTCATTGGTGAAACCATTACTGTTGCTGAATTAGCGAACAAGATGGCTGTAAAAGCAACTGAAATCATTAAAACAATGATGAAGATGGGCGAAATGGTTACTATCAACCAAGTTATCGATCAAGAAACCGCTCAATTAGTAGCGGAAGAACTTGGCCATAAAGTGATTCTTCGTAATGAAAATGAGCTTGAAGAAGCGGTATTAGGCGATCGCGATGTAAACGCAGAAAAAGTAACGCGTGCGCCAGTTGTAACCATCATGGGTCACGTTGACCATGGTAAAACTTCTTTACTTGACTATATTCGTAAAGCGAAAGTGGCAGCAGGCGAAGCGGGTGGTATTACCCAACATATCGGTGCGTATCACGTAGAAATGGATGATGGCAAAATGATCACCTTCTTGGATACTCCAGGACACGCTGCATTTACATCTATGCGTGCGCGTGGTGCAAAAGCAACAGATATTGTTGTTCTTGTTGTTGCTGCTGATGATGGTGTGATGCCTCAAACTATTGAAGCGATTCAACACGCAAAAGCAGCGGGCGCGCCTTTAGTGGTTGCAGTAAATAAAATCGATAAACCAGAAGCCAATCCAGACCGTGTTGAGCAAGAATTATTACAACATGATGTAATTTCTGAAAAATTCGGTGGTGATGTGCAATTCGTTCCAGTATCTGCGAAGAAAGGTACAGGAGTTGATGAGTTATTAGATGCAATCCTACTTCAATCTGAAGTACTTGAATTGACCGCTGTAAAAGACGGCATGGCAAGTGGTGTAGTCATTGAATCTTACTTGGATAAAGGTCGTGGCCCTGTGGCAACTATCTTGGTTCAATCAGGTACATTACATAAAGGTGACATCGTACTTTGTGGTTTTGAATACGGCCGTGTGCGCGCAATGCGTGATGAAAACGGAAAAGAAGTTGATGAAGCAGGTCCTTCAATTCCAGTTGAATTATTAGGTCTTTCAGGTGTGCCAGCAGCGGGTGATGAAGCAACCGTTGTACGTGATGAGAAAAAAGCACGTGAAGTGGCGTTATATCGTCAAGGTAAATTCCGTGAAGTGAAATTAGCTCGTCAGCAAAAAGCGAAACTTGAAAATATGTTTAGCAATATGTCTGAAGGCGATGTGGCTGAATTGAACGTCATTGTGAAAGCGGACGTACAAGGCTCTGTAGAGGCGATTGTTCAAGCGTTAAATGAACTTTCTACCAATGAAGTAAAAGTTAAAGTGGTTGGCTCTGGTGTAGGTGGTATTACTGAAACTGATGCAACTTTAGCGGCAGCATCTAATGCCATTATTGTTGGCTTTAACGTTCGTGCTGATGCATCTGCGCGTCGTGTCATTGAAGCTGAAAACATTGATTTACGCTACTACTCAATCATCTATGAATTGTTGAATGAAATTAAAGCAGCAATGAGTGGTATGTTAGAGCCTGAATTTAAACAAGAAATTATTGGTTTAGCTGAAGTTCGTGATGTATTCCGTCATCCGAAATTTGGTGCAATCGCAGGTTGTATGGTGACCGAAGGTATAGTGAAACGTAACAACCCAATCCGTGTATTACGTGACAACGTCGTTATCTTTGAAGGGGAATTAGAGTCTCTTCGCCGTTTCAAAGACGACGTATCTGAAGTTCGTAACGGTATGGAATGTGGTATCGGCGTGAAAAACTACAACGACGTGAAAGTCGGCGACCAAATCGAGGTGTTTGAAGTGGTTGAAGTTAAACGTTCAATCTAATACTAGATAATTTATGTAGGGCATAGTGAGATATGCCCTTTTTATTTGCAGATTATTATCCTTAACCTTAAAATACACTTGATTAAGTATAAAAATCCTCCTTTCTTTATTACAGTAAACTATCCTGAGAGATAAACGCGTATGTATAAATTATTTCGATATGCCATTTTCCAAATGGATGCTGAAAAAGCCCATGATTTTACGCTTCAGTGTTTAAAAATGACTGCTCATCCATTATTTTATCCACTTTTTAAATCACTCATTGATACGCCGAAAGGTTTATCTAAAACAGTAATGGGAATAAATTTTTCTAATCTTATTGGTTTGGCGGCAGGAGCGGATAAAAATGGTGAGGCAATTGATGGTTTCGGCATGCTGGGGCTGGGGTTTATTGAAGTTGGTACGGTAACACCATTTGCTCAGGATGGTAACGCAAAGCCTCGTCAATTTCGTTTAATAGAAGCTGAGGGTATCATTAACCATAATGGATTTAATAATAAAGGTATTGATTATCTGATTGAAAATGTAAAAAGCACCCATTATAAGGGAGTAATAGGCATTAATATTGGCAAAAATAAATGGACCCCATTGGAAAGAGGCAAGGACGATTATATTTTCTGTTTAAATAAAGCTTATAATTATGCAGGTTATATTACAGTGAATATTTCATCACCTAATACGCCAGATTTACGTCAATTACAATATGGTGATTATTTTGATGATTTATTAAAAGAGATTAAATCTCGCCAATCAGTCTTAGCTAAACAATATAATAAGTACGTACCTGTTGTAGTGAAAATTGCACCAGATTTGAGTGATGCTGAACTTGTCCAAATTGCAGATGGGTTAATCCGTCATAAAATCGATGGGGTGATTGCCACAAATACGACCACTTCCCGTGACAATGTCACTGGATTAAAATATTCAGAACAAGAAGGTGGATTAAGCGGAAAACCCTTACAATATAAAAGTACAGCTATTATCAAACGATTACATGAAGAATTACAAGGGCGTATCCCTATTATTGGTTGTGGTGGTATTGATAGCGTATCAGATGCACAAGCTAAAATGAACGTTGGGGCAACATTACTGCAGATTTATTCGGGGCTAATTTATCATGGTCCTAAATTGGTTGCGGAATTAATAAGAAACATAAAATAATGACAAAAATATTTGATTTACATTGCCATAGTACGGCATCTGATGGTGTACTTTCACCTCGTGAAGTAGTTCTACGTGCTCATGAACAAGGCGTAAATGTACTAGCATTATGCGATCATGATACAGTTGATGGTATTGATGAGGCACAATTAGCGGCAAAAGAAATAGGGATCAAGCTAATTACAGGCGTTGAGATTTCAACCAACTGGGAGGGGCGCGGAATTCATATCGTTGGGTTAAATTTTAATAAAATGCATCCAAAAATTACCGCACTTTTGGAAAGTCAAAAAATACTACGTGCTAAAAGGGCAATTGAAATTGGTACAAAATTAGAAAAGGTAGGTATACCGAATGCTTATAACGGTGCAAAATTATTCGCCAATGGAGAGGTCACACGCGCACATTATGCACGCTATTTAGTACATATTGGTAAAGTATCAAATGATGGACAAGCCTTTAAGCGTTATTTAGGACAGGGACAATCTGCTTTTGTTAAATCACAATGGACTGATATTCCCACTGCAATTGAAGCTATTCATGCGGCAGGTGGCATCGCCGTTATTGCCCATCCATTACGCTATAATATGACAGGGAAATGGGTACGTAAGTTAATGGCCGATTTTAAAACCTGGGGTGGTGATGGTATGGAAATGGCAGATTGCGGTACAACAAAGGATCAGCGTCAAATGCTTACACGATTAGCAGGTGAATTTAAATTCGTTGGTTCAGTAGGGTCTGATTTTCATTTTCCTTGCGGATGGATTGAATTAGGAAAAAATTTAACCTTAATGGATGAAGTCACCCCAGTTTGGACGTTATTTTAGTACGTAGGACAAGTAATATTTGCCTACTATATATTTAATTAGATCTCATTACACAAACCTAATCCAGATAAAAATTCAATAAATGCCCGCACTTTTATCGGTAAATGTCTTCTGTTCGGATAGACCACATGAATTTCTAATCTTTGTTGTTTATATTCTGGTAATATTTCAATCAATTCACCTTTTTCGAGAGATTGACCAATAATAAATCTAGGTAAATTCACAATGCCTAGTCCTGCTTTTGCCATTTCTAATAAGGCTAAACCACTATTGCTTACCACTTTGGGTCGGATTTTGAAACGTTGTGTTTGATTTATGCGTGAGCCAACCCAATTCACTTGATTCATTACATTTTTATAAAGTAAGCCATTGTGATGTTCCAAATCATCAGGTGTTTGTGGAATACCATTCGCTTCAAGATAGTTTGGTGATGCCACAAAGTGTAGCGTATTTGTGCTGATTTTTCGTGATACAAGAGAACTGTCCGCCATATGGCCGATATGTAATGCAAGATCATAGCCTTCTGCCACAAGGTCAATTTTTTTGTCATTAAACTCAATTTCAACATGTAGATTAGGATGTTCAGCAATAAATTGCGGTAAGTTCGGTACGATGAAAAGTAAACCAAAATCCCGAGGAACAGAAATGAGTAAATTTCCTTGTAATGAACTGGTAAGGTGGGTGATGCTAGAATCAGCCTCATCTAAATCAAGTAAAATTCCTTGGCAGAGTTGGTAATACATCATTCCCGCTTCAGTAGGCATAATTTTTCTGGTAGTACGTTGTAACAATCGTGTTTTTAAATGTTCTTCTAACTGTGAAACTAATTTGCTTGCCATCGCCACAGAAATATTTTGTTGCTTTGCCGCCAATGTAAAACTTTGGGTTTCAATGACTTTGCAGAAAATAGAAATCGCGTTGAGTTTATCCATTTATAGACCTTTTTTGAAAAAATGCTTGATTTTGCCTACATAACTTTGCACTATACCCCCAATTTTACAAAATTCTAGTGATATTAGGTAATCAAATGAGTAAATCCTTGGTGATTGTGGAGTCGCCGGCAAAAGCAAAGACCATTAATAAATATTTAGGTAGCCAATATGTGGTGAAATCGAGTGTTGGACATATTCGTGATTTGCCGACGGTTGGTTCTAGTACAGGTGAAAAAGCTAAACCAATTTCAACCAAAGGTATGGATGCCGAAGAAAAAGCAAAAATTAAGGCTGAAAAGGAACGTAATGCCTTAGTTAAACGTATGGGAATTGATCCTTATCACGATTGGAAAGCAAATTATCAGATTTTGCCTGGTAAAGAAAAAGTGGTTTCCGAATTAAAATCGCTTGCTAAAAAAGCAGATCATATTTATCTCGCAACCGACTTGGATAGAGAAGGGGAAGCGATTGCATGGCATTTACGCGAGGTGATTGGTGGCGATGATGAGCGCTTTAGCCGAGTAGTGTTTAACGAAATCACTAAAAATGCCATTAAACAGGCTTTTGAAAAGCCTGAACAATTAAATATGGATCGCGTTAATGCACAACAAACTCGTCGCTTTTTAGATAGAGTAGTGGGCTTTATGGTGTCGCCATTACTTTGGAAAAAAGTCGCGCGCGGGCTTTCTGCTGGTCGAGTTCAATCGGTTGCGGTTAAATTATTAGTAGAACGCGAGCGTGAAATTAAAGCCTTCCAGCCTGAAGAATATTGGGAAGTTGCCGTCCTTACGAATAATCAGAATAAACAAGCTATACGCTTAGATGTCACGGATTATAAAGGTAAAAAATTTGATCCAAAAAATCAAAAAGAAGCACAAAGTGCGGTAGATTTTCTTAATGTTTCAGATTACGTTGTCACAGATTTGGAAACTAAGCCGACAAGTTCTCGTCCTCGTGCGCCATTTATTACGTCAACACTTCAACAAACTGCAAGTACTCGCTTGGGATTTGGTGTTAAGAAGACAATGATGTTAGCCCAACGTTTATATGAAGCGGGTTACATTACTTATATGCGTACGGATTCAACCAATTTGAGTCAAGATGCGCTTAATATGGCACGTAGCTATATTGAAAATCATTTTGGTGCACAATATTTACCAGAAAAACCAAATTTCTATTCTAGTAAGGAAAATGCGCAAGAGGCGCATGAGGCTATTCGTCCATCAGACATTCGAGCATTGCCTGAATCTTTAGAGGGAATGGAAAAAGATGCGGTACGCCTTTATGATTTAATTTGGCGTCAATTCTTAGCATGTCAAATGCCGCCAGCACAATATGATAGTAGTACATTGACTGTTTCTGCTGGCGATTATACCTTAAAAGCAAAAGGCAGAATTTTACGTTTTGATGGTTGGACAAAAGTATTACCACAGATAGGCAAAAATCCTGAAGATCAAGAATTACCTTTAGTTACTGTTTCAGAAAAACTTGCTTTAAAAGAAGTCCAACCCACTCAACACTTTACTAAACCACCAGCTCGTTTTACTGAAGCGGCTTTAGTAAAAGAATTGGAAAAACGTGGTATTGGCCGACCTTCTACTTATGCGGCAATTATTTCTACTATCCAAGAACGTGGCTATGTTCGTACTGAAAATCGTCGTTTCTATGCAGAAAAGATGGGCGAAATTGTGACTGATCGCCTCAATGAGTCTTTTGGTGAATTAATGAATTACGATTTCACCGCGAATATGGAAGATACCTTAGATAAAATTGCCTCCGGTTCAGTGAATTGGAAAACTGAATTGAATCAATTCTTTAAGGATTTTTCTAACCAGCTTTCTAAAGCTGAATTGGATGAACTTGAAGGCGGCATGCGCCCCAATAGCCTTGTGGAAACCGATATTAAATGCCCAACCTGTGGTAGAAAAATGGCAATTCGTACGGCAAGTACAGGGGTATTTTTAGGGTGCACGGGTTATGCATTGCCGCCAAAAGAGCGGTGCAAAACGACGATTAATTTAATTCCTGAAGCAGAATTATTGAATGTTTTAGATGAATCTTCAGAAACCAAAGCATTAATGGATCGTAAACGTTGTACAAAATGTGGAACGGCAATGGACAGCTATATAATCGATGCCCATCGTAAGATCCATATTTGTGGTAATAATCCAAATTGTGATGGATATTTGATTGAAGAAGGTTCATTCAAAATTAAAGGCTATGATGGCCCTGTTGTTGAGTGTGATAAATGCGGTGCGGATATGCATTTAAAACTTGGTCGTTTTGGCAAGTATATGGGATGTACAAATTGCGATAACACGCGCAAAATTTTGAAAAATGGCGAAGTCGCCCCACCAAAAGAAGAGCCAGTACATTTCCCTGAGTTAAAATGCGAAAAATCTGATGCATATTTTGTATTGCGTGATGGTGCGAGTGGTGTATTTATGTCAGCGCATAACTTCCCGAAATCACGCGAAACACGCCCAGTTAAAATCGCTGAACTAGTGCAATATCGCGAGCGTTTACCTGAAAAATTAGCTTATTTAGCAGATGCCCCACAAAAAGACCCAGAAGGGAATGAAGCGATTGTTCGTTTTAGTCGTAAAGAGAAGAAACAATATGTGACTTCTGAAAAAGATGGGAAAGCGACGAAATGGATTGTTGATTTCACCAATGGAAAATGGGTTGAACGAAAAAAATAAGAAGAAAAGTGCGGTAAATCACCGCACTTTTTAGTATATAAAGAAGAAAAAATAAAAGCCCGCAATGGCGGGCTTATTCGATAGAACTTTATAAATTAAGCATGACAGGTTTGACAAGCTGCTTGGAACATCCACACTAATTTTTCTTGTTCTTTAATGTAATCACTCATTTGTGAAGCGGTACCTTCATCATCTGCTTCACCTGCTAGAGTAAGAATTTCACGTTGTTGTTCTAGTAGTGTTTTTAGGCCTTGTAATGTACCTGATAAACATTCTTGTGCACCGCTTACAGCGATATCTTCTTTAATGCGTGAAATTTCTAAATACTGGCTATAAGCATTATTCGGTACATAGCCTAATGTAAGAATACGTTCTGCAACTTCATCAACTTTGGTGATTAAATCGGTATAAATTTCTTCAAATTTTGCATGTAATTCGAAGAAATTTACACCTTTAATATTCCAGTGGTAGCCACGTACATTTGTGTAGAAAACTTGATAGGTGGCAAGTAATTCATTTAGTTTATTTGCTAATTCAGCTGATTGAACTTTATCTAAGCCTATTGATGTTTTTGACATAGTATTTTCCTTCTATCAATGTTAATAATTTGAGCTAATGCTCTCCCTTTGTTGAGAGTCATTATACGTCCCTAAAATATACTGTGAAATTGTTCTATTCAATAAAATTGATAGTTATTAGCTATATGTTAATAAAATGTAATAATTTAAATCTATCAAATTAAGTGATCCAGATCACAGTTTTAAGGAATATTTAGTGAGACACTCGCAGTAAGTAATAAATTTTGTTCTAATAAGTAACATGTATTTTCGATGTTTTAAAAAGGATAATTTATGCAAGAACTTATAAAAAATGCATTACCACAAGAAAATATAATGAATCAAGCGATTGTAGAAGCACTTCGTTTACAACATTGGGCAGGCTTTTTAAGCCACTCACAAGTGTTACAACTTTGTCGTGATTTTGAATTAACACCATTAAAACTTGCGATACATTTATTACCAATTGCGGCCTGTTATAGCCATACAGCAGTTTCTCATTTTAATGTTGGTGCAATAGCGATTGGTGAACGAGGAGATTTTTATTTTGGTGCCAATCAAGAATTTGCAGGAAAAGCGATTCAACAAACTATTCATGCGGAGCAAAGTGCGATTAGTCATGCCTGGTTACGTAATGAAAGCCGAATTACGGATATAGTGGTGAATTATACGCCTTGTGGTCATTGCCGCCAATTTATGAATGAATTAGATAGCGCTGATAAACTATCAATTCACTTACCACATAGCCAAAATAATTTATTGCATACTTATTTACCTGATGCATTTGGTCCTAAAGATTTAGATATCGAAACACATCTTTTAGCGAAAGAAGAGCATCATTTAGCAGCAGACTCCCAAGATCCGCTTATAAATCATGCAATTTTAGCCGCTAACCAATCCCATTGTCCTTATTCGCATAGTCCACACGGTATTGCGATTTTATTTAAAGATGGAGATATCGTAACTGGACGCTATGCGGAAAATGCTGCATTTAACCCAAGTTTACCCGCTTTGCAAACTGCGCTTAATTTTGCTTATTTAAATGATAAAAAATTAAGTGAAATTGAAAGGGTTGTGATGGTTGAAAAAGCACTTACACTAAGTCATCGAGTCATGGCAGAATCTTTATTATTGGGGCTGTCAGCAATTAAATTAGAATATATCGCATTATAGAAATTTAAAGAACTATCTTGTCATTATTATAAATATATGAAAAAGCCGCACTTTAAAAGTACGGCTTATTAAGTTCTATCTTTATGGAAGAAATTATTCCACACCAACCATTACAGAAGTTGCTTTGATGATTGCGTACGCTTCTTTACCAACTTCTAAGTTTAATTCTTTAACTGCTGCTAAAGATACAGTAGAAGAAAGTACGTTACCGCCACCGATATCAATGTGAACGATCGCGTTTACTGAACCGTTTTCGATTGAAACAACTTTACCTTTTAATTGGTTTCTTGCACTAATTTTCATAACATTTCCTTGTTAGTTGGGGTTTGAAAGAGCCTATATATTATCTTACAAAAAGCCAGTCGTAAATAAACCTAGAGTTTAAAACTCTCAAAAAATTGACCGCACTTTTATAGGCATTTTGCAGGTTTCGGCAAGCCTGCTAGTTTTGTAGCTTGTTTTGCGGGGCCTTCAGGAAATAAGCGTTGCAAATAACGGCTATTACCTTTATCTGCCCCAAGCTTTTCTGCCATTGCTTTTACCAACATACGGATGGCTGGGGAGGTGTTATATTCTTGATAAAAGTCTCGTACAAAGTAAATCACTTCCCAATGGGCATCTGTTAATTCAATATTTTCTAACTGCGCAATAGAACGAGCGACATCTTCGTTCCATTGTTGGCTATTAAGCAAATAACCATCTTTATCAGTTTTAACTTCTATTCCATTGATATTCAACATATTAATTTACTTCTTTAAAGTTAATCATTTCGTTGTTTGAAAAATCTGTTTGATCTTCATCCTCAAATTGCATTGGCGTGATTCGTTCTTCATCAAATGCGGTATCGCCTTCAATGCCATCAATTAGTTGGCCATGTTTGATTCCTTTGAAATCAAATAATTTTGGATCACACATATGTGACAATGTAATGTTTTGCATTGCGCTGAACATAGTTTCTAAGCGTCCCGGATATTGGCGATCCCAAGTATTAAGCATTTCTTTTACCACTTGGCGTTGAAGATTTGGTTGTGAGCCACATAGGTTACAAGGAATAATCGGAAATTCCTTCGCGATAGCATATTTTTCAATGTCTTTTTCTTTGCAGTAAGCAAGCGGACGAATCACAATTTGTTTGCCATCGTCAGAAATCAATTTAGGTGGCATGGATTTCATTTTGCCGCCATAAAACATATTTAAAAATAGTGTCGCTAACATATCGTCTCGGTGGTGTCCTAAAGCAATTTTGGTTGCACCAAGTTCTGTGGCAGTACGGTATAAAATTCCACGACGTAGGCGAGAGCAGAGTGAACAAGTGGTTTTTCCTTCTGGAATTTTTTCTTTCACAATTCCGTAAGTATTTTCTTGTACGATTTTGTAATCTACGCCAATGCTTTCTAAATATTCAGGCAATACATGTTCTGGAAACCCCGGTTGTTTTTGATCAAGGTTTACCGCAACAATATCAAATTTAATCGGCGCACTTTGCCGTAAATTCAACAAAATATCGAGAAGCGTATAACTGTCTTTTCCTCCGGACAAACACACCATGACTTTATCGCCATCTTCGATCATTCCAAAATCTGCAATAGCATTACCTACGTTGCGGCGAAGACGTTTTTGTAATTTATTGAAATTATAGGTTTGTTTTTTTTCTTGTTGGGCTAACTGGGTTAATTCGCTCATTCTATTATCTTTAGTTATTCATGAAAGGCGCACATTATACGTGAAAAATTAGAGCAAGATCGCATTTTCCTAAAATTTAGGAGTAATATCTTCTTAACTGTAGATGAACAGATCTAATCTGATAATAATGGCATTTTAATCATAGTGAAATAAAATCTATAATTTCCATTTTAAAACAATAAGTTAAGGGTTTGTACTAGCTATCTACTACAATCCTAAACTATAAACTAGTTAGATTCTCTGTAATCTTCTCCGTCTATTATGATTACATAACTGAATGATACTTTTATCTGTCTAGCGAGTATTTATTTGTACGTTGAAAATAGCTATAGGTAGCAGATTAATTCTAAATGATCCTTCATTTAAAAATTGGGAGAGTGTTTAGCCTAATATAGAACATTCATAAAAAATTACTTAAAATAACCGCACTTTTACAAGGAATTTTTATGCCCATTCGTCCTAATCTTGCTGAAAAAAACACCATTATACAACGACATAAATTGAAACTAGATAAATCCTATTTTACGCAACCTACCGTTATTTGGGTTAGGCGTGGTAGGAAAATTTTGCGTTGGATAAATGGAGAGAAAATTATCCAAGCTGGTGAAATGATAATGTTGGCAGGAAATCAACGCTTTGATGTGATTAATGAACCTGATGAAATAGGTGTATATCAAGTGGATTGGTTATCTATTGATAATGCAGTGGTTGAGAGATTTTTTGGGCTGCTTTCGGATCCAAAAACCTTTGACAGCCTGTTTCACTTGCCTGCACATCCTTTTATACAGCAAGCTTTTTCGATTGTTTCAAAAGCGCTTTCCAGTGATGAAATTCCTGATCGTATTGTAGAAATTCGCTTGTGGGAATTGCTGGCTTGGTTGTCTGAACAGGGGGGTATCTTTAATCCCTTTTCTACACCTTCTTTAAAATGTCAAATTAGTAAGAAAATTTCAGAAAATTTTGAGTATCACTGGAAAATTGGTGATATTGCAAAATCGTTAAATACCAGTGAAGCTACATTGCGCCGTCACCTCGCCGCAGAAAAAACATCGTTTCGGGAAGTATTAACCACAGTTCGAATGATGCGAGCGTTGAATTTGTTACAACTCACTCAACGCCCAATTTCACAAATCGCCTATGAAGTTGGCTATGAAAGTCATTCACGTTTTTCCGTGAAGTTTAAACAATATTTTGGGTGTTCTCCGTTAGAGGTTCGGCAATCTAGTGCTGTTTAACGACTATGTTCTACAATAATAGAAGCTTCGGCAAGGGCATTAGCTTTAGTAAAATAGCCGACTACAGCAGGCATTGTATCTGCAGTCACATTTGGCAGGGTTTCTACACTTACCGCTGTAACTTTGATTTCGTAGCGATGTTTTTGTCCTTCGGGTGGACAAGCTCCGCCAAAGCCTGGCACGCCAAAATCAGTGCGGGTTTGTAGCGCACCTTGTGGTAAATTATTACCATCAGCTTTAATGCCTTCAGGAAGAGCGGTCGTTTTTGCAGGAATATTTACAACTATCCAATGCATCCAGCCAATGCCTGTTGGTGCATCTTTATCATAGATCGTCACCACAAAACTTTTCGTCCCTTTCGGGGCATTTGCCCAAGAAATCGCTGGTGACAGATTTCCTCCATTGCAACCAAAACCATAATCGGCACTTAATAAGTTTTTAGCGTGAAATCCGTGTTTAGGTAAATCTGGCACATTAATGCTAAAAACTGATGAGTTGGCACAAGATGTACCAGCAATAAGCGAACAAAATACTGTTGAGATCATTTTTTTCATGATTTTTCCTTTTTTGATGTACATGAGGTATCAGTATAGGAAATCTTATTAACTAAAATTGTGCAAAAACGCTCAAATGTTTTTTATTTCTAGTATTTTTTGAAAATTTTTTGAAAAATTAAATTCTTTCTTTTATTTTACCAACTACCACTTTTCACAGCAGAAATCTCCTGAAATTAATTATCTAAAGTATTATATTTTTAGAAACCTATAAATATCTTTATTTTTTAATAAAATAGGTAATATTTGTGTTTCTCCTGCGTTAGAAATAGGAAAAGTGCGGTCAATTCAAAAGAAGATTTTTAAGATCCGCAAAAAATCCTGTATAATCTTTCCAATTTTTTGTTCAATTTTAACGCTTTGCAATTCAATGATTGAAACATCCCAAACTATTCCAGAACTCGTCTCTTGGGCAAAAGATCGCGAGTTTTCTTTGAATTTACCTACCGAACGCTTGGTTTTCCTGCTAGCGATTGCAATTTATAACAACGAACGTTTAGATGGCGAAATGTTAGAAGCCGATCTTGTGGATATTTTCCGCCACACGATGAATGCTTTTGAGCAATCCACGGATGCCATTGCAACACGAGCGAATAATGCAATTAATGAATTAGTGAAACAACGTTTGTTAAATCGTTTTAGTAGCGAATTTACTGAGGGCTTGGCGATTTATCGTTTAACGCCATTAGGTGTTGGTGTGTCTGATTATTACATTCGTCAGCGTGAATTTTCTGCATTGCGTCTTTCTGTACAACTTTCCATAGTGGCAGATGAAATTCAACGTGCTTCTGACTCGGCAGAAGAAGGCGTGGAGAATAATGAAAGTGAACATTATTGGCGTCGTAATGTGTTTGCACCATTAAAATATTCCGTTGCAGAGATTTTTGATAGCATCGACCTTTCACAACGTATTATGGATGAAAACCAGCAAAGTATTAAAGATGAAATTGCAGAGCTTCTTACTAAAGATTGGCAAGCGGCAATTTCAAGCTGTGAACGTTTATTAGATGAAACATCAGGGAATTTGCGCGAATTGCAAGATACGTTAAATGCAGCTGGGGATAAGCTTCAGGCACAATTATTGCGTATTCAAGATTGTGTGATTGGGCGTGATGATTTGTATTTTATTGATCAATTAATTACAGATTTACAATCTAAACTTGACCGAATTATTAGCTGGGGACAACAAGCCATAGACTTATGGATTGGTTATGACCGCCATGTGCATAAATTTATTCGTACAGCCATTGATATGGATAAAAATCGTGTATTCTCACAACGTTTACGTAATTCTATTCATCATTATTTTGAGCATCCTTGGTTCTTATGGACAGCGCAAGCTGAGCGTTTAGTTGATCTACGCGATGAAGAAATGGTGTTGCGTGAAGATGATGCTTTAGGTGAATTACCAGAAGAATTGCAATACGAATCCCTTTCTGATTTACATGATCAAATTGTAGAGCATATGCAAGGCTTACTGATTGCTTATCGTGAAAATAACCGTCCGATTGATTTGAGTTTAGTGTTAAAAAAACAACTGGAAAATTATCCACTTTCTCGTCATTTTGATGTGGCTAGAATCATTGTTGATCAAGCAGTACGCCTTGGTATGGCAAATGATGATTTATCGGGTATTTATCCAGATTGGCAAGCAATTAATGAACGTGGTGCAGAAGTGCAAGCGCATGTGATTGATAAGTATTGATTTTAAGATAATTTAAAAGCTAATTTCGACGGAATTACTTCTGTTAGATCTCCCCAATCCCTCTTTGCTAAATAGGGGAATAATAATGAAATAATCGATATTGAGATTATTTCATTGTGTTAGAAAATGCTGAAAGAATCTGCAAGAATTGATTTGTTAAAGAATATCCCCCTCTTTAGCAAAGAGGGGCTAGGGGAGATTTGGCAATAATGATTAACGAAGAAAGTAACTGAATAAAGTTTTAATAGAGAAATAACCTATGACAGACAACCTTCAAGATGTAATTTCCCCAAAACTCGCTGTGGCGATTGCAAATCCAATATTTCCAGCGGTAGATAGTCTATTGCGCTCAGGTCGCCATATCAGCACGGAGCATTTAGATAATCACGCATTTTTAATGGATTTCCAAAATGAATTAGACGGATTTTATCGTCGCTATAACGTGGAACTAATTCGTGCGCCAGAAGGATTTTTCTATCTCCGTCCGAAAGCAACGACATTAATTGCGCGTTCAGTACTTTCTGAGTTGGAAATGCTTGTTGGTAAAGTGCTTTGTTATCTTTATTTAAGCCCAGAACGTTTAGCTCAACAGGGCATTTTTAGCACGCAAGAAGTGTATGATGAATTATTAAATCTTGCTGATGAAGGAAAATTATTAAAAGCAGTTAATCAGCGTTCAAGTGGTTCTGACTTAGATAAACAAAAATTGGCAGAAAAAGTGCGGGCGGCAATTGGTCGTTTACGTCGTTTAGGTATGATTCAAACTGTTGGTGAACAAAATAGTGGGAAATTTACAATTTCTGAATCTGTATTTCGTTTTGGTGCGGAAGTACGTAGCGGAGATGATCCATTAGAAGCCCAAGCTCGACTCATTCGTGATGGGGAAGCGGCAACACCAGAATCCTTAGCGTTGGAAAAACAAGCGCAATTAGTGGAAAACGATGCGGAAAGTGCGGATGAAATTGACGAAGAATTTGACGGAGAACAAGAATAATGTCTGATGTTTTTGAATTAGAAAATGAAATCGAATTAGAGAGCGATGAAGTCATTATGGAAAATGAACACGTCGAAGAAATCGTTGAAACGCCAATGCCTTTTAGCATGACACCAAATAATGGTGTAGAGCGCGGTAAATTCCGTTCTTTAACCTTAATTAACTGGAATGGTTTTTTTGCTCGTACTTTCGATTTAGACGAATTAGTTACCACGCTTTCTGGGGGGAACGGTGCAGGTAAATCAACTACAATGGCTGGGTTTGTTACCGCATTAATTCCAGATTTAACCCTTTTACATTTCCGAAACACAACTGAAGCTGGCTCCACAGGCGGTTCTCGCGATAAAGGTTTACATGGTAAATTGCGTCCAGGTGTTTGTTACGCGGTATTAGACACCATTAACTCACGTCATCAACGTATTCTTGTCGGTGTGCGTCTGCAGCAAATTGCAGGTCGTGATAAAAAGGTTGATTTAAAAACGTTCTCAATCCAGGGTGTTGAATTATCTCAAAATCCGACCGCACTTTTCACTGAAACAGTGGGCGAACGTCAAGCTCGTGTACTCAATTTAAACGAACTCAAAGATAAAATTGAAAATATTGGTGCGCAATTCAAACAATATCATTCCATCACCGATTATCACGGCATGATGTTTGATTTAGGTATTATTCCGAAACGTTTACGTTCAGCATCAGACCGCAGTAAATTCTATAAACTTATCGAAGCGTCTTTATACGGTGGTATTTCCAGTGCAATCACACGCTCTTTACGTGACTATTTATTGCCAGAAAATTTAGGTGTGCGCAAAGCTTTCCAAGATATGGAAAGTGCATTGCGTGAGAACCGTATGACTTTAGAGGCTATTAAGGTCACGCAATCAGATCGCGATTTATTCAAACATTTAATTACTGAAACCACTAATTATGTTGCTTCGGATTATATGCGTAATGCGAATGAACGCCGTGGCAATATTGAGGCTGCATTAGAATCTCGTCGTGAGTGGTATAAAGCAAAAGCAGAGCAGAATTTATCTCAACATCGTTTAGTTGATTTAAGTCGAGAAGCGGCTGAATTGGCAGAAAATGAACGTACTTTAGAAGTTGATCATCAAAGTGCGGTTGATCATCTTAACTTAGTGTTAAATGCTTTGCGTCACCAAGAAAAAATCACGCGTTATCAAGAAGATATTGCAGAACTCACCGAGCGTTTAGAAGAACAAAAAATGGTGGTTGAAGATGCGAATGATGCGTTAGAAGAAAGCCAAGCCCAATTTGAACAAACCGAAATTGAAATTGATGCGGTACGAGCTCAATTAGCAGACTATCAACAAGCATTAGATGCCCAACAAACTCGCGCACTTCAATATCAACAAGCCATTGCAGCTCTTGAAAAAGCGAAAACATTATGCGGTTTAGCTGATTTAAGTGTTAAAAATGTAGAAGATTATCACGAAGAATTTGAAGCACATGCTGAAAGTTTGACGGAAACCGTGCTTGAACTCGAGCACAAAATGTCTATTTCTGAAGCAGCAAAATCTCAGTTTGATAAAGCGTACCAATTAGTATGCAAAATTGCGGGTGAAATGCCTCGTTCTGCGGCGTGGGAAAGTGCCAAAGAATTATTACGTGAATATCCAAGCCAAAAATTGCAGGCACAACAAACGCCACAACTTCGTACAAAATTACATGAACTTGAGCAACGTTATGCTCAACAACAAAGTGCGGTCAAATTACTTAATGATTTTAATCAACGTGCTAATTTAAGTTTACGAACGGCAGAAGAATTAGAGGATTATCACGCAGAGCAAGAATCGTTAATTGAAGATATTTCTGCTGAACTTTCAGAACAAGTGGAAAATCGTTCTGCGCTTCGTCAAAAACGTGAAAATTTAACCGCACTTTATGATGAAAATGCGCGTAAAGCCCCAGCATGGCTGACAGCTCAAGCTGCATTAGAACGTTTGGAACAACAAAGTGGCGAGACGTTTGAACATAGCCAAGATGTGATGAATTTTATGCAATCACAACTTGTGAAAGAGCGTGAACTCACGATGCAGCGTGATCAACTTGAACAAAAACGTTTGCAATTAGATAAACAAATTTCTCGTTTAAGTCAGCCAGATGGTTCAGAAGATCCTCGTTTAAATATGTTGGCAGAACGTTTTGGTGGGGTGTTGCTTTCAGAGCTTTACGATGATGTAACCATTGAAGATGCGCCTTATTTCTCCGCACTTTACGGGCCTGCACGTCATGCTATTGTTGTGCGTGATCTCAATGCTGTGCGTGAACAACTTGCGCAATTAGAAGATTGCCCTGATGATTTGTATTTAATTGAAGGCGATCCTACCGCATTTGACGACAGCGTATTATCCGCACAAGAACTTGAGCTAGGTGTTGTCGTGCAAGTTTCAGATCGTGAATTACGCTATTCAAGATTCCCTGAAATCCCATTATTCGGGCGTGCAGCACGTGAAAAACGTTTAGAAGAATTACAAATTGAACGTGATGAAGTGGCAGAACAACATGCCCAAATTGCATTTGATGTACAAAAATGCCAACGTTTACACGAACATTTCAGCCAATTTGTTGGGTTGCATTTGGCGCTGGCATTCCAGCCAAATCCAGAAGAGTTAATGTCTGAGATTAATCGCGAACGCAATGAAATTGATCGTGAATTAAACCAATTTAATAGCGGCGAACAACAATTACGCATTCAATTAGATAATGCAAAAGAAAAACTACAGTTACTCAATAAGTTAATTCCACAATTAAATGTATTGGCTGATGAAGATTTAATTGATCGTATTGAAGAATGTCGCGAGCAATTAGATATTGCAGAGCAAGATGAATATTTTATTCGTCAGTATGGCGTAACGTTGTCACAATTAGAGCCGATTGCAAATAGTTTACAAAGTGATCCAGAAAATTACGAAGGCTTAAAAAATGAATTAACTCAAGCGATTGAGCGTCAAAAACAAGTTCAACAACGTGTATTTGCGTTAGCTGATGTTGTACAACGTAAACAGCATTTTGGTTATGAAGATGCAGGGCAGGCTGAAACTTCTGAACTCAACGAAAAACTTCGCCAACGTTTAGAACAAATGCAGGCTCAGCGAGATACGCAACGTGAGCAAGTTCGTCAAAAACAAAGTCAATTTGCCGAATATAATCGCGTATTGATTCAGTTACAAAGTTCTTACGATAGTAAATATCAGCTCTTAAATGAGTTGATTGGTGAAATTAGCGATCTTGGCGTGAGAGCTGATGATGGTGCTGAAGAACGTGCTCGTATCCGTCGTGATGAATTACATCAACAACTTTCAACGAGCCGTCAGCGTCGTTCTTATGTAGAAAAACAACTGACATTAATTGAAAGCGAAGCTGACAACTTAAATCGTCTAATCCGCAAAACCGAACGTGATTATAAAACTCAACGTGAATTAGTTGTGGCAGCGAAAGTGAGTTGGTGTGTGGTTTTACGTTTATCACGTAACTCTGATATGGAAAAACGCCTCAATCGCCGAGAACTTGCTTATTTATCTGCAGATGAGTTACGTTCAATGTCGGATAAAGCATTAGGTGCGTTGCGTACAGCGGTGGCGGATAATGAATATCTACGTGATAGCCTAAGAGTGTCTGAAGATAGTCGCAAACCTGAAAATAAAGTGCGGTTCTTTATTGCGGTGTATCAGCATTTACGTGAACGTATTCGCCAAGACATCATTAAAACGGATGATCCGATTGATGCCATTGAACAAATGGAGATTGAGCTTTCTCGTTTAACGGCTGAATTAACTGGCCGTGAGAAAAAATTGGCTATCAGTTCTGAAAGTGTTGCAAATATTATGCGTAAAACGATTCAGCGTGAACAAAATCGTATTCGTATGCTCAACCAAGGCTTACAAAACATTGCGTTTGGTCAGGTGAAATCTGTTCGTTTGGTAGTGAATATTCGTGATACCCATGCCATGTTGTTGGATTCGCTTTCTGGTCAGCAAGATGAATATCAAGATTTATTCAACGATAACCGCATCACCTTCTCTGAAGCTATGGCGAAGCTCTATCAACGCATCAATCCACATATTGATATGGGGCAACGCACAGCGCAAACAATTGGTGAAGAATTGTTAGATTACCGTAATTATCTTGAACTTGAAGTAGAAGTATTCCGTGGTGCTGATGGTTGGTTACGTGCTGAAAGTGGTGCATTATCAACAGGTGAAGCTATTGGTACAGGTATGTCAATTCTCTTAATGGTTGTTCAAAGCTGGGAAGAAGAAAGCCGTCGAATTCGTGGTAAAGATATTGTGCCTTGTCGTTTGTTGTTCTTAGATGAAGCAGCACGTTTAGACGGTAAATCTATTTCTACCTTATTCGAACTTTGCGAACGTTTAGATATGCAGTTACTTATTGCGGCACCAGAAAACATTAGCCCAGAAAAAGGGACAACTTATAAACTCGTGCGTAAAATCGCAGGCAACCAAGAGCACGTACACGTTGTTGGTTTACGCGGATTTGGTGCGACAGAATAAGAATATAAATAGGAGCAGAGAAGTGCGGTTGAAAACTTCGGTGTTTTTTACCGCACTTAAGCCTTTAAGGAAGGAATAATGAAAATCTTTACATCAAAAAAAGGACAATTATCACAGCTGAAGCAGCAAAAATTTAAGCTGGAAAAGGATATTCAGCGTTTATTTGAAGAAAATCTTACCTTATTAAGTGGCTATATTTTTATTCGCTCGGAATTTTCTATTAAAAATTCACGTATTGATACCTTAGCTTTTGATCCTGAGACTCAAGCCTTTGTCATTATTGAATATAAAAGACAACAAAATTCTAGTGTGGTTGATCAAGGGATTTCTTATCTTAATTTGATGCTTGAATACAAAGCTGATTTTATTGTGGAATATAATGAAAAGCAAAAATTCCCACTTAAAAGAAATGATGTGGATTGGTCACAATCTAAGGTGATTTTTGTTTCACCTGCTTTTAATGATTTCCAAATTCAAGCCACGAATTTTAAAGATTTACCTATTGAATTATGGGAAGTTAATCGCTTTGATAATGATATTATTACGCTCAATATTATTAATAAATCAAAATCAGCACCGAATATTAAAGCTGTTTCTATTGAAAAAAATGAAGAATTTTCTACATTAAAAGAAATAAAAGTTTATCAAGAATCTGATCACTTAAGTGATAAATCAGATTTTATTCAAGAACTATACGAAGATTTTAAACAAGGCATTTTAAATTTAGATCCTGATATCGAAATTAATACCAGAAAACTTTACATTGCATTCAAAAAAGATCGAAATATTGCAGATATTCGTATCCAACAAAAGAATTTAAAAATTTGGATTAATCTTCCTTATGGAGAGTTAGATGATCCTAAAAATTTAGCAAAAAATGTATCTAATACTGGTCACTGGGGGAATGGCGATTATGAAATCACCATTGAAAGCACCCAATATCTTGAATACATTATGAGTTTAATTAAACAAGCTATTAAGGATTAATAAATGCACAATCTTATTCTTGCCATTCTCTGCAGCGTAGCTGTTTCAGTTTTACTGAAAATAGCCCGTAAAAAAAATATCATTATTGAACAAGCTATCGCATTCAACTACATTACAGCCATCACTTTCAGTTATTTCTTACTCAAACCTGATTTTAAAGGCTTAGCATTTACTGATTACATTGTACAAAGCGAAAACTCACCCATTTTTTTAGTGCTAGGTTTATTGTTACCTAGCGTGTTTATTATTATGTCAAAAGCGGTGGAGTTTGCTGGAATTGTACGTTCTGACGCAGCACAACGTCTTTCGTTATTTCTTCCTATTTTATCAGCGTTTTTAATTTTTAATGAAACACTAAGCCAATCTAAAATCATTGGCGTTGTATTAGCCTTTATTGGTTTATTTTGTTTATTAACTAAGCCAAATCAAGGGCAAAGTGCGGTCAATTTTAAAAGTGTTTTAGGATTAATCGGTGTATGGTTTGGTTACGGCATCATTGATATTTTATTTAAGCAAGTGGCGAAAACCGGCGGTGCATTTCCTGCAACATTGTTTATTTCTTTCTCGCTTGCAGCTTGCATTATTTTTATTTATTTATTCTTAAAACGAACCCAATGGACAACATCAAGTGTAATTGGCGGCATCGTTTTAGGTGTATTGAATTTCTTTAATATTTTATTCTACATAAAAGCACATCAAAGTTTTGCTGGAAATCCAACGCTTGTTTTCGCAGGAATGAATATTGGCGTAATTTGCCTAGGTACGATAACTGGCGCATTAGTTTTTAAAGAAAAAATCAGTAAGCTAAATTGGATTGGTATTATTTTTAGTTTATCGGCTATTTTCTGCCTATATTATTTAGATAAATTTATCGCGTAAAAGAGAGTAGTCATGGCAAAAGATTTCAGCTTTTTTATTTACGATTATGAAAGTTTTGGTGTAAATCCAGCAACAGATCGCCCTGCGCAATTTGCGGGTATCCGTACTGATGCTGATTTTAATATCATTGGTGAACCAATAATGTTTTATTGTAAACAAACCAACGATTATTTACCGGCTCCTGAAGCGGTAATGGTGACAGGAATTACACCGCAAGAATGTAATGAAAAGGGGCTTTCTGAGCCTGAATTTGCCGCAAATATTTTAGCCGAATTTTCTCAACCAAATACTTGTGTCATGGGCTATAACAATATTCGATACGATGATGAAATGACGCGTTATACATTTTATCGTAATTTTATTGATCCTTACGAATACAGCTGGAAAAACGGGAATTCACGCTGGGATTTGTTAGATTTAGTGCGAGCTTGTTATGCCTTGCGTCCAGAAGGGATTAATTGGGCTTATGACGATGATGGAATGCCAAGTTTCCGCTTAGAAAAACTCACTAAAGCAAATGGTATTGAACATGAAAATGCTCACGATGCAATGGCGGATGTATATGCAACTATTGCTATGGCGAAATTAATTAAAGAAAAACAGCCTAAATTATTTCAATATTTCTTTGAAAACCGAGGTAAAAAAGAAATCGAAAAATTGGTTGATACAGGCGCAATGGCGCCTTTAGTCCATGTTTCTGGTATGTTAGGGAATTATCGTGGAAATTGCACTTGGGTTGCACCTTTAGCTTGGCATCCGACAAATCAAAACGCACTCATTGTTTGTGATTTAACTGGCAATATCGATAATTTATTAGCCAAAAGTGCGGATGAATTGCGGACAGATTTATATACCAAAAAATCGGAATTAGAAGAAAGGGGAGTTTCATCTGTTCCATTAAAGCTTGTGCATATCAATAAATGTCCTATTTTGGCGCCAGCCAAAACCTTGTTACCAGAAACAGCAAATCGCTTGGGCATTGATCGACAATTATGCTTGGATAATCTTGCAAAATTACGAGCATCTTTTGATATTCGTGAAAAAGTGGCAGATATTTTTAATGAAGAACGTCAATTTGAATCGAATGATAATGTAGAAACTGAATTATACAATGGCTTTTTCAGCAATGCTGATAAAAATAATATGTCTATTTTACGTAGTTTACCTGCAGAAAAATTAGCTGAACATGGTTTAGCTTTTGAAGATAAACGTATCCCTGAATTATTATTCCATTATCGAGCGCGCCATTTTTATAAAACCCTCACACGCGCTGAACAAATTAAATGGCAAAAATACCGACAGAATAAACTTGAAAAAAGAGCGGTAGATTTTGAATCAAGTTTACAACGTTTAGCTGAGGAACATTCAGATAACCCTGAAAAACTATCTTTGCTACAACAAGTATATGAATATGGTATAAAACTACTAGGTTAGTCGATACGTTGTCACATTTTTTTAGAAGAGCACGTTTTAATAAAAACGTGCTTTTTTGTTTTTTTCTGGGAAGAATTATCCAAAAAATCACCACATTAAATTCGCCCCTGTAAATAACAAAGCGATAGTTAACTACTTACAGGACTTAATGCGAAACGCTCGAATACATATTTTATTTAGGCATTTTTCTATAGAACATCACTTTTTTTCTTGCATCAGGGCTTCTGACATAAATAAGCAAAATGTACATAGATAAAATAAACAGAATAAATGCAAGAATGCCAAAAAGGCTAAAGCCTGCAGATCCACTTAGATTTTGTATAGACGTAAAAATATGTTCACCCAAGAAACGTAAGGTGAAATAAGCACCTATAACGCTGATAATTAATGAGATGATGAAATAAGGCATTAAACTTTCACCATACTTAACGGTAGCTTGGCAACCTCTGCAAACCTTAATACCTCTTTCTGACTCTGTAAAACAGAATGGGCATTTAATAATTTCATTTTTATTATCAGTCATGCTGACTCCTTTCTATCTAACTAAGTTGGAATTATATATAAATGTAGGTTTTTCTATCAAGTTGCAAGCTCAGCCTTGAACATAGATAATCTTTACATTTCATTGACATTTTAACCTAACCATTCAATAAAACGATAAAATAGCACGTTACAACGTGTTATCCAGCCTTATTTTGTCTTGTTTTGCTAGTACCTGTGACTTGTGTATAACTGTGTGATTTATTTAATCCGTAGTTTCCGCTAACCTGATAACTAATTTCGCATAATGTATATTATGTTAAATTAATTGATTGTGAAGTAACGCTTATAGGATGAATTTCTACTCTTCTTTCAAAGCTTTTTTCAGTCCGCCCGATGGAAGTCAAAAAATAAGATCGCGCTACGTAAAATCTGAGCACTTTATTGCAGGATAACCTCATTACAATTTAAAACTTAGCATTAAGATGTGACGTTGTATTATTAATCAGAACATTAATTCAACATAAATGAGAATAGTTGTTATTGATTTTACTCTTTAAAATTAATAGGTTATAAAAAAAAATCAAAGAAAAAACTTGCAAATTCTCATTTAGATACCTAAAATGAGAATCGCAAATTGAGCTTTATTGCATTTTTATCAATCAAATGGAAAGGAATTAGTTATGCTTAATCAAGCCATCACAAACAAACTCAATGAACAAATCAATTTAGAGTTCTACTCTTCTAATGTTTATCTACAAATGAGCGCATGGTGTTCAAAACACGGTTATGAAGGTGCAGCCGCATTTTTGCTTCGTCACGCTGATGAAGAATTAGAACATATGCAAAAATTGTTCCAATATGTAAGCGAAACCAGTGGTATGCCACTTTTAGGTAAAATTGATGCACCAAAACATGAGTATGCTTCATTAAAAGAGGTGTTTGAAATAACTTTAGAACACGAAAAATTAGTTACATCAAAAATTAATGAATTAGTTGAAGTTACTTTCGCAAACAAGGACTACTCTACTTTTAATTTCTTACAATGGTACGT
Source organism: Haemophilus sp. SZY H8 (assembly GCF_018829755.1). Classification (NCBI taxonomy): domain Bacteria; kingdom Pseudomonadati; phylum Pseudomonadota; class Gammaproteobacteria; order Pasteurellales; family Pasteurellaceae; genus Haemophilus; species Haemophilus sp. SZY H8. The sequence continues at coordinate 62,059 of NZ_JAHKJY010000001.1, forward strand.
AGCAGAACAGCACGAAGAAGAAAAATTATTTAGTAGTATTATTGATAAATTTAATCTTGTTGGTGAAGATGGAAAAGCTCTATTCTTTATCGATCGTGATTTAGCAACTTTAGAATAATATAGGAGAAATAAAATGTTATCAGCAAATGTAGTAAAACTATTAAACGATCAAATGAATTTAGAATTTTATTCTTCTAATTTATATCTTCAAATGAGCGCATGGTGTGAACAGCAAGGTTTCGAAGGTGCTGCAAAATTTTTATCTGCACATGCGGCAGAAGAAATGCAACATATGCGTAAGTTATTTACTTATTTAAATGAAACTGGTGCATTAGCAATTATTTCTGCTATTGATGCTCCATCACATGAATATAAATCATTAAAAGATGTGATTGAAATTACCTATGAACATGAAAAATTGATTACTAGTAAAATCAATGAATTAGTAGGTAAAACTTTTGAAGAAAAAGACTACTCTGCATTTAATTTCTTACAATGGTATGTAGCTGAACAGCATGAAGAAGAAAAATTATTCAGTAGTATTTTGGATAAACTTAATCTTCTTGGTGACGATGGTAAAGGTTTATTCTTAGTTGATAAAGACTTAGGTAATCTTGCAGCGGCTTAAATTTACTTTTTTGAAATACCTAGCTTTTAGCTAGGTATTTTTTATTCAAAAAAATTATATTGACTATTTATAAATCAAATAAGATTTTTTATTAAATTTTTTCTTGCTCATAGACTAAATATCCGTATAATTCGATTCATAAATATGGCCTGGGTGGCGAAATTGGTAGACGCAGCGGATTCAAAATCCGCCGGTGAATAACCGTGTCGGTTCGAGTCCGACCCTAGGCACCAAATATAGATCCCTGCTCTTTGAGCAGGGATTTTTATTTTATCAGACTTTATGACTATAATATATATTCCCTCATTAGTTATGAGGGAGTATATGTATCTATTTTAATGATTAAAAATTTAATACTTTATCGGCTTCCATCGTCCAGTCTGCCAGCTCTGCTAACGTGCCTATTTCCACCCCGTCCGCCAACGGCAATTCGGTGATACCACGAGCATTGGTGCAGGTTTTACAAAGTTTAATTGTCGCCCCTTGTGCCGTTAAAATTTCCAACATTTGTTGTAAATGATACCCTTCTGCTGGATTTTGTTTTGCTAAACCGCCAGTTACCGCATCAGACATTAAAAATATTTTTAAATTAGCCGCACTTTTATGCTGCTCTTGCAACTGTAAAGCCAAACGTAATGCACTAAAAAAATGCTCGTCACCATAAGGGGATGAATGGATAATAAATAGAATATTTTGCATACTATTCTCCTTAATTTCCTTGGTATTAATAACCTTGCTGATAAATTCCTTCCAACAATTTCACTGAAAGTAAGGCGAGATTAAAGCGTTGTTCATCTGCCACAGACCAAAATTCTACGCCATTTTCTACCGCACTTATTTGACTTAAATGAAGTTTTACTGATTCTTCCCCATTTTCTTGTTCTCCATTAAGAACAGGCGTAATTAGCGTTTCTTCTAAAGCGATAAGCTCACTATTTTGAGGTTGATAGTCGAAATCATAGTCTGAAAGTGCGGTGACTTTTTGTCCCAATCCATAAAATACAGGCACTTGGATTGCGTGGAATGTAGCACGATCTAATTGAGGAAAGATTCGTTGTAATTGATTCAATAAACTAGGTGCTTGATGTGGATAAACATCAAACGCTAAGCGAGTTTCTCCTTCATCCAATGGAATACCATTTAATAAACGGGCTGTTTGTCCCGCAAGTTTAGCCACGGTTTCTGCATCCGTATAAGAAGCCGGCAATAAAGAAGTGACAAACACTTGATTAAGATTCGTTTCTTGTAAAATCGGGGCAAGCGTTAAAGCAAGTTGGCTTACTTGTGGATCAGGCAAGCTAACAATGTTACGTTGTCTCAGTTCAAATAATTGTGATTCATTTAAAGTTGGAACAACAACTGGCACATCCGAAAGCGTACTGCAAACGCCTAACATATCAATGACAATACAGCCCTGCTCTGCTGCTTGCGCAATATGGGAAACTTGCTCAACTTTTCCTGCAAAAAAGACATAATTAAAATCAGCCCACTCAACTTCATTTGGCGAAAGTTGTTCAACGCCTTTATTGCGAAAACGAATATTTTGTTCTTCTTCAAAAGGTGTTATTTCAACAATAGAAACACTGCTAATTTCAAGCGCACTTTGTTCTAAACGCTCTACAATTTTTTCACTTAATTCAAATTCTGCTGCTATCGCAATATTTAAGGTTGCGTCCATTTTTCTCTCCGCTGTAAAATAATCGGCATTATTTTACACCAAAACCAGGAACGAAATAATGACACCTGCAATTGATTTACTTAAAAAACAAAAAATCCCGTTTATCTTGCACACTTATGATCATGATCCAAACAATCAACATTTTGGTGATGAAGCGGCAGAAAAATTAGGCATTGATCCTAACCGCTCTTTTAAAACCTTACTTGTTGCAGAAAATGGCGATCAGAAAAAACTCGCTTGTTTTGTGCTTGCAACGGCCAATATGCTGAATTTAAAGAAAGCGGCAAAATCTATCGGTGTTAAAAAAGTAGAAATGGCGGATAAAAATGCGGCGCAAAAAAGCACAGGTTATCTTGTAGGGGGAATTAGCCCGCTCGGTCAAAAGAAACGCGTGAAAACCGTGATAAATTCCACCGCACTTGAGTTTGAAACGATTTATGTTTCAGGAGGAAAACGTGGGCTAAGCGTAGAAATTGCGCCACAAGATTTAGCAAAAGTATTAGGTGCAGAATTTACTGATATTGTTGATGAATAGTTAGCGATTTAAAAGGCGGATTCATTCCGCCTTTTGACTAATTCAACTCTTCCAATAATTTACCCAATCCGCTCTGGCGTCTCACTATCTGGCGAATCGCTATTTTCCATATTTTTTCATCGGCAAATACAGTGAGTTCTTTTTTCGCACGAGTGACACCCGTGAAAACTAATTCCCGAGACAATACTGGATTCACTTCTGTTGGAAGCACCATTACAGTGTGTTCAAATTCTGAACCTTGAGATTTATGAATCGTCATCATAAAAGCGGGCTTATGTGCTGGAATTCGGCTTGTCAGCACTTCTCGATTGCCAAACCATACTTTGCCATTTGCCAAGCAAAGTCCAATATCTCCGTTATAAAGGCGAACGTTATGATCGTTTTCAGTAATCATAATTGGCTTGCCAATATACCAATCTTGTTCATTACGGAACCAAAGCAATTTTTCCTCTCGCAACGCTAACGCAATTTCTTTATTGAGGTTTTCAACTCCTAAATTGTTATGACGAAGTGCGGTTAAAAATCTCACAGAATTAAATTGTGCTTGAATAGCCTCGGCATAGGAAATGCCTTGTTCATTTCTAGTGTTAAGATCAATTTTTTGTTTACGTAAATCATCCAACATTTTTAAGAAAGTGCGGTAATTTTCCACCGCACTTTTCACCACTTGATTGACTGCATCGCTTTCATCATTTAAGGCATTAAAGTGCAATTCTTGCGGATAATGTTCAAATAACCCAAGGCTATCGTCTGCTTTGCCTTTTTGAATGAATTCAGCTAACTTGCCAATACCTGAATCTTTATCAAAACGGCGACTTTCTGTTAGATGGCATAAGCAATCACGTATTGGATTTGAACAATCAGAACCTTCGACTTTATAGCCTGTTGTCACTTGTAAATACGCAGCTTGTTCATGACTATAAGGTTGAGTAACAAATTGAGCCAATTCCCCCAATACTGCCCCCGCCTCAACAGAGGCTAATTGCGCCTGATCACCTAATAAAATTAATCGAGTTTCAGGCTTTAACGCATTGATAAGTTTTGCCATCATCGGCAAATCAATCATTGATGTTTCATCAACAACTAATACATCCAACTGCAAAGGGTTATGACTGTTATAGCGTGTGTAATCATTAAAGGCATTCACGCCCAGTAAACTATGCAAAGTGCTGGCTTTTTGTGGAATCGAATTGAAAAGTGAATCGGATAAATTCATTTTTTCTTGCATAAAACCTAACGCATTTTTAATCGACTCTTCCAAACGAGAGGCAGCCTTACCAGTCGGCGCAACTAATTTGATATGTAATTTACAATCAAATAATTCTTGTAAAACGAGCAATAAACGCGTAACTGTGGTAGTTTTTCCTGTTCCTGGGCCGCCTGTAATAATCGAAAATGGACTTTTAATCGCTGTCGCCACTGCCACTTTTTGCCAATCTGTTTTTTCCTGCTTTTTAGGAAAATATTTATCTAATTTTTGACGAATTTCATCATAAGAAAAGGCTAAAGTGCGGTTATTTTTTAAGGTATTTTTTATATATTGTGCGATGCGATATTCATCTTGCCAAGCTCGATAAAAATACAACGCGCCAAATTGAAATGCCATTGGTGCAGTTTGATTGACGGGATCTTGCGTAAATGCCATATGCCCGCACAACGCACATTGCCAATCTTCCACAGGTAAATAACCAATCTTTTCAAGGATTTCTGCTAAATAGTTTTCTTCTGTGGTGCGATAAGCCAAACCAAATAAATTATGTTCTAAATAGCGATCTAATTGGCTGCAAGTATTTCCCTGCGTATAACGCCAACTACAAAGTGCGGCTAATAATATAGCTAAATTTTTGACTGGTTCTGCATAATCCGTATGGCATTGTTTATCAGCTATCAACTTAGCAAAATAATAATCACCTTGAGAAAGAATGCCCTGCTCTTTAAGTTTTTGTAATACGGATAACATTAAAACACCCCGTCTAATTCTGTGATTAATTCAACGCTTGGACGATCATAAAATACGCCAGATTGTGGCTCACCGTTCATTCCACGTAAGAAAAGATAAAATACCCCACCGAAATCTCGCGCATAATCATAATCAGGCACAACGCTTTGCAAATAACGATGTAATGCCAGTGTATAAATTAAATATTGCCAATCATAGTGACTGTGTAACATTTCTTTTTTCAATGCCTCTTGATTGTAATCAGCAAGGCTTGAACCTAAGAAATTAGATTTATAATCAACAAGATAATATTTCCCATTATGGCGGAAAACTAAGTCAATCGAACCTCTCACCATGCCCTGAATTTGTTCAAATTGAAGTGGCTCGCTTGGCAAATGATGATTAGTTTTCAACGCGCGATTAAACGCTTCAACATCAAAATGTTCCCGAATAGCCAGATAAAATGGCATTTCTTTAATGCAATCTTTATTTGCTAAATCAGCTAATGCTATTCCTATTTCTATTTCATTAGAAAGTGGTGTATGTGAAATCTGTTGTAGCCAATTTTGTAGCGGTTCTGTAAAGGTTTCATCTAACTGTAAGGATTGTCGTAATTTGTCAATTTCTTCTGTATTTGCCAAGTCAGAAAAATAGCAATTTTCAAAATGGCGATGCAATACAGTCCCGACTTGTTTACCTCGTGGCAAATCTAAAATATTTGATTCATTTTCGTTTAAAAGTGCGGTGGACATTTCAATAGCATTTTGGCTATCGTAATCTTTTGCGTCATCAAAAACAGCGTGTTTTTTCCCCGTACTTTCAGCTAAATAATTTTGTCGGCGATGTGCTTGTTCAATTGAAGTAAAACTGGTTATTCGCCAATCTTGCTCAATATTGCCCGTAAATTCTGCGGCTTTAAGCTCATCATTTTTTGTATTGATAGATAAAGCCGGAAAAGCCTCTAGATTTGGCCTAGTGCAGATTTCCACATTATCTTGCATTTTTTCTTTGAAGGTTTGCAACAATGTTTCTGTATCTTTAGGCGCTGATAAGGCTATTTCCTTACCTATTTCACCTTGGCTTAATACATAATGTAAGGCATTCCATTTTTTATCAAATTGCGTAGGCAAAGCGAATGCCATTTGATATTTGGCACGCGTTAAAGCTACATAAAGTAAACGTAACTCTTCTGCAAAAGTTTCTTCATAAAGTGCGTTTAAATTACGATTTTCCATATCCCATAAGGTTTCATCTCGTTCTTTAGAATAATAAACATTCATGTCACCAGCCGTTGGAATTTTGCTTGGTACAGCTAAAAATGGTAGCCAAACTAAATCGTATTCTAAGCCTTTGGATTTATGGATACTCACGATTTTTACCAACTGGCGTTCGCTTTCTAAACGAATTTGAGCCTCTTGACGACCTTCGCCTTGAATTTGCTTTTCAAACCAACTGAGCAATGCCGCTTCAGTTTCGTGTAGCGTGGCAGCTTGTTGTAAAATTTCTGCCAAATGTAGGAAATCCGTTAAATCTCGCTCGCCCGTGGCTTGGCTTAATAATCGCTCTGAAATGCCTTGCTCCAATAAAATTTGATGTAACATTGCCAATATTCCTTGGCGTTGCCAAGTTTGTTGGTATTGAGCAAAGCTATCTGCCCAACGTTGCCAGTCTGCCTCATTTTGCTGAATTTGATGAATATCCGCCGCATTTAAGCCGAAAAGTGCGGTCGCAATAGCATTCAAAATTGGACGTTCAGCAACATTTAAGCAAGCTTTTAAAATTCTGAGTAATTCCACTGCTACATGGCTATCAAAAACACTACTTTGATCTGAAAGATAAACTGAGGCAATACCAAGTTTTTGTAGCTCTTGAATAACATCCTCGGCTTCATAACGATTTTTTACAAGTACAGCAATATTTGCCGCTTGCAATGTTTTACAAGTATCTTCATTTTGAAAAACTGCCTGATTTTCTGCCGCACTTTTCAGCCAATGTTGAATAGAAATAGCACATATTTTTGCCATTTCAGTTTTATTCACTTTGTCACTTTCGGTTAGATAAAAACGATAAGCTGGTTCGGCTTTACCGTTTAAATAAAATCGCAGATGATCATCACGAGAATCAACAGCAGTAAAGTTAATATTTTGATAAATAAATGGCGATTGAGGAAAATCAAACAACGCATTGACGCCATCAACCAGATTCTTCTCTGAACGATAATTTTTAGTGAGTTCAAAGCGAGATTGGGCTTCATCCGATGCTTTTAGATAAGTAAAAATATCTGCGCCACGGAAACGATAAATCGCCTGCTTCGGATCACCAATCATAATAAAACCAGTATTTTTTTCGGGATTATCACGATAAATTTTTGAAAAAATAGCGTATTGTTGTGAATCCGTATCCTGAAATTCATCAATCATCGCGAAAGGATATTGGAAACGAATCATTTCCGCTAATTCATCCCCTTGCGCACCTTGCAAGGCTTCGCAAAGCAAACGCAATAAATCATCAAAGGATTTTTCTTGGTGATTAAGTTTATAGTCTAAAAGTTTTTGTTGTAGAGCTTGTCGATAATGATAAAGAATAACTCGACGAAGTAAATCTGGAGACATTAAAGCATTTGCACGCTCTTCTAATTCAGTAAAAATCGGGGCAATAAAGGGAGATGCGCCCTCCTCACCTTTTTCATCTAAAGCTGATTGAGTGAAATACGACATCAAGGTTTCATTCAGTACATAATCACGGGGATCATTTGCCCAGGCGTTTACTTGATCAATCCATTTCGCTAAACGTGATGTATTATAACTTCGACGGCTTAAGGATTTAGGCTCGCCTTTTGCATAATCTTTATTCAATTCTTCTGTGATTAATTCAGAAATTTTACCCGCACTTTCTAACCAAAAGCGTTTTAGTGCCTTGATATCTTTAAAATACTCACCAAGATATTGGTGTAAAAATTCTGTGATAGAAATAGATAATGCCTGTTGGTTCTCCAAATCAACAATTAAATTTTTGCCTAAATCAGATTCTAATAGGGATAACACGTAATCTGGTGAACCTAGTTCATTCGCAATAAAATCAGCCATTTCAAAAGGCAATGGATAAAAATGTTCTCGCCAAAATTCATTAGCAAAACGAACTAACAAATCAGATTGATCTTTTATTAATTCTAAATTGAAGTGAATGCCAGAATGGAAAGCATATTGCATCAACATACGGCGACAAAAGCCATGAATGGTATAAATCGCCGCCAAATCCATATTTTGCTCGGCTAATTTCAAGCGATGAATTGCCTCAAAAATATCTAAATCATGATAAAGTGCGGTAAGAAATTCATCATTTTTAAATGCGGATTTATCTTTGGTTTCTGCAAAGGCTGTGAGTTTATCAATCGCATCTGTTATACGCTCACGAATTTTTTTCTTGAGTTCTTCTGTTGCCATTTCCGTAAAGGTTACCACCAGAATTTCTTCCACATTTAACGGACGAGAAAAGTTATTTTCTCCAGCCTTTAATAAAAGTCGGAGATATAAAGAACCGATAGTGTAGGTTTTCCCCGTACCAGCGGACGCTTCGATTAAGCTAATTTGATTTAAAGGCAACGTGATAGGATTAAGTGGGATTGTTTCGGCCATAGATTTTAATAGATGAGAACTAATGGCATTATTTTACAAAATTTAAAGTCACAAATGCAAAAAAGGACGCTTTTCAGCGTCCTAATTCTTCTTTATCTAAACTTTAAAAATTAAAGTGCAGATTTTGCTTTTTCAACTAATGCAGCGAACGCTACTTTGTCGAATACAGCGATATCAGCAAGAATCTTACGGTCGATTTCAACAGATGCTTTTTTCAAGCCGTTGATAAATTTGCTGTAAGATAAACCATTTTGACGCGCTGCAGCGTTGATACGTGCAATCCATAATTGACGGAATTGACGTTTACGTTGACGACGGTCACGATATGCGTATTGACCAGCTTTGATCACCGCTTGGAAAGCAACGCGATACACGCGTGAACGTGCACCATAATAACCTTTAGCAGCCTTAAGAACTTTCTTATGGCGTGCTCTTGCAATAACACCACGTTTTACACGAGCCATTATTTAATCTCCTATGTAATATTTTTCTAAAATGAACTAATCGTACGTTTTGCTTAAATAACGGCTTATGCGTATGGTAAGCAAGCTACTACTAAAACTTGGTCTGCTTTCGCAACCATTGATTTATGACGTAAATGACGTTTACGTTTAGTTGTTTTTTTAGTCAAAATATGACGTAAGTGAGATTGTTTACGCTTGAAACCACCAGAAGCAGTTTTTTTGAAGCGCTTCGCTGCGCCGCGTACTGTTTTGATTTTAGGCATTGTTAAAATAACTCCGCATTTTTCGTTTAAAACAACATAATCAGGCGAACTTAAAAAGTTACTTGGAAGCACTGATCATTTCCATCATAAGGCAAATTAAATTGCCTTTTCAAAAGCAGTTAGGCTGCGTAGTGTGCCCAACATGCAGTTGTCTTTTCATTTAAGTCAAACTTAAACAAAAAGATTTGCTGAGAAATCTCAGCAAAATTCTTATTTTTTCTTAGGTGCTAACACCATTACAGCCTGACGGCCTTCTAATTTACCTGGTGCAGATTCAACAACAGAAATTTCAGCTAAATCATTTTTTACGCGCTCCAACACATCAAAACCGATGTCTTGGTGAGCCATTTCACGACCGCGGAAACGCACGGTAATTTTCGCTTTGTCACCTTCTTCTAAGAAACGGATTAAGCTACGTAATTTAACTTGATAGTCACCTTCGTCTGTGCCTGGACGGAATTTAATTTCCTTAACTTGCACAACTTTTTGTTTTTTCTTTTGTTCTTTAGCGGTTTTACTTTTCTCGTAAAGGAATTTACCGTAGTTCATAATGCGACAAACCGGCGGCTCTGCATTTGGGCTAATTTCAACAAGATCAAGCTCTACTTGCTCTGCCATTTCTAGGGCTTGTTGAATAGAAACAATCCCTGCTTGTTCACCATCTTGGTCAATTAAACGAACTTCTTTTACACGAATCTCTTCATTGATACGGTTTGGGCGATTTACTGCCGGCGCTTTTTTTACGGTTTTAATAATCGTATTCCTTCTATTGGTTAATCGTAAAAATCTTTTCGCTAAAAATAAAAGATTTCAAATTTGTTGCCCGTAAGGAACGAGCAAAATCCCGCGAATTCTATAGTATTCACACCACTTATGCAACAAAATTTAGCCTTTAAGCGAAATTTCTACGCTTAAACTTTCGCCAAATTCAAGCAAATGATGAATGCGTGCAGTTTCTAAGCACAACATTGTTTGATAGCCAATTTCACTCATTCCACTCATTTTTTTGTGCCAAGGATTCCAAAGGACAAATTGGCTTGCATTATGATGATACAGTGCAATTGTGCGATTAAAACTTTTATCTAGAATTTGATTCCGCATGTTTTCTGCGGAATAAATGCAATCAACATGTTCAGAAATGTGACGCGGTGACGGAACATTTTCTTGTTGTTGGTTTAAGCTATTAAAACAAGTTTCAGGTAAACCTTGTACTTCCACTTGATTAATATCCCCAATATTGAAATAGGTATGCAATGCTGCTTGTGCAGGTTCTTCGCCATAATGTGTAAAGGTTAAATGACATTTGTCTGTGAACACCATTACAATTTTAGCTTCGATAAGATTTAAATCAGAAAACAACTCAAATTCTAACCGCACTTTATGCGCTGAAATATCGTAATGACTCAACTGCCATAAGCGAATACGAGCTGTGCCGTGTGCAGGTTGTTTTACACCACCAAACCAAGGATAACAAATCGGGACACCACCACGAATAGCATTGCCATTTTCGAATGGTTCTACTTCACTTAACCATAATACATCTTGCTTCGCATTTTGCGGTTTCCAACTGATAAGCTGTGCGCCTTGCAAGGAAATTTTTGCCGTTCCAACAGCATGTTTTAAGTGAAGAACAGGGATATCATTATATTGAACTAAATTTAGCTCTGACGTTAATGTTTTAAGAAAAGTAATCTTCATATTTATTCCCTATATGAGATGAAAAAACCGCACTAAAGTGCGGTCTCTTTTTTCAAAGTTTTTTATTCTTCATTAAGTAATTTTAATTCACGATTTCTTACTTGATTTTTCAAGATTTCCGCAAATTCTTCCACTGTAAATGTACCTAAATCAGCACCTTTACGGGTACGTACGGCCACTTTGCCTTCTGAGATTTCTTTATCACCACAAACAAGCATATAAGGCACGCGACGTAAAGTATGTTCACGAATTTTGAAACCCACTTTTTCGTTACGTAAATCAGTTTTCACACGTAAACCTACATCAGAAAGCTGTTTTGCGACTTTTTGTACGTAGTCGGCTTGGCTATCGGTGATATTCATTACAACTGCTTGGGTTGGCGCTAACCATGCAGGGAAGAAACCTGCATATTCTTCGGTAATGATACCAATAAAGCGCTCAATAGAACCTAAAATTGCACGGTGAATCATGACAGGGGTTTTACGGCTATTATCTTCTGCCACATAAGTTGCATCTAAACGACCAGGTAATGCGAAGTCTAATTGCACGGTACCACATTGCCATTCACGGCCAATGCTATCACGTAATGCAAATTCAATTTTCGGACCATAGAATGCACCTTCACCTTCTTGAATTTCATATTCAAGACCGTTATGCGCTAACGCTGCAGCAAGACCTGCTTCTGCACGATCCCACATTTCATCTGAACCGATACGATTTTCAGGGCGAGTAGAAAGTTTTACTGCGATATTAGTGAAACCAAAAGTGCTATAAATGTCGTACACCATTTTGATACAGCTAGTTACTTCGCTCTCAATTTGATCTTCAGTACAGAAAATATGCGCATCATCTTGGGTAAAGCCACGAACACGCATTAAACCGTGTAAAGAACCTGATGGTTCATTACGATGGCAAGAACCAAATTCCGCCATACGGATTGGTAAATCACGGTAAGATTTTAAACCTTGATTAAAAATTTGAACGTGTCCTGGACAGTTCATCGGTTTAATTGCATATTCACGGTTTTCAGATTGAGTGGTAAACATTAAATCTGCGTAATTTTGCCAGTGACCTGTTTTTTCCCACAATACGCGATCCATCATAAACGGACCTTTCACTTCTTGGTAATCGTATTGTTTTAATTTAGTACGCACAAACGTTTCAAGCTCACGGAAAATTGTCCAGCCATCATTGTGCCAGAACACCATACCCGGCGCTTCTTCTTGCATATGATATAAATCTAATGCTTTACCAATTTTACGGTGATCGCGTTTTGCTGCTTCTTCTAAGCGTGTTAAGTATTCAGCAAGTTGTTTTTTATCCGCCCAAGCTGTACCATAGATACGTTGTAACATTTTATTTTTACTGTCACCACGCCAGTACGCACCTGCAACTTTTTGTAATTTGAAATGCTGACAGAAACGCATATTTGGCACGTGTGGGCCACGGCACATATCAATATATTCTAAATGATGATATAACGCAGGCGTTGCAGTACGTTCAATGTTTTCATCTAAAATTGCCATTTTGTATGGCTCGCCGCGTTTTTCAAAGGTATCACGCGCTTCTTGCCAAGTAACACGTTTTTTCACGACGTCATAATTGGTTTTTGCCAATTCCAACATACGTTTTTCGATTGCATCTAAATCTTCTTGCGTTAAAGAACGGTCTAAATCAATGTCATAGTAGAAACCGTTTTCAATAGTTGGACCGATTGCCATTTTTACATCTGGGAATAATTGTTTAATGGCATGACCAAACAAGTGTGCACATGAATGGCGAATAATTTCTAAACCATCTTCATCTTTAGCGGTAATGATTTCAAGCGTTGCATCTTGGTCGATAATATCGCATGCATCACGACGCTCACCATTTACACGGCCTGCGATAGTAGCTTTAGCAAGACCTGCACCAATATCTTGTGCGACTTCAAGAACAGAAACAGGATGATCGAATTGACGTTGGGAACCGTCAGGTAAAGTAATAATTGGCATTGTTTTTTCCTTATACAGTGGTCACCCATACGAAAGGTGACGTGTTCGTTTAAAATTCTATAAAAATTAACCGCACTTTTGCCCTACTTGGCTTCATTCCTACCATTGAACGAGCGAAATTAGGCAAAAAATGAGTGGCAAATTCTATCACTTTCTTAAGACATTGTTAAATAAATGCCCATATTTTACAAAAAGGAAATAATGTTTTTCTGGCTAGGGACTTTATATCCTAAAAATAAAGGATAGAATAACCGCACTTTTAAATACACAGTTAAGGAATAAAAATGAGCAACGTATTAGTATTAAAATCTAGCATTTCAGGAAATAACGCCCAGACCAATCAATTAGCCGATTATGTTATCGAAAAATTACAAGGTAATCACATTGTGGTACGCGATCTAGCCCAACAACCACTTCCATATTTTGATGCCACAGCAGCAACGGCTGTACGCGGTGAACCTAAAAATAATGAAGAAAAACAACTTCTTGCACTTTCCGATGAATTAGTCTCCGAATTAAAAAATGCAGAGACTCTGGTTATTGGTGCTCCAATGTATAATCTTGGTATCCCAACACAATTAAAGACTTATTTTGATTTTATCGCACGCCCACGCGTCACTTTCCAATATACGGCAAATGGGCCAGAAGGGTTATTAAAAGGTAAAAAAGCGATTGTGTTATGTGCATTTGGTGGGCTGTATGATGAAGAAAATTTGGTGACCCAGTATATGAAAGCTATTTTGGGCTTTATTGGTATCACCGATGTAAAATTTGTCTATGCAAAAGGCATCGGACTAGGCGCTGAAGCCATTGAAAAAGCACAAGTATCAGCAAAAGCAAAAATTAATGAAATTATTACCGCTCTTTAAGCCTTCATTTTATTTCATCTGAAACTTATAAAATGACTACACTAGATAGATTCAAATACTTCTAGTGTAGTTTTTTTATAGAAAATAAAATTCCTACATTTTCTTCATAAATTTATATATTTTTTTGTACTAGTGTAGTAGTATAAAAATATTCTACATAAGAAAGGAGAAAATGATGTCTAAAATTGCCCTTATTACTGGTGCTACTGCAGGATTTGGTACTGCAATTTGTAGAGCGCTTATTCAAGCTGGATATTTTGTAATTGGTACTGGCCGTCGTACTGAACGTTTAACTTCACTAAAAGCTGAATTGGGTGAAAAATTTCTTCCTCTTGCTTTCGATATATCTGATCGACTAGCGACTCAAGAAGCAATTACATCTTTACCTACACAATGGAAAAATATTGATTTACTCGTTAATAACGCAGGATTGGCTCTTGGCTTAGAATCTGCCGATAAAGCGAATCTTGATGATTGGGAACAAATGATTGATACCAATATTAAAGGATTGGTAAATATTACTCGATTTGTTTTGCCTCAAATGGTTGTACGAAATACGGGCCATATTATAAATATTGGTTCAATAGCAGGCAATTATGCTTACCCGGGTGGTAATGTATATGGTGGTACGAAAGCTTTTGTGAAGCAATTTAGTTTAAATCTAAGGGCCGATCTCGCGGGTAAAAATATTCGTGTAACAAACTTAGAGCCAGGCCTTTGTGGTGGAACAGAATTTTCTAATGTGCGCTTTAAAGGTGATGATAAACGAGCAGAAAAAGTTTATGAAAATGTGCAATACGTTACACCACAAGATATTGCAAATATGGTTTTATGGCTCAATCAACAACCAGAACACGTTAATATTAATCGCATTGAAGTGATGCCAACTGCTCAAACTTTTGCACCGCTTAATGTGGCAAGAAATTCAAATTAAAACAATAAGGAAACACAATGTCAGAAACTCTTTTAAACCCCTATTTTGGCGAGTTTGGGGGGATGTACGTACCAGAAATACTCGTGCCAGTGCTTAAACAGCTTGAGAAAGCATTTGTAGAAGCGAAAGACGATCCTGAATTCCAATGTGAATTTCAAGATTTACTCAAAAATTATGCGGGAAGACCGACCGCACTCACCCTTTGTCGTAACCTAACAAAAGGTACTAAAGCGAAAATCTATCTTAAACGTGAAGATTTATTACACGGTGGTGCCCATAAAACTAACCAAGTATTAGGGCAAATTTTATTAGCTAAACGTATGGGTAAAACACGTATTATAGCCGAAACAGGTGCGGGTCAACATGGTGTTGCTACTGCCCTAGCTTGTGCTATGTTAAATATGCCATGCCGTATTTATATGGGCGCAAAAGATGTTGAGCGTCAATCGCCGAATGTATTTCGTATGCGTTTAATGGGCGCGGAAGTGATTCCTGTACAAAAAGGCTCTTGCTCTTTAAAAGACGCTTGTTGCGAAGCTATGCGTGATTGGTCAGCAAACTATGAAACCACCCATTATTTACTTGGAACGGCGGCAGGCCCTCATCCCTTCCCAACGATTGTGAGAGAATTTCAAAAAATGATTGGAATTGAGACGAAACGTCAAATTCTCGAACGAGAAGGTCGTTTACCTGATGCAGTAATTGCTGCTGTTGGCGGTGGTTCGAATGCAATTGGCATGTTTACTGATTTTATTGATGAAGCAAATGTGCATTTGATTGGCGTTGAACCTGCGGGTAAAGGCATTGAAAGCGGTGAACATGGCGCACCATTAGGTCATGCAAAAGTGGGTATTTATTTCGGGATGAAATCCCCTTTAATGCAAACTGAAGATGGTCAAGTAGAGGAATCCTACTCTGTTTCAGCCGGGTTAGACTTCCCTTCTGTTGGTCCTCAACATGCTTATTTACAAAGTATTGGACGAGCAGAATATCCAAGTATTACCGATGATGAAGCATTGAATGCTTTCCAAGAGTTAGCTAAACATGAGGGTATTATTCCTGCATTAGAAAGCTCACACGCCCTTGCTCAAGCATTAAAAATGATTCATCAAGAACCTAACAAAGAACAAATTTTAGTCGTGAATCTATCTGGCCGTGGTGATAAAGATATTTTCACCGTAGATAAAATTTTGACAGAAAAAGGAATGAAATAATGAGCCGTTTTGAAACTCAATTTGCTGCGCTTAAAGCAAAAAATGAAGGGGCATTTGTTCCTTTCGTCACCTTATGTGACCCTACTTTTGACCGCTCTTTTGACATTATTTGTACGCTTGTGGATAACGGTGCAGATGCTTTAGAGCTTGGCTTCCCTTTTTCTGATCCACTACTCGATGGCCCCGTGATCCAAGCTGCGAATAATCGTGCTTTAACTGCAGGCCATAGTACTGAAGATAGCTTTAAGTTATTAGAAAAAGTGCGGTCAAAATATCCAGAGATTCCGATTAGCTTGTTACTTTGTGCCAATTTAATTTTTGCCAAAGGACTAGATACTTTTTATCAACGTTGTGCAGAAGTCGGTGTTGATGCTGTGCTTGTGGCAGATATTCCGTTACTCGCAAAAGAAGATTATGTACAAGCAGCCAAAAAACACGGCATTCAACCGGTATTTATTTGCCCGCCAAATGCGGATGAGAAAACGATCCAAGGTGTAGCACAAAATAGCGAAGGATATACCTATTTAGTCTCACGCGCAGGCGTAACGAGTGCTGAAAATCAAGCTCATGCAGCAAATTTAGATACCCTTGTAGAACAGCTTAAGGCACATAATGCTCCGCCAATTTTACAAGGCTTCGGTATTGCTCAACCAGAGCAAGTTAAAGAAACATTGACTTTGGGGGCAGCGGGTGCGATTTCAGGTTCTGCAACGGTGAAAATCATTGAGCGGAATCTGGATAATCACGAGCAATGTTTAGCTGAATTAGCTGAATTTGTTCAAGCGATGAAAGCAGCAACAAAATAACTTATAAAATACAAAAAAAGCGGTGAAATCCACCGCTTTTTTATTACCATTTCTTTAATGCTTCTTTATCTGAATCTCTCGCCTTTATCCAGCGATCCCCTTTGTTGGTTTGTTCTTTTTTCCAAAAAGGTGCCTTAGATTTTAGATAATCCATAATAAATTCATTTGCATGATAGGCATCGCCACGGTGAGAAGAGCTTATTCCTACTAATACAATTTCATCTCCCGTATGCAATAATCCTACTCGATGAATCACACTAACTCGTTGGATATTCCAACGGGATTGAGCTTCAGAAATAATTTCTTGTAGTGCTTTTTCGGTCATTGCAGGATAATGTTCTAAGTATAGACTCGAAACATCATCACCTAAATTAAGATCACGAACTTTTCCAACAAAAATTACTGTTGCACCAACAGAGTGAGATTCAGAAAGCCAATGATAAACTGCATTTTGATCAAACTCAGCTTCCTGTACTGAAATATGAATATTACTCATCTTATCCCCCTGTTACTGGTGGAAAAAATGCAATTTCATCACCTGATTTTACCGCACTTTCAAGAGGCATTAAGGTTTGATTTATCGCAACTAGCAGTTTTTCTTTTTCTAAAGCTAATGCCCATTTATCACCTTTTTGCGCTAAATGTTCACGTAATTTATCAGCTGTAGTAAATTCTGCCTCAATAGAAAGTTCATCTACACCAATTAATTCTCGTGTTTGAGCAAAAAATAATACTTTTAGCATGTTATTTCCCTATTTATGTTGGGCAACAAAGTGACCTGATTTTCCACCACTTTTTTCCAATAAACGTACATATTCAATAACCATATCTTTTTGAACAGCCTTACACATGTCATAAATAGTTAAAGCAGCAACACTTACCGCTGTTAATGCTTCCATTTCTACGCCAGTTTTTCCCGAAAGTTTACATAAAGACTCAATTCGTACTTGGTGTTTTTCCACTAAAGGTTCAAGACTGACCTCTACTTTAGAAAGTAGCAAAGGATGACAAAGCGGAATTAATTCCCATGTTCGTTTAGCTGCTTGAATGCCTGCAATACGCGCAGTTGCAAAAACATCACCTTTATGATGCTGCCCACTAAGAATCATAGTTAAAGTTTCAGGCGCCATTGTCACCAAAGCTTCTGCACGTGCTTCGCGTACGGTTTCTATTTTGCCAGAAACATCCACCATATTGGCTTCACCTTGGCTATTGATATGCGTAAATGTTTTCATAATTTAAAAGTGAGGTTAATTTTAAGAAATTTATCCACCGATAGATGCTAAATGCTGACGAATGCCAGTGTCGCCTTGGTGTAAGTAATGGTGTTCACGCTTACCTTGAAGCGCAGAAAAAATCCGAGCCTGTAAAATTGATTGCTGATCATCTGAACGTAAAAGATCGCGCAGTTCAATCCCCTCTTCACCAAATAAACAAAGATGTAATTTTCCTTTTGCTGACACACGAAGACGATTACAACTTGCACAGAAATTCTTTTCATATGGCATGATCAATCCTATCTCACCCATATAATCAGGATGTTTAAATACCTTTGCAGGACCATCTGTTATAGCTTTTTGTTGTAATTGCCAACCTTGCTCTAATAATTTCTTGACTAAAATTTCACCAGAAAGATGGTGATGATGAAAGAAAGTATCCATTTCTCCCGTTTGCATTAGCTCAATAAAGCGCATTTGGATTGGACGATTCTTTACCCAAGCTAAAAATTGATTGAATTCATGATCATTTAAATTTTTCATCAATACTGAATTGACTTTAACTTTTTTATAACCAATCTCAAAGGCTCGCTCAATTCCTCTCATCACCTCATCAAACTTATTAATTCCTGTAATTTGATGAAACATTTTAGGATCAAGACTATCAACACTAACATTAATGGAAGTAATGCCCGCACGTTGCCAAGCATCTACATCTTTTGCCATACGATAGCCATTTGTAGTTAAAGCTAACTGACGAATGCCACTTACATTCGCTACATTTTCAGCAATCGTAATAAAATCTTTACGTAAAGTGGGTTCTCCACCAGTTAAACGAATCTTTTCTGTCCCCATAGCAGCAAATGCTTCTGCGACACGAACAATCTCACTTAAGGTAAGAAAACTTGGCTTGTTTGCTTCAGGCTGATAACCATTGGGTAAACAATAGTTACAACGAAAGTTACACTGATCAGTTATTGACAGTCGTAAATAATAATAGGCACGCTGGAACGCATCGACTAATCCCACGTTCCCTACGTTTTTAATGGGAATTGATTGCATGTGACACCTTTCTAATATGGAGAGGATAAACCGTTTCCAGCGTATCCCTGAATAACAAACATCGTTATTGGCATTGCGACCCTATTTTGAATATAAACGTAGGTCAACAAGCTCGGAGTTATGCGTAAAATTTATTACTCGTGATTTTAAAAGATTTCACTTCGCTAACACAATTACTAATTTTGATGAAAAACAAAATTTATATAAATTCTTAAAAATAAACTATATAAAAAAATATATAATGGTATTTTAAAACAACATATATGCTTACTAATATATAGTAAATTTAAACATTATTTTTTTGAGAAAACTTGCACATTTGAAAAACCATTTTCTTTCAAATATAAGGCTTGTAATTTGCTCATCACGCCACGCTCGCAATACAACACGTAATTTTTACTTTGATCAAGGCTAGCAAATTGAGAAGAAAGTTTGTAGAACGGCATTTGAATGACTTCATGTGTATCCGATTCAAATGGATTTTCATCCGTTTCTTCTGGGCTACGAATATCCAAAATCACTTCATTTTCACCTAATACAGAAATTGCCTCGACTTCTACCACTTCTTTTTCTGTTTCTTCTGCAATCTGGCGAATATCTAAATATTTTGCATTTTGCACCGCACTTTCAAGAATCTCAAAATTAAAATGCCCTTCTTCTTCTAGAATCTTTTCACGAACAGCTTTAATCGTAGGATTTTTTGAAATCACTCCACAAAATTCCGGCATAGATTTTGCAATATCGTCAGTGCCAATTTCTTTCGCCATCGCGATAATTTGTTCTTTATCATGCGTAATTAACGGGCGTAATACTAAGGCATCAGCGGCTTCATCAATCAAGCGTAAATTGGTTAAAGTTTGGCTAGAAACTTGTCCTAATGCCTCCCCTGTCACAATCGCTTCAATATTAAAACGTTGAGCGACTTTACTTGCTGCTCGCACCATCATCCGTTTTAATACAACGCCCATTTGGCCATTATCGACTTTCTCTAAAATCTCACCGACAACCCCTTCAAAGTTAATCGCAATAAAGCGTACTTTATGTGAAGCGCTATAGCGTTGCCAAATATGATAAGCCATTTGTTTTACGCCAATTTCATGGGCTGCGCCACCAAGATTAAAGAAACAATAATGAACTCGGGAACCACGACGAATCAACATATAACTCGATACACCTGAATCAAATCCCCCAGAAATCAAAGAAAGCACATCCTCTTGCGTCCCAATCGGATAACCGCCAATGCCTGCATGACGTGCTTTAACTAACATCATTTTGTCATCTTCAATATCAATACGAACTGTCACCTCTGGATTTTTCAACCGCACTTTTGCGCTTTCAATATGTTGATTTAATCCACCGCCGATATAACGTTCTGCTTCAATCGAACTAAATTTATGTTTCCCCTTACGTTTTACTCGAACGCAAAAGGTTTTGCCTTGAAGTTGTTGCGCGACATAAGCAAGCGTCAATTCAAAAATATGATGTAAATCGGTAAACGGTTTTTCTTCAACTTCTAAAAAATGATGAATACCAGGAATACGTTGTAACAAGGCGATTAATTCTTCACGATTTTCTTCATTTTTTGACCGCACTTCAATGTAATCCCAGTGACGTACAACTGCTGTTTCTTCATCATATTTCTGTAAAATATTGCGGATATTAGAGGTTAAAATTTTTGAGAAACGTTTACGAACAGTTTCGCTCTTAATCATAATTTCAGGAAAAAGTTTAACGATAAATTTCATATAAATAGCTTGGGCATTTCTTGGGTATTTAAAGTGGCTAGTATTTTACGCAAAGATAGTGAAAAGTCCACTGGTCCTAGCTTGAAATAATTTTTTAACAACTCAAGTAAAATACAGTACAATGGCAAGCAATTTTTACCGTGAAAAAGGATAATTCCATGGCGCGTAAACCCGCATCTTCACAAGATTTTGAAACAACGTTAGCGCAGTTAGAAAATATTGTTACACATTTAGAAAATGGCGATCTACCGTTAGAAGAAGCGTTAAAAAAATTTGAACAAGGTGTGCAACTCGCTAAGTTAGGACAAGAACGTTTACAACAAGCAGAACAACGTATTCAGATCTTATTGCAAAAAACTGAAGATGCCCCATTGAATGATTATGAAGGGAATGCTTAATGGGTAACTTTTCTGAAGAATTACAACAGGTTCAAACTCGTATCAATCGCTTTTTAGAAGCTCAATTTGAAGGCATTGAAAGTCATAATGCACCTTTGCTTGACGCGATGAAATACGCATTATTACTTGGTGGTAAACGAGTTAGACCTTTTTTAGTTTACGCAACAGGTCAAATGCTTGGTGCTGAAAAACAAACCTTAGATTACGCAGCTGCCGCTATTGAAGCCATTCATGCCTATTCCTTAATTCACGATGATTTACCTGCAATGGATGATGACAATCTACGTCGTGGGCACCCTACTTGTCATATCCAATTTGATGAAGCTACGGCTATTCTTGCGGGCGATGCACTGCAAAGTTTTGCTTTTGAAATGTTAACTAAAACGCCAAATATTTCTTCTGAACAAAAACTGGCTTTAGTTAAAATTTTAGCTCAAGGCTCTGGCGTACAAGGAATGTGCTTAGGGCAAAGTTTAGATCTTATCTCTGAGCATAAACAAATTAGTTTAAGCGAATTAGAATTAATCCATCGTAACAAAACGGGCGCATTGCTGATTGCCGCATTAAAATTAGGTTTTATTTGTTCTCCGCATTTTGCCGACAAAAGGTTAGAACAATCCTTAACACAATATGCGGAAGCCATTGGCTTAGCCTTTCAAGTTCAAGACGATATTTTAGATATTGAGGGTGATAGTGCAGAAACTGGCAAACAAGTCGGCGCGGATCTTGATTTAGATAAAAGTACGTATCCAAAATTACTTGGGTTAAGCGGCGCAAAACAAAAAGCGCAAGATCTATATCAAAGTGCTTTGTCTGAATTAGAAAAAATTCCTTTTGATACGACCGCACTTCGTGCATTAGCTGAATTCATTATTACAAGAAAAAGTTAATACCGACCGCGTCAATGCTGACAAAGTGCGGTCAAACATTATAAAGTTTTTAAAATGACTAACAATATGAACAATTACCCCTTATTATCTTTGATTAATTCACCAGAAGATTTGCGTCTTTTAAATAAAGAGCAGCTACCACAACTCTGCCAAGAATTACGTGGTTATCTTTTAGAATCTGTTAGTCAAACTAGCGGGCATTTAGCATCAGGTTTAGGCACTGTAGAGCTAACTGTTGCACTACACTACGTGTATAAAACACCATTTGATCAGTTAATTTGGGATGTTGGACATCAAGCTTATCCCCACAAAATTTTAACGGGTCGTCGAGATCAAATGTCCACAATTCGCCAAAAAGACGGTATTCATCCTTTCCCTTGGCGTGAAGAAAGTGAATTTGACGTATTAAGCGTTGGCCACTCCTCTACTTCTATTAGTGCTGGATTAGGTATTGCTGTCGCCGCAGAACGAGAAAATGCAGGTAGAAAAACGGTATGCGTAATCGGTGATGGCGCAATTACTGCGGGAATGGCTTTTGAAGCGCTGAATCATGCAGGTTCTGTTCACACTGATATGTTGGTCATTTTAAATGACAATGAAATGTCTATTTCAGAAAATGTTGGCGCGTTAAATAATCACCTTGCTCGTATTTTCTCTGGTTCTATCTACTCCACATTACGAGATGGAAGTAAAAAAATTCTCGATAAAGTTCCACCTGTAAAAAACTTTATGAAAAAAACCGAAGAACATATGAAAGGAGTGATGTTCTCACCAGAAAGTACATTATTTGAAGAGCTCGGTTTTAATTATATTGGCCCAGTGGATGGGCATAATATTGACGAATTAGTGGCAACACTTACGAATATGCGTAATCTGAAGGGACCACAATTCTTACATATCAAAACTAAAAAAGGTAAAGGATACGCCCCTGCAGAAAAAGATCCAATTGGTTTCCACGGCGTACCAAAATTTGACCCAATCAGTGGTGAATTGCCTAAACACAATACTAAATCAACTTATTCGAAAATTTTTGGTGATTGGCTATGCGAAATGGCAGAAAAAGACTCCAAAATTATTGGTATTACACCTGCAATGCGCGAAGGTTCTGGCATGGTGGAATTTTCTCAGCGTTTCCCAGAACAATATTTTGATGTAGCGATTGCAGAGCAACACGCCGTTACGTTTGCCACTGGACTTGCTATTGGCGGATATAAACCCGTAGTTGCGATTTACTCGACATTTCTACAACGTGCTTACGACCAATTGATTCACGATGTGGCTATTCAAAATCTCCCTGTATTATTTGCGATTGATCGAGCGGGTATCGTAGGGGCTGATGGCCCAACACATCAAGGGGCATTTGATCTTAGCTTTATGCGTTGCATTCCCAATATGATTATCATGACACCAAGTGATGAAAATGAATGCCGTCAAATGCTCTATACAGGTTATCAATGTGGGAAACCTGCAGCAGTGCGCTATCCTCGCGGAAATGCCATTGGTGTTGAACTAACTCCTTTAGAGATACTTCCTATCGGTAAATCACGTTTAATTCGAGAAGGTCAAAAAAT
Organism: Haemophilus sp. SZY H8; assembly: GCF_018829755.1. Taxonomy (NCBI): domain Bacteria; kingdom Pseudomonadati; phylum Pseudomonadota; class Gammaproteobacteria; order Pasteurellales; family Pasteurellaceae; genus Haemophilus; species Haemophilus sp. SZY H8. The sequence continues at coordinate 85,599 of NZ_JAHKJY010000001.1, forward strand.
TGCGATTTTAAATTTTGGTACCCTTTTACCGTCCGCTTTAGAGGCAGCAGAAAAACTCAATGCAACAGTTGTCGATATGCGTTTTGTGAAACCGATTGATATTGAAATGATTAATGTGCTTGCACAAACTCACGATTATTTAGTCACATTAGAAGAAAATGCAATTCAAGGTGGAGCGGGATCTGCTGTAGCGGAAGTGCTAAATTCATCTGGAAAATCAACCGCACTTTTACAGCTTGGTTTGCCAGATTATTTTATTCCACAAGCAACACAGCAAGAAGCATTGAAAGATTTAGGATTAGATTCAAAAGGAATTGAAGAAAAAATTCTCAACTTTATTGCAAAACAGGACAATTTGTAAAAATAAACGCGATGATAACTTCATCGCGTTTTTTCTTAATCAATAATTCTTAAATGAGAAGCTGATTTTGTTTTCTTTTTTTCTTCTCGTTTTCTAGGGCTATCTACAGCCTCATGAAAACTAGTTGGCTGTTCAGTATCTGGCTCAGAATTAAGTTCATCGTAAACCTCTTCTGGCTCAAACATCACCCCATCGCCATTTTCACGAGCATAGATCGCGAGCGCTGCGCCCATTGGAATATACAGTTCACGAGAAACACCTTTAAACCGGGCATTAAACTGAATGAAATCATTTGTAAGTTGTAAATTGCCCGTAGCATTGGCAGACAAGTTCAATACAATCTGTCCATCTTTTACATATTCGACCGGAACATTCACACCTAAGTAAGTCGCATCAACAACTAAATAAGGCGTGAAATTATTATCTACTAGCCAATCATAATAGGCGCGTAATAAATAGGGGCGCTTAGGGGAAGCTTTATATTCCATTACTTATCATCCATTAAATTTTTTGGTGCAGCCTCACCTACAGACTGCAAGAATGAATCTCGACTAAATACACGATCCATATATCCCTTAATTGGTTTACTACCTGGACCTGTAAATTCCACGCCTAAATGTTTTAATTTCCATAACAATGGCGCAACGTAACAATCCACTAAACCAAACTCTTCATTCATGAAATAAGGTGTTTGCTGGAAAACTGGTGTGATCGCTAAAAGTTCTTCTTTTAATTGTTTGAGTGCTTCAGCTTTTTCACTTTCTGTACCATTTTCTGCTTTCTTGAGAGTTGGATACCAATCTTGTTCAATTCGTAACATCAAAAGACGATCTTTTGCTCGAGAAACTGGATACACTTGCATTAATGGTGGATGCGGAAAACGCTCGTCAAGATATTCCATAATAATTCGTGAACTAAACAAAACAAGATCACGATCAACTAACGTAGGCACCGTAGCATACGGATTTAATTCCATTAAATCTTCTGGTAATGCTTGCAAATCAACTTCTTCGTTCTCATAAAGTACACCTTTTTCAGCTAAAACAATTTTTACCTGATGACAGTAAATATCATCTTTATTTGAAAAAAGGGTCATTACTGAACGTTTACTTGATGCGCTGGACATTTATTCCTCCGAAGATCCAAAAATATTCTATATTTTATAAGGGGTGTGTATTCTACCACAAAGCGTAAGTCATTTGCCAAACAATTCTTTTTTATTGTTTTATAATCAATAAGTTAGATAACAAAAAAGCAGAGATTTCTCTCTGCTTTTCTTTTTCGAAACGAAAATAAAAATTAACGTTTTGAGTATTGTGGACGACGACGTGCTTTGTGTAAACCCACTTTTTTACGTTCAACGCGACGTGCGTCACGAGTAACGAAACCAGCTGCACGAAGTGCTGGGCGTAATGTTTCATCGTATTCCATCAATGCACGAGTGATACCGTGACGGATTGCACCCGCTTGACCAGAAATACCACCACCTTTAACAGTGATGTATAGGTCTAATTTATCAGTTAATTCAACCAATTCTAATGGTTGACGTACTACCATGCGCGCAGTTTCACGGCCGAAGTAAACGTCTAATTCACGTTGGTTGATAGTGATTTTACCACTGCCCGGTTTGATAAATACACGAGCTGAAGAGCTTTTGCGGCGACCTGTGCCGTAGTTTTGATTCTCTGCCATTTTCTAAACCTCGTGATTAAATATCTAATACTTGTGGTTGTTGTGCAGCGTGTTGGTGTTCAGCACCTGCGTACACTTTTAATTTACGGAACATTGCACGGCCTAATGGACCTTTTGGCAACATACCTTTAACCGCAATTTCAATCACTGCTTCAGGACGGCGAGCGATCATTTCTTTGAAAGTCGCTTGTTTAATACCACCTACATAGCCAGTGTGCCAGTAGTAAAGTTTATCTGTTTCTTTACGACCAGTTACTGCCACTTTGTCTGCGTTGATAACGATGATGTAATCACCAGTATCTACGTGTGGAGTGTACTCAGCCTTGTGTTTACCACGAAGACGACGTGCTAATTCAGTCGCTAAACGACCTAAAGTTTTACCTGTCGCATCTACTACGTACCAGTCGCGTTTAACCGTTTCTGGTTTTGCTACAAAAGTTTTCATTAATTAATTACCAAAAATTAGTTTGATACCCAGTGTTCTTACGAACACAACCATTGATCTTAATCGCCACCCCTTCGAGTGAGATCTCGATAAAATAATGTACGATGGGAATTCGCACATTTACAGGGTCGGTGTATTATACATATTTATTTCATGAATGCTAATTTTTTATGCAATATTTTAGTATTTTTGCTGAAACCTATTTACATTAACTAAATTAATATTTTTAATGAATTTATTAAAATTGACTCATACATAAAGTTATTTTATTGTTAACTCAAATATCATCATACTAGTTATAGGAATTTTTATGAGCTACGCTAAAGAAATTGACATACTTAATCAGCACATCGCTGACTTCAATAAAAAAATTAATGTTTCTTTTGAATTTTTCCCACCCAAAAATGAAAAAATGGAAACGCTTTTATGGGATTCGATTCATCGTTTAAAAGTGTTAAAACCGAAATTCGTTTCTGTTACTTATGGCGCAAACTCAGGCGAGCGTGACCGCACTCATAGCATTGTAAAAGCAATCAAACAAGAAACTGGATTAGAAGCGGCTCCGCATTTAACTGGTATTGATGCCACACCTGAAGAATTAAAACAAATTGCTAAAGATTACTGGAACAGTGGTATTCGTCGTATCGTTGCGTTACGCGGTGACGAACCCAAAGGATATGCCAAAAAACCATTTTATGCGTCAGATCTCGTGGAATTACTCCGTTCTGTCGCTGATTTTGATATTTCTGTGGCTGCTTATCCAGAAGTTCATCCAGAAGCAAAATCAGCACAAGCAGACTTGATTAATTTAAAACGTAAAATTGATGCAGGTGCAAATCATGTTATCACTCAATTTTTCTTTGATATTGAAAACTACCTACGTTTCCGTGATCGTTGTGCATCAATTGGTATTGATACTGAAATCGTGCCGGGCATTTTACCTGTAACTAACTTTAAGCAATTACAAAAAATGGCTTCTTTCACTAATGTGAAAATTCCTGCATGGCTTGTTAACGCTTATGAAGGATTAGACGATGATCAAACTACTCGTAATCTTGTAGCAGCAAGTGTTGCGATGGATATGGTGAAAATTTTATCTCGCGAAGGAGTGAATGACTTCCATTTCTATACGCTAAATCGTAGTGAATTAACTTATGCAATTTGTCATATGTTAGGTGTAAGACCTAGCTAATATACGACTTATTTAATATTCAAAGCCCACGCTCTTTCAAAGCGTGGGTTCTTTTTTCTTTACAATTTTTATCTTAGATAAATGATTATCAAAAAAACCGAGCTTTTGGAAAATGCCGTGACGGAATAATTGATACATACTCGTTTATCTCTCAGGATAGTTGACTGTAAGAAAAGTGCGGTTAATTTTCACCGCACTTTAAAGGTAAGATTGCTCGTATTCTACGAGGAACAGGAATAATGTGCAAATAATAAAAAATGTGATGATCACAACGCAATCATCACATTTTAATATCAACCTTTCATTCGAAAGTTAAAGGAAAATCAGGTTATTACCAGAAATATGCTACACCAGCACCGGCACCAACATTACCTTGTGTATTAGCACCTAGTGATAATTTCACACCATATTTTCCATTATCAGAAAGGCGACTATAACCAACAGCAACCGCAGATTGGCCACGATATTCACCTACTGCAGCAGTAGCAGCTGACAAACCAGGTCGATAAGATTGGAGCAAGTTTGCCGTAGCAATTGCACTTGCCGTACCAGCATCTGCACGTTTGCCCATTTTATCGATGCGATGGTTTAACTTATCCATATTGCCACTCAAACGGCGTTCAACAGCATGTAACTGACTACCATTCACGGCATCTTTACTGTCTTTAGCTACACGTCCATTAGCCACATTACGGATTACACCTTCCTCATTTAAGCTAATTGACTTATCTGCATTTTTAGTAAACGGTAAGTCGGCAGAAACAGTATATCCATTGCCACTAGATGTGACTTTAATGCCACTACCAGCAACTACTTTAGTTTTCGCAGCCTTAATCGCTTCCGCTACTTCGCCAGCTTTCGCCAGTTTATTCGCATCAGCTGTAGCAACAGATGGAGTCTCTCCCGCTGTAATCGTACCCGTTGCCGCTGAAACTTTACCTGACTTCAATGTGATTGTTGTGCCATCAGTATCGATAGAAAGACCTTCTTCTTGTGCGCTAATACCACCGTTTGGTTTGGTTTTTGCTTCAATCCTTAATGTATCATCTGTATTTACTGTAGCAGTAATACCCTTACCCGCAACTACTTGACGGCCAGCATCACCTTTAAGTGAAGCTAAGAAGTCTGCTTCAGATTTATCAGCATTGCCATCTTTTGCTTTCCAAAGGTCGTAAGCCGATTTACCGTTAGTACCGTTCTCACCTTTAAGGGACGCTAAGAAGTCTGCTTCAGATTTATTAGCATTGCCATCTTTTGCTTTCCAGAGGTCGTAAGCTGATTTACCGTTAGTACCATTAGTACCGTTCTAACCTTTATCACCTTTAAGTGAAGCTAAGAAGTCTGCTTCAGATTTATCAGCATTGCCATCTTTTGCTTTCCAGAGGTCGTAAGCCGATTTACCGTCAGCACCTTTTGCACCACCAGCACCACCTACCCAGGTAATTTTGGTTACACCATCTTTAGATTCCACTCCTATTTTATCTGGAGTACCGGATATGATTTCAGATTTAATAATTGTATGGCCTGCGTTATCACCTTCCACAGGCTGCTCTATTGATACCGCACCGCTACCGCTAGCAACCTCGACTGGCGCATCAAAGGTGATTTTATGAGCCGTATAGTTATCGTTCTTTCTTGTAAGTCTAATCCCTTTATTCCCTTCTAAAATCAATCTGGAATTATCGCTCTTATCCTTTGTCTCTTCTGTTATAACTGAATCTTTATCTAATACGCCTATATTCATCTCTGTATCTGGGCATGCACTGTCTACATTTCCATTCTTGCATCCATTATAATAATCAAGATCGTCTGGCTCACCAGTGTTAGCTGTCGTAACACGAAAATAATAGTCTGTTCCCAACTCAGAAGGTTGAAGATTCTTAGCCACATCCGAGTCCGTCGTACTCGCCTGCGCGAAAGGAGAAAGCATGCCAGCAACAAGAGTAGCTGCAACGGCGGTTACAGAAGCACGTTTTTTGTGTTTTTTAGTCAGTTCAGATACGGCGACCCAGGCTTGAGCTGCTTCGTTCCATACAATTCTAAAAATTTTATTCATAATTTTCCTCTTTAAATAGTAACAGTAAAAAATTGAACACGGATTGTACACAACAACAACAACAACATAATTATAACAATCATCTATTTTATGTTTCACCATAAATATAAAGGACTGAAATGGTAAAATACAACCTCAGTCCTTAAGTTACAGTTAAGTAATAAACTTAAAATTTACGCTAATTCCGCACGTAATTTTTTGGTTACATCCACCATCACTTTTAGTTGATCGATAGTTTCTGTCCAGCCGCGAGTTTTTAAACCGCAGTCTGGGTTTACCCATAAGCGTTCTTTTGGAATGACATTTAACGCTTTGCGTAATAAGTGTTCGATTTCACCTGCGGTTGGTACACGTGGGCTGTGAATATCATACACACCTGGACCGATGTCATTCGGGTAGTTGAATTTCACGAAGGCATCTAATAATTCCATATCTGAACGTGAAGTTTCGATGGTAATCACGTCCGCATCTAATGCAGCAATCGCTGGTAAGATGTCGTTAAACTCGGAATAACACATATGAGTGTGAATTTGCGTATCATCTTGCACGCCCATTGAGCTTAAACGGAATGCTTCGCCTGCCCATTGTAAGTATGAATCCCAATCTGCACGTTTAAGTGGTAAACCTTCACGAATAGCTGGCTCATCAATTTGGATAACTTTAATGCCTGCTGCTTCTAAATCTAACACTTCATCAGATAATGCCACGCCGATTTGTTTACATACGGTTGAACGTGGAATGTCGTTACGCACGAATGACCATTGAAGAATTGTCACAGGGCCTGTTAACATCCCTTTCATCACGCGGTTTGTTAAGCTTTGTGCATATTGTGACCAGCGTACTGTCATTGGCTCTGGGCGAGTTACATCACCGTAAATTACTGGTGGTTTCACACAACGTGAACCGTAGCTTTGTACCCAACCAAATTTAGTGAATGCGAAACCATCTAATAATTCCCCAAAGTATTCCACCATGTCGTTGCGTTCTGCTTCGCCGTGAACTAATACATCTAAATCTAATTCTTCTTGGCGACGTACCACATATTCGATCTCTTTTTTCATTGCCGCTTCGTAATCTGCAAGGGATAATTCACCTTTTTTGAAACTTGCACGGGCGTGACGAATTTCAGTCGTTTGTGGGAATGAACCAATGTTTGTGGTTGGAAGAAGCGGTAAATTTAACCACGCATTTTGCTTAACAATACGTTCTGCAAATGGCGATTTACGTTGATCCGCACCTTTTGGCAAGTTTGCTAATCGATCTGCCACTTCAGGACGATGAATTTCTTTTGAGGTTGCACGTGCATCTGCTGCCGCTTGGCTTGCATCTAATGCCGCTTGTACAGAGGCTCTGCCATGATTTAAGGCTTGTTTTAATACATTTAATTCTTCTACTTTTTGTAGTGTGAAAGATAACCAGCTGTAAAGTGCAGGATTTTTTTCTTTTAATTGTACTTCCACTTCTAAATCAAATGGGGTGTGCAATAATGAACAGCTTGGTGCAATCCATAAACGCTCGCCTAATTTTTCTTTTAATGGCTCTAATACATCTAACACTTTGTTTAAGTTTGCACGCCAGATATTACGGCCTTCAATCACACCTGCAGATAACACTTTGCTGTAATCTTCAAAGGCTGCAAGTTGTTCTGGTGCACGAACTAAATCTAAATGCAAGCCCGCAACAGGTAAGGCTTTTAATAACTCAGCGTGTTGTGCAACGGAACCAAAATAAGTGGCTAACAATAATTTTGCATTCACCTTGCTTAATTCAGCATACACAGATTTATAGGCTTCAACCCATTCTGCAGGTAAATCCAATGCTAATGCAGGTTCATCAATTTGAATCCACTCCGCACCTTCAGCCACTAATGCATTTAAGATTTCAACATAAACAGGCACTAATTGATTTAATAAATCGAAACGGTTAAATGCTTCGCCTTTTTCTTTACCCAACCATAAGAATGTTAATGGGCCAACAATCACAGGTTTGAAGTTTAAACCTAAGGCTTTTGCTTCACGAATTTGATTTACATAATGTGCTGGATTAGCTTTGAATTGTGTATTTTTATGAAATTCTGGCACGAGATAGTGATAGTTCGTATCGAACCATTTAGTCATTTCAATTGCGAATTGATCTTTGTTACCACGTGCAAGTTGGAAATATTGATCAAGGGTTAAATTTTGGCTATCAAAACCAAAACGAGCAGGAATTGCCCCTGTTGCCACTTGTAAATCTAAAATATGATCGTAGAACGTGAAATCGCCCACAGCCACAAAATCCGCATTCGCCGCTGCTTGATGTTTCCAGTTTTTTTCACGCAACGCTTTCGCTAAATCTAATAAATCTTGCTCTGCTAATTCTTTACGCCAATAACGTTCTTGTGCAAATTTTAATTCACGTTTTGCACCTACACGAGGAAAGCCTAAGATATGTGATGTTGTCATAATAACTCCCGTTTTAAAGTAATCTTCTTAATCATTTAGACGGCTAAACGTCTGTACGGGTATAGAATGCGTCATCTCAGTGTATTATGCAAACTTATTATTTTCAGGATTTGTATGAAATAAATTAATACTAAAACCACGTATAAAATAAAGGGGCATACTAAATGCCCCAAAACTATTGCAAAATTTACCACACTTTTACTGCAACGCTTTCTCAATTTTTTCAAATAAATCTTTTGAAAGATTTTCTACAATGCTTAAGCGTTCTAAAGCACGTTTCATCAAGGTTTGGCGTTGAGCATCAAAGCGAGAAAAACGAATTAATGGCTCTATTAAACGCGCAGCCACTTGCGGATTGCTTTCATTTAAACGAATTAACACATCAGTTAAGAAACGATAGCCTGATCCACTTACATTATGGAATGCTTTTAAGTTGTGATTTGCAAAGCTACCTACTAATGCACGCAAACGGTTTGGATTGTTGAAGTTAAAACTTGGGTGATCCATTAATAACTGAATAATTTCCAACACATTTTCATCTGGGCGAGTGGCTTGTAATGCAAACCATTTATCCATCACTAATCCATCATGTTGCCATTTTTGTTCAAAATCAGCTAATAACGCATCTCTGCAAGGTAATGCCGCTTTAGTCGCAACACTTAATGCAGCCAATGTATCGGTCATATTATTCGCATTATTGTAGTGTTTTTGGACTAAGTTGTTACCCAAATTGGTATAAGCCAAATAAGTTAAGCAAAGATTACGCATTGCGCGTAAGGCGATGTCTTGTTGCGTAACTTGATAATCATCAAGACGAATATGAGTATAAACGCGCAAGAAATCATCTTTTAAAGTCTCGGCAATTTGCGCTTGCATAAATGCTCTTGCGGCTGAAATGCCATCAGGAACGATGGTTTTGAAACCTTCCGAAAATTCCATTTCTTTTGGAAGGGTGAGAATTAAGGTTGCCAGTTCAATATCTTTCTCATAATGGTTCAGAACATGAGAAAGTGCGGTCAAGATTTCAGGCGAAATTTCTAGTGCCTCACCTTGTTGAAAACGCACAACATTACGGCGTAATTCTTGTGCAAATAACATCTGAGCCGCATCCCAACGGATAAATTGATTATCTGCGAATTTCAGCAAGCCTAATAACTGCTCCGTTTTATAATCATAATCCAGTTTTACCGGTGCAGAAAAATCACATAACAATGCTGGAATTGGACGACCATAAATGCCATGAAACTCGAAGACTTGGTCTTTTTCAGTAACATTTAATACATCACTCAACAATTCGCCATTATGTTGTAGCATTTGTTTCGTGCCATTCGCATCATAAAGCGCCACTTTTAATGGAATATGTAAATTCACTTTTTCCATTTGATCTGCGGTTGGCGGTGTGGATTGTGAAACTGTTAAACGATAAGTATGCGTTTTTTCGTCATACGTATCGCTAATCAATAATTCTGGTGTACCCGATTGGCTATACCAACGGCGGAATTGATTTAAATCGAGGTTATTTGCACGTTCCATTGCGGAAACAAAGTCTTCACAGGTTGCCGCTTTACCATCATTTTCAGCAATATAAAGCTGCATCCCTTTTTGGAAACCTTGCTCACCTAATAAAGTATGCAACATACGAATCACTTCTGCCCCTTTTTCATATACGGTCACCGTGTAAAAATTATTCATTTCAATCACTTTTTCAGGGCGAATTGGGTGCGACATTGGGCTTGAATCTTCAGCAAATTGAACCGTGCGTAAAAATTTCACATTATTAATGCGATTAACAGCTCGAGAACCCGTATCTGAAGAAAATTCTTGATCACGGAAAACCGTTAAACCTTCTTTCAAACTTAATTGGAACCAATCACGGCAGGTAACACGGTTGCCTGTCCAGTTATGGAAATATTCGTGTGCAATCACACTTTCAATGGCAAGATAATCTTCATCTGTTGCTGTTTGTGGATTTGCCAACACGAATTTAGAGTTAAAGATATTTAACCCTTTGTTTTCCATTGCGCCCATATTGAAGAAGTCCACTGCAACGATCATATAAATATCGAGGTCATATTCTAAATTAAAGCGATCTTCATCCCATTTCATCGCTTTTTTCAGACTTTCCATTGCCCAAGTTGCACGGTTAAGATTACCGCGATCTACATAAAGCTCTAATGCAACTTCTCGTCCACTTTTAGTAATAAATTTATCTTGTAATAAATCAAAATTTCCCGCCACTAAAGCAAATAAATAGCTTGGTTTCGGAAACGGATCGTTCCATTCCACCCAATGACGACCATCCTCTAATTCACCACTTGCAATGCGGTTACCATTAGAAAGTAAGTAAGGATATTTAGTTTTATCTGCAGTAATTTTGGTTGTATAACGTGCCAGTACATCGGGGCGATCAAGCATATAAGTAATTTGACGGAAACCTTCCGCCTCACATTGCGTACAAATGCCTTCACCAGACTGATATAACCCTTGTAATGAAGTGTTTTCGGCTGGTACAAGGAAGGTCACAATTTCAAGTTCAAATTCTTCCGCACTTTTACCTTTTAAATCGAGCGTTAAACTCTCCCCATCTTGTTGATAGGCAGAAAATGGCTCACCATTAAATTTAATAGAAGAAAACTGGAAGCTATGCCCATCTAAACGTAAAGAAGTTGCTTCATCATTTAAGCGTTGGAATTTTGTGGTTGCGGTTACCACAGTATGTTTAGGATCGAGTTGAAAATCTAAATAAATGTCGGTAACCGTAAAATCTGGTTGTTTGTAATCTTTTCTATATTTTGCTTTGGCTAACATAATTTGCCCTACTTTGAAGAAAGAAAATGTGAGTATGATATCGTTACGTTTTGTTATCTTAAACTTGGTTTTTCACGAAAAATTTTTTCTTGAATCGCTTCCGTCACAAAAGCATTAAGCGAACGCTCGCCTGCTATGATCGTTGCTTCTCTATGTAATTCCTCGCCAATTCGTACATTAAATACACCTTTAAAAGGCTTATTCGGTTCTTTACCTAATTCCAAACAATCTTGTAAATATAAATCAACAGATTGACGAAATTCTTTTTCTAGCTCAGATAATGACTCTGCTTCGTAAATCACTAAATCACGAATGTAAGCAAGTTTGCCAAACAATATATTGTTTTCTAAATCCGCCTCAATCGTGCCTACATAACCTTTATAATTTAATAACTTCATAGAATACCTACCTGTTTTAATGATTCTTTCACTGACTTTAAAGCACCGCCTTTAATATAATTTTCAGGGTGAGGCTTGTGTAACAAAATCGTATGATCGAGCGTTCTATTATAAAATCTCACTCGAGAACCGGCCATTTCTCGCTTTTCATAACCTTGTTGAGCTAACAAAGAAACTAATTCATTCCAATCAAATGTAGATTTTGACTGTGCGAGCTTATCTAATAATTTTTCAGTTCGTCCCATATAAACTATCACCCATTAATTTGGTATCAAGTATAGTTACTAAAATTTAAAAATCAAATAATTATAAAATAAGACTAGATACTACCTACGCAAATAGCAAACGTTTGCCTAATATGTGTAAGATGTGCTATTCTACGCCACGTTTTTAATTAAAAAATTGAGAAAATAGCATGTCAAACACTGCACAAATTGCCGTTGTAATGGGTTCCAAAAGCGATTGGGCTACCATGCAAGAGGCAACTCAGATTTTAGATGAATTAAAAGTACCTTATCATGTGGAAGTCGTCTCGGCTCATCGTACGCCTGATAAACTTTTTGAATTTGCTGAAAATGCACAAAAAAATGGCTATAAAGTAATTATTGCTGGGGCAGGCGGTGCAGCACATTTACCTGGTATGATCGCAGCGAAAACACTTGTGCCGGTGCTGGGTGTACCAGTAAAAAGTTCTATGTTAAGTGGCGTAGATAGCCTTTATTCGATTGTGCAAATGCCAAAAGGGATTCCTGTCGGAACATTAGCAATTGGCCCTGCAGGTGCAGCAAATGCTGGATTGTTAGCAGCCCAAATTCTAGCGGGTTGGGATGCAGAATTACTTTCACGCTTGCAATCTTTCCGTGAAAGCCAAACTCATGCTGTACTGGACAATCCCGATCCACGCACATAAAAATTTCTTCAGTTCTGACCGCACTTCTAAAGTGCGGTTGTTTTTTTCGTAAATTTAACGAGAAATATTATGCAAAACTCCACCTTATATCCAACCGTTTATGTACTCGGCAACGGACAACTCGGCAGAATGTTACGTTACGCAGGTGCCCCTTTAGATATTTATGTTGAACCCTTAGCCTTCAATGCGCCAGTTTTTGGCTTACCTGAAAATGCGATCATCACTGCGGAAATTGAACGCTGGGAAAAAACGCCTTTGACTGAATTACTCGGTAACCATAAAAACTTCGTTAATCAACATGTATTTGGATTATTAGCCGATCGTTTTACTCAAAAATCCTTGCTTGATGAACTGAATCTTTCGACCTCGCCTTGGTGTTTATTAAAAGATAAAACGCAATGGAATGATGTTTTCCAAACTGTTGGCGAGAAAGTTGTCGTTAAACGCAGAACAGGCGGATATGATGGACGAGGTCAATGGATTATCAACAATGAAAACAAAGCGGACATCACCGATGACTTATTTGGTGAAGTGATCGCAGAAAAATTTATTCCTTTCGATTATGAGGTTTCTATTGTAGGCGCAAGATTTAAAAATGGCGAAAAACGTTTTTATCCCGTTACACATAATCTGCAACAAAACGGTATTTTGCGTTACAGTGTGGTTGATATTGCGTTTCCTCAACAATCCACACAACAAAAACAAGCGGAAGCCATGCTCGGCAAAATTATGGATAAATTAGGCTATGTGGGTGTAATGGCAATGGAATGTTTTGTTGTAGGCGACAAATTACTGATTAACGAACTTGCGCCTCGTGTACATAACAGTGGACATTGGACACAACTAGGATGCTCGATTAGCCAATTTGAATTACATTTACGTGCGCTACTTGATTTGCCAACACCTGAACTACAGGTTTTCTCCCCTAGCGTGATGGTGAATTTAATCGGCACAAACCATAATCTAAAATGGCTTAATACACCGTTTGCACAACTTCATTGGTACAGTAAAGAAGTCAGAGCTGGACGTAAGGTTGGGCATATCAATCTTTCTCATCCTAACAAAGCAGTCATTATTCAACAATTAGAAAAACTCCGTACTGAATTACCAGAAGATTATCAATCTGGATTAAATTGGGCGATTGAAAAACTAAAATAATGTAAAAAATGACCGCACTTTTTGATGAATATTTAAAAATATCAAAGTGCGGTTAATTTTTATAAAAATCTTTCTTGATAAAATAAAACGGCTGAAGTATAAAATTATACACCACACAACACATACATAAGGAAAAGCTATGTTTGAACATATCAAAGCGGCACCAGCCGATCCAATCTTAGGCTTAGGCGAAGCATTCAAATCCGAAACACGTGAAAATAAAATCAATTTAGGTATTGGTGTTTATAAAGATGCACAAGGCACAACCCCGATTATGCGTGCAGTGAAAGAAGCAGAAAAACGCTTATTTGATAAGGAAAAAACGAAGAATTATCTAACTATCGATGGTATTGCTGATTATAACGAACGAACAAAAGAACTCCTTTTCGGTAAAGATTCTGAAGTCATCCAATCTAATCGTGCGAGAACAGTACAAAGTTTAGGTGGAACAGGCGCATTACGCATTGCGGCTGAATTTATTAAACGTCAAACCAAAGCACAAAATGTTTGGATCAGCACCCCAACATGGCCAAACCACAATGCCATTTTCAATGCGGTGGGCATGACGATTCGTGAATATCGTTATTATGATGCTGAACGCAAAGCCCTTGACTGGGAACATTTACTTGAAGATTTAAGCCAAGCAAGTGAAGGTGATGTGGTGCTTTTACACGGTTGCTGCCACAATCCAACTGGTATTGACCCGACCCCTGAACAATGGCAAGAATTAGCCGCACTTTCAGCAAAAAATGGCTGGTTACCACTCTTTGACTTTGCTTATCAAGGTTTAGCCAATGGCTTAGATGAAGATGCTTATGGCTTACGTGCTTTTGCGGCAAATCATAAAGAATTATTAGTGGCAAGTTCATTCTCTAAAAACTTTGGTTTATACAATGAGCGTGTAGGCGCTTTTACCCTTGTGGCTGAAAATGCAGAAATTGCTTCAACTGCATTAACACAGGTGAAATCAATTATTCGTACACTCTACTCTAACCCAGCATCTCATGGTGGGGCAACTGTAGCAACAGTATTAAATGATGCTCAACTTCGCCAAGAATGGGAAAATGAATTGACTGAAATGCGTGAACGTATCAAAAAAATGCGTCATTTATTCGTTCAGTTATTAAAAGAATATGGTGCAGAACAAGATTTCAGCTTCATCATGGAACAAAACGGTATGTTCTCTTTCAGTGGCTTATCACCTGAACAAGTAGATCGTTTAAAAGATGAGTTTGCCATTTACGCTGTTCGTTCTGGTCGTATCAATGTGGCAGGTATCACAGAAGATAATATTCGTTATTTATGTGAAAGTATTGTGAAAGTGCTTTAATCATTCTGAGTTTAAGAGGGCTAAAATTTAAAAAAATTTAGCCCTTATTCTTTACCAATATCCCTCAATGTCAAAAATATCGACAAACAAATGCGATTATAAGAATGCACAACATAATCAAAATTTGAATCAAACGTTTTTTGGTTAATTTCTCAGCAGGCATTGATGATTTACTCTTCTTTATATGACTAATTAGTGGTATACTTTTTTGCGTTAGATCAATTTTACACTAATTTCTCGAAATATTTGAGGTTTACATGAAGAATTTCGTTGCAGAAACCAAGGCAGGACGCCGGATTCAATCGGGAGGTTGTGCTATTCATTGCCAGGATTGCAGTATTAGCCAACTTTGTATCCCTTTTACACTGAACGAACACGAATTAGATCAGCTTGATAATATTATCGAACGAAAAAAACCCATTCAAAAATCCCAAGTACTTTATAAAGCCGGTGACACACTCAATTCTATTTACGCTATTCGTTCTGGCACCATAAAAACCTATACCATTAGTGAATCTGGTGAAGAACAAATTACCTCTTTTCACTTACCTGGTGATTTAGTTGGTTTTGATGCAATTACTCAAATGCAACACCCAAGTTTTGCTCAAGCATTAGAGACTGCAATGGTATGCGAAATTCCTTATGATATTTTGGATGACTTAGCCGGTAAAATGCCAAAATTACGCCAACAAATTTTACGCTTAATGAGTAATGAAATTAAAAGTGATCAAGAAATGATTTTATTACTGTCTAAAATGAATGCGGAAGAACGCTTGGCTGCTTTTATTCATAATCTTTCTAAACGATACTCTGCTCGTGGTTTTTCAGCTAAAGAATTCCGTTTAACCATGACTCGAGGCGATATAGGAAATTATCTTGGTTTAACTGTTGAAACTATTAGTCGTTTATTAGGTCGTTTCCAAAAATTGGGTATCCTCACCGTACAAGGAAAATATATTACTATTAATGATATTGATGGTTTGATTGAGTTAACTGGAACAAATAAAACCAAAATTACAATGGTTGAATAATGAAAAAGGCGTGCAAATTCACGCCTTTTTTACATAGATAAAAATAATCTTAGAATAAGATCACCTTTTTATCTCTCACACCTTGCCATTCTAAAGATTCTTTTTTATTCTATGAAAAGCTTCGGAGGTTATGATGAAATTTAAAAATATCCTAGTTGTTCTTAATCCTGAAAACGAAAAACAATATGCTCTTGCTCGTGCTGTTCGTTTAGCGAAAGAACAAAAAAATGAAACAAAAGTAAAAATTACCGCCCTTTTATCTGTATATGATTTATCTTATGAAATGTCTGCCTTACTTTCTTCAGAAGAACGTTCTGAAATGCATCGTCAGGTGATTGAAAAGCATCATCATGCTGTACAATATTACTTAGATAAATATGCTGATCCAGAAATTGAATTACAATCTCACATTGTTTGGCACAGTAATGAGGCAGAGGCGATAAAAGAAGAAGTTGAAAATAATGATTATGATCTTGTAGTGAAATATACCAAAGATCAAGAAAGTTTTACTTCTCTAATTTTCACGCCAGTTGATTGGCAATTACTACGTAAATGCCCGATTCCTGTATTAATGGTACGCGATGGCGACTGGAAACATCAACGCCGTATTTTAGTAGCGGTAAATGTTTCAGGCGAACAAGAATACCAAAATGAATTTAATCTAGAACTTGTTGAAACTGGTATATCATTAGCTGAAAACTTAAATCGTGGCAATGTGCATTTAGTTGCCGCCTACCCTTCAACACCAATCAACATGGCCATTGACTTACCTGAATTTAACACATCAGGTTATGAAAATGGTATTCGAGGCCAACATCTTATTAATATGAAAGCCTTACGACAACAATTTGGTATAGCAGAAGATCATACTCATGTACGTGAAGGTTTCCCTGAGGAGGTTATCCCTACTGTAGCTAAAGAAATTGAAGCAGAACTAGTTATCCTTGGCACTGTTGGTCGTACAGGACTATCTGCCGCTTTACTTGGTAATACTGCAGAACATGTTATAAGTAAATTAAGCTGTAATCTCTTAGGTATCAAACCATCTAAAAAGGATGAATAATTCATCTCACACATAAAAGTGCGGAAAATATTACCGCACTTTTGTGATTTAGATCACAAATCCACACTTTTTCTACACAATCTATTTAAATAAGATTTGTTTTCATTTAGAATCCATAAAATTATTTCTCTCTCGTTTTAATTTAAGGACAAAAAATGAAAAAAACACTTATTGTAAGCTTACTTGCATTTGCAAGTATCGCCCAAGCACATGATCTTTGGGTTGATGTTCCTGCTCAAATTCCATCAGATAGTATATTAAAGGCTAATATGGGATATGGTCACTATCCTTATGTAGAAAAAATTCCTGAAGCTCGTTTAAAAATTTTTGCGCCAATGGAAGTTATCAGTCAAGATGGCGAAAAACAAATACTGGTTCAAAAAGGAGAAAATTACCAATATCAATCAAGTAAACCTTTAACTAATGGCTCTTACTGGGTAACAGCAACATACAAACCAACATTCTGGTCACAAAATGCAGAAGGTTGGAAAATGGAAAATTTAAAAGGTTTACCTAATGCGACCTATTGCGAAGAAACCCAAATGTTTGCTAAAAAACTTATTACTGTAGGTAAACAAAAATTAAATGCTGAAATGGCAAAAACACGTATTGGTTTACCACTTGAAATTGTACCATTAGAGGATCCAAGTAAAGTAAAAGCAGGCGAACCGTTCCCTGTTCAAATCTTCTATAATGATCAGCCTTTAGCGGGAGAAACTGTCATTGCGACATCCGATACCATCGCAATGAAAGATTTTGAGGCCGTTGATGGACATCGTGAACCACAAGGATTCTCAGGGAAAACCGATGAACAAGGTCGTGTAAATATTATTCCTCTTATTGAGGGAATTTGGAAAATCAAAGTTATTCATAAAACTTCATTTCCAGAACAACAAATTTGCCAACAATCGGCAAACTACTCAACATTGATTCTTCCAATTGGAAAAGGTTTAGATAAACTGCCGCCACGACCAGAGCATCACCATCATTAATGTCTATACACCATAAAATAGTGGTGATAGAATGCAAAAACGCTAGCAATAAAATGGATATTTTTCTTACGAAAAATATCCATTTTTATTCAATATAGCAAAATAAAAAGAGATGTATATCGATGAACAAACAAAATAGTAAAACCGTTGCGGTAGTCACTTCAACAATTGGTCGTCCAGAATTAGCTTTGGCTATTAAAAGCGTGCAAAATCAAACTTATCCATGTAAGCATTATGTATTTATCGATAGCAATATTTTCTGGGATAAGGCTAAATCTATATTAGAACAATTCCCTGATGTAATTCCTATTTACTTACCAATGAATACAGGAAAAAACAGAATCCTTAACGGAGCCATTAATGCTGCTGCAGCTTTTCTTGTTGAAGAAGACATTATTTGTTATTTAGATGATGACAATCAGCTACGAGATGATCACGTGGAAAGCTTAGTAAACGTGATTGAACAAGGTGCTGATTTTGCTTATTCCTTACGAGCTTTTTACGACTTAAATCATCAATTTATTTGCCATGATGATTTTGAATCTCTAGGAAATTGGAATACAAAAAGCGATATTTTCGTAGATGTTAAAATAGAAGATATTCAAAAACAAATACATTTTAACTTTAATGGCATCAATGCTCATATCGATACCAATTGTTATGCCGTGCCTCGTGAAATAGCTCAGAAAGCAGCGTATGGCTGGTATACCCCATCTATCGGTGACCGAGGATTTTTATCAGCCCTAAAAGATTTAGGTTTAATGGGACAAACCTCTGGAAAATATACTGTCAAATATACCATTGATTTTAATAAATTAATCGTTGCTCGTAGTTTCTTCCCTCAATTAACACTATCAGATGAATTAAATGATCATATTTCTGCCGGCATATTAAAGCTAATTAATCAGCAAAATATTGAATATTACGACGGCCGTCCTTGGGCAAAGGAATAAAAGTAAACATTTTTCATCAAAAAACATAAAAAATCTTAATTCAGGCTTGACTTATTTCTCATGTACTAGTTTAATAGTACAAAAGTTTCCAAAAGGATATCAATATGCAAACTCAAGCCTTTATTGCGGTGACAGCTCAACCCGTTCCTTATTATGCTGACACCACTGCTATTTTTAATACACTTTGCCAACCTAATTCAAATTCTCTTCTACTCGACTCTGCCGAAATCGGGAATAAAAACAGCTTACAAAGCCTTATCTTAGTCAATGCTGCAGTTAAGATAACTTGCTTAGGTCACAACGTCACATTTAAAGCATTAAATGAAAATGGAAAACAAGTTTTAAAAGAAATTCATCCAAAATTAACCGCACTTGGAAAAATAAGTGCGGTCAATTTTGATGATGAATTTTCTGTACAATTTTCTCCACTTGATAATCAACTCGATGAAGATAGCAAATTACAGTCTGCTACTATTTTTGATGGACTGCGTGTTGTTTCTACTCTTTATCAACATAGCCAAACGCCTATTTTCTTAGGTGGATTGTTTGCTTACGATCTCGTCGCAAATTTCATTCCAATGGATGGCATTACATTGCAACATGATGGTATCAACTGCCCTGATTACAGTTTCTATCTTGCCGATCACCTCATTACTATCGACCATCAAAATCAACAAGCAACACTAAAAAGTTTCTGTTTTGCTCAAGAAGAACAAGTCAATATTGCCAAAACCTCACTTTCTATCGCACAAAAACTAAAAAATATTGATAATGTTCTTTCTATCAAAGCTGCAAGTGATGAAGTTAAAACAAACTTTGACGATCCAGAATTTACTGGCATTGTGAAAGCCTTAAAACACCATATTAACATTGGTGATGTATTCCAAATTGTACCCTCTCGACGTTTCTCCCTTGCTTGCCCGAATACATTAGCCAGTTACGCCCAACTCAAACAAAATAATTCAAGCCCTTATATGTTCTATATGAACGATGAAGACTTTATTTTGTTTGGTGCATCGCCAGAAAGTGCGCTGAAATATGAGCCAGAAAATCGTCAGTTAGAAATTTACCCAATCGCAGGTTCACGCCCTCGTGGTTTTGATGCTCACGGCAATATCGATCCTGAATTAGATGCACGTTTAGAACTGGAACTTCGTCTTGATCACAAAGAACAAGCGGAACATTTAATGTTGGTTGATTTAGCGCGTAACGATATTGCTCGAGTTTGCCAAAGCGGCACCCGTAAAGTGGCAGAATTAATGCAAGTGGATCGCTATTCTCACATTATGCATTTGGTCTCTCGCGTAGTGGGTAAATTACGCCCTGAGTTAGATGCGCTCCACGCCTATCAAGCCTGTATGAATATGGGCACATTAACTGGTGCGCCAAAAATCAAAGCAATGCAGCTTATTTATCAATTTGAACAACAAAAACGCCATAGTTACGGTGGTGCAGTGGGTTATCTCACTTCTGATGGACATTTTGATACCTGTATCGTGATCCGTTCTGCTTTCGTACAAAATGGGATAGCTCATGTACAGGCAGGTTGCGGAGAAGTATTGGACTCTGATCCACAAATGGAAGCCGATGAAACACGCCACAAAGCAGCGGCTGTCTTAAAAGCTATTCGTCAAGTTAATACACAAGCAAAATAAGGAAGAATTATTATGGCTAATATTTTATTTTTAGATAACTTCGATTCCTTTACTTACAATCTTGTGGATCAATTCCGTGTATTGGGTCACAACGTGACAATTTACCGCAATGATTGCGATTTAGAAAAACTAGTAGAAACGGCACTTAATACACCAGATACCATTCTTGCACTTTCTCCAGGGCCAGGAACACCATCAGAAGCGGGGATTTTGCTGCCATTGATCGAACGCTTAAAAAATCATGTTCCAATTATTGGAATTTGTTTAGGCCATCAAGCATTGATTCAAGCCTTTGGCGGGAAGGTTGTTCACGCTGGCGAAGTATTGCATGGTAAAGTTTCTCGTATCACCCATGATAACGAAGCCATGTTTAAAGATCTTACTAATCCAATGCCTGTAGCGCGTTATCATTCTTTAATGGGACAAGATTCACCAAAAGAATTTATCGTCAATGCGGAATATAATGGCATTATCATGGCAATTCGTCATCGCGATTTACCCATTTGCGCATTCCAATTTCACCCTGAAAGCATTTTAACTGTGCAAGGTTCGCAATTATTACAACAATCAATTGAATGGTTGTTAAATAGATAAGACATCAAAAAGTGCGGTGATTTTTAACCGCACTTTAAAGGAGAAAAAATGATCACCGTATTCGGACTTAAATCCAAACTCGCACCACGTCGTGAACAACTGGCAGAAGTCATTTATAACAGCCTCTACCTTGGCTTAGATATTCCAAAAGGCAAACACGCGATTCGCTTTTTGTGTTTAGAAAAAGAAGATTTTTACTACCCTTTCGACCGTAGCGATGATTACACGGTCATCGAAATTAACCTGATGGCTGGTCGTATGGAAGGCACGAAAAAACGCTTGATAAAAATGCTATTTAGCGAATTAGAGTACAAGCTCGGCATCCGTGCTCACGATGTGGAGATTACGATTAAGGAACAACCTGCGCATTGCTGGGGCTTCCGCGGAATGACAGGCGATGAAGCGCGCGATTTAGATTACGATATTTATGTTTAATAAAATATAGAAAATTAGCAAATCCATATACAAAGAAAAACAGGAATAGACTATGCAACACAACCAATTATTAGAACAACTTTATAGCGGACATTCACTTTCGGCTTCAGAAAGCACCGCACTTTTTAATGCAGTCATCCAAGGTGAGCTTTCCAATGAACAAATTGCTGCAATGCTGATTGCGTTAAAAGTGCGGGGAGCAAATACTGAAGAAATTACGGGTGCGGTTGCTGCCTCATTACAAAATGCCAAAGTATTTCCACGTCCAGATTATCCTTTTGCGGATATTGTAGGAACGGGTGGTGATGGGCAAAACACCATTAATATTTCTACTGCTAGTGCCATTGTTGCAGCATCAATGGGAGCAAAAGTAGCAAAACACGGTAACCGCAGCGTATCAAGCAAATCAGGTGCTAGCGATGTGTTAACCGCACTTGGCGTGAATGTGAATGTCACACCAGAGCAAGCTCGACAAGCATTAGATGAAATTGGTGTCTGCTTTTTATTTGCTCAACAATATCATTCTGGTTTCCGCCACGTTGCGCCAGTCCGTGCAGCTTTAAAAACACGCACTATCTTTAATATTTTAGGGCCGCTTATCAATCCTGCTCGCCCGACTTATCATTTACTTGGCGTATATGCACCTGAATTAGTGAAAACCTATGCTGAAACCGCAGTCGCCTTAGGGCATCAACATTCCTTTGTTGTACATGGTTCAGGCTTAGATGAAGTCGCATTACACGGTGAAACACAAGTGGCAGAAATTAAAAATGGCAAAATTGAATATTTCACTTTAACGCCTGAAGATTTTGGCTTAAAAGCGCAATCCCTCGAAACTCTTCGCGGTGGTGAACCACAAGAAAATGCCCAAATGCTCACCGCACTTTTACAAGGCAAAGGAAAAGCTGAACACGCAAATGCTGTAGCAGCAAACACGGCATTATTATTGAAATTATTCGGACACGATGACTTAAAACAAAATGTGCAAAATGTATTGGCGCATCTTGCATCAGGTAAAGCCTTTGAAACATTACAGAAATTAACCACATATTAATAAAAAGCTAATTTAATACGCCATAATAAGAAGAAAAATGATGATCACTCAAGATTTTACCAAACCCATTGATTCCGCTACGGTGTTACAAAAAATTGTACTTGATAAAGCACAATGGGTTAAAGCAAAGGAAACTGAATTTCCGCTTTCTCAGTTTAAACAAAACGTTCAAAAATCTGACCGCTCTTTTTACGCTGCATTATCAAAAGGCACACATCAAAAGCCAGCCTATATTTTGGAATGTAAAAAAGCCTCTCCTTCCAAGGGATTAATTCGTGCTGAATTTAATTTGGAAGATATCGCCAATGTCTATAAACATTATGCCTCTGCTGTATCTGTGCTGACAGATGAAAAATACTTCCAAGGTAATTTTGAGTTCTTGCCTTTAGTTCGCGGTATCGTGAGTCAACCTGTGCTTTGCAAAGATTTTATGATTAGCGAATATCAAGTTTACCTTGCTCGCTACTATCAAGCGGATGCAATTTTATTAATGCTTTCTGTGGTAAACGATGAGACTTATCATGTACTGGCAGATCTTGCGCATTCTCTTGGTATGGGCGTATTGACAGAAACTAGTAATGAAGAAGAATTTGAACGCGCCCTTGCGCTTGGTGCGAAAATTATTGGTGTTAATAACCGTAACTTACATGATTTGACAGTGGATTTAAATCGTGTTGTTGAACTCACTGAAAAATACGCCGACCGAATCCCTGCTGATGTACGTATTATTAGCGAATCAGGCATTTACAATCACAAGCAAATTCGTCAATTACAAAAAGTGGCGCATGGTTTCTTAATTGGGAGCAGCTTAATGGGCAACCAAGATTTGAATAATGCGGTTCGCTCGGTGATTTTTGGAGAAAATAAAGTATGCGGTTTAACGCGCGCGCAAGATGTCAAAATCGTTTACGAAAACGGCGCACTTTACGGCGGATTAATCTTCGTAGAACATTCAAAACGTTGTGTGAGTTTACGCCAGGCGCAAGAATTGGTAACCACTGCTCCACTTCGATTTGTTGGTGTGTTTCAGAATCAAGAACTTGACTTTATCGCAAAAATAGCCAGCCAGTTGCAACTTTATGCGGTGCAATTACACGGTGCAGAAAATGAATCATTTATTACAGCACTTCGTCAGCAACTATCAAAAAACACGCAGATCTGGAAAGCGATTTCGGTCAATACTGAAGCCCAAAGTGCGGTCAATTTTACTGATGATTTAAATGTAGATCGTTATATTTTTGATAGCCAAACAGCGAACCAACAAGGTGGCACAGGGAAAACTTTTGATTGGTCATTAATTCCTGAAAATCTTAAACACAAGATTATTTTAGCTGGCGGCATCTCACCAAATAATGCGGAACAAGCCATTCAACAAAATTGCTTAGGCTTAGATCTTAATTCTGGCGTAGAAAGTGCTGCGGGCGTAAAAGATCAAGAAAAAGTGCGGTTAGTTTTTGAAAAAATTTGTGCTTAATCCAATCTAAGGCTGTATTCTACAGCCTTTATTTTTATTCTTTTTCAATCAAATAAGAACTACTCTCAAATACAATAACATTCCGTTCACAATTTAGACATATTTTTTCTATAAATTCTTCATTTCATGATTATGATCAAATTTTTTTTAAAGAAAACATTTATCATTGGCCAATTCCCACAATAAATGTGTGTCTTTGGAGTGATACTATGAATAATACGGATGGCGTTTTTTCTGCACTGGCAGATGTTTCTCGCCGAGATTTTATGAAATTATGTACCGCACTTGCGGCTACGATGGGGCTAAATTCTAAAGCGGGCGCGGAAATGACGGCAGCAATGACCAGTCCAGCACGCCCACCAGTGCTTTGGATTGGCGCACAAGAATGTACTGGCTGTACAGAATCTTTACTGCGTGCAACCCACCCAACTGTTGAAAATCTCGTACTAGATTTAATTTCCCTCGAATATCATGAGGTGCTTTCTGCCGCATTTGGTGAACAAGCGGAAGAAAATAAACATAATGCTATCCATAATTATTATGGCAAATATGTGCTTGTGGTCGATGGTTCCATTCCAATTAAAGACGGCGGTGTGTACTGCATGGTGGCAGGCAAACCAATTGTGGAACATATTCGTGAAGCCGCAAAAGGTGCCGCAGCCATTATTGCAATTGGATCCTGCTCATCTTGGGGCGGTGTTCCATCTTGCGGTGGCAACCCAACAGGTGCGGTCAGTCTTTCTGAAGTTTTACCAAAAGGCACACCAATTATTAATATTCCTGGTTGCCCTCCTAACCCACATAATTTCTTGGCAACCGTTGCCTATATCATCACTTATAAAAAATTACCAGCAATGGATAAATTAAATCGCCCATTGTTTGCTTATGACCGTCTAATCCATGAAAACTGTTATCGCCGACCGCACTTTGATGCAGGCCGTTTCGCAAAAGAATTTGGCGATTATGGTCATCGCCATGGCTGGTGTTTATATCATTTAGGTTGTAAAGGACCAGAAACTTACGGCAACTGCTCTACACTAGAATTCTGTGATGTTGGTGGTAATAACTGGCCAGTAGGTATCGGACATCCTTGCTATGGCTGTAACGATCAAGGTATCGGCTTTACCAAAGGCATTTTCCAATTAGCGAACGTCGAAAATCCAACGCCACGCGTGGAAAAACCAGATGTAAACAATGTTGAAGGCGAAGGTGCCTCAATGACGGCGATTGGCTTATTAGGCGGTGCTGCAGCCATTTTAGCAGGTGTCAGCGTGATGACCTTGAAAGAATTGAGCAAACAACATAAAGCGAACAAAGCTGCAGACAATCAAGCCAATCAAGATCAAGGACACTAAAGATGGATAGACGAAATTTCCTTAAAGCAGGTCTGCTGGGAACAGTCACATCAGGTCTGCCCGTTGCAAAAGCAGAAGCGGTGGAAAATCTTCCTCCAATTCCTGGCGCACTTGGGATGCTTTATGACTCCACACTTTGCGTTGGCTGTCAGGCTTGTGTAGCAGAATGTCAGCAAGTAAACAAAACACCTGTCAATCCAAAAGGTGAGCAAACTTGGGCAAACAATGACAAACTCACTCCGTTCACACGCAATGTGATTCAAGTATGGAGTGATGGCGACGGCAAAAATAAAGATAAAACAGAAAACGGTTATGCTTATGTTAAAAAACAATGCATGCATTGTGTTGATCCAAACTGCGTTTCTGTTTGCCCTGTACAGGCTTTAACCAAAGATCCTAAAACAGGTATTGTTAAATACGATCCTGATATTTGTACTGGTTGCCGTTATTGTATGGTGGGCTGTCCGTTTGACGTGCCAAAATATGATTATGACAATCCATTTGGTCAAATCAGCAAATGTGAACTTTGCAACCAAAAAGGTGTGGAACGCTTAGATAAAGGTGAATTACCAGGTTGTTGTCATGTTTGTCCAACTGGGGCAATTATTTTTGGTACCCGTGAAGAACTTTTAGCAGAAGCAAAACGTCGTTTAAGTTTATTACGTGGCACAGAATATGACTATCCTCGCCAACATGTAAACAGTAAAGACACTTATCGCGCAACTGTGCCAGCCTATCAATATCGTATTTACGGTGAAAAAGAAGGTGGCGGTACACAAGTATTAGTGTTAAGTGCGGTTCCACAAGAAAATTTAGGTTTTCCTGAGTTAGATGATATTGCTACAGGTGCACGCGCAGCGCATTTACAACACTTCCTGTATCGCGGTTTGGCATTGCCACTGGTGGCGTTAGCTGGTTTAACAATGATGACTTATAAGAATATGCACGGCGATAAGATTCGTGAACGAATTGAAGCGCAAAAAGAAGCAATGCGCCAAGCACGTAAAGAAATGGAAGAAGCGGAGGATGAACATCATGGGTAATCCACGTCCGGTAGGCGGACGATTAGTTTCCGCCAGTATTCTCTTTTTTGCACCTTTGGCTGTAATTTGTATCTTATTAATTATTAAGCGTTTGTTCTTAGGTATCGGTTCCGTCACCGCACTTAACGGGGGTTATCCTTGGGGCTTATGGATTTCCTTTGACTTACTTGTAGGTACAGGTTTTGCCTGTGGTGGTTGGGCATTAGCTTGGACAGTATATATTTTCAATAAAGGGAAATATCACCCTCTTGTGCGTCCCGCATTGCTTGCAAGCTTATTCGGCTATTCACTAGGTGGTCTTTCCATCACCATTGATATGGGGCGTTACTGGCACTTGCCTTACTTCTACATTCCAGGTCAATTCAATACAAACTCGGTGTTATTTGAAACCGCATTTTGTATGACGATTTACATCATTGTTGTTACCCTTGAATTTGCGCCAGTTTGGCTCGGGTTCTTAGGATTGAAAAAATGGTTCAATAAGCTCAACAAAATTATGTTCTTTGTCATCGCACTTGGCGCACTATTACCGATGATGCACCAATCATCTATGGGATCATTAATGATCGCCGCTGGTCATAAAGTTCATCAAGTGTGGCAAAGCTATGAAGCATTACCAATCTTATCCTTGCTTACCGCATTTATTATGGGCTTTTCTATCGTAATTTTTGAAGGTTCTTTAGTGCGCGCAGGTTTAGCAGGAAAAACACCAGATGAACGTTCACTCTTTACCCAGCTTGCAAAAGTGACCGCTGGATTAATCGCACTTTTCCTTGCAGTACGCTTTGGTGAGTTGATTTACCATGACAAACTCCATTATGTATTCGGATTCGATAAACTTGGTAAATTTGAAGCTTGGATGTTTTGGATGGAAGTATGGTTAATGACATTACCATTACTCACTTTATTCCTTGGTGAGAAAAAATCTGATTCACGTTGGCTATTTATCTCAGCCTTGAGCATGTTACTCGGCGCAGCCCTATGGCGTTTAAATTACTCAATGATTATGTACGATCCAGGTAATGGCTATCGTTACTTCCCATCAGCAGAAGAATTGCTAATTTCTATTGGTTTCGTTTCCATCGAAATTTGCGCCTATATTTTAATAATTCGTCTATTCCCTGTCTTACCAGTGTTGAAAGAAAAACATCATGAAGACTCGGAACAAATTATTGCCGAAAAAGCACAATTCAGTAAAAAAATGAGCGGAGCAGAATAATGACTGAAAAAAAACGTATCTCAATCGACCCTATCACACGCATTGAAGGCCATTTGCGTATCGATTGCGAAATTGAAAATGGCGTAGTAACAAACGCTTGGTCATCAGGCACAATGTGGCGTGGTATGGAAAATATCGTGAAAGGTTCAGATCCGCGTGACGCTTGGATGATTATGCAACGTATTTGTGGCGTTTGTACAACCGTTCACGCCATTATGAGTGTGCGTGCAGTGGAAGATGCTCTCGGTGCCAAAGTACCAGTGAATGCACAATATATCCGCAATATGATTCTTTCTGCTCATAGCATGCACGACCATATCGTTCATTTTTATCAACTTTCTGCGATGGACTGGGTGGATATCACTGCGGCACTTAACGCTGATCCCGATAAAGCCGCTGAAATGCTTAAAGGTGTTTCAACATGGGGGCTAAACAGTGCAAATGAATTCCGCAATGTACAAAATAAAATTAAATCTTTAGTTGAAAGCGGTCAGCTTGGTATTTTTGCCAACGGTTATTTCGGTCACTCTGCAATGAAATTACCTCCAGAAGTAAACCTAATCGCTGTGGCTCACTATCTACAAGCCCTTGAATGTCAACGTGATTGTAACCGTATTGTGGCATTACTCGGCGGAAAAACACCGCACATTCAAAACTTAGCAATTGGTGGCGTGGCAAACCCAATCAACTTAGACTCTCAATCAGTATTAAACTTAGAACGTTTAATGTTTGTAAAATCCTGTATTGATCGTTTAAATGACTTTGTTACCCAAGTTTATCGTGTTGATGCGGCGATCATTGCGGCCTATTACCCTGAATGGCTCAATCTTGGTAAAACATCGGGTAACTACCTTTCAGTGCCTGAATATCCAATTGATGGTGATAATTCTAAATTTGTTCTAACGGGTGGCTATATTGAAAACTTCGATATTTCGACCTTCCGTCTAATTACCCAACAGAAAGATGAATTTGTTGTAAAAGGCATTAAAGAAAGTGGTAAACACGCTTGGTATGAAGACGATGAACCGCTTGAACCTTGGGCTGGCTTAACACGTCCGAAATATACAGGCTGGCAAGATGAAGGCAAATATTCATGGGTTAAAGCGCCAAGTTTCTACGGAAAAGTTGTTGAAGTCGGCCCTCTTGCCTATTTAATGTGTAACTTGGCAAACCAAAATAAAGATACATTACATCACTTTAACCATATTAAAGGGCTGTATGAAAAACTGAGCGGCAATACCTTATCCGTTGACCATTTACATTCAACCTTAGGGCGTATTATTGCTCGTACCGTACATTGTTGCGTGCTAAATGATATTCTTGAACAACAATGGAAACTACTTGTTGATAATATTGGCACAGGTGATACCGTTGCTTATCTCAAAACAGACATTCCACAAACTGGTGAGTTTAAAGGTGTTGGGTTTGGTGAAGTGCCTCGTGGCATGCTCTCTCACTGGGTTGTCGTTAAAAATGGCAAAATCGAAAATTATCAAGCCGTTGTACCATCAACTTGGAATGCAGGTCCTCGTAACCAAAATGATGAAATGGGGCCTTATGAGCTTTCCATCATCGGCACACCCGTAGCAGATCCGACAAAACCATTAGAAGTTGTGCGCACAATTCACTCTTTTGACCCTTGTATGTCATGCGCAGTGCATGTTGTGAACACAGAAAATGGTGAAGTCACACAAGTGAAGGTGCTCTAATGAAACCATTAATCTTAGGTGTTGGTAATATTTTACTCGGCGATGAAGGGGTGGGCGTACGAATCGCCCAAGCCCTAGAAAATCGCCCTGAAATTTTACCGCACTTTGATGTGGTTGACGGTGGCACTTGCGGCATGGAATTACTCGATGAAATGGCAAATCGTGAGCATATCATCATCATTGATGCTGTACTCGCCAATAAACAGCCAGGAGAAATCATTGTGCTTCATGATGAGCAAGTGCCAGTATTTTTCTCGCGTAAAATTTCACCACACCAACTTGGCATTTGTGATGTGCTTTCTGCGTTAAAATTAACGGATGAATTCCCTAAAAACCTATGTTTAATTGGGGTTCAACCAGAAACTTTTGAGCCGCAGATTGCATTAAGTGAAACAATTCAAAAACAATTTCCAGAAATTTTTAAAACATTAGAAAACGTTTTGAAAGAGTATGGATTTCACGTTCAAATGTAGATGAGAAATAATACATTTCACGCACGCCATAATTTGCTCTTATGGTATGCGTGAATTGTTGAAATTCACCTCGCTATAAATTTTAATAATTATGTATCGACACGAAAAAACACCAGAAAATACCACCTCACTTGAAGGTGTTATTCAAGGCTTCTCCGAAGAGCCATCTTCAATCTTCCAAAACGAAATGCGAAAAGTTGCAGAAGAAATGAAAGATCTTCCTTTCTATCGAAAAGGTATCGACTGCTATTGTCCTAAATTTGTACTTTTTGAAAACCAATGGATAGGTACAGTTGTGACACCTTGGATGTTGAGCATTGTCATTTTACCAGGCAAAGATCAAGAATGGGAACCGCGTGAAATTGGTGATAAACTTTCAGTACAACTACCCTATAAAACCTTCACCTTCACAGTGAGTAGTTTAGAAAATATTCCACAATATCTTAGTTGCTCCCTTCATTCTCCGATTGATCCTGCCATGACAAATACTCAAGCAGCTCAACTCGCACAAGATTGCCTCAGAATGATTTTATCAATGCCAACAAAAGCAACAACTTTTGATCCAGATCGACGTAACTTATTCCGCGCGATAGTAAAATAGGTACAAATTTCAATAGGAGTGAAAGTATTATGTGTTTAGGTGTTCCAGGCCAAATTGTTAAGATTGGCGAAAGCGCTCTTCAACTTGCCACAGTGGATGTATGTGGCGTACAACGTGATGTGAATATTTCACTAGTCTGCACAGGAGATCCTGCCGATTTACTTGGCAAATGGGTGCTCGTTCATGTAGGCTTTGCAATGAGTGTTATTGATGAAGATGAAGCCAAGAAAACCCAAGAAGCCCTACTCGCCATGAGTCAACTAGAACACGAAGTTGGGGATTTTTTAGGATTAAATCAAAAATAAAGATAACATACTGATCCGATGTAATTTATCTCATCGCTCAATCCTATAAGAGCAGGACAGGATATACCTGTCCGCTCTATAAAACTAAAATGCTGAAGTATCTTGAAATAAACCTACTTTTAAATCTGTAGCGGTATAAATGATACGTCCATCAACTTCAACTTCACCATCAGCCATACCCATCACAAGCTTACGATTAATAACACGTTTCATATTAATTCGATAGATCACTTTTTTAGCCGTTGGCAAAATCTGTCCAGTAAATTTTACTTCACCAACTCCTAATGCCCTACCTTTTCCTTTGCCACCAATCCAGCCTAAGTAGAAGCCTACAAGTTGCCACATTGCATCTAACCCTAAACACCCAGGCATAACTGGATCACCAATAAAATGACAGCCAAAAAAAGGTAAATTAGGGGTAATATCAAGCTCTGCTTCAATATAGCCTTTACCAAATGCGCCTTTTTCTTCATTCATTTCGATAATTCTGTCCATCATCAACATCGTTGGTGCAGGCAATTGAGGCCCATCGTTACCAAATAACTCACCACGACCTGATGCAAGCAAATCATCGTATGAATAACTGCTTTTTTTATTAGGTGTACAAGTGTTTTGCATTTTACCTTCCTATATACATGATAATTTCAGCACTATACTGATTAAATATATTCTAGAAAGAATAAATAAATCTGTAAATAGCGAACACTTGTTAGCAGAACTAGTCGGATCAGTGCCGTTTAATTATAACTAAAAGAAAAGCGAACAAATGTTCGCTTTTCTTAATTAAGATTTAAAAAAATCCCAAAATCCTTTTTTTTCAGAATTGAGCTGATTTTCAATCCTACGTTGAATTAAACGAGAAATAGGCATTGTTTTTTCTGAATATTCTTTATTTTCATCTAATAAATCACGTTCAAACAAGTACTCACAGGCTTGATAAATATCTTCAACTGGATAAATAAAAAATTCATTATTTTTTACCGCACTTTTAACTTCATCAGATAGACTCAGTTGCTGTATAGTTGTCATAGGAATAATCACACCTTGCTTGCCTGTTAATCCACGACGCTGACAAATTGTGAAAAAACCTTCAATTTTATCATTTACACCGCCTACTGAATGAACCAAACCAAATTGATCGATAGAACCTGTAATCGCAATGTTTTGAGGTAGTGGTAAATCAGATAAAGCACTCACCAATACACAGAAAATTGCAAGCGATGCACTGTCACCATCAATTTCACCGTAAGACTGTTCAAACACCAATGATGCAGAAAAAGGCAATTGAGAAGGGAGATCAAGAATATTAGAAAGACAAGCTTGAGCAATCATCATACCTTTACTATGAATATTTCCTGCAAGCTCATTTTTTCTTTCAACATCAATAACTTCCCCTTCACCAAACTGGACAATACAACTAATACGTGAGGGTTCACCAAAACTCACCGGTGTGCCTGGATATTCAATCACTGAAAGCCCATTTATCTGTCCAACAATTTCCCCTTGGGTCTCCACATAGACTTGTTCATTTAAAATATCAGCATAAGTTTGCTCTTTCAAAAAGCCATATTGTATAGATTTTCTTTGAAAAACAGCTTCAAAATCATCCGCACTTAATATTGAATTACCCGTTAATGTCACTACATCTTGTAGTATTTCTTTAAGTTTAAGAGGTGAAATATTGATGAGAAATCGATCTTCACTTTCGCGTACTAATAATTTATATAATTTATTGAGTGCAGAAAAATTCATTTCAACATTAAGTGTTTGTGCTATTTTCTTCACATAACCAGCCCACATCTTTTGAGATTCAACTTCTGCCACTGAAATATAACTCTCAATTTCAGCATAATCAGCAAAAGAATATAATGATTCTTCTAACTCACCTAAAGTTGCCAATTCTGTACGATTTCCAAGCACAATAACTTTCAAATTAAGCTTATAACTAGGCACATCGCAGGGCAAGTGTTTAAAAGGATGAGCTGAATACCAATCAAAAGTTTGTGTTTGTAAAATTTGCTTTAGTCGTAACCATAAGTCAAACTGAGATAATAGCATTGCTGCACTTAAAATTAATACTCCTCCATTTGCACGATGAACTAATCCAGGATTTAATTGAATATCATGAGAACTAGGATGAACACGAAGAGAACCAAACAATTGAAATTGATCACAATAAAGTGCGTTCACCACCTCACCTGGCGTAGCAAAATTATCGTCTAGGGAATGGGCCATCTCTGTATAAACACGTGGAAAAGAAAAAGCGTCTCCTTGCTCAACAACATAATTTACACCAAAAACCAATTGTTCACGATGATGATGCAACTTAGTAAAGGATTCCAATAACGAAGCATATTCAGCTTGATCATCAGCTTTAAGCATTAGCAAAAAACGATTAGGATGACGTAAAAATACAGATAGAGCCTGTTTAGCATTAGGTTGTAATGACCAAAAATCAACCCTCTCTGGTGGAAATTCTGTTATAGCTAGATCTGGTTGCAACGCTTGCCAATCCAAGGCTTGTTGAGGAAAAAATGAACTCACAGTCACTCTCTTTTTGAAAAAATTAGGGCTATTATCGCATATTTCATACGCTTGTAAAAATCTGCTAGAAAATTCATTTAAAAAGACTTACACTAGTCGAGTTACCACGTCACTGAATAGTTAAAACATGAAATATCAAAAACTTGAAAATCAAGAAGCTAATTGGAAATGGATTTATCTCATTCGAAAATACCGTGAAGGAGAAAATATTACATGTTATGAAGAACGCAGTCTACAAGAGGCAAAATCACAAGAATTATTAGCCTGTCAACATTATCCCGAAAAAATAGAAGCGTGGATAAAAAACCATCTTTCTCCAGCACTTCCAATTAAATTAGATCAGGCTATTCGGGCGCGCCGTAAACGCTTTTTTAATGGTGAAAAACAACATACAAAAAAGAAGTCTATCGATTTAGAATATGCTGTATGGCAACGTCTTTCAAGATATTCTCGCAAAATGAAAATGACATTATCAGAAACTATTACCTATATGATTGATGAGCGAGAAAGTAAAGCACAATTTGAAAATCAAATGGCTGCAATGAAAAACAGCTTGAAGAATTTACTCAAATAAAAAAGACAAGCTGCAATTCTTGTCTTTTTACTTAGGACTAAATAGAGAAAATCAGAGCAACATCGTTACTCCTGGTTATCCACTATAGGGATAATTTTTGTGGCATGAGAGCCTTTGTCTCCATGAATCACTTCAAATTGTACTTTTTGCCCTGCTTTTAAAGAGCGATACCCTTCCATTTCAATAACAGAATAATGAGCAAAAATATCGGCATCTACCCCCTCAGCGGAAATGAAACCAAATCCCTTTGCATTATTAAACCATTTCACTATACCAATTTCCATAAAAGACCTCTCTAGGCTTTGCCTATTAAAACAAAATACCAATAAGGCGATTGCCTTATCACCTCGCATGGTTAATATGTTCAGTCATTTTATGAAATAATGCAATGAGAAATCTTCAAAAATGATAACTAGATCACAAAAAATTAGTTTTATGATGCCTTTTTATTATGATTATGTGCTTCTCGTATCGCCTTTGCTACAATTTGGATAGCCTCACCACTACTTACACCTTTCGCCATCAACGCTTGAATTTGTTCTACTGCTTTTTGTTGTTGTTCATGCGTTAAAATAATATCAAACATTCTCCCATCCTAATTTATTCATTAATTTTAACCATTGTTCATCTAAACCTGCAGTGAGCTTTATCTCTATTTGTGTTATAGGGTGAATAAATATTAATTCATAAGCATGCAAAAATAATCGTTGACAACCTGTATGAGTAGTTAATGCTCGATTCTGATGTAAATCGCCATATTGAGTATCCCCTAAAATTGGATGAAAAATATGTTTCATATGTCGCCGCAATTGATGTTTTCGCCCCGTATAAGGAATCAATTTCACTAAAGAATAACGTGTGGTTTGGTAACGCCCAACCGGATAAGGCATTTCTGTAGTTCTTATCCCTTCATATTTAGTTATGGCATCTTGAGGAGGTTTATCTTCTTGGGATAATTTATCTGCAATTTTATCTAATTGAATTTTTAATGGATAGTCAATAATGTCCCTTCCCTCTAAATATCCTCTTACGACGGCTAAATAAGATTTCTCCACACATCGCTGTTCAAATTGCTGACATAATATATTGGCAATTTCGCTATTTAATGCAAATAATAAGACACCAGATGTGGGACGATCGAGACGATGAACAGGAAACACATGCTGACCAATTTGATCTCGTAAAGTTTGCATGACAAATTGTGTTTCGTGAGGATCAAGCCAGCTACGATGTACCATCATTCCTGCAGGTTTATTCACTGCAATCAGTACATCATCTTGATATAGAATCTCTAATATCATTGATTTTTCAATAATTCTTCTAAGGCTATTAAAGGAGACAATAATTGTTCTAATTCATCAAACTCTTTCATTGCTTCTTCAATATAAGGGGAAATTGCAATCTGATTTGGCAACGGCGCACCACTTTCCAGTAATGCTAGCATACGTGGAATAAATACCCATTGTAACCATTCTTGAGCAGACATCGTATCAATAGAAAACGGTTCTTCACTGAGAAAAGCATCAGCAGCTGGAGGAATACTTTGCCATAATGACAAAGAATGCATAACATTTTGTAATTGCTGGATATACTTTTTTGTTTGATTACGCATAATAATTCCTCTAAAAAATATAATGCTTATTCTACAAAAAATCATACTATTTCGCAAAAGTACTATAATTTTAATCGTTAATCATCATCTTCCTTACTACTTAATCTCACTATTGAAGTATTTTTCTTGATTTAAGTCATCATTTTATCAAGAAATGAATATAAACACTTTCCATCACAAAGAAAATATCCTACTATTTTAATCGGTTTTATTCTATTTCATTTAAGAAGGAGTGATTTATGTCTTTTGCCCAACAAAAACTTAGCGAATTAGCAGTTTCTATCCCGGGAGCAACCAAAATTTTTCGTGAATATGATTTAGATTTTTGTTGCGGTGGTTCTATCTTACTAGAAGTTGCCGCACAGCAAAAAAATCTTAATCTCGCTGAGATTGAAACGCGCTTAGCCCATTTACAACAAAGTAAATCAGAAAATAATGATAAAGATTGGAATGTTGCACATTATGACGAAATTATCGATCATATTATTACACGCTACCATAATCGCCATCGAGAGCAGCTACCTGAATTAATTACCTTGGCTCAAAAAGTTGAAAATGTACATGGTGATCGTGAAGATTGCCCAATTGGTGTAGCCGCACAACTAGAAAAAATTTACATCGAATTAAGCCAACATTTAATGAAAGAAGAACAAATTCTTTTCCCAATGATTAAGGCCAAAAATTATATGATGGCAGCTATGCCAATCCGTGTAATGGAAATGGAGCATGATGAAGCAGGGCAAGATGTAGAAGTCGTTAAATCTCTCACTAATCATTGTACAGCACCTTCTGATGCTTGTTTTAGTTGGAAAGCTCTATACAGTGGGATTAATGAGTTTATTGATGACCTTATGCATCATATTCATTTAGAGAATAATATTTTATTCCCTAGAGTATTAAAAGAAAAATAATTTATGTAAAAAGGGCTAGATAAAATATCTAGCCCTATTTTTTAATGACGTAATACCTAAATTATTTTTGGTATAAAGGAGCTGGTCCTTGAGTACCGCCATTAGATTGACTACCTTCCTGTAATTTTAATACAGAACCAGAAGCAGTCACTTCTACACGACGGTTAGGTCTTAAACACTCTCTTAACGCTTGTTTATCTGTTACATCATCACAAGCCTTAACCTGTGGATTTTTACCATATCCAACTGCGTTGATCTGAGCAACAACACCATCTTCTAATAAACGTGCTTTAACACGATTCGCACGACGTTGAGAAAGATTTAAGTTATAAGAATCTGAACCTAAACGGTCAGTATAACCTGCAACTTTAACATCTTTTGCACCAGTTGCCTTTAATTGATTTGCAACGTTATCAACGACTTCTTTACCACGCGCAGTTAAAGTATCTTTATCAAAATCGAATAAGAAATCACCGCTTAAACTGAATGCAGAATTACCGTTACAGCCATTAGGGAACCAAAAGAAAGATTGTGCATTATGGTTTTTATCAAATAACACTTTATACTGACAAACTTTGTGAACCCCATTTTCACGATAATTAAATACATAATCCCATTCTTCTACGCCATATAAACCTTCAGCAAAATGAGGATCACCGATTAATTGACGAATTTGATCTTTATTTTGACCACGTTCGATCAAACGAACATTAGACCAATTTGGCCATGTACCAAATTGACTACCATCATGATTAAAACCTGATGTATCAATTTTTGGCCATACCAATTGTGGTACTTGCTCACCATTTACATCTTTATATTCAGGTGTACCTGCATCTGTTACTTTGCTTAAGTTACCACAAGCTGTCACAGTTGCGATTGCAACAGTAGATAATAAAATACGAGATAATTTCATTTGTTTTACCTTTTAATTTGTAAAATCCCTAAATTAAAGGGATAACTAAACTTTATAAATTTCAAAGAACAAAACTTTCAAAGTTTCGGCGCATATACTAATGGCAAAACTTTACCTTGTAAATAACAAATTACTTGATTTTGCCTAAATCAACCGTTTTTTTTGTAAAGATAATGTAAAGAAATTAAAGTTTATTGAATAAAATTATTTACCTTCTTCATCATATAACTATAAATAATATTCGCTAAACTTTCTTCTGCTTGGCGACCTAATTTTTTTATTAACGATTTTTTCAATCGATATTTCACTGCTAGAACTCTTTTTTCTTTCATCTTATCTAAAATCAAATCATCACTTGTAGTGATTTCATCAACCAATTTCAATTCTAGCGCTTGCGTCCCAAACCAATGCTCTCCTGTTGCTATTTTATCTATATCTAAGTTAGGACGGTTTTGTAAAACAAATTGTTTAAATAATTGATGTGTTTCTTCTAATTCTTGTTGGAATTTTTGTTTACCTTTTTCGGTATTTTCACCTAACATTGTTACAGTTCGCTTAAACTCCCCAGCGGTCATTACATCTACATCCACATCATATTTTTTCAATAAACGATGAATATTAGGAATTTGTGCAACCACACCTATCGACCCAATGATAGCAAACGGAGCTGATACAATTTTATCAGCAATACAAGCCATCATATAACCTCCACTTGCTGCTACTTTATCCACCGCAACCGTTAACTTAATTCCTTTTTGTTTTAAACGAGCTAATTGAGATGCAGCAAACCCATAATCATGCACAATACCGCCTGGGCTTTCTAAACGTAGTAATACTTCATCTTCTGGTTTTGCTACACTTA
Source organism: Haemophilus sp. SZY H8 (assembly GCF_018829755.1). Lineage (NCBI taxonomy): Bacteria > Pseudomonadati > Pseudomonadota > Gammaproteobacteria > Pasteurellales > Pasteurellaceae > Haemophilus > Haemophilus sp. SZY H8. The sequence goes on from NZ_JAHKJY010000001.1 coordinate 123,768, forward strand.
AGATTGCTGAAATTTCTTCTCTAAGTGCGGTTGTTTCTGACGCTGAAATATCACCATGAAAATCTAAGATATATACACAACCTTTCTTTTCCTCATCTACAGTTTCACCTTTTTTTAATTTCTCTTTACGTTTTTTGGCTTTTTGCTTTTCAGCTTTTTTCTCTGCTTTAGCTTGTTGTTTTAGATCTTCTTCAGAAAAATTAAAATCGCGCAACACTCGAACTTGACTATCAAATTCTTCCAATAAATCCTTAATTTCCAGCTCGCCTACTTTCACTTTATTGTTCTGACGATGTGAAATAATTAAGCTCACAATGACTAAAATCACTAATAAAACCGTCAAAATTTCTAAAACAAAAATTCCATAGCCCGTTAAAATATCGTTTAACATTGTTTCTCCTCACGATGAATAATCCACCCCATTCTATACTTTTTTATGGAAAAAATTCCATACTCAGGTAGAATATCTACATTTTTACGTAAAATTACATTTAGTTATAGAGGTTTATATGTCTAACGTAGCATCAATTGTTGATGTATTACAAGGGAAAGTGGCGATTGGTGAAACCGTCACTGTACGAGGTTGGGTACGTACCCGTCGCGATTCTAAAGCTGGCTTATCTTTCTTAGCGGTTTATGACGGTTCTTGCTTTGATCCAATTCAAGCGATTATTAATAACGATATTGAAAATTACGAAAGCGAAATTTTACGTTTAACAACAGGCTGTTCTGTGATTGTAACGGGTAAAGTTGTTGAATCGCCTGCAGAAGGACAAGCTGTTGAGTTACAAGCAGAAAAAGTAGAAGTGACAGGGTTTGTTGAAGATCCAGATACTTACCCAATGGCAGCAAAACGCCACTCTATTGAATATTTACGCGAAGTAGCTCACTTACGCCCTCGTACCAATATTATTGGTGCGGTCGCACGTGTTCGCCATTGTTTATCTCAAGCAATTCACCGTTTCTTCCATGAGCAAGGCTTCTACTGGGTGGCAACCCCATTAATTACTGCATCAGATACTGAAGGTGCGGGTGAAATGTTCCGTGTTTCTACACTTGATTTAGAAAATCTTCCGCGTGGTGAAAATGGAAAAGTTGATTTCAGCCAAGATTTCTTCGGTAAAGAATCATTTTTAACGGTTTCAGGTCAGTTAAACGGCGAAACCTATGCTTGTGCATTAAGCAAAATTTATACCTTCGGTCCAACATTCCGCGCAGAAAACTCAAATACCACCCGTCACTTAGCTGAGTTCTGGATGGTTGAACCAGAAGTAGCATTTGCAACGTTAGCGGATAACGCAAAACTTGCAGAAGATATGTTGAAATACGTATTCCGTGCAGTATTGTCTGAGCGTAAAGATGACTTACAATTCTTTGAAAAACACGTAGATAAAGATGTTATTACGCGTCTAGAAAACTTTGTAAACTCAGATTTTGCGCAAATTGACTATACTGACGCCATTGATGTGTTATTAAAATCTGGTAAGAAATTTGAATTCCCTGTTTCTTGGGGTATCGATCTTTCTTCTGAACACGAACGTTTCTTGGCGGAAGAATATTTTAAATCACCAGTTGTAGTAAAAAACTATCCAAAAGACATTAAAGCATTCTATATGCGTTTAAATGATGATGGAAAAACTGTAGCGGCAATGGACGTGTTAGCACCAGGAATTGGTGAAATCATCGGTGGTTCACAACGTGAAGAACGTTTAGACGTGCTTGATAAACGCATGGAAGAAATGGGATTAAATCCAGATGATTATTGGTGGTATCGAGATCTTCGTAAATACGGTAGCGTTCCACACTCTGGTTTTGGTCTTGGTTTTGAACGTTTAATCGTCTATGTAACTGGCGTGCAGAATATTCGTGATGTAATTCCATTCCCACGCGCGCCAAGAAATGCGAATTTCTAATTCAATTTAGATTTAATATTGACCGCACTTACGCCAAAGTGCGGTCAATTTTTTCAGAATTTTAAGGAAAGCAAAATGGATAAAATTAAACAACTCTTCGCCAACAATTACAGTTGGGCACAAAGAATGAAAGAAGAAAATTCGACTTACTTCCAAGAGCTGGCGGATCATCAAACGCCACATTACCTTTGGATTGGTTGCTCAGATAGCCGTGTACCCGCTGAGAAATTGACGAATCTTGAACCAGGTGAATTATTTGTTCATCGTAATGTTGCTAACCAAGTAATTCACACAGATTTTAATTGCCTTTCTGTTGTGCAATATGCCGTCGATGTACTTAAAATTGAACATATTATTATCTGTGGCCACACCAACTGCGGTGGTATTCATGCTGCTATGGCTGATAAAGATTTAGGGCTTATCAACAACTGGCTTCTTCATATTCGTGATATTTGGTTTAAACACGGTCATCTTCTCGGTAAACTTTCCCCAGAAAAACGAGCGGATATGTTGACTAAAATTAACGTAGCGGAACAGGTTTACAATCTTGGGCGCACTTCAATTGTAAAAAGTGCTTGGGAACGCGGACAAAAACTCTCATTGCACGGCTGGGTATATGATGTAAATGATGGATTTTTAGTGGATCAAGGCGTAATGGCAACCAGTAGAGAAACACTTGAAATTTCTTACCGTAACGCTATCTCACGCTTATCAACGCTTGATGAAGAAAGTATTTTGAAAAAAGATCATCTTGAAAATGTCTAAAGAAAACGCCCTTTCGGGCGTTATTTTTTTAAGCTTTACCTTCAGCCAAATTTTTCTTTTCTTCCAATTCTTCCCAGCGTAAAAATGCTGTTTCTAATTCGGCTTCAGTATCCGCCAATGCTTTTAATTTAGCGTCGGTAATATCATGAGCCTGTTGGAAAAATGCTGGTTCGGCTATTTCAGCTTGAAGTTCAGTGATTTTATTTTCTAATTCTTCTAATAGTTGTGGAAGCTGTTCTAGCTCACGTTGTTCTTTATAAGAGAGTTTCACTGATTTCGGCTTAGAAGTGCGGTCATTTTTCACCGCACTTTCTTCTTTTAGCGCTTCAGTTTTCTTCGCTTTAGCCTGTTCTTCCACTGCTTTGCTTGCCCTGAAATTGGCTTGTTGCTGTTTAGCATCAAAGAATCCACCCACATACTTATTCAAATGCCCTTCACCTTCGAATAAATAGCATTCTGTCGCAGTATTATCGATAAATTGACGGTCATGACTCACAATTAATAATGTGCCTTGATAATCAGTCAAAATTTCTTCTAAAAGCTCCAATGTTTCTACATCGAGGTCATTGGTTGGTTCGTCAAGAATCAATAAATTGTTTGGTTTGAGCAACAATTTTGCAAGCAATAAACGATTTCGTTCTCCCCCCGATAAGGCTTTAACTGGAGTCATTGCACGTTTTGGCGGGAACAAGAAATCTTGTAAATACCCCAGTACATGGCGTTTTACACCATTAACTTCAATATCTTGTTTACCATCCGCCACATTATCCATTACGGTTTTTTCAGGATCTAAATCAGCACGATATTGGTCAAAATAAGCAATGTCTAATTTGGTACCACAACGAATTTTGCCTGATGTTGGCTGAATTTCCCCCAGCAATAATTTAATGAACGTGGTTTTCCCACAGCCATTTGGCCCAACAAGCGCAATTTTATCTCCACGTAAAATCGTTGTTGAAAAATCTTTTAACAAGGTTTTTCCTGCGATTTCATAGCTCACGTCTTCCATTTCAAAGACAATTTTGCCTGAACGGCTTGAGGTATCTAATTGTAATTTAGCTGTTCCCATTACGTCACGGCGTTGGCGGCGTTCCTCACGCATCGCTTTTAATGCTCGCACTCGTCCTTCATTTCTTGTACGGCGAGCCTTGATACCTTGGCGAATCCACACTTCTTCCTGTGCAAGACGTTTATCAAATAATTCATTCTGCAAGGCTTCAACGCGTAGATTTTCTTCTTTTGTGGTTAAATATAAATCGTAATTGCCCGGATAAGACACTAATTGACCGCGATCTAAATCCACAATCCGTGTTGCCATTTTGCGAATAAAAGAACGGTCATGGGAAATAAATACAATGCTACCTTGGAAATCCAGTAAGAAATTTTCTAACCATTCAATGGCTTCCACATCCAAGTGGTTGGTAGGTTCATCAAGTAATAATACGTCAGGATCGCACACCAATGTGCGTGCTAGTGCCGCTTTGCGTAACCAACCGCCCGAAAGTGCGGATAATTTTGTGTTTGGATTTAAGCCCAGTTTTAACAACACTTCATTGATTTTATTTTCAAATCTCCAGCCATCAGCGTGTTCTAATTTAGCCTGAACTTGCTCTAATTGACTTAAAATTTGATCACTGTAATTTTCTTCCAATTGAACAGAAATATGATGGTATTCTTTCAATAAATCCGTTAAATGCCCTACACCTTCCGCGACATAATCAAAAATATTACCTTGCGCATTGCGCGGTGGATCTTGCTCTAAACGAGAAACAACAAGATCTTTTTCGTATTGGATTTTGCCATCATCCATGAGCACATCGCCTGCGATGATTTTCAATAAAGTTGATTTACCTGCGCCGTTACGCCCAACTAAACAAACACGTTCATTCGGTTCGATATGTAGTTCTGCGTGATCTAACAAAGGTGCATCACTAAAGGAAAGATATCCATTGGTTAAACTAATTAATGCCACAACTGCCCCATAAAAATTCAGTGAAAACTAACCGCACTATTCTATACGGTTTGCATAAAAAATCCCATCAATTCGATGGGATTCTCTCTTAAATCAAAGTTGTTGATATACCCGCAATGCGTGTGCATCTGACATGCCTGCAATATAATCGCAAATAATCCGTTTCTTCCTTTCTTCTGGTGCATTACGCCAACGATTTGCAGTATTTCTTGGTAATAAACGCTCCGGATCAGATTCAAAAATCTGGAACATTTCAGTCAACATTCTCTGCCCTTTATATTCAATTCGTTGGGTATCCACATTACGGATAACATAATCCCAAACGAATTTTTTAAATACACCAAGTGCAGCAATCACTTCAGGTGGCAACTCTGCGTTATAACGTAACAAAGGTTCATCAAAATTTGCCGTTAATTTCCACCGCACATTGGTAATAAAAAAGTTCACCAATGCGCCAATAGCTTGTTTTCGCTCAAAATGTTTATCAGAGAAAAGTCGTTGGCTAATTGAATCAATATTTTCATGCAACCAAGCTGATGGAATTTGTTTTAATGCGAAATGTGCTGCTTGCCATTGATGAGGGTTTACCACGCCAGTCACAATCGCATCTTCTAAATCATGCACACCATAGGCAATATCATCCGCTAATTCCATAATGCTGCAATCCAGCGATTTAAACCGAGTATGTAAAGATTCAGCTGGATTTTCCCGAACTTTTTTAAATTGACAGAATAAAATACGGTCATTTTCAGAAAGATTTTCGAGCAACCAATTAAACATTTTTAAATCATCTCGGAAAATGCCTTTTCCTGGAATCCAATCGTGAATACGCACAAAACGAGGATCAATATTGCGAGAAAAATTAAGTTCTGCATATTGAGGCGAGGCCACATCTAACAACGCGGGATATTTCACTACACCCAATAGTGTTCGACGCGTTAGATTCATCCCTGCATTTTCAGTGTAAGGCTCAAGTTTTGTTAAAATTCTAAAGGTTTGTGCATTGCCTTCAAAACCGCCCTGCTCTGCCATCATATAATTTAATGCCGTTTCTCCACCATGCCCAAAAGGCGGATGCCCAATATCATGAGCAAAACACAAACTCTCAATAAGATCGTTACTCGGCAATAACGGTTTTAATTGTTTTTGCAACTCGTTTTTATCAATATTTAATGTTTGCGAAAGGCTTTCAACAGTCTCTAAAAATTTAAGTTGTGCAACAAGACTACTACCAATCTGTGCGACTTCCAAAGAATGAGTTAAACGGGTACGGTAAAAATCATTTTCACCAATCGCATGTATTTGAGTTTTCGCTTGTAAGCAACGAAAGGCGGCAGAATGTAAAATTCGCCCCCGATCACGACGAAATGGTGGTCGATTATCTTTTTCGCGTGGAGGATCTGGAAGAAAACGTTCTGTCCAAGAAGAATCAATGATAAGTGGTTTCATATCGCTTTGTTTTATTTCGTTTTTCTGCATTATCTAATCATTTAGCACAAAAAACAACCGCACTTTATCTAGAACAAACACAATCTAGAATAAATAAAGTGCGGTTGAATTTTTATTGATATTTAAACAAAGAAATAAATCAGCTTAAATACAAATGGCGCGAGAATAGAACTAATAATCCCACAAAGCACAAGAGAAATAGAACTGTAACTTCCTGCCGTTGAGTTAGTTTCCATACAGCTTACTGTTCCAAGTGCATGAGAAACAGAACCAACGGAAAGTCCTATAGCTTCTTGATGTTTAATACCTAATTTTTTTAATACAAGGTAACCAAAAACAGAGCCTTGCAAACCTGCAACAACAACCCCTACAGCGGTAACAGCAGGAATTCCGCCTAAATGGCGAGAAACCTCCATCGCGATAGGCGTTGTAATAGATTTAGGTAAAACTGTTGCGACCATTTCGGGAGTTGCGCCTAAAAGAAATGCTAAAAGTGCACCACTTAACATTGCTAAAAAAGAGGCAATGAAAACCGTTGAAAGAATGATTTTCCATTGTTTGGCAATTTGTCGGAGTTGTTCATAAAGCGGCAAAGCAAGAGCAACGATACTTAATGAAAGCAAATTGTTTATTGGTGCATTCCCAGCCATATAATCATCATATGGAATTTTGCCTACAACTAAAATTACCACAAGAATCAATACGGTTAAGATAAATGAATTGAAAATGACTGATTTCCAACGTTTACTAATTTGTAATGCAAGCCAAAATCCGAAAATTGTTAAAAATGTATAAAGATAAATTGCGTACTGCTGCATAATTGACATCCAAATAAAGACTACATGTTTTCAGTTATTTGTTTCTCTTGAACTTGGCGACGTTTTATTACTTTTTTCCGTTTATGTGTAAAAGATTGGAGTTGATATAAATGATTGGCAAAAAAACCAATCACAACTAATGTAATACATGTGCTTACAATATTGGGAAGTAATAAAATATTAACCTGTTCTCTTAATAAATCAGAATATTTAATAATACCTACGCTTACAGGCACAAAAAGCACCGCCATAAAACGAATCAATAAGCTCGCGCCTAAATAAATCCAATCTAAATGAATTAATCGTGTTGTTAAACCTAAAAAGAGCAATAACAATCCCCAAATACTCCCAGGTACACCTACAGGTACATAATGTGCAATAAGATTTCCGAGATATAACATAATGTATAAAATGACCAAAGAACGGGCCAATAAAAACACCTTTTGAACCATATTCGACCTTTTCAACTTTTTTGATAATGTTTAAAAAAGATTTTACGCCTTTTAAGAGAAAATTGACCACCTATTTTTAAATAAAATCGGGCGTAATCTGAAAAAAATGTGAGCTCGATCAAATTTTGATATCAAATTACAAAGAGTTAAACACAATCAAATCACCAGCTATTATTCATCAGGCTTAAGATTTGTTACAATGTTCCACCTTATTAACCATGAATCTTAAACAATCTGTCTACACATTTATCACCCATAAAATGGAATACTCTACACGCTTATTGGCACCAATAGCGCCAATTTACCAAGGTTAATGATGAAAAACTGCTTAATTTTAATTTCTTTACTTTTTTTAACCGCACTTTCTGCGTGCTCTAGTGAAGAAAATACTTGTCGTGTCGTTGGAATTAGTGACGGCGATACACTTACCTGCCTTGCTAAAAATAATCGACAAATCAAAGTGCGACTAGCTGAAATTGATGCACCAGAGAAAAAACAAGCTTTTGGACAAAAATCTAAAAAAGCGTTATCTGATATGGTTTATCTCCGTGATGTGCGTCTTTCTTTAAAAGGTCAAGATCGCTATCAACGCACATTGGCGATTGTTTATTATCAAGATAAAAATATTAATTTAGAAATGGTTAAACAAGGTATGGCATGGGCTTATAAGCAATATTCCCATGATCCGATTTATCTTCAAGCGCAAGAAAATGCACAAGCCAAACGAATTGGTCTTTGGGCGAACAATAATCCGATTGAACCAAGTCAATGGCGCAGACAAGAGAAAAATTAATATGGCTTTTGATTATCAAACGTTCCGTCAAGAATTTCCCTATTTCCAAGATGAAGATGCGGTTGTTTATTTAGATAACGCTGCTACCGCGTTGAAACCTCAAGTGTTAATTGATCGCACCGCTGAATTTTATGCTTCTGCGGGTTCAGTACATCGTAGCCAATATGATGCGGCCCAAACAGCACAATATGAACAGGCTCGCACACAGGTTGAAGAATGGGTTAATGCAGAAGATAAACGCGCTGTTATTTGGACGTCGGGTACAACTCACGCGATTAACTTAGTGGCAAATGGATTACTACCACAATTAAACGCAGAAGATGAAATTCTGATTAGCCAAGCAGATCATCATGCCAATTTTGTCACTTGGCACGAAACGGCGAAAAAGTGCGGTGCAAAAATTCGAATTTTACCGATTTTAGATAATTGGCTAATTGATGAAAATGCCCTTATTTCTGCCCTTTCTAAAAAAACTAAACTCGTTGCGCTGAATTTTGTTTCAAATGTCACGGGCACAGAACAGCCGATTAAACGCCTGATTCAACTTATCAGAAAACATAGTAATGCGTTGGTTTTAGTGGATGCTGCACAAGCGATTAGTCATATTAAAATCGATTTACAAGATTTAGATGCAGATTTCCTCGCATTTTCAGCCCATAAAATTTATGGTCCAAATGGCCTTGGCGTTTTAACAGGAAAATTGACCGCACTTTCTCAACTTCAACCGCTCTTTTTCGGTGGGAAAATGGTTGATCGTGTATCAAATAATCGGATTACTTTTTCCGAGTTACCTTATCGTTTAGAAGCAGGCACACCCAATATTGCTGGAGTTATTGGCTTTAATGCCATACTGAATTGGCTACAAAAATGGGATTTTACCTCAGCAGAACAGCACGCTATATCCTTGGCAGAATCCGTCAAAGTGCGGTTAAAATCTTACGAGAATTGTCGATTATTCAGTTCTCCTCAACCAAGTACCGTTGTTTGCTTTGTATTTGACGGCATTGACTGTTCTGATCTTTCTACACTCTTAAGCGAACAAAATATTGCGCTCCGAGTGGGCGAACATTGTGCCCAGCCTTATTTAGCACGCTTAGGCGAACGCACCACATTACGCCTATCTTTTGCGCCTTATAATACACAGGAAGATGTAGAGGCATTTTTTACCGCCTTAGATAAAGCACTGGATTTATTACAATGATAGAACAATTAAAACAAGCTAAAAATTGGGAAGATCGCTATCGCCTGATTATTCAAGCTGGCAAAAATTTATCTCGCCCAAGCGATGATGAACTTGCTCAAATGCAATCCATTACCGGCTGCGAAGCACAAATGTGGTTTCAAATTATTCCTAAAAATGACCGCACTTTTCAATTCAACGGATTTAGCGAAGCCAGAATAATGAATGGCTTGCTTTCGATTTTACTTAATCAAATAAATGGTAAGACAGCGGATGAATTGAATAAATTTGATATTACTGCCTTTTTTAGCGAGCTCGGCATTTCACAACGTTTAAGCGAAACACGTTTAAACGGCTTAAACCAAATCGGACAGCAATTAAAAAATTTATGTATTTAATCGAAACCTATTTTCGCCTAACTGCCATTGAAAATAACATTGAATTGCAAAGCCGTTTACTTAATGCAGTGCTCGATCAATGGCGGTATAACGGGCAAATTATCGGACGTGAAATTCCTTTATACTTAGCAGAAGAAGATGGCGCACAAGGTTTTGCTATGCGTGTCATTTGTCCTGAGCAAGATAGTCTTTTCCCGAAAAATAATAACGCAGAAGTGAATCGCGCATTACAAGAAGCCGAAAAGTGCGGCGTAATTTTTGATGGTTTTCAACTTGTGGGCGATGATTTCAATTCAGATCAAACAGCAGAAAATACATCGCCAACTTGGCAAGTGCTTTACACAACCCATTTACAAAGTTGTTCGCCAATTCATAGCGGAGAAAATTTCGCACCAATCCCGTTGTATAAACAACTAAAAAATCAACCGCACTTAAGCCAAGATCTGATTAAATGGCAAGAAAATTGGCAAGCCTGTGATCAACTACAAATGAATGGTTCTGTATTAGAACAACAATCTTTGGCAGAAATTTCAGATCATGAAAGCACGCTTTCAAAACATGGGCGTTATTTAGCACAAGAAATCGAAAAAGAAACGAGCATACCGACTTACTATTATTTATATCGTGTAGGTGGGCAATCTTTAGAATCTGAAAAATCCCGTTGCTGCCCTTCTTGTGGTGCAAATTGGGTGTTAAAAGATGCGATTTTTGATACCTTTCATTTTAAATGCGATACCTGTCGGTTAGTCTCGAATCTATCGTGGAATTTTTTGTAATTAATTTATAAAGTGTCGAAATTTGCAAAATTCGAACACCTAATCGGAGAAAAGATGAATTACCAAGACAACAGCTTAAAATCCTTAAAACTCGGTCAAAAAACAGAATACGCCTCTCAATATGACCGCACTTTATTACAGCCTGTGCCACGCGCGTTAAATCGTGATGGATTGGGCATTACTCAAAACCAGCCTTTTACCATTGGTGCCGATATTTGGACGGCTTATGAAATCTCGTGGCTCAATGAAAAAGGCTTACCGCAAGTGGCTATCGCAGACATTTATCTGGATTATCAAAGCCAAAATTTGATTGAATCAAAAAGTTTTAAACTTTATTTAAATAGCTTCAACCAAAGCAAATTTGCCGACTTCAATGTCGTTCAACAAACCATGCAACGCGATTTAAGCGAATGTGCGCAAGGCGATGTAAAAGTGCGGTTAAATCCAGTGACAGTTTATGATTCTCAAAAAATTGATCATTTACAAGGCGATTGCATTGATGAACAAGATATTGAAATTACCAGCTACGAATTTAACGCTGATTGGCTAAAAGATTGCGTATCGGATGAAATTGTCGAAGAAAAATTAGTCAGCCATTTATTGAAATCTAACTGCCTCATTACCAATCAACCAGACTGGGGCACCTTGCATATTCATTATGTTGGTAAAAAAATCAATCACGAAAAATTATTACGTTACGTTGTATCGTTCCGTCAACACAATGAATTCCACGAACAATGTGTCGAACGTATTTTTTGCGATTTAATGCACTACGCAAAACCAGAAAAACTCACTGTTTACGCACGCTATACTCGTCGTGGCGGATTAGACATCAACCCGTTCCGTTCCAATTTTGAGAACTTACCTGAAAATTTAAGATTAGCGAGACAGTAAAAGAAAAGTGCGATGAAATTTCACCGCACTTTCCCCTACCCTTGCTTCAAGTCATTTGCCTGCTGCAATAGCTGACGACTTTCTTTTAAGAATTGTTCTGAATAATCGCCAAACCAGTCGTGCACCTTATGGAAAGCCTCAATAAAACCTTGACGATCATTATTTTCAAAGAAAGCTAAGGCTTCGTCGTAAGTTTGTTTTAGCGTTTCAATTACTAATAAATTTTCTGGCTTATCCATAATAATATCTGCATAAAGCTCTGCATCTTGCGCAAATAAACGACCGATCATCGCAAGTTCTAAGCGATAAATAGGGGAAGAAAGCGACAATAAATTAGCAAGATTAACGGGCTGTTTGGAAAGATGTAAACCATTCGCGAAAGTTGAAAAATGGCGCAAGGCTTGTATATAAGTCATATTATGATCGTGTTCTGTGGCATCGATTTGATAAATTTTTGCGCCCCAAATTTGAATTTGCTCAAGTAACCATTCGTAACGATCAGGGAAACGGCCATCACAACGTACAACCACTTGTTTTGCCATACTTGCAATATCTGGCCCAAACATTGGATGTAAACCTAACACCGCGCCAGAATGAATTTCAAGCATTTTCGCTAGCGGTTCACGCTTAACAGAAGTTAAATCTGCAAGCAACATATTTTCCGTTAAATAAGGTTTTAGTCGCTCAATCGTTTCCAAAGTAATATTGATGGGAACGGAAACGATCACGACATCCGCATTTGTTAAAATACTTTCAGCTACCGTCCAATCTTCACGATCTAAAATAGAAATTGGATAGCCAGATGCACGTAAATAACGGGCAAATAAACTACCCAATTTACCATAACCGCCCACAATAACAATTTTGTGAATATCAGGATTGATGGTTTTAAAGCCAAATTGGTTTTCATTGGCATAGGATTCGCGCATAAAACGACGTAGAACATCTTCAATCAAATCGGCTGAAATGCCTGCTTTTTCAGCTTCTAAACGACGCGCTTGGAGCATTGCTATTTCACGATCAGGCGCATAAATAGGTAATCCATGTTGATGTTTAACTTTACCGACTTGAGAAACCAACTCAAGACGTTTAGCAAAAAGTTGGATAAGTTCGCGATCAAGCGAATCAATTTCAGAACGTAAATCCTTTAGGGCTTCCATAAAACTCACCTGCAAAATTTAGTTTACACAATTTGTAAAAAATTAATTACAGATGAGATTACTAGAATTTTATAGGAAAGGCAATTAGGTTATGCGGATTGCGTGATTAACCTTTGTGGGCGAATAATATTCCCATCGATCAAGGCTACGCCTAAGAATAAATTCTCCGCTGAAAATAACCGCACTTGGCCACTTAATTGCTGGTCGTTAGCAAATTTCACTCGCTGACCAAAACCAATGGCTTTACTCTGCTCTACATCTAAATGCAAAGCGGGCAATTTACTTACAGCGGTATCAGTTGGCAGTAATAGACGATCCAATTCACTTAATGGAAAACTTTCAGCAAGCAGTTGTAACTCATCGATTGGCATCATTTCTGCTACGGGGTAATCCGCTACGGCTGTACGGCGTAACATTGTCACATGCGCGCCACAACCTAGCACTTCACCCAAATCATCTACTAAGGTGCGAATATAAGTGCCTTTTGAACAATGCACTTCTAAGGTTAAATAAGGTGCGTGATATTCAATAAAATTGAGTTCAAAAATCGTTATTGGACGCGCCTCACGCTCAACCGTAATACCTTGTCGTGCATATTCATAAAGCGGTTTACCGTTATGTTTTAGCGCAGAAAACATGGTCGGCACTTGTAAAATATCACCACGAAATTGTTCAAGTGCGGTCAAAATTTGCTGAGTTTCAACATGAACTTCACGAGTTTCCACGACTTGCCCTTCCGCATCGGAAGTATCGGTACGTTCGCCTAATTTTGCCGTAACAAGATAACGCTTATCTGCATCAAGCAAAAATTGTGAAAACTTAGTTGCTTCGCCCAAGCAAATCGGCAACATCCCCGTAGCCAACGGATCGAGCGCGCCAGTGTGCCCCGCTTTGTTCGCTTGAAATAAACGCTTCACCTTTTGCATAATGTCATTTGATGACATGCCTTGTGGCTTATCCAACAAAAACACACCATCAACATCACGCCAGCGTTTACGAGGTCTAGACATTAGTTGCTTTCCTCAACGTGTTTTTTCTCATCTTCACGCACAACATTTGTCACAAGATTTGACATACGCATCCCTTCAACTAAGGATTGATCGTAAATAAAGCGAATCTCTGGCACGATACGTAAACGCATCGCTTTACCTAGTAATGAACGAATATAAGGCGATGCTTTTTCTAAGCCTTTCATGCCTTGCTCAATTGCCGCTTCATCGTGATCGAATAAAAAAGTCACGAAGATTTTTGCGTAAGATAAATCACTCGACACTTCCACATCAGAAACCGTCACCATACCAATACGGGGATCTTTCACTTCTCGTTGTAAAATTACTGCTATTTCTTTTTGTATTTCTTGAGCGACGCGATCGCTACGTTTAAATTCTCTTGCCATAGTTATTCCTTATTTATAAAAGCGCCCCATTCTACTGGAAATCATTGGATTTAGCACGTAAAAATCCCTTTCAACCTAATACTGTTTTTCGATAGAATGACACCTGATAATTTGTTTGAATATTCAAACTTCCGATAAAAATCACTTTACAGAGGGCATAATTTATGCAAGCGAGACGAGACGAGACGACCAAGATTGTCGATGAAAATCATGCATTACAACAAGCATTTTTAAATGAATTAGATGAAAAACTTTGGTCATCTGCGGATAAACTCCGCCAACAACTTGATGCCGCTAACTATAAACATATCGTTCTTGGTCTTATCTTTTTAAAATACATTTCTGATAGTTTCACTCATCAACAGGAAAAAATTCAGGCGGAACTTTTCGATGCTGAAAATCCCCTCTATCTTGACCGCACTTTTTTTGATACTGAAGAAGAGTATCAAGAAGCCTTAACTGCAGAACTAGAAAACCGTGATTATTACACCGCGGATAACGTATTTTGGGTGCCAGCTTCTGCACGTTGGCAAGCCTTACAAGAAGTCTCTATTCTCAACACTGGGGCAGAATTGCCTTGGGGTGGAAAATTTTCTGGCGTGGCGAAACTCATTGACGATGCCTTCGATGCCATTGAAAAAGACAACGAAAAACTCAAAGGCGTACTCCAACGCATTAGCGGCTATGCCGTAAACGAAGACACCCTGCGCGGGCTGATTATCCTCTTCTCCGATACCAACTTTACCCGTCCGACTTACAACGGCGAGCCTGTGCATTTAGGCGCAAAAGACATTCTAGGCCACGTTTACGAATACTTCCTCGGCAGATTTGCCCAAGCCGAAGGCAAACGAGGCGGCCAATATTTTACGCCGAAATCCATTGTTTCTCTGATTGTCGAAATGCTAGAGCCATACTCCGGCCGCGTGTATGACCCTGCCATGGGCAGCGGCGGCTTTTTCGTGCAAACCGAACGCTTTATCACCGCCCATCAAGTCAACATCAACAACGTTTCCATCTACGGGCAAGAATTCAACCCAACCACTTGGAAACTCGCGGCGATGAATATGGCGATTCGTGGCATTGATTACGACTTCGGCGAACATAACGCCGACAGCTTCACGCAGCCGCAACACATCGATAAAAAGATGGATTTCATCATGGCAAACCCGCCATTCAATATCAGCGATTGGTGGAACGAATCCCTTTCCGACGACCCACGCTGGGCATACGGCACGCCACCCAAAGGCAACGCCAACTTCGCGTGGCTGCAACACATGATTTACCACCTCTCGCCAAACGGCAAAATGGCATTATTGCTTGCCAACGGGTCCATGAGCAGCCAAACCAATAACGAAGGCGAAATCCGCAAAGCCATCATCAATGCCGACTTGGTCGAATGTATGGTTGCCCTACCCGGCCAGCTCTTTACCAACACCCAAATCCCTGCCTGTATTTGGTTTTTAAACCGCAACAAAAAGTGCAAAGGCGAAGTGTTATTTATCGATGCCCGCCAAATCGGCTATATGAAAGACCGCGTATTGCGTGATTTCACCGCTGACGACATCGCCAAAATCGCCGATACCCTCCACGCTTGGCAAAAATCAGACGGCTACGAAGACCAAGCCGCTTTCTGCAAATCCGCGACTTTAGAAGAGATTAAAGACAACGACTTCGTCCTCACACCGGGGCGCTACGTTGGCACTGCAGAACAAGAAGACGACGGCGTACCATTTGCAGAAAAAATGCAAAATCTGACCGCTCTTTTGAAGGAGCAATTTGCGAAAAGTGCGGAATTGGAAGCGGAGATTAAGAAGAATTTAGGGGGATTGGGGTATGATATTTAATATTTTAGCTTCGAATAAAAATTGGCATAAATATTCTTTAGAAGAAATTTGTTTAAAGGTAACATCAGGCGGAACACCCAGTAGAAAAAATCCCAAGTTATATGAAAACGGGAATATAAATTGGGTTAAAACTAAAGAACTTAACAATGGGTATATTTGGGAAAGCGAAGAAAAAATAACAGAAGAAGCTGTTAGAAAATCATCTGCAAAACTACTCCCTGTAAATACAATTCTTCTAGCTATGTATGGAGCTACTGTTGGAGAACTTGGAGTTTTAGGAAAAGAAATGGCTTGTAATCAAGCTTGCTGTGCATTGATTATAGATCCTAAAAAAGCTGATTATAGATTTATTTTCTATTTGCTACGTTTATATAAAAAAGAAATCCAAAGTCTTGCTACAGGTGCTGCACAACAAAATCTTAGTGCAAAAACAATTAAAGAATTTTGTTTCTACATTCCTAGTTTAGAAAAGCAAACAGAAATTGCAGATATACTTTCTGAATTAGATAAAAAAATCCAACTCAACACCCAAATCAACCAAACCTTGGAACAAATCGCCCAAGCCCTGTTTAAAAGCTGGTTTGTCGATTTCGATCCCGTGCGTGCCAAAGTCCAAGCCCTTTCAGACGGCCTTAGCCTTGAACAAGCGGAACTGGCAGTCATGCAGACAATCAGCGGAAAAACACCCGAAGAACTGACCGCACTTTCACAAACACAACCTGAACGCTACGCAGAATTAGCCGAAACCGCCAAAGCGTTTCCGTGTGAGATGGTGGAGGTTGATGGGGTTGAAATTCCGAAGGGGTGGGAAATTAAAGCACTACCTGAAATCATTGACTTTCTTGAAGGTCCAGGCATTCGTAATTGGCAATATACAGATGAAGAAGATGGTATCAAGTTTATCAATATTCGCTGCATCCAGAATGGAGACTTGACATTAACAACCGCAAATAAAATCACGAAGGAAGAAGCTTTTGGAAAATATAAACACTTCCAGCTTGAAGAAGACGATATTGTTGTTTCAACATCTGGAACATTAGGACGATTTGCTTTTGTAAGGAAGGAACATTTACCTTTATCACTCAATACAAGCGTTATCCGTTTCCGTCCTATTAAAAATAAAAGCACATTAGGCTTCATTGCTGGCTTTGTTGAGAATCAATTACAACATGAATTGGAAATCCGAGCTTCAGGTTCTGCCCAGCGTAACTTTGGACCTACACATTTGAAACAAATCTCTTTATTAGTACCCGATTTTAAATTACTTGAATTACATCAGAAATATGTTTCTTCTTTATTTGAAAAAAGAAAACAGCTTCTATCTGAAATTGATTTATTGAAAGATACTAGAGATTTGTTATTACCTAAATTATTAAATGGAGAAATTTAAAATGGCTAGAGGTAAACCTTGCTACTTAAAAAGACGTAACGTTACATATCCTACTAAAGATACATTTCTTCAACGAATAAAAGAAATTAGAGATTCACATATTTCTAATAGAAGATGCCACATCGAAAATCCTGAATACATTGCAGATTTAAAGGATTTTTTAGAAGATTTCTATTCTGATGTAGAAAGAATCCTATCAAAACATGATTTTGATAACTGTAAATTCTTTGTTCAAAAATCACCTAATTACTCTACATCTTGCATTTATATTGAATCTAATGGAGTAGCTGATGATTTTTCTACAAGCAAATTTAATCCACCTTCTAAAAAAGCAAAATTTTCTCAAGCTTGTTCTTATATTTTGATTCCTAAAAAACAAACAATAAAAATAATAAAAATGCAAGAGATGGGATTAGTAGGTAACCTGAATGATTATGAACTTAATCACAAATCTCCAGTTTGGGGAGAAATCGTTGACCAATTTATTCTTAAAAAGAATTTATCAGAAATATTAGGTGATATTATTTCTGATGATACCCAAGGAAATAATGCCCCAGTATTCAAAGATGAATACTCAAATCTAAATCAAGAATTCTTAGATTTCTATGATTCTCTTGATTTGGAATATGAATTACAAGGTTGATTTCACTTCTGCCAAATCTCCCCTATCCCCTCTTTACGAAAGAGGGGGATTTATTCAGAGGTTTGTTGGCTGCAAGGGGGCGAATTAACAGAAAAATTACTCATAAAAAACACCTAAACTAAAACTACGCGCAATACCATTCCCCTCTTTCGTAAAGAGTGGTTAGGGGAGATTTAAACCACACACTAAGGAACACATCATGCTCAATGAAAACGACATCGAACAACTCACTCTTCAACGCCTGCAATCCCTCGGTTGGGAATATCGTTACGGTAAAGACTTGCCTATTCATGAAGGCAAGTTTGCCCGTGGCGATTTGAGCGGCGTAGTCTTTATTGAACAACTGCGTGAGACGGTACGTAAGCTTAATCCGCAGCTGCCTGAAAGTGCGGTGGACTCTGTGGTTAAATCGGTGACAAAAAGTGATATTGGCGACTTGGTGGTGCGTAATCAGGCATTTTATAAACTGTTGCGTGATGGCGTGCGGGTGGAATATCAGGCTCCCAATAGCAACGGACAAAATGAGCAAAAAATCGAGATGGCACGCTTGGTGGATTTTGAGTATTGGGAAAACAACCGCTTTGTTGCCGTCAATCAGCTGGAAATCCGCAGCCGTAAAGGGGGCAAGAGAATTCCTGATATTATCGGCTTTGTCAATGGTCTGCCGTTAGTGGTATTTGAGCTCAAAAATCCGTTGCGTGAATCCGCGGATTTGTTACAGGCGTTTAATCAGTTTGAAACCTATAAAGATGAAATTGCTGAGCTGTTTGTTTACAACCAAGCCTTAATTATTTCAGACGGTATTGCCGCACGCTTGGGCTCGCTTTCGGCAGATTTCCAACGCTTTACGCCGTGGAAAGTGGTCGATGAAAAAAATAAAAGCGCGCGGTTATATTTTGACGATGAATTACAAAGCCTGCTTAATGGCTTGCTGAAGCCTGAGGATTTATTGGACTATATCCGCTATTTCGTCTTATTTGAGCGGGATTCCAACGGTAAAACCATTAAAAAAATCGCAGCTTACCATCAATATTACGGCGTAAATGAGGCGGTAAATTCCACCATTTGGGCGACCTCAGAAAAAGGCGACTGCCGCATTGGCGTGATGTGGCATACGCAGGGTTCTGGTAAATCTATTTCCATGTTGTTTTATGCCGGCAAACTGCTTGCGCAGCCTGAATTGAAAAATCCGACGATTGTGGTGGTCACCGACCGCAACGATTTGGACGGTCAACTTTTCCAAACCTTTTCTTCAGGCAAAGATTTAATCAAACAAACACCGCAACAAGTGGAAGACCGCGATCAACTGCGCCAACTACTCGCACAAAATGAAGTTGGCGGCGTGTTTTTTACGACGATTCAGAAATTCGCCCTAAATGAGGAAGAAAACCGCTTCCCTGTTTTAAATGAACGCAGCAATATTATTGTGATCAGCGATGAGGCACACCGCAGCCAATATGGCTTTACGCAAAAATTGCATAACGGCAAATTTCAGGCAGGTTACGCCCGCCATTTACGCGATGCGCTGCCTAATGCTTCATTTATCGGTTTTACCGGTACGCCGATTAGCCTAGAAGATAAGGACACGCAAGATGTGTTCGGTCGCTATGTGTCAATTTATGACTTGCAAGATGCAGTGGAAGATGGCGCAACCGTGCCGATTGTGTATGAAGCGCGCCAAATCCGCTTAAACGAAAAAGAACACGATGAGCTATTCAAAGAAATTGATGATTTACTGGAAGAGGAGCAATCCCCTGCCCTGCGTTTGCAGGAAAAATTGCTGGGTTCGCAAGCCCGCTTGGCTAATTTAGCCGCGGATTTTGTGCAGCATTTTGCCAAACGCAATGAAGTGGTGGACAGCAAAGCGATGATGGTGGTTTCCAGCCGTCAGATTTGCGTGGATTTATACAATGAAATCATCAAACTGCGCCCTGAATGGCATTCGGACAATATTAACGAAGGGGCGATTAAAATTGTGATGACGGGTTCTGCTTCTGATGCACCAGAAATGCAGAAACACGTTTACAGTAAACAAGAAAAACAAACGCTTGAACGCCGCTTTAAAGATCCGAACGATGCGCTGAAAGTGGTGATTGTGCGCGATATGTGGCTGACGGGCTTTGATGCGCCTTGCTGTAATACGATGTATATCGACAAGCCTATGCAAGGGCATAACCTGATGCAAGCCATCGCCCGAGTAAACCGTGTATTCCGTAATAAAAGCAGAGAAAATGGCGGCTTGATTGTGGATTATGTCGGCATTGCCGAAAAACTCAAAGAAGCGACCAAGCAATACACCAATTCGCAAGGCAAGGGCAAGCTGACGGATAACGTGATTGATGTGTTCTTTAAAATGAAAGAGCATTTAGAGTTCGTCCGTAGCCTGTTTGCAACGCCGGTTGAAGGGAAAACCTTTGATGTTCAGACGGCCTTAGAAAAAGATAATCCGAATGCTCTTTTGATGGCTATTCGGTTTGCCGCCAATCATATTTTAAGCCTCGATCAATTACCATTTGATGGCAAAGCGCACGATCAACATTGGTTTAATAAAAAAGAAACCGAGCCGCGCAAAAAAGCCTTTTTGAAAGCGGCGGGTTTGGTGAAAAAAGGCTATATGTTGTGTGGCGCATTGACTGAAGTTGAGCCGTATAATCAAGAAATCGCCTTTTATGATGCCGTACGGGCAATTTTAACTAAACGTGAACAAAAAGGCACTGGCACAAATGAAAGACAGATTTTATTAAAAAAACTGGTTAATCAAACTGTGTATTCTGAAGGCGTGATTGATTTATTCGATCTGCTAGAAAAACCACAACCACAAATTAGCTTGCTTTCCGAGGAATTTTTACAAACTGTTAAAAATAGCCCAACTAAAAATTTATGGATTACGGCAATGGAACGTTATTTAGCAAGTGAAATTAAAGTTAAATCAGGCTCAAACTTAACCTTGCAAAAAGATTTTGAACAACGTTTGAAGGAAGCATTGAATCAATACCACAACCACAATTTGAGCGTATTAGAGATTTTGGAGGAACTCTTTAAAATGAGCCAAGATTTTCAAGAACGTTTAGCATTAGGGAAAAAACTAGGATTAACCAAGGAGGAACTAGCTTTCTATGAAGCCCTATCTCAAAATCAAAGTGCAAAAGATTTGATGGGGGATGAAGTGCTTTCTAAACTGGCGAAAGAAATCACGGAAACACTTAGAAAATCGGTCACAATCGACTGGCAATACAAAGAGGCGGTACGAGCCAAAATGCGTATTCTCATTAAACGCGCCCTACAACGCTACAAATACCCCCCCGATAAACAGGAAGAAGCAGTAACTTATGTGATTAAACAAGCTGAAGAAATTGCAGAGGATTTAACTAGATTCTAATCTATACAGTAAAATCACTTTAATTTGAATGAATAATAACCTTACATCTTATATCACTTAAATAAAGTTTATTATGAATAAAAAAACAGCTAATCTATATTTAATAAATTAGCTGTTTTTTAATATCAAAAACTACAACGCCTCAATCGCTTTATACTGCTCTTGGATTTTTTCTAATCCAGATTGGTATTCTGTTTGTTTTTCTCGCTCTTTTGCAATCACTGCTTCTGGTGCTTTAGCCACGAAAGCTTCGTTGCTGAGTTTGTTTTCGATACGTTTAACTTCGTTTTGATATTTTTCAATCTCTTTAGTTAAACGCGCAAGCTCAGCTTCTTTATTGATAAAGCCAGCCATTGGCACGAGTAATTCCGCATTGCCGACGAGTTTCGCTACCGCAAGCGGTGCGGTTTCGTTTGCAGCTAACACTTGAACGTTGTCTAACTTCGCCATGGCTTTTAAAAGAGCGGTCTGTTTTTCGAGAATTTTTGCGTTTTCTGCACTTAAATTACGGAATAACAGATCTAAGCCTTTGCTTGGTGCGATATTGCTTTCTGCACGGATATTACGTACTGCAACAATCACTTCTTTTAACCAATCAATTTCAGCTTCTGCTTCAGGATCAAAGCCGTTCTCTTCCACTTGTGGGAAAGGTTGTAACATAATGCTGTCTGCAGTGATGCCCACGAATCCTTTCACTTTTTGCCAAATTTCTTCGGTAATAAATGGAATGAGCGGATGTGCTAAGCGTAATAATTTTTCTAACACGTGAACCAAAGTTTGGCTTGCCGCACGGATTTGTGCTGCATTGCCATTTGCAAATACTGGTTTAGTCAATTCTAAATACCAGTCACAGAATTGATTCCAGGTAAATTCATAAATTGCGTTAGCACAAAGGTCGAAACGATATTGGCTTAATGAGTTACGGAAAGTTTCCACTGTGCGATTGAATTCGGATTGAATCCAACGATCGGCTAATGAGAATTCGATCTCGCCTTCGCTTAAATCCAATTTTTCATTCGTTAACACGAAACGGCTTGCATTCCATAATTTGTTACAGAAGTTACGGTAGCCTTCTAAACGTTTCATATCCCAGTTGATATCACGACCATTTGAAGCTAATGCCGCTAATGTGAAACGTAATGCATCTGTACCGTGAGCTGCAATACCTTCAGCGAATTCTTTGCGCGTTGCTTTAGCAATTTTCTCTGCCAATTGCGGCTGCATCATATTGCCAGTACGTTTTTCAAGTAAATCTTCAAGGCTGATACCGTCAATCATATCGATTGGGTCAAGTACGTTACCTTTCGATTTCGACATTTTTTGGCCTTGCTCATCACGGATCAAGCCTGTTACATACACCGTTTTGAATGGCACTTGTGGTTTGCCGTTTTCATCTTTCACGAAGTGCATCGTAAACATAATCATACGTGCAACCCAGAAGAAGATGATGTCAAAGCCCGTGATTAACACATCCGTTGGATGGAACATTTTGAGTTCTTTGGTTTGCTCTGGCCAACCTAAAGTTGAGAATGTCCATAAACCAGATGAGAACCACGTGTCTAACACGTCTTCATCTTGCTTGAGTTCAACCGCAGAATCTAAGTTATATTTTGACCGCACTTCATCTTCGTTGCGCGCGACATACACGCTACCTTCAGCATCATACCACGCCGGAATACGGTGTCCCCACCAAAGTTGGCGAGAGATACACCAATCTTGAATATCACGCATCCAAGAGAAGTAAAGGTTTTCATATTGTTTCGGTACGAATTGGATTTCGCCGTCTTCTACTGCTTTGATTGCTACATCAGCAAGCGGTTTCACGCTAACATACCATTGGTCAGTTAGCATCGGCTCAATCGGCACGCCGCCACGGTCGCCATAAGGCACTTTCAAATCGTGTGGTTTAATTTCGTCTAATAAACCTAGTGCTTCAAAATCTGCCACGATTTTTTTACGTGCAGCAAAACGCTCTAAACCACGGAAATCCGCAGGAATCATCGCTTCATAACCCGCAAGTGGTTTGCCGTCAGTACCGATAATTTCGGCTTCATCACGAATATCTGCATTTAAAGTTAATACATTAACCATTGGCAAGCTGTGACGTTTACCTACTTCGTAGTCGTTAAAGTCGTGCGCAGGGGTAATTTTTACCACACCAGTACCGAATTCACGATCCACATATTCATCGGCAATAATCGGAATTTCACGGTTGGCAAGCGGTAGAATTACAGTCTTACCTTGCAAATCTTTGTAGCGTTCATCTTCAGGATGCACCGCCACCGCCGTATCGCCCAACATAGTTTCTGGACGCGTAGTTGCCACCACTAAGTAATCTTTACCATCCGCCGTTTTAGCACCGTTAGCTAACGGATATCGGAAATGCCAAAGCGAACCTTTGCTCTCTTTGTTTTCTACTTCTAAATCAGAAATCGCCGTATGAAGTTTTGGATCCCAGTTTACTAAGCGTTTGCCACGGTAAATCAAACCTTCTTCGTGTAAGCGCACAAACACTTCTTTTACTGCATTGGATAATCCCTCGTCCATAGTGAAACGCTCGCGTTCCCAGTCGATTGAGTTACCTAAACGACGCATTTGTTGGCTGATTGTGCCGCCTGAATAGGCTTTCCAATCCCAAATTTTGTTGATAAACGCTTCACGACCATAATCGTGGCGTGTTTTGCCTTCTTCAGCCGCAATTTTACGTTCCACCACCATTTGGGTTGCAATACCCGCGTGGTCTGTTCCTGCTTGCCATAAGGTGTTATGCCCTTCCATACGGTTAAAACGGATTAAGGTATCCATTAAGGTTTGTTGGAAAGCGTGCCCCATATGTAAAGAACCTGTTACGTTCGGAGGCGGAATTGCAATGCAATAGCTCGGAGCGTTTTCATTTTCCGACGGTTTAAAATAACCGCTCTCTTCCCAATGTTGATAAAGGGCTTGTTCTACCGCAGACGGGTTGAATCGGTCTGCCATTTCGAATTTTTGTGTCATTTATTTTTTCTCTTTGTGTAAAATGGGATTTATCCCACTGAGTAATCAATCAAAAAATAACTAAAATTTTAACCTACTGAATAAGTTTTAACTTATCTTGTAATTTAAATAATTTTTCATCAAATGACCGGCAACCATCATTAAATCTTGGATCATTAAAACATTGCTCTTTCAATAGTTGTTTATAATAATTTATTTCAGAACTGATACTCGCATTATCTTTTAATGAATCAGTTAATGTTAATTTTTGACTAATAATAGAATATTCGCGTTTCAAATTATTAAGTTCCGAAACTGAATTATTAAGGCTTACTAATCCTTGAATATATCCTCCCGCCATCCCTAAAAGAGAAGATACAAGAGCAATAATTCCCATTAATTTTTTTAAATTCCTATCTAATTTATTTAACATAGAGTGCCCCAAATTCTATTACATAAAACTGTTCTTCCCTCGGATAAATCCCCCGAATCACCTCTTTCAATTCTTCCAATCCCATATTTTCCTGCTTCGCATGTTGTTCTGTCAGTTCATCAAAAGTAATCGGCGAAACACTTAACACTTCAATAGTGCAGAAATATTGATTATCTTCAAACCGCCCCACACGCAAAATGTCGCCTGCTTTAAAATGGCTTTCGGATTTATCTCGAATGGTAATGGTTTTACGCCCTGCGAGAATATCGGCTTCAAAGCGTTGATAAAAGGTAATATCGTTCATTTATTTATTAACCCACGTTTTCAGTAGAAAGATTCCAACCTTGCAGACGTAATTGTTTATAGCGTTCTCGGGCTTGTGTTTTTAAGACATCATCTTTTGGAACAAAATCAATAAGTTGGGTAAAACTATGGCTAAAATCTGGGATTTCTTGTTGCAAATTAATTAACACATCACGGCGTTGCAAATTTCGTTTCCCAAGCCATGAAATCTCAATCGGTGTGGGATATTGTGTGGCTTCACCCGATAAATTATGTGGAACAAATTCATTGGGATCTCGTTGCCACAAACGCTCGTCAATCTCTAGCGCTTGAGCCTCATTTTCACAGCTAATTAATACTTTTTTCCCTGAGCGCCATATTGAGGCAGCAAGATTACAGGCAATTTCTTCTACAGTTAGAGTACAATCTTCCGTAAGAATGTAAAATTGCGCAGTTTTTGCCATTTTAGCCCCGTTATTTTCTCAATCTAGCCCTATAAAAAGGTTGAAATTCTAACGAAAAAACCCTAAAAAATAAATAATTAAATATACATTATTACAAATGTGTGGAAATCCACCGCACTTTTATGATCTATGTCACAAAACTGATTTTTAACGTTTTTGTTACGTTCCACTCATAACTCGGAAGTGTTAAAATCAATTCAGTTTTAATTTTCATTCAATTAATAGGAGTACAGAATGGCATTTCGTATTGAAAAAGACACAATGGGTGAAGTTCAAGTTCCAGCAGATAAATACTGGGCTGCACAAACTGAACGTTCACGCAATAACTTTAAAATTGGTCCTGCCGCATCAATGCCACATGAAATTATCGAAGCTTTTGGCTATCTGAAAAAAGCAGCCGCATTTGCTAATCATGATTTAGGTGTATTACCTCTTGAAAAACGTGATTTAATTGCTCAGGCTTGTGACGAAATTTTAGCAAATAAATTAGATGATCAATTCCCACTCGTTATTTGGCAAACTGGTTCTGGCACACAATCTAATATGAATGTGAATGAAGTGGTTGCCAATCGTGCGCATGTGTTAAACGGTGGAAAATTAGGTGAAAAATCTATTATTCACCCAAATGATGATGTGAACAAATCACAATCTTCAAATGATACTTTCCCAACGGCAATGCACATTGCGGCATATAAAAAAGTAGTTGAGCACACCATTCCTTGCGTTGAACGTTTACAAAAAACTTTTGCTGCAAAATCTGAAGCCTTCAAAAACGTGGTAAAAATTGGCCGCACTCACTTAATGGATGCAACGCCACTCACGTTAGGCCAAGAATTTTCGGCTTATGCGGCTCAATTAGATTTCGGCTTAAAAGCATTAAAAAACACCCTTCCACATTTAAGCCAATTGGCATTGGGTGGTACCGCGGTTGGCACAGGTTTGAACACGCCGAAAGGCTATGATGTGAAAGTGGCAGATTACATTGCAAAATTCACTGCACTTCCGTTTGTCACCGCAGATAATAAATTTGAAGCATTAGCCGCTCATGATGCGATTGTTGAAACTCACGGTGCATTACGTCAATTAGCAATGAGTTTATTTAAAATTGCGAACGATATTCGTCTATTAGCATCAGGCCCTCGTTCGGGAATTGGTGAAATTTTAATTCCTGAAAATGAACCGGGTTCTTCAATTATGCCGGGTAAAGTAAACCCAACTCAATGCGAAGCGATGACAATGGTCTGTGCACAAGTATTTGGTAACGACACGACCATCGCATTTGTGGGATCACAAGGTCATTTCCAATTAAATGTGTTCAACCCTGTGATGATTGCAAACTTCTTACAATCAGCTCAATTATTGGGTGATGCTTGCGTATCTTTCGACGAACACTGTGCAGTGGGTATTGAACCAAACTATCCACGAATTAAACAGCAACTTGAAAATTCATTGATGTTGGTGACCGCACTTAATACGCATATTGGCTATGAAAACGCGGCTAAAATTGCAAAAACGGCGCACAAAAATGGCACAACATTGCGTGAAGAAGCAATTAATTTAGGTTTAGTTTCTGCCGAAGATTTTGATAAATGGGTTCGCCCAGAAGATATGGTGGGTAGCCTAAAATAATTCACCGCACAAATTAACATCAGTAATATTAAAGGCGAGTAAAATTACTCGCCTTTTTACTCGTTTCTCATTTGTTTTTTGATGCGGTTTGTTATAATCAACACAATTTTACTCACGGCAATTTATTATGAAAATGAAATCCCTTTTTGTGGCAATGATAACGTTTTTTTCTGCCGCACCTTTTGCTCATTGGCAACCCATCGGAAATGCCGAATACACTTGGGGGCCGTTCCATGTTTATACCATTGGTTTATTTTCCGAAACGGGTACTTATCAAGAAAATGAACGCCCATTAATGCTCTCTTTCAAATATGAAAAACCCATTGAAGGAAAAAATTTTGCGATTACGCTTATTAAAGAAATCGAAACCTTAAAACTTAATGATGGCGATACTCAAAGCTGGCTTAAAGAAATGCAATCCACATTTCCTGATTTCTCACCAAACGATATCTTGAACTATATTGCCTTACCAGATAGAGGCTACTTTGTATTAAATGATACTGTTTTGGAACATGATTTTGATGCTAAATTTAATCAAGCGTTTATCGGCATCTGGCTTGCACCGAATAGCACTTTTGTAAAACTTCAGCCACAATTATTAGGCAAAACAAAAAGCAATCATGAAGCGGCTGAATTTTATCTCAAACCTGAAATTGAATCCTTTGATGAACAAGATTCTACGCCTGAACTACCGCCAAACTATCTGTTAAATCAAGAGAAAAAATCTTTTGGATAAATAAAAACGCCGCCTTTTGTCAAAAAGTGCGGCGATTTTATTTCCATTTTATTTTTGAATAGTAGCCAGAAATTCTTTACGCGTATCACGATCTTTTAAAAATACGCCTCCATAAGCAGAGGTAATAGTATAACTATTTGTATCTTTAATTCCCCGCGCTTTCACACAAAAGTGTGTTGCCTTAATATAAACGGCGACATCCTCTGTTTCTAAAATAGTTTGAAAAGCTGTGAGAAGTTGTTCTGTTAGCCTTTCTTGTACCTGTGGACGCTGTGCAAAAAACGACACAATACGATTAATCTTCGAAAGACCAATAACCCAATCTTTTGGATAGTATGCTACACAAACTTTACCATCAATCGTCACAAAGTGATGCTCACAAGTACTCGTCAATGTAATATCATTAACCTGCACCATTTCGCTCACTTTCATTTGGTTTTTAATTTTCGTCATTTTAGGGAAATTTGCATAATCCATTCCACTAAAAATCTCATCAATAAACATTTTTGCCAAACGATTAGGTGTTTCTTCAAGACTATCATCTCGCAAATCCAATCCAATTAATTTCATCACTTCATGCATATGTTTTGCAATACCTAAGCGACGTACTTCCTTACATTGATTTAGATCTATCATCGGCGTTTCAATGCCCTTAGCAATTAAAGCATTGCGCACACTTATTGCATCTTGTGAAATATCGGTCATAACAGTCTTTCCTAAAAAAATAATGCGTTATTCTAACAAAGGATAAAGCGAACGCAAAATGAGAAAAATCACTAAGTAAAATGAAATCTTTAGTTTTAAGATTTTTCAGACTACAATACTTTAAATTTTACTTTAATTAAGGAATCTCTATGCTCACGTTGGATCAAGCCCGTAATAATATGCTAGAACAGCTCTCCTTTCCTACACAAATTGAAACACTTAATTTACAACAAGCCGCTAATAGAATTTGTGCAGAAGATGTTATTTCCCCTATTAATGTCCCTTCTTTCGATAATTCTGCTATGGATGGCTATGCTGTACGTTTAGCTGATTTAGAAAAATCACTGACCCTTTCTGTTGCAGGTAAATCCTTTGCAGGAATACCATTTCAAGGCTCATGGCCTGCCCAGAGTGCAATAAGAATTATGACTGGGGCAATGATTCCTGAAGGCGCTGATGCTGTCGTAATGCAAGAACAAGTCAACATAAATGAAGACGGAACAATCACCTTCTCTGAATTACCTAAAATCAATCAAAATATTCGTCGTATTGGAGAGGATGTTAAAAAAGGGGATATAGTATTAACACAAGGTGATGAATTAAATGCTGTTTCTTTACCATTATTAGCTTCTTTAGGTATCTCAGAAGTAAAATGTTATCATCGATTAAAAGTGGCCATACTTTCCACTGGGGACGAACTTGTCGAGGTAGGTAAACCGTTACAAATTGGACAGATTTACGATACAAATCGATTCACCGTAAAATTACTGCTAGAAAAACTTCATTGTGAAGTTATTGATTTAGGATTATTACCAGACAATGAGGCTGAATTTGAAAAAGCCTTTATATCTGCACAAAAGCAGGCTGATTTAGTGATTACCAGTGGTGGGGTATCTGTTGGAGAAGCAGATTTCACTAAAACAGTATTAGAAAAAGTAGGTGAAATTAATTTCTGGAAACTTGCCATTAAACCTGGTAAACCTTTTGCTTTTGGTAAACTAGAAAATGCATGGTTTTGTGGCTTACCTGGTAACCCTGTCTCTGCACTTGTGACTTTTTATCAACTCGTTCAGCCCCTTATTGCAAAATTGCAAGGTCAAAAACGATGGAAAAATCCAGCACGTTTTTCAGCAATTGCTTCAACAAACTTAAAAAAAGCGCCTGGTCGCTTAGATTTCCAACGAGGTTTTTATCACATCAACTCACAAGGACAAATTGAGGTTAAGTCTGTTGGGTTTCAAGGATCTCACTTATTTAGTGCATTCATAAAAAGTAATTGTTTTATTGTATTAGAACAAGAGCGTGGCAATGTATCAGCAGGTGAACGTGTAACCATAGAACTCTTCAATCATTTATTGGGGTAGCCTATGACTGAATTAAATTACGAAGAAGAGCTACGATATAACCGGCAAATCATTCTTAAATCGATTGATTTTGAAGGACAAGAAAAACTAAAAGAGAGCAAAATTCTCATTGTAGGTTTAGGTGGATTAGGCTGTGCGGCTAGTCAATATTTAGCCGCTTCAGGTATAGGACACCTAACCCTATTAGATTTTGACCATGTTTCACTTTCCAATCTACAACGTCAAGTGCTTCATTGTGATGCTAGACTGAATATGCCAAAAGTTGAATCTGCTAAAATAGCTCTAGAACAGCTTAACCCACATATTGATATTCAAACAATAAATGCAAAACTAACCGAAGAAAAACTGGCCGAATTAATACCGCACTTTGATCTTGTCTTAGATTGCACTGATAACGTCGATATTCGCAATCAACTTGATCGCCAATGCGAGAAAGCTCACATTCCCTTAATCTCTGGTGCGGCAATCCGAATGGAAGGCCAGATTTCAGTCTTTACCTATGAATCAAATACACCAACCTATCGTGAACTAAGTAAATTATTTGGGCAGAATATATTAAGTTGTGTAGAAGCAGGAGTAATAGCCCCAATTGTTGGGATTGTTGGTTCTATTCAAGCATTAGAAGCAATTAAAGTACGTTTAAAAATTGGCAAGAATTTATGTGGTAGATTACTCATTATTGATGGCTTTTCAATGAACATTCGAGAAATAAAATTACCAATAAATAACCCTTAGTTTTATGAGAATATTTTATGATGACTGAAATCAAAAAACTTGATCCTGATACAGCAATTGATATTGCGTACGATATTTTTCTAGAAATGGCAAGTGAAAATCTTGATCCTGCCGATATCCTTCTCTTCAACCTACAATTTGAAGAACGAGGAGGTGTTGAGTTTGTAGAAACTGCCGATAACTGGGAAGACGAAATTGGCGTACTCATAGATCCGAATGAATATGCCGAGATTTGGGTTGGATTAGTAAACAATCAAGATGAAATGGACGATATATTTGCAAAATTTTTAATTTCTCATCGAGAAGAAAATCGTGAATTTCATGTTATCTGGAAAAAATAATATCAAATACTAAAAAATCCCTATTGAATTCACAATAGGGATTTTTCTATTTAATCACAGAATTATTTAGCAGCTTCTTTCACCGCATCAATTGTCTGATTCGCTTTTTCACCTATAGATTGTTTCATTTCTTCCATTTTTGAAGATGCTGCATTTTTGGCTTGTTCAACTTTTTCCATTGCCACATTCTTCGCATCTTCAACTTTAGCCATAGCTGCATCTTTAGTTTCAGCTATTTTTTCTGCTGCCGCTGATTTTGCAGAATCTACAGCGTTGCTCGCCATATCCTTCACATCAGATACAGCTTGTTGTGCAGTAGTTTTTACATCTGCTGCAGCATTAGTTGCAGCTTCTTTCACATCCGTAACAGCTGAAGTTGCCGCTTGTTTTGCCTCTGCAACTTTTTGTGCTGCCTCATCTTTATCAAAACAACCGGTTAAAGCGACCGTTGAACCCAACACTAATGCAGCTAATGCTAATTTTTTCATGATAAATCTCCATCTAGTATTCATTTTGCAAAGCCCTATTGCTTTGTGTGGCGTAGTTTACGCATATTTCTTAAAAAGGAAATAGGTAAAATAAAAATTTACATTTCTTTAAAAATCTTTACAAACAAAAATAAAACTAACCAATTGATAAATAAAGCATATTTATAAAGCTCCATGGAAAATATTTATTTTTTGTAAAGATAAATAACCATTAATTTGATTATTAATAACACAATTAGATCAATGCATCTGCATTTTTATACATGAGAATTTTTGCATATTGTCCAGACCAATTTAAATATGCAATAGTCGCTGGGTAAAAACTGATTGGATTTCGCTTTCCATAGAGCTCCGCTACAATTTCACCGACTAAAGGTAAATGAGAAATAATAAATATAGATTTTATACCTTCATTACGCAATACAGAAAAATAATCCGTCACCATTTCTGCATGGCCATAAGGTGTAACACCGTCCCAAATTTCTATTTTTGATGATAGTTCACCATTAAAAGCCTGATTTACCTGCTCAAAGGTTTCTTGTGCTCGCACATAAGGGCTAATAATAATACGATCTGGCGTAGCTAACTCTAACTGTTTTCTTAACCATTGCCCCTGACTAAAGGCTTGTTTAATACCATAAGCAGTTAAGCGACGAGCTTTATCACTATTAGCCATTACTTCAGCCTCGCCATGACGCATAATAAAAATATTCATTTGCTTTCCTAAGTATTTGATAAAAATAAACCGCACTAAATAAAGTGCGGTTAAAAAATTAATGAGATTTAACTGCTTCTGCAATTTCTTCTGCACATTGTTGTGCAAGTTCAGCGTCTTGGCATTCCACCATAACGCGAATAAGTGGTTCCGTACCCGATTTACGCAATAAAATACGACCTTTGCCTTCTAAACGTTTTTTAACGTCTGCGGCAACAGATTTTACAGCGTCACTTTCAAGTGGATTATCCCCACCCGCAAAACGTACATTGATTAACACTTGTGGGAATAATTTAACCGCACTCGCTAATTCATTTAATGATAATTTATGCTGTGCCATCGCCGCCAATACAGCCAATGACGCAACAATGCCGTCACCCGTTGTATTCTTATCCGCAATGATAATATGTCCAGAATTCTCACCACCAAGCGTCCAATCGTTTTCAACCATTTTTTCCAATACATAACGGTCGCCCACATTTGCACGTAAGAAAGGAACGCCAAGCATTTTCAACGCAATCTCTAAGCTCATATTACTCATTAATGTGCCAACGACACCGCCTTTTAATTGGCCTGAGCGCAATGCTTCACGTGCAATAATAAAGAGAATTTGGTCGCCATCAACTTTATTTCCTAAATGATCGACCATCATAATGCGGTCACCATCGCCATCATAAGCTAAGCCAACGTCAGCTTTCATTTCAACTACTTTCGCTTGCAATGCTGTCACATCCGTTGCGCCACATTTTTCATTAATGTTCAAACCATTTGGATCTGTACCAATTTCAATGACTTCCGAACCAAGCTCTCTCAACACGTTAGGAGCAATATGATAGGTTGCACCATTTGCACAATCTACCACGATCTTATAACCTTCCAAGCCTAAGTGGGCTGGAAATGTGCCTTTACAAAACTCAATGTAGCGTCCTGCTGCATCATTAATACGGCTTGCTTTACCTAATTCGGCAGATTCCACACAATCCATCGGTTGCTCTAACATCGCTTCAATTGCTTCTTCAATTTCATCAGGTAATTTAGTGCCTTTTGCTGAAAAGAATTTAATGCCATTATCATAATAAGGATTATGAGAGGCTGAGATCACAATCCCCGCTTCAGCACGGAAAGTTCTGGTTAAATAAGCAATAGCAGGTGTAGGCATAGGACCAGTAAATGCAGCAGATAAACCCGCGGCAGCCAAACCTGCTTCAAGGGCTGATTCCAACATGTATCCAGAAATTCGGGTATCTTTACCAATTAAAACCATTTTCGAACCTTGAGAAGCCAATACTTTTCCTGCAGCCCAGCCTAATTTTAATGCGAAATCTGGTGTGATTGGATAAGTACCCACTTTTCCACGTACACCATCTGTTCCAAAATATTTACGATTTGCCATAATAAAATTCCTTTAATTTTTTATAGTTATAAAACCATCAGGCATTTTCTGTTGCCTGCCAAACTTTGAGCATATCTGATGTTGCTGCAACATCATGTACGCGTAAAATTTTTGCACCTTTTTGCGCTGCAATAAGCGCACCTGCCGCACTACCTATCACTCGCTGATCGACGGGCTTATCAAGCACAGCGCCAATCATTGATTTGCGAGATAATCCCGCTAACACTGGATATCCGCTATGACAAAATTCATTCAGATTTTGTAATAATTGATAATTATGCTGTACAGACTTACCAAAACCAAATCCCATGTCCCAAATTAAGTTTTCTTTTTTAATACCAGCAGAAAGACATTCATTAGTGCGTTTCTGTAAAAAAGCTAATACATCTTGTACGACATTTTCATAATGAGGATTTGTCTGCATCGTTCTAGGTTGACCTTGCATATGCATAATGCAAACAGGTAAAGCTAGTTTTACTGCAGTTTCTAACGCATTTGGTTCTTGCAAAGCACGAATATCATTAATCAAATCCATTCCAACACTTGCCGCTTCACGCATCACAACTGCTTTTGAAGAATCGACAGAAATCCAGCAATCAAAACGGCTTCGCACAGCCTCCACTACTGGCACAACACGATGTAATTCTTCTTGTTCAGAGACTTCATCTGCATTAGGGCGCGTAGATTCACCACCAATATCAATAATTGCCGCACCTTCTTCCAACATTTTTTCAACTTGAAAAAGCGCTTTATCCAAGCTAAAAAACTGTCCGCTATCAGAAAAAGAATCAGGCGTAAAATTAAGGATCCCCATAATTTGGGGCACGCTTAAATCAAGACATTTATTGTTCACGTAAATTTTCATAAAGTGCGGTGGATTTTTAGATTAATTTTAATCGGGCGATTATAACGGAATACGCTGAAGAAAAAAATCATTAGGGAAAAATAAAGCCTTTCCGAGGAAAGGCCTTGTTGATTAGATAGTTGATTAGAGAGTTGATTAGGAATTAGAATCTACCGAATTTTCACCCGCACTTTGAGCATTACTGCTATTTACATAAGCAGCTTGCCCTGTGTGCTCTTCCCATCCAGATGGCGGTGTGACTGGTTCACGATTCATCAATTGTTTGATTTGTTCTTCTTCAATGGTTTCATATTTGACTAATGCATCTTTCATCGCATGAAGAATATCCATATTGTCGATCAAAATCTGTCTTGCTCTCGCATAGTTACGATTTACAATTGCACGAACTTCTTCATCAATTGCATGAGCGGTTTCATCTGACATATGTTTTGCTTTCGCCATTGAACGACCTAAGAAAACCTCGCCCTCATCTTCCGTATAAAGAATCGGACCTAATTTGTCAGAGAATCCCCATTGCGTCACCATATTACGCGCGATATTAGTCGCTACTTTAATATCATTTGATGCACCCGTTGAGATATTTTCTTCACCATAAATTAAATCTTCTGCCAAACGACCCGCATACAAGGTAGAAAGCTTACTTTCTAATTGTTTTTGGCTAATACTGATTTGATCACCTTCAGGCAAGAAGAATGTCACACCCAACGCACGACCACGAGGAATAATAGTCACTTTGTGTACAGGATCATGTTCAGGTACTAAATAACCCACAATCGCATGGCCTGCTTCATGATAAGCAGTAGACTCTTTTTGCTTATCCGTCATAATCATGGTACGACGCTCTGGCCCCATATTGATTTTGTCTTTTGCTTTTTCAAACTCAAGCATGGTTACCATACGTTTATTCACTCGAGCAGCAAACAAAGCTGCCTCATTCACTAAGTTTGCTAAATCTGCACCAGAATAGCCCGGCGTACCACGCGCTAATGTCATTGCATCAACATCTTGCGCTACAGGCACTTTACGCATATGTACTTTTAAGATTTGCTCACGACCTTTTACATCAGGCAAGCCAACAACAACTTGTCGGTCAAAACGGCCTGGACGAGTTAAAGCTGGATCAAGTACATCTGGACGGTTAGTCGCTGCAATAACAATTACACCATCATTACCGCTAAACCCATCCATTTCAACGAGCATTTGGTTTAAGGTTTGTTCACGTTCATCATGTCCACCACCTAAACCTGCACCGCGTTGACGACCCACAGCATCGATTTCATCAATAAAGATTAAGCAAGGTGCATTTTTCTTAGCCTGTTCAAACATATCACGTACACGTGATGCACCAACACCCACAAACATTTCTACGAAATCAGAACCTGAAATAGTGAAGAATGGAACTTTTGCCTCCCCTGCGATAGCACGAGCAAGTAAGGTTTTACCAGTACCTGGAGGCCCTACCATCAGGATACCTTTTGGAATTTTACCACCCAAGTTTTGGAATTTATTCGGATCACGCAAGAAATCAACGATTTCACCCACTTCTTCTTTTGCTTCATCGCAACCAGCGACATCCGCAAAAGTCACCTTAATCTGATCTTGATTCAGCATTTTGGCGCGGCTTTTACCAAAGCTCATCGCCTTGCCGCCACCACCTTGCATTTGGCGCATAAAGAATACCCATACACCAACAAGGAATAACATTGGGAACCAAGAAATTAAAATTTGGGATAAGAAACCACGTTTTTCAAATGGCGTACCTTCCACCTTCACTTTTTTGCTTAATAAATCATCAAGCAATTTTTTATCTTCAAGTGGGGGCATTACGGTTGAATATTTAGATCCATCCGTTTTCGTTACCGTAATTTCATTGGCATCAAAACGCGCTTCTGTCACCTGTCCGTTGCTTACATCGTAAACAAAGGTTGTATAATCAGTAGAATTTTCTACTGAAGATGAATTGAAACTTTGGTATGCCGTCATCATAATGACCGCTACTACCACCCAAAGCACCAGATTTTTGACCATATCGTTCAAAGTCTAACCTACCTTTCCTAAGTTAAAAAATTTTTTACAAGATACTACACATCATTAGCGATGAAAAGCTATCAAAGCAATTAGCCTTTATAGCCTGTCGCCACAATATATACTTCACGAGAGCGTCCGCGTGATGCTTCAGGCTTACGCACTTTCACCACATTAAATAAAGAACGAATTTCTCTTAAATATTCATCAAAGCCTTCACCTTGGAAAACTTTAACAACAAAGCTTCCTTTGGTTGCCAAAACCTGTTTACACATATCTAAAGCAAGCTCGACCAAATACATTGCGCGTGGAATATCTACTGATGGCATTCCACTAAAATTTGGTGCCATATCAGACATTACCACATCAACTTTATCTTCGCCTACGCGCGCTAATAAAGCATTCAAAACATTTTCATCACGAAAATCGCCTTGCAGAAAATCAACACCTACAATGGGATCCATTTCTAAAATATCACAAGCAATCACTCGACCTTTGCCACCAATTTGCCCCACCACATATTGCGACCAACCGCCCGGTGCTGCGCCGAGATCGACCACAGTCATTCCTTGTTTAAATAATTTATCCGTTTGCTGAATTTCATCAATCTTAAAATAAGCGCGTGAACGCAACTTTTGCTTATGCGCTTTTTGCACAAATTGATCACTAAAATGTTCATTTAGCCAGCGAGAAGAACTCGCTGAACGTTTTTTCTTTCCCATAATCTTCTATTTTTGGTAGTAGTTTTGCTTATATTTGGTTACAATCTGCCAAATTCAAGCCGAGGCTGATTGAAATCAGTGAAAAACATTGAGAAAATCAACCGCTCTTTTTAATTAGGAATCCTTATGACAACCTTATCAACCAAACAAAAACAATTTTTAAAAGGTCTTGCGCACCATCTTAACCCAGTCGTTATGCTTGGTGGAAATGGCTTAACCGAAGGCGTACTTGCTGAAATTGAAAATGCACTTAATCATCACGAACTCATTAAAGTAAAAGTTGCTGGTGCAGATCGCGAAACAAAACAACTTATTATCGATGCGATTGTGCGTGAAACCAAAGCTGAACAAGTACAAACCATCGGGCATATTTTGGTGCTTTATCGCCCAAGCGAAGAAGCAAAAATTCAGCTTCCACGCAAATAACAACAAAAGTGCGGTCATTTTTAACCGCACTTTTTTATTTAAATATAATTCACTTCAATAATATCAAACTCAACGACACCGCCAGGCGTTGTAATATTAACGGTATCATCTAATTCTTTACCAATTAAACCTCGTGCAATGGGAGAATTAACCGAAATCAAACCCGATTTAATGTCCGCTTCATCATCGCCCACAATACGATAAGTAACTTCTTCGTCTGTATCAGTATTTACAAGCACAACTGTTGCACCAAAAATAACTTTACCGTTATTTGGCATTTTTGTGACATCAATAACTTGAGCATTACCAAGTTTACCTTCAATCTCTTGAATACGACCTTCACAAAAACCTTGTTGCTCACGAGCTGCATGATATTCTGCATTTTCTTTTAAATCACCGTGCTCACGGGCTTCTGCTATCGCTTTAATAATTTCAGGACGACGTACATTTTTTAAGAAATCCAATTCTTCACGTAATTGTTCTGCGCCACGCACAGTCATTGGAATTTGTTGCATTGTTTTTCCTTTTACTAAATAAAACAAAAACCACGGCAAAACCCTAAAATCTTGCCGCAGTATTATTAAAAATAAACTTGAAATGAGAAAATGATTTACTCAATTTCATTCGGGGCTTATTATTGTTCGTCTAAAAAAAAATAGCAACCATAACAAACCTAATATGAAAAAATTATCTTCAATTTCCACCGCACTTGGCTCCTTTTTACTTTCCGTAAGCTTTAGCCTTCCAACCTTCGCAAACATTAATGTTTCAGACTTGACACAACAATTGCCCGAAGGATCTAGCGTAGGTTTTATCGCAAAAAATATAAATCAAAACCAAATTATTGCGGATTATAATGGCTCAACCTTTATGCTTCCTGCGAGTACACAAAAAGTTTTTACAGCTGTTGCTGCTAAACTTGCATTAGGCGATCAATTCCAATTTGAGACCGCGCTTTTGAGTAATGGGAAAATTCAAAATGGGAATTTAGAGGGTCACTTAATCGTGCGTTTCACAGGCGATCCAGATCTCACAAGTGGCCAACTTTATACCTTACTTGCAGAATTAAAAAAACAAGGTATCAAAAAAATTAATGGCGATTTAGTATTAGATACATCTGTTTTTTCGAGTCACGACCGAGGATTAGGTTGGATTTGGAACGATCTGACCATGTGTTTCAACTCTCCCCCATCTGCTGCGAATATTGATAATAACTGTTTCTATGCGGAACTAGATGCCAATCAAAATCCAGGTGAAACAGTAAAAATCAATGTGCCTGCACAATTTCCAATTCAAGTGTTTGGACAAGTTTATGTAGCGGATAGCAATGAAGCGCCTTATTGTCAGCTCGATGTTGTTGTACACGACAATAATCGTTATCAAGTAAAAGGATGTTTAGCACGTCAATCTAAACCTTTTGGCTTAAGCTTTGCCGTACAAGATACAGATGCTTATGCAGCTGCGATTATTCAACGACAATTAAGACAATTAGGTATTGAATTTAATGGCAAAGTCATGTTGCCACAAAAACCACAACAAGGTCAGTTATTAGCGAAACATTTATCCAAACCATTACCCGATTTATTGAAAAAAATGATGAAAAAATCGGATAACCAGATTGCTGATTCATTGTTCCGAGCTGTGGCATTCAATTACTATAAACGCCCAGCATCCTTTCAATTAGGCACATTAGCGATTAAGTCCATATTACAAAAACAAGGAATTCGTTTTGGAAACAGTATTTTAGCCGATGGTTCAGGTCTGTCTCGCCATAATCTTGTAGCACCTAAAACGATGCTATCCGTTTTAGAATACATCGCCAAAAACGAAGATAAATTACATTTAATGGAAACTTTCCCCATCGCAGGTGTAGATGGCACGATCAGTGGGCGAGGTGGATTAATTAGCCCGCCATTAGTAAAAAATGTTATTGCTAAAACCGGCTCTTTGAAAGGGGTTTATAACCTAGCCGGCTTTATGACAAACGCTCGAGGAGAAAAAGTGGCCTTTGTTCAATTTATTAATGGCTACTCAACAGGCGATTTGGAAAGCAAAACAAAACGAGCACCATTAGTACAATTTGAGAGTGGCTTATACAACGAAATCTATAAATATTAATAAACCTTCTAAAAAACACCGCACTTAAAATGACAAAGTGCGGTGTTTTTTTAATTATTTAACATACTCATTACCTAAAAATAATGGTCCTAAATGGCTTTTAGGAATGCCAAATTTTTCAGGATAAATTACATCTACTAAATATAGTCCATCAGGTTTTGCAGTTGGTGCCGCAAGCTGACGATTTTTTTGCTCTAGTAGCCATTTCATCCATTCAATTGATTCTTTACCTGCACCAACTTCAATCAAACTCCCAACAATATTACGGACCATATGATGCACAAAAGCATTGGCTTGAATATCCACAATAATATATTGCCCAATTCGAGTAACTGATAAGTGATGAACATTACGCCACGGCGTGTTTGATTGACATTGTGCGGCACGAAAAGAGGAAAAATCATGCTCGCCTAGTAAATACTGACCAGCTTGATGCATTTTTTCTGCATCAAGATCTAAATAACAATGCGTAATTCCTCCGTGTAAAATAGCAGACCGTAATTTGTTACAATAAAGAATATAGCGATATCGACGAGCCATCGCTGAAAAACGCGCATGAAATTCATCATCAACTTTTTTTGCCCAAGTAACCGCAATATCATCAGGTAAATTCGCATTTGTCCCGAATGTCCATGCTTTATCAGGGCGTACTGCACTGGTTTCAAAATGTACGACCTGCCCTGTTCCGCTCACCCCTGAGTCAGTTCTCCCAGCACAAAAAATTTCAATTTTTTCATTGGCAATAATGGAAAGCGCGTTTTCAAGTTGTTCTTGTATGCTACGCACATTTTCTTGACGTTGCCAGCCGTAATAATTTGTGCCTTGATATTCAATACCTAATGCGATTTTCATCTTATGCCTTATTTTTGATAGAGTGAAATTATGGTAACGCAACTTTATAGGGTACGCAAATTTCATTATGTAAGAATAAACATATTTTTTATTAAATGATAACAATTACCATTGATATAAATTAACCTTTTAGATATACTCGCGCCTCTTTTTACCTATATCTAATCTACGGAAGCATTTTATGAAATTTAAATTAAGCCTAATTTACACCGCACTTTTTGCCGGAGTTTCGGTTTCGTTTGTAGCTAATGTAAATGCAAAAGAATATTCAACTAATGAACACACATTAGAAGGTATTGAAGTCATTACAAAACTTGTTAATGAAAAAGGCTATAAGGCTGAACGCACTGAAATTACGGGCGTAAATTCATCAATTATTGATACACCTTATAGTATTGATATTGTGACACAAGAACAATTACAAGATAAACAGCCAAGTACTTTAGAAGACGCAGTAAAAGGAATTAGTGGTTTAAGTCAAGGTAATAATTTAGCAGGTACACTTGATACAGTAAAACGCCGTGGCTACGGTGGAAATCGTGATGGTTCTATTATGCGTAACGGACTTGCAAGTCCACTAGCACGTAACTTTAATGCTAACGTAGAACGAGTTGAAGTACTAAAAGGCCCCGCTTCAGTATTATATGGCATGCAAAATCCAGGCGGCGTAATTAACGTTGTAACTAAAAAACCTTCATATGAAGGGCATAAAACAACATTAGATACAAGTTACGGTTCAAATTATAGCCGTAATTTTGGCATTGATGTTACAGGCCCCATTGCTGATACTGGATTCGCTTATCGCATCGTTGCTGATCACAAGAAAAAACATTCTTGGCGTAATTTTGGGGAAAATAAAGAAACAATCATTGCACCATCTCTATCCTGGAAAAATGATTCAACAAAATTAACCTTGTCTTATGAATATCAAGATTATAAAGGTGATTTTGATCGCGGTATTTTCATTGATACAAATAAAAAAGTTGGGCTTAACCATAACCCAAATTATGGCAAACCTGTTGATATTCCATTAGAAAGAAGATTAGATGATCCAATCAATGTAACAACAGGTTACTCTCATACCATTCAATTTAATGCTGAACATAAATTAAACCCGAATTGGACTCTGAAAACAGATTATGGATATGCAAAAAATCATTATTCTGATTGGCAAGCTCGTATTACAAAATATGATGCCAAAACCAGAAAGGTAACACGACGAATTGACAGCACAAATCCGTCCGATGCAGTAAATAATAGTTTGAATTTATCTGCTATTGGGATTATAGAACAATCCCCTTCCGTTACTCACCAATTACGTACAGCTGTTGAACTACAAAAATATCAGTTAACGATTGGCGATTTACGCCGTAGCGGAACACATACAATGTCTATTGATACCCCAGAATATAATTCAACACAGGTGATTAATGGGCAGGCATCGTCAAAAACAGATGTACGAACTAGCGATATGTTAGAACAATATAAAACTCTTAGTTTAGTCGTGCAGGATGCAATCTATTTGGGTGACAAATGGATTGTTTCTGGTGGTGTTCGGGCACAATGGCATCAAATAAAATCAGGACAAGGACGCGAAAATCAAAAATTCCGTAATAATGACAGTGGTTTTGCCCTTTTACCACAATTAGGTTTAGTTCACTTAATTACACCTGACTGGTCTATTTATGGAAATGTAGGTACGTCAGCTAAACCTAATCCCTCTCGTAGCTGGGATTACAAAGGTGAAAAAATCAAACTTGAAACAAGTCGTCAATTTGAAATTGGAACCAAATACAATAATGAATGGTTAAGTGCTAACCTAGCTTTATTCCATATAATTAAAGATAACACCGCAAAACGCTATAAAGATCCTGCTACAAATGAAAATGTTATTAAAATTGCAGGCAAAGATCGTTCTCAAGGTATCGAAATTGATATTAATGGCAAGCTAACTGACAAACTAACAATTTCAGCCAATTATACTTATACTAAAACAAAAGTATTGCGTGATGATGCTGAACCACAAAATATAGGTACTGATTTTGATAGTACACCAAGACATCTTGCAGGATTAACATTAATCTACGATTGGGGTCACTTCTTAGGTGGTCATTGGCGTACGGGTGCTGGTGCTGAATATCAAGGAAGTTGGGGATTTAACTATATCAATAATGGTCAAGCGACTTGGTTCAAAATACCATCTGCTACGCTTTATAATGCCTTTATTTCTTATGACGTAAAACTTGGCAAGCAAGATCTTAATTTACGTTTAACAGGCAAAAACCTTACTAATAAACGTTATTTTGTCTCTCATACCACAGCCACAATGGAACACTTATCTATAGGTTCACCGCGTGAAGTTGTATTAAGCGCAAAATTCAGCTTTTAATTCATAAAATATATCCCCTATCTCTATATAGGAATAGGGGATTTTCATTTTTTATAGGAAATCAATGAACTGGCAAACCGAACTTAATAATAGTTTAAACTGGATTTTAACCGCACTTTTTTGGGTGATATTATGCTTTAGCGCAACAATCTTAGCCTTAAAACAAACTACTTTTGGCAAAAAATTCTGGTGTATCGTGTCACCATCGATTAGTAAAAAAACCAGCATTAAACTTATTTTAATGTTGTTAGTGCTCTTTATAATGATATTGCTAGAAGTAAGATTTAGCGTGCTTAATTCATTTTTTTACAATGGATTATATAGCTCAATGCAAGAAATGAATATAGAAAAATTCTGGTTCTTTGCTAAACTTAATGCTCTTCTTGTACTTGTTCAAGTCATTCACTCGATTAGTGATTACTTCTTCCGTCAGGTATTTGAAATTCGATGGCTTGAAAGTTTAAACTCATCATTAATTCAACGTTGGCTAAATAATAAAAAATACTATCGTTTAAAATACGAACAAGATTTACCCGATAATATTGATCAACGTATTGAACAAGATGCTCGTGAATTTATTACTAGTACCGTACAAATTGTGCGTGGAATGATTAATTCTATTCTTACAACGATAGAATTTACTATTATCCTATGGTCACTATCTGGTGTATTAAGTCTATTTAGTTTAAATATTGAGAAAGGTGTCGTATTCTTCATTTATTCCTTTATTATCTTTGCAACTTTAATGTCAGTCTGGATAGGTAAACCGCTAATTAAACTAAATTTTAATAAAGAAAAACTCAATGGGGATTATCGTTACTCTTTAATCCGTGTACGTGATAATGCGGAAAGCATTGCTTTTTATCATGGTGAAAAAAAGGAACAACTATTCTTACAACACAAATTTACTCAAATAATTCATAATCGTTGGGCTATTGTATTAAAAATGCTTGGATTGGATGGATTTAATTCTGGAGTTACTCGAGTAGCAAAACTCTTACCATTAATGTTACAAGCACCACGTTTCTTTGCTGGACAAATTAAACTTGGTGATATGCATCAAACTGTACAGGCTTTTAACCGGTTAATGACTGCCCTTTCATTTTTTAGATTATTTTATGAGCAATTTACACTCTATCAGGCTCGTTTAAACCGTTTATATGGTTTTATGAAAAAAATGGATGATTTAGATAATCAAGAGTTTTATCAACCATTTCTATGTTCTCATCGTGTCGCATTAAAAGACTTCGGTATTAAAGATGAAAAAGGTCGTGTATTACTTAATAATTTAAATATTAATTTAGTTAATGGTGATGCACTATTAATTCAGGGTGCATCAGGCACAGGGAAAACTTCATTATTAAAAGCAATTGCGGGAATTTATCCTTTTGAAACGATTGGTATTGCAGAACATCCTTGCTCTGGAAGTTTATTCTTACCACAACGTCCTTACATGCCACAAGGCACTTTACGGGAAGCAATTTGTTATCCTAATATCAATCCCAACCATCCAGATCTAATTCAAACAATGGAAGATTGTGCCTTAGGTAAATATATCCACGCCCTTGATCATATAAATGACTGGCAAGTTATTTTATCCCCCGGAGAATTACAACGTGTTGCCTTTATTCGTATTTTACTCACTAAACCCGATGTCGTATTTTTAGATGAAACAACATCTGCATTAGATGAAACAACTGAGTATTTG
The DNA here is from genome assembly GCF_018829755.1 of Haemophilus sp. SZY H8. Taxonomy (NCBI): domain Bacteria; kingdom Pseudomonadati; phylum Pseudomonadota; class Gammaproteobacteria; order Pasteurellales; family Pasteurellaceae; genus Haemophilus; species Haemophilus sp. SZY H8. The sequence goes on from NZ_JAHKJY010000001.1 coordinate 168,356, forward strand.
CTCTATCGAAAAATTCGATATCATTTACCTGAAATGATTATTTTAAGTATAGGCCATAGAAGTACGCTTCAACAATTCCACAATAAACAATTGAAATTAGATATATGTTTATTATGTGAATAATCGTTTGTTTTAACATATTTTAGATAATAAAAAAGCGAACCAAACGTTCGCTTTTTATATAAATTTAATTTATAGCACTGAAACGTTAAGATCAGAACCGCCACCGACAATTCTAACCCGTTTTCCAGCAACAAAACTCGAATCAGCCTTTTGAACAACGACAATCTCTTGACCATCGTCTTTCTTAATCACTAATTCAGCACCATTTACTTGGCTCATTTTTTCTTCAATTTTACTGCCACCTACAGCACCTGCTAACGCTCCAATTACTGTTGCAATAGCCTGTCCACGGCCTCCACCAATTGCATTACCTGCTATACCACCTAAAGCACCTCCACCGATACCACCAACAATACCTTGGTTTTCGGCCTGGATTTTAACTGGTCTGACAGAAACAATTGTTCCATAAGTAATTGAACGCGCTTCTTTTGCTTGAGATGCTGTATAAACATCACCACTGAAAACATCTGTATTAGCACAGCCAGTCACAGAGAAAGCAACTAAAAGTGCTAACGTTGCTGTCATTTTTTTCATATGCTATATACCTTATTAAAGGGTTAAAAGAAATTAAAGTGGGTTTCTAGGTGATAATGTTGAAACATTTGTTGCTTTTTCATCACCAGAAACAATAACACATGCACCAACAACTAAAGAAGAATCATACTTACGAGTAATAACTACCTGTTCACCTTCTTGTTGATTACCTGAACAATCATTTTTACGAATAGTTAACTGTAAGTTTTCACCTTGTGGTTGACTAAATACAATATTACCTTTATAGGCATTTTCACCAACTGGCGCAGTTTGAGATGAACACGCAGATAAACCTAAACCAGCTAATACAACTAATGCTAAAGAGAATTTTTTCATTTGCTAAACCTCGAGTATTTTCTTAATAGAATAAGGATGAACCTTAATACAAGTATGATTTGATGTCTTATCAACAAAACTTACTGCAATAGATGGATTAGGCAATCTCTCGCCATCCACTTTAGGCTCGCTCACTTTAATGGTTAATTGAGTTAATTCGCTCCATAAAAAACGCATATTAATACGCTGTACCCATTCATTTATCGATTCATTCGGTAAAAATGGCATTACAACCTCAATATGCTCCCAACCTTCTACGAGATACGGCTTATTTTTAGGGAACGGTAGTTCAATAACATCAACGAACTGATTAGCGAATTTCACTGCTTTTTCTAACTGAATTAGATAAATCTTACGTCCGTTGACAATGTTATCGGACAAAATTCTACCGTATTTCAATAAAAGTGTCAGCCAGTTTTTTGCATTTTGTTCATTATTTACACGCACGGCAAGGTGATCGATTTCATAATTTGAAAAATCAATTGACATCATTTGAGCTAATTGTTGAATTTTTCTTTCAAATTCCGCCAAATCAGAAAAAAGTGCGGGTGATTTTTCCTGTAAATTTGTCATTTTGTCCCTTTGAGAAACTCATAAAGAACGGTATCATAGCCGATTATTTTCATTATTCAATTTGAACATAGGAAAAAACGTGAATATTCAATCTATTTTATCCGACAAAATCAAACAAGCTATGATTCTTGCTGGAGCAGATCAATCTTGCGATGCGCTTGTTCGTCAATCAGGAAAACCACAATTTGGCGATTATCAAGCCAATGGCATTATGGCTGCGGCAAAAAAATTAGGTTTAAATCCACGAGAATTTGCTCAAAAAGTTTTAGATAACGCTCAACTATCTGATATTGCAGAAAAATTAGAAATCGCTGGGCCGGGCTTTATTAATATTTTCTTAAATCCAACTTGGCTAACAACTGAAGTTTCAACTGCGCTTTCCCAAAAAAATTTAGGCATTCAAGCTACAGATAAACAAACCGTTGTGATTGATTATTCATCTCCAAACGTAGCAAAAGAAATGCATGTAGGTCACTTGCGCTCTACTATCATCGGTGATGCGGTTGTGAGAACCCTAGAATTTTTAGGTCACAATGTCATTCGTGCAAACCATGTTGGTGACTGGGGAACGCAATTCGGAATGCTTATTGCTTATCTTGAAAAAATGCAAAACGAGCATGCGAGTGAAATGGAATTGCAAGATCTTGAGGCCTTTTATCGCGAAGCCAAAAAACACTACGATGAAGATGAAGTTTTCGCTGAAAAAGCGCGTAATTATGTTGTGAAATTACAAGGCGGTGATGAATATTGCCGAGCGATGTGGAAACGTTTAGTTGACATCACGATGCAACAAAATCAGCACAACTATGATCGCTTGAATGTGACTTTAACCAAAAAAAATGTGATGGGTGAAAGTCTTTATAATCCAATGTTACCAAGCATCGTAGAAGATCTTAAAAAACAAGGCTTAGCTGTAGAAGATGATGGTGCATTGGTTGTTTATTTGGATGAATTCAAAAATAAAGAAGGCGACCCAATGGGCGTGATCGTCCAGAAAAAAGACGGTGGGTTCCTTTACACTACCACCGATATTGCTGCAGCAAAATATCGTTATGAAACATTAAAAGCTGACCGCGCACTTGTTTTTTCAGATACTCGCCAAAGCCAACATATGCAACAAGCTTGGTTAATTACTCGTAAAGCTGGTTATGTACCAGAAAGTTTCTCTTTAGAACATAAAAACTTCGGGATGATGCTTGGTAAAGATGGTAAACCATTTAAAACCCGTACCGGTGGCACGGTGAAATTAGCCGATCTATTAGATGAGGCGATTGAGCGTGCCACTGTATTAATTAATGAAAAAAATACAAATTTATCTAATGATGAAAAAGAAGCCGTAATTGAGGCTGTCGGTATTGGTGCGGTGAAATATGCGGATCTCTCCAAAAACCGAACTACGGATTACGTTTTTGATTGGGATAACATGTTAAGCTTTGAAGGTAACACTGCGCCTTATATGCAATACGCCTACACTCGAATTCGTTCGATCTTTAATAAAACAGATATAAATTCGACCGCACTTTTGGCTGCACCTTTAACGCTTGAAAATGATAAAGAAAGAGCGCTTGCAATTAAACTTCTACAATTTGAAGAAGCGGTGCAAACTGTCGGAAAAGAAGGCACACCACACGTGCTTTGTGCTTATTTATACGAACTAGCAGGCATATTCTCATCATTCTATGAACATTGCCCAATTTTAAATGCTGAAGATGAGTCCGTAAAATTAAGCCGTTTGAAATTGGCATTATTAACGGAAAAAACCTTAAAACAAGGTTTAGAGTTACTCGGTATTAAAACCGTAGAAAAAATGTAATTTAGATAATTCAAATCCCTTTCTTACGAAAGGGATTTTTTATGCTTATTTACAGAATAAAAAAAGTGCCCCAATGGGGCACTACTCGGAAAGCAAAATAGATGTCGGCTATTTAAGATAGCACTTGTTTTTAGTGGTTTCAGAATAAAGAAATCCGATCAGTTATGCAAATACATATTTTCAGATTTGTGAAGTTGGTCACGGTTTTTTTATCAAAATCAAGTTTTTTAAGCTTCTAAATAGGAAAACTCGAGAAAAAGACTAACAACAACGGCGGTAATAAATTTGTCACCATACCAAAAGAAATGGCGATAGGCGTTACTTCAATTCCGCCTGATTTTTGAATAATAGGTAATGTACAATCTAATGCCGTTGCGCCTGTAATTCCAATAGCTGTAGAACGATAATGTTGCATAAACAATGGAATCAAAAATAAACTCAATATTTCACGCGATAAATCATTGAAAAAGGCAATACTGCCCTGCATCGGCCCCCAAGCATTTGTCAGCACGACGCTTGATAAAGAATACCAACCAAATCCCGATGAAAAGGCTAACCCCTGAGTAATCGGCATACTTAGAAAAAATGACGAAATAACACCACCGACTAAAGAACTTAGGGTAAAAATTGCCCCCATCATTAAACCTTGCCTGTTTAATAAGACTTCTTTCAAGGAAATGCCGTTATTACGAAGCTGAATCCCGACAAAAAAGATCAACGCAATAAGCACGTAAAGATTGGAACCATATGGGAAATGCAACCAATCATTGCACAGCCAACCTAAAACGATGCCAATAATTACCGCACTTAATAATTTAATTGAGTCTATTAACGAATGCCAACGAGATGGTAATTCCCCCTGTAAATAATTAACAGGCTTAGACAAAGTGCGGTCATAAATAGCCAAACCTACGATATTACAAGTCAAAATAATAGCCGATAGCCCTAAAGCGGTCATACCAATAATTGGCAATTTTTGTTCTAAATGCTCTAGCTGCCCAAGCATAAACCCCATCATAAATAAAATGATGTAAAGCAATAACATCACAATTTTATTAATGAATGCTAACGCATTTTGATTCTGTATTTTGACTAAGTAACCCAACACCATCGGCACAAGCACAATGAGTAGTCCGTTAATTATTTCTTCCATTGTTTCCTTCACCACTATTACTTTTATCTCATCTGTAAAAGTAAAGACCATTTCAATATCTAAGCACTATTTATAATATATACTTTTTATCAATCTACCAAATTCCCAATGAAAGAATATCTACGTTATGCCAGAAATAAAAAAGCGGCTGGTTAAATTTTAATTACCAGCCGCTTGATTTTATTTCTCAATAAACTTAATTATTTGCTCCCGTCCTAAATGTCCTGGCACAGTTTTCTTCACATTTAAATCAGCATCTAAAAATAGATTAAACGGATAACCTCGAACATGAACACGATCAATAATTTCACCATTTTCATCTAGCAAGACTTTAATATTTTTATATTCTAGCCCGTTGTACCATTCAATAAAATCAGCAGTGCCTTTTTCGCCTTTGTGATCGGGCGAAACAATGGTAATTACTTCAAAATTGCGATCTTTTTCCGCACTTAAATCATCAATTTCAGCTAATCCTGCCAAACAGATCGGACACCAAGATGCCCACATTTTTACATACACAGGTTTGCCTTTATATTGGCTTAAAGTAACTGGCTGATTGTTTAAATCTTTGAGTTGCACATCCGCTAAATTAGTTTGTGCAAAAGCGTTTAGGCTGAATGCCATTAGAAATATTGATAGTAGTTTTTTCATTGTTTTTTCCTTTTATAGATTTATTTTGTTGAGGTTATGTTTTACGAAAAATTATTCGTAATCAATAAAATGCCCATCACGATAATTAAAATTCCGCCACCGATTTTAAATTTGTCTAAGTGTTTATTTAACCCTTTAGCACGTTTTAGTAAGCTGTCAGAGAAGAACGAAAACAGTACAAAAGGCGTTGCCAAGCCTAAAACATAAACAAACATCATCGATGCACCGTAAAGTGCAGAGCCTTCATCGCCTGATAAAGCTAACACGGAAGCCAGAATCGGGCCAATACAAGGTGTCCAACCAAGACTAAAAGTTAAACCAAGCACAAATGCCTCAAGTGCGGTCGATTTTCCTGATGTTTTTATTTCCACCAATTTCGTACGTTCCAACAAGCCAATTTTGAAAATGCCAAGTTGATGAATGCCCAAAATAATCACGATAACGCCAGCGATAATGCGGGTGGTGTTACTAAATAAAATATTCCCTAAAAAGCCAAAACTAAAGCCTAAACTGACAAATGTAAGGGAAAGCCCTAAAATAAATAAAAAAGTATTTAGGACTTTTTTACCGCCTTTACTCAAAATACCAAAATAAATTGGAATAATCGGGAAAATACAAGGCGACAGAAAAGAAGCAAGCCCCGCTAAAAATACAGTTCCAATAAGGAGTTGTTGATCTAACATCTTGCATCTCCTTATTTTTTAATTGATTGAATCAAATATCCGTATCCTGCCTTTTCCATTTCAGCTAACGGAATAAATTTAATTGATGCGCTGTTAATGCAATAACGCAAACCGCCTTTATCTTTCGGGCCGTCATCAAATACATGACCTAAATGAGCATTGCCCGCACGGCTTAACACTTCGGTACGTTGCATATTAAAACTATTATCTGTTTGATAATGCACTACCTCTTTTGCTATTGGTTTCGTAAAACTCGGCCAGCCACAACCCGATTCAAATTTATCATTTGAAGAAAAAACTGGCTCGCCTGTGGTGACATCAACATAAATACCCGGTTGGAAATTATCCCAATATTCGTTACTAAAAGAGCGTTCAGTATGTTTATTTTGAGTAACGGAATATTGCAACGGTGTCAATTTCGCTTTGAGTTCTGCATCAGTCGGTTTCGGATAATCTTTCTCGTCAATCACGGGTTCATCAGCTTTGGTAATATCAATATGACAATAACCATTTGGATTTTTCTTCAAATAATCTTGATGATATTCTTCCGCTACGATGAAATTTTTAAGTGGTTGCACCTCAATTTGTACTGGTTTTTTATATTTGGTTTGAATCTGGGCGAGCGCTTGTTCGATCACAGCTTTATCTGCCCCATCTTGATAATAAATCCCTGTACGATATTGTCTGCCCCGATCGTTGCCTTGTTTATTTACACTCGTTGGATCAATCACTTTAAAATAATATTGCAATAATTTATCGAGCGAAATTTGATTTGCATCGTAAGTCACTTTTACGGTTTCTGCGTGATCGGTTACCCCAATCATCTGATAACTGGTTTTCTCCGTATTACCATTGGCATAGCCAGAAATCGCATCTTTCACACCGTGAATACGCTCCATATATGCTTCCATACCCCAGAAACAGCCACCAGCAAGATAAATTTCACGAATGTTTTGCGTATTTTCCATTGCCATTTTTTGTTCTCCAGATGATGTTGAATTTTGTATTGCTAAAGTTGGTGTTGCACAGCAAAGTGCAGTAATAAATAGAAATGTTTTTGATAGTTTCATTGTTTTTCCTTATGATGTGAAAATTAACGTTACATAAGGTTAGACGGCGGACAATCTGATTTCTTACAAATTTTTGTAAAATTTTTTAAGAAATTTATGAAAATCCATTGTTATAACCAATAATAAAGAGCTAAAAAACACTGTTTCGCCCTCTTTTCTAAGGTAAAAAAGGATCTATATGCAATCATATTCCACTCCTTCGCTTTATCACAAAGCGATTAGTTTTATGGTATCAGCGTACTTTTCCATTACCTTGATGAATGTATTTGTCAAAACCGCTTCTCAAACAATCCCTGCAAGTGAAACCTTATTTTCACGCTTTTTAATCGGCTTGCTTTTCTTACTACCTTTTGTAATTAAAGATCGCGACTTTAAAGTAGATACCCGTCAATGGAAATTTTTAATCCTGCGGAATGCCGCGGGTGTATCGAGCATGTTGATTAACTTTTATGTCGTGAAGTTCTTACCGCTTTCCATCGCTGTCTTATTGATGAATACCTCTGCCCTATTTATCCCGATTTTATTGCTCTTTTTCCATCAAAAAACACCACTTAATGTACTTTTGTGTAGCTTAATCGGTTTTCTTGGCGTTTCCATTATTTTACTCACTAATCACAATGGCAATGTTGATCCTATTTATGTGCTGATTGGATTATTTGGTGCTGTATTGGCAGGAATGGCATTTATTGGCTTACAAGAATTAAACAAATACAACACACCAAAAAATATCGTATTTTATTTTCATCTGATTGGCACACTCATGCTACCAATCTTCTTTATTCATCAATGGAAAATCCCTAATTTATACGAGCTTGGTTTATTGCTATTGGTGGGCGGATTTGGATTGATTTTCCAATTATTGCTCACTCGCGCTTTCAGATATGCGCCAGCCAACGTTATTACCCCTTTTGCTTTCACTGGTGTCATTTTCTCTAGCGTTTTTGACTGGCTCTTTTGGCATCATACGCCTAACCTCTATTTTTGGTTCGGCGCAGTTGTAATTGTGGGAGCGGTAAGTTTATTGGCAAAAATGAAGAAATAAACACTTTATTTATCAGAATATTAAATTTAGTACGATTAGGTTATAGCTGGCTCAATAAAGTGCGGTGAAAAGTAATGGTGTTTTTCACTCTGTCAAAATTCCTAATGTGAATCTTTAAATTTCTTCATCATCATACTTAAGGTTTTACAATTTCGTTGAAAACGACGGCAATGAGGGCAAGTTAACAAATGCATTTTTAAACCCATTTTTTCTTGCAGTTCTAATGGTCGCTCATGAGAATCAGAAATTATTCGAGTAGCTTGAATACAACGCATAATTTTCTCCTAAAGTTTTTTTGACAGACAATTTTGCAACTGCAAACGGGCCCGATAAAGTGTGGTATGCAAGTTGGAGGTGGTAAGCTGAGTTTCTTGACAGATTTCATCCGATGACAATTCTAAAAACTCTCTCATCATAAAAATTTTAGCATGTTTAGCAGGTAAACAAGTAAGGCAAGTTTCGAAAATCAACCAAAACTCATCAGAATACACCGTTTCCTCCTCACCCTGTAATTCGCTCGGATAATATTCTATTTTCCAATGGCCTGTATCATCAAAAAATGTATTAGTTGACTGTTCATCTTCAATTTCACTTTCTAATACAAAGCGTCCTTTCTGACGAAGGTAATCAATAATTTTATTTTTTAGAATGGCAAAAACCCAAGTTTTAAAAGCAGACTGATGTTTAAAATTCGCGAGATTGTTAAATGCACTTAAAAATGCTTCTTGTACTAAATCCTCAGCAAGGTCAGCATGGTGCAACTGTAATGTTGCAAATTTCAGCATCTGCGTGCGAATTTGTTGGAGTTCCGTATCAGAAATGGCATTCATTTTAATTCCTTTAAAATTTTTGTAAGAAATGAAAAAGTGTTTCGTCTAATAACATGAAAGAAACAATTTCTTTCAATACTATTTTTACCACTCAAACAAGGAAATTTAAAATGAAAAATATTACATTGAAAAGCACAATCTTAGGTATGGCTATGTTATTTGGTATGACAACCGTTTATGCAGAAGAAATGAAATCTGACGCCATGCCAATGAAATCAGAACCCATGATGAATACCCCAATGAAAAAAATGATGAAATCAGATGACATGCAAATGCACTCTGACCACATGATGAAATCTGACAATATGATGAAGTCTGATGAAATGGGCATGAAATCTGATATGAAAATAAAATCTGATATGAAAATGAAATCTGATAAAAAGATGAAACCAAATAAAAAAATGAAAATGACAAAAGAAAAAATGTAAAAAGATATTTTTAAAAGTGCGGTGAAAATCTCAAAAATTTTTCACCGCACTTTGTTGAATAGGAGTTTACATCACCACCACATCAAACTGTTCTTGGTTATAAAACTGTTCTGTTTTTACTTTTACTCGTTTGCCAATAAACATTTCTACTTCTGGTAGCAAACCGTGGGATTCTTCATTAATAAGATATTCGGAAACCGCTGGCGAGGCATAAACAACAAATTGTTCGCTACTGAATAAATGATAAACTCGAATAATTTCACGCATAATTTCATAACAAACTGTCTCAACGGTTTTCACCCGACCGCGTCCGTGACAAGTTGGGCATTCATCGCATAGTACATGCTCCAGGCTTTCTCGGGTTCTCTTACGAGTCATTTCCACAAGACCTAATTGCGTAAAGCCATTCACATTGGTTTTCACACGATCTTTAGAAAGCGCATCACATAAAGATTCTAGTACTCGATTGCGGTGTTCATCTGTTTGCATATCAATAAAATCAATAATGATTATGCCACCCAGATTACGTAGTTGTAGTTGCTGAGCAATGGCTTTAGTTGCTTCAATATTAGTATTGAAAATGGTTTCTTCTAGATTACGATGCCCCACAAATGCGCCAGTATTAATATCAATAGTAGTCATCGCTTCCGTTTGCTCAATAATTAAATAGCCGCCCGATTTGAGATTAACACGTTTATCTAAGGCTGTTTGGATCGCACTTTCAACCCCATACACATCAAAAATAGGTTGATTGCCAGAATAGAGAACAAGTTTATCGCTTAATTCAGGCATAAATTCATCGGTAAATTCTTTCACTTCGCCAAAGCAAAGTTTAGAGTCGATACGAATTTTTTCTAAGTTCGTGCCGATAAAATCACGCAAAATACGTTGTGGAAGCGCTGGCTCGCCGTAAATTTTTGATTTGGTTGGATATTTAGATTTACGCTCTAAGACTTTACGCCATAAGCGTTTTAAAAATTCAGCATCTTGACGTAATTCTTCTTCGCTTGCCCCTTCTGTTGCGGTGCGAATAATGAAACCGCCGAGTTCATCACAAAAAGGTTCAACTAATGCTTTTAAACGGGCACGTTCCTCTTCGCTTTCAATGCGTTGTGAAACGCCTACGTGGCTATTTTCTGGCATAAAAACAAGATGACGCGATGGCAATGTGATGTCTGTTGTTAAACGTGCGCCTTTTGTACCTAGGGGATCTTTTACCACTTGTACAACAATATCCTGCCCTTCGCGTACTAGTTCTGAAATGCTCTTAACTTTAAATTGCTTTTGTTCATTTTCATCTACACATTCTGTGTGGGATACAATGTCAGCAGCGTGTAAAAAAGCCGCTTTTTCCAAACCAATATCAACAAAAGCAGACTGCATTCCCGGTAGCACTCGAGTTACACGACCTTTATAAATATTTCCGACAATTCCTCGTTTGGCTTGGCGTTCAATATGCACTTCGCGCAACATTCCTGTTTCTACTAGCGCAATGCGTGTTTCGTTAGGCGTTACGTTCATCAATAACTCTACAGCATCCATTTTATATTCCTAATTTCTTAAATTTCATCAAATATTTAGTCTAAATAGAATAATAGCCCGAAATAAGGTAAAATGCACCCTTTCTGAAATTTTCAACCCATTTTGGACTTATTAAATGTTTGGATTCGACCCAACTCTTGTTACTTTTACTATTTATATTTTCGGGATGTTGCTGATTGGAGTACTAGCCTATTATTATACGAATAATTTATCAGATTACATTCTCGGTGGACGTCGTTTAGGCAGCTTTGTCACGGCAATGTCTGCTGGTGCTTCAGATATGTCTGGTTGGCTTTTAATGGGCTTACCTGGCGCGGTATATTTATCAGGCTTAGTTGAAGGCTGGATTGCTATCGGCTTAACGCTTGGTGCTTATTTTAACTGGCTTCTGGTGGCTGGTCGTTTACGTGTTTATACTGAATTAAATAATAATGCGCTCACTCTTCCAGAATATTTCCACAACCGCTTTGCCACATCACATAAATTATTAAAAATTGTTTCTGCTACGATTATTTTAGTATTCTTTACCATTTATTGTGCTTCGGGTGTCGTGGCAGGTGCAAAATTATTCCAAAATTTATTTTCAGTCGAATATTCCACCGCACTTTGGTATGGAGCATTAGCCACCATTCTTTATACTTTTATTGGTGGTTTTTTAGCAGTAAGCTGGACAGATACCATTCAAGCAACTCTTATGATTTTTGCGCTGCTTTTAACGCCTATTTTTGTGTTATTAAGCATTGGTGATACCGCTCAATTTTCCTCGGTATTAGAGCAAGCTGAAGCGGCTGCCAATAAAGATTTTACAGATTTATTTACTGCCACTACGCCACTTGGTCTATTAAGCCTTGCCGCTTGGGGATTGGGGTATTTTGGGCAGCCACATATTTTAGCGCGTTTTATGGCGGCTTATTCTGTTAAATCACTTATCAAAGCTCGTCGCATTAGTATGACATGGATGGTGCTTTGCTTAGGTGGTGCAATTGGTATTGGTTTCTTCGCGATTCCTTATTTCTTTGCCAATCCAAACATTGCAGGCACAGTCAATAATGAACCAGAGCAAGTATTTATTGAACTCGCTAAACTTTTATTTAATCCTTGGATCGCGGGCATATTACTTTCCGCTATTTTAGCTGCAGTAATGAGTACATTAAGTGCGCAATTGTTAATTTCTTCTAGCTCAATCACAGAAGATTTCTACAAAGGTTTCATTCGCCCTCACGCATCTGAAAAAGAGCTCGTATGGCTTGGAAGAATTATGGTATTAGTTATTGCCGCACTTGCGATCTGGATCGCACAAGATGAAAACAGCAAAGTATTAAAACTTGTCGAATTCGCTTGGGCTGGTTTTGGTAGTGCATTTGGCCCAGTGGTGCTTTTCTCTCTTTTCTGGAAACGAATGACATCATCAGGTGCAATGGCGGGTATGCTGGTAGGCGCAGTGACAGTATTTGCTTGGAAAGAAGTTGTTCCAGCGGATACCGATTGGTTTAAAGTATATGAAATGATCCCTGGTTTTGCTTTCGGTAGCCTTGCAATTATTGTTATCTCATTGCTGTCTAGCAAACCGGAACAAAATGTTCTAGATACCTTTGACAAAGCAGAAAAGGCCTATAAGGAAGCAAAATGATCGACTTTCGCCCTTTTTATCAACAAATTGCGACCACAAATTTATCAGACTGGTTAGAAACCTTACCACTCAAATTAAAAGAATGGGAAACTCAAACTCATGGCGATTATGCGAAATGGAGCAAAATTGTTGATTTCCTACCTGATTTACATGCTGATGAAATCGATCTCAAAAGTGCGGTGAAATCTGACCGCACCTCTCCCCTTTCAGAAGGTGAAAAACAACGAATTATCCATCATTTAAAACAATTAATGCCATGGCGAAAAGGGCCTTATCATCTTTTCGGCATTCATGTAGATTGTGAATGGTGTTCAGATTTTAAATGGGATCGTGTTCTTCCTCATTTAGCTCCACTGCAAGGTCGCACTATTTTAGATGTGGGTTGTGGCAGCGGTTATCATATGTGGAGAATGGTAGGAGAAGGCGCAAAAATGGTCGTCGGGATTGATCCTACAGAGCTTTTCCTTTGCCAATTTGAAGCCGTACGCAAGCTGCTTAATAATGATCGTCGAGCAAATCTTATCCCGCTTGGCATTGAGCAAATGCAACCATTAGCAGCATTTGATACTGTATTTTCAATGGGCGTACTCTATCATCGTAAATCCCCATTAGATCACTTAAGCCAGTTGAAAAATCAATTGGTAAAAGGTGGTGAATTGGTATTAGAAACGTTAGTAGTGGATGGCGATGTAAATACTGTACTCGTACCGACAGATCGCTATGCGAAAATGAAAAATGTTTATTTTATCCCCTCTGTCGCTGCACTAATTAACTGGCTAGAAAAAGTTGGCTTTACCAACGTACGTTGTGTGGATGTAGCGACAACCACATTAGAGGAACAGCGTAAAACTGATTGGTTGGAAAATGAAAGCCTAATTGATTTCTTAGATCCAAATGATCACAGTAAAACCATTGAAGGTTATCAAGCACCGAAAAGAGCGGTCATTTTAGCGAATAAATAAGCTTTCAATCAAAAAAGGGGGATATTCTCCCCCTTATCTTTACCTACTACTATAAAATATTCTTTTCACCACGGGATAAACTAATTAATCCCGAACGAACTATTTCAAGCAATGTTGCCTCCTCTTTTAATGCATTAATAAAAGCATCAATTTTATCTTTCGTACCGCTAAGTTGAACGGTATAAGATTTTGGCGTCACATCTACAATCTGCCCACGGAAAATATCCGCTAAACGTTTGATCTCATCACGAGATGAACCGACCGCTCTTACTTTAACCAAAACTATTTCACGCTCTACATGCTCTTGCTCACTCAAATTAATCACTTTAAATACATCAACTAATTTATGAAGTTGCTTTTCGATTTGCTCTAAAACCTGCTCATCTCCCACAGCTTCTATCGTCATACGAGACAATGTAGGATCGTCCGTTGGTGCAACTGTCAAACTTTCAATATTAAATGCACGTTGGGAGAATAAACCAACAACACGAGATAAAGCACCAGACTCATTTTCGAGTAAAACAGATAAAATTCTACGCATTAGTTTGTCTCCTCTTGAGGTTTACTTAAAATCATTTCATTCATTGCGCCACCACGAATTTGCATTGGATACACATGCTCAGATTCATCTACATTAATATCTACAAATACTAATTTATTTTTAATGCTGAATGCTTCTTGCAATTTACTTTCAAGTTCATCTGGTGTCGCAATTTTTATACCGACATGACCATAGGATTCAGCCAATTTCACAAAATCAGGCAAGGAATTCATATAGGTTTGCGAATGGCGGCCAGAATAAATCAAATCTTGCCATTGTTTTACCATTCCTAAGAAATGATTGTTCAAACAAATAATAACAACAGGGATGCCATACTGAGTTGCAGTAGAAAGCTCTTGAATATTCATTTGAATACTTCCATCGCCAGTAACGCAAACAACCGTTGCTTCCGGATGAGCCAATTTTACGCCTAATGCAGCAGGCAAACCAAATCCCATGGTACCAGCGCCACCAGAGTTAATCCAATGACGAGGCTCATCAAATGGATAATGTAACGCAGCAAACATTTGATGTTGCCCTACATCAGAAGCCACATACGCCTGTCCTTTAGTAAGACGATATACCGCTTCCATGACTTGTTGCGGTTTAATCACGCCAGAAGTGCGGTCAAATTCCAAACATTTTTTTGCTTTCCATTGGTTGATTTCTTGCCACCAACTTTCAAGATCTGTTTGAGATTTTAATCCCTCTTCATTCAATAAACTCAAAAATTCTTCCAATACATTTTTCGCATTTCCGACAATTGGAATCGCCGCTGGAACATTTTTAGAAATCGAGGTTGGATCAATATCAATATGAATCACTTTGGCATTTGGGCAATATTTTTCTAAGTTATTTGTTGTACGATCATCAAAACGTACACCAACCCCCAAAATAAGATCACTTTCGTGCATTGCCGTATTGGCTTCGAAAGTACCATGCATCCCTAACATGCCTAGGAATTGTTTATCTGTGCTTGGATACGCGCCTAATCCCATTAGAGAGGCTGTTACAGGTAAATTTAAACGATGTGCTAAAATTGTTAATTCTTCACTACACTCCGCTGAAATTGCCCCTCCGCCCACGAAAAGCACAGGTTTTTTCGCCACTAAAAGTGCTTTTAATGCTTTTTTAATTTGGCCTTTATGTCCATTTACTGTGGGATTATAAGAGCGTAACTCGACAGATTTTGGATATTCATACGGATATTTAAAATTAGGATTTACTGTATCCTTTGGAATATCTACAACAACAGGGCCTGGGCGACCTGTTGACGCGATATAAAAAGCTTTTTTTAGTATCGCTGGAATATCTTCTGCTTTTTTCACAATAAAACTATGTTTTACAACCGGGCGAGAAATCCCCACCATATCACATTCTTGGAATGCATCTCGGCCAATTAAATTACTCATGACCTGACCAGAAATAATGACCATAGGCACAGAATCTGTATAAGCCGTTAAAATGCCAGTGATTGCATTTGTTGCTCCGGGCCCCGAAGTCACTAGCACACATCCAACTTTACCTGTAGAACGTGCATAGCCATCCGCCATGTGCACAGCCGCTTGTTCATGGCGAACTAAAATATGTTCAATACCACCTAGTGTATGGATTGCATCATAAATGTCTAATACTGCCCCACCTGGATAACCAAATAAATACTCTACGCCTTCATCGCGTAAAGATTGAACGACCATCTCTGCGCCAGATAACTTCTTCATCTTTTACTCCTAAAACGAACCACACTTTTCAAAAGTGCTCATGCTTTCTATCAATGATCTACATCATACTAAGCAAAAAGTTTTTGTCTAGTCTACATAACAGCTAAAAACAGCATTTAAACAGAATAAAAAATTAAATAATCACTAAATTTCAGATTATTATAAAAAAATAATAATTTTAAATAAAAAAAATGCGACTATATGTCGCATTTTATAAATTAAGCAAAATTTAATTTTTTATTCAGTTTTTTGAACTAGATCACATTTTTAACGTTTTTTCACTGCAAATACGATTAAAAATAATGAAACTGCTGTCGCAACAAAACCAGCTAAACCTGAATAAGTAAAACCTACCACGATGTAACCAATAGCCGTTGCAGTTGCAACTGTCGCAGCATAAGGAAGTTGAGTAGTCACATGATCCATATGGTTACATTTTGCACCAGTTGAAGATAAAATCGTTGTGTCCGATACTGGCGAACAATGGTCACCACATACAGCCCCCGCCATTACTGCTGATAAACAAGGGAGTAATAATTCTGGCGCAGCATTTGCAGCCATAGCCGCTGCAATTGGTAACATAATACCAAATGTGCCCCAGCTTGTACCGGTTGAGAATGCCATTGCAGAACCAAGAATAAATAAAATTACAGGTAAGAATTGCATTGAGATATTACCAGAAACAAGAGAAGATAAATATTTACCAGTTTGCATATCCCCAACGACTTTATTAATTGTCCACGCAAAGAATAAAATTGCGATTGCACCAGACATTGATTTAATACCTACGATCCAAGAACGTGCATATTCTGGAACACTTACTTGACGATCAATAATAATTAATAAAGTAGAAACTAGAATTGAGCAAGTGCCCCCCACAACTAAAGAAGTTCCAACAACCGTATTTTCAAATGCACCCAAAATGCTAAATTCTTTGCCATCCGCTGCTAATGCTGATGCACCGGTGTAAATCATCATTGAAACTGTTGAGAAAATTAAAACCAAAATCGGTAATATTAGATTACGTACATGACCTTTTGCACAAATCTCCTCTTCTAATTCATCTTCCGTATTTTCTAAAGCTAGTTTTTCATGGTGTGCCATTGAAGCGATGTCGAAAGAAAAATATGCTACAAAGAACACCATAATAATTGAGAAAATTGCATAGAAGTTCATTGAACTCATTGCCACGAATGCGCCAATTGGTGTGTACTCAGTGATGGAATAAGTTGCTAATAAACCGCCCACTAAGGTAATAATGTATGCGCCCCAACTTGAAACTGGCATCATTACACACATAGGTGCTGCCGTTGAATCCAAAATATAAGCAAGTTTCGCACGAGAAACTTTAAAACGGTCTGTTACTGGACGAGCAATCGCGCCTACAGCGAGACTGTGGAAATAATCGTCAATAAAAGTAACAAAAACTAATGATGCCGCCAATAATTTAGCACCACGACGACCTTTAATACGGTTTTGTGCCCATTCAGCAAACGCACGATTACTACCTGATACAGTTAAAAGTGCGGTTAAAACACCAAGCAATAATAAGAACAAGACAATGTTCATATTAGAGTTGATTGCGCCATCAGCATAAACAAGTGAAATCACGTTGCTTGATAGATAACTGAAAGATGAGCCAATATTCCAGCCACCTAACATTAACGCACCAACAATAATCCCTGCACTGAGAGACACCAATACACGACGAGTTGCAATCGCCAAGACAATCGCCAGTAAAGCTGGGATGATTGACCAAACTGAGGATGAAAAATCGATAAGTTCCATTAAGAGATACCTACAATTAATGGAGAGAACGGAAAGCAAAGGACAGAATAAGACCAGAACAACCGTAGCGCTCCATAGTTAATCAAAAAAAACTATGACAGTGACGCCCCTTTCAAGTACGCCACCAACTAGCTGAAATGACTTTCAACTAATTTCGGCAATCATTCCTTTCTTTTTTCTTCATCGTTATCCACTCAGAAAAAATACTTATAATAATTGCACCTCTACTTTTGTAGTGTCTAACAAGATTACCTTAAAAATCTTGCATTGCCAACAAAAATAATATTATTTTTATAATAAATTTAGATAAATACACCTTAATTTTAAAACAAAATATTAACATAATTTAATTTTAATATATTTATATAAATTCAGTATTTACAAATTTTTTAACTTTCTCTATTATTAATAGTGCCAATTTTAAATTAACAAACATTGATTTTTACTATGAGGTTTATAATGAATGAATTAACAAAAGGATTAATGAATCTACGTAGTTTGCGTGTTGCTGTACGTGAACTCACTTTAGAACAAGCAGAAAGCGCGCTTGAAAAGCTACAAACTGTAATTGAAGAAAAACGTATTGCTGAAGAGGAATTGATTAAGTCTGAAGCAGAACGCAAAGAGCGTATTGCAAAATATAAAGAATTAATGGAACAAGATGGTATAACGGCTGAAGAATTCCAAGCTATTTTTAATGTGTCATCTGTTGCGCCTAGAGTTAAACGTGCACCTCGCCCTGCAAAATATGCCTTTATTGATGAAAATGGCGAGCGTAAAACATGGACTGGTCAAGGCCGAACACCTCGCCCAATTCAAAATGCATTAAATTCAGGTAAATCATTATCTGATTTCGAAATTTAATTTTTCTATTTGAAACTAGAACCCATTTTTATGGGTTCTATTTTTTTATCTAAACCTAGCACGCAACATTATGATCGAAAAAAAAATATTACTCACCGATTGTCCCGATGATAAAGGCCTAATAGCTAAAATAACTAACATTTGTTACAAACATCAACTAAATATTCTGCATAATAATGAATTTGTAGATTTTGAAACCAAACATTTCTTTATGCGCACAGAATTGGAAGGTATTTTTAACGAAGCTACTTTATTAGAAGATCTAAAATATAGCTTACCCGAAGGAACGCATTGTCGATTAATTGGAGCAAAACGTAAACAAATTGTTATTTTGGTCACAAAGGAAGCTCACTGTCTCGGCGATATTTTAATGAAAAATTATTATGGTGCGCTTGATGTAGAAATTGCAGCCGTAATCGGCAACCATGATAATTTACGCGAGCTCGTTGAGCGCTTCAATATTCCATTTCATTTAGTTAGTCATGAAGGCTTAACTCGTATTGAGCACGACAAATTATTAGCTGAAAAAATTGATGAATATACGCCAGATTATATTGTTCTCGCTAAATATATGCGTGTACTAAATCCCGAATTTGTTGCTCGTTATCCAAATCGAGTGATTAATATCCACCATTCATTTTTACCTGCTTTCATTGGCGCAAAACCTTATCAACAAGCCTATGAACGAGGTGTAAAAATTATCGGTGCAACAGCTCATTTCATTAATAACGAATTAGATCAAGGCCCAATCATTATGCAAAATGTCATTAATGTGGATCATACTTATAGCGCAGAAGCGATGATGCGTGCTGGTCGTGATGTAGAAAAAACCGTGTTAAGTCGCGCACTTGATCTTGCTTTACACGATAAAATTTTTGTTTATAAAAATAAAACGGTGGTGCTGTAATGGAAAAAATCACCCTTTCTCCAATAACTGCGGTTGAAGGAACAATTAATTTACCAGGTTCTAAAAGTTTATCAAACCGAGCATTACTTTTGGCTGCCTTAGCTAAAGGCACAACAAAAGTAGCCAATTTATTAGATAGCGATGATATTCGCCATATGCTTAATACATTCAGCTCCTTGGGCGTGAAATATCAACTTTCTGATGATAAAACAATTTGCGAAATTGAAGGCTTAGGAGGTTCGTTTAATATTCAAAATGGACTTTCTCTTTTCCTTGGCAATGCAGGAACCGCAATGCGTCCCTTAACAGCCGCGCTTTGTTTAAAGGGGCAAAAAACGGGGGAAATCATCTTAACAGGTGAACCTCGTATGAAAGAACGGCCAATTCTACATTTAGTAGATGCATTACACCAAGCGGGTGCAGAGATTCGCTACTTAGAAAATGAAGGTTATCCTCCGCTCGCAATTCGTAACAGTGGGATAAAAGGGGGAAAACTCAAAATTGATGGTTCTATTTCATCCCAATTTCTGACCGCACTTTTAATGTCTGCTCCACTTGCAGAAAATGATACAGAAATTGAAATTATCGGTGAATTAGTCTCTAAACCTTATATTGACATCACCCTTTCAATGATGAAAGATTTTGGTGTTCATGTTGAAAATCATGATTATCAAAAGTTCTACGTAAAATGCAATCAGTCCTATATTTCACCGGGTAAATATTTAGTAGAAGGGGATGCCTCATCAGCCTCTTACTTTCTCGCAGCTGGTGCTATTAAAGGAAAAGTAAAAGTAACGGGCATTGGTAAAAACTCAATTCAAGGCGATCGTTTATTTGCTGATGTATTAGAAAAAATGGGGGCAAAAATCACTTGGGGAGAGGATTTTATTCAAGCCGAACATGATGAATTACACGGTATTGATATGGATATGAACCATATTCCTGATGCTGCAATGACGATCGCAACCACTGCTCTCTTTGCCAATAGTGAAACCGTCATTAGAAATATTTATAACTGGCGCGTAAAAGAAACAGATCGATTAACAGCAATGGCAACTGAGCTACGTAAAATTGGTGCAGAAGTCGAAGAAGGCGAAGATTTTATTCGTATTCAACCACTTGCATTCAATCAGTTTAAACATGCTGATATTGAGACTTATAACGATCACCGCATGGCAATGTGCTTTTCGTTAATTGCACTTTCAAATACATCAGTCTCAATACTTGATCCTAAGTGTACAAGCAAAACATTTCCGAAATTCTTCTATGAATTTGAGAAAATTTGTATAAGAAACTAACTTAAAGTGCGGTCAAAAATATCGGTATTATGTAGCAGTTGCACAAAGATTTAATTTGTTGTTTCTGCTACATTTTCTTATCTTTTATGTACGAAAGGTAAGAATAGTCAATGACAAAACAAAAATCAACTTTGGAAAATGCGCTTAAAGAAGCGATTGAAGAAATTGAAACCGAAAAGAAAGAAATTGCAGCGCAAATCAAGCAACTCCATAAAGAATTAAAAGATCTTGATCGGAAGATTTCAGACTATCGTGTGGCATTAAATCACGCAAAAGGTCAGGAAGAACCGCCTTTACCTTCAAACCCCAAATTTAGAAATCTTCGTTTCCAAACTTCGCCTCAACAGTTGATTGCTCAGGTACTAAAACAAGAGCCTTCAAAATGGTTAAGTGTGAAGGAGATTACATATCAGGCGATGAAGTTAGATGGGCAAGAGATTGAAGAAGTCATACCGTATAAACAATCACAAACGATTGCTTGTACATTAAACTATTTAAAGTATAAATCGTTAGTGGAAAAATGCTTAATAGATAACTCACAACATTGGCGATTGAGAACACTTGAGCAAGGATAGTAAATAGCGGTAGAGATACCGCTATTTTTGTTTCCATTGCCAGTGAACCTCATTTCGGCTGATTTGAATTCTATCAATCCATTCTCTTTTATAAAACTCATTCAGTTGTTTACGAACGGAATCAAGGTGTTTTTCGGACGGTGTATCAGGATTTTGTTCAATATCGAAAATGCGCTGCGTGAGTTCGGCAATTGTAAAGGCTTTGTTGGGTGCTTCTCGCATCATTTGTACGATGTATTTACGAATTTTCCCTTTAAAGAGCTTATACTTGGAACGGTACACAAAGTTGTCTGTATTATAAAGAGCTACATCAGTTTCCTGTTGAGTAAGCTCAATAGCGCATTTTAATGTGGCAATATTCGCATCGAGTAACGCAAGATGATGCAATACCTGTTTACGTTCAAACTCAAATTCTTTGAGCTTCTTATCTAAGTTATATGCCATCTATCTACTGCCAAATCACTTCTCGATAAATAATTTTACGTTGCCAATAACCGCACCATTCATTGTTATCGTTAGTGGTTTTCAAACATCGGCTTAGTACGTCAATAAACTGCGCTTTATTTGAGGTGCGGCGATTGTCCTCACGGTACGCAATTTCATTAGCATAGTTAAGTAAGTATTCGTTACTGATACGGTGAACTTGTCCGTAGTACATACGTTTGAAACGACTAAATAGACTTTCTGCTTGATTGTTTGTTACACCTAAGTCACTACGATATTCTTCTTTATGGTTTACAGTTCTCAAGTTATAGTAAGGCAACAAGACATCATAAGCAGTGCTTTCATCGGTATTGATTTGCGTATTCGGTTTAATGAACTTATCGGCAAAACTTTTCACTACCGATTGCGATTCCGTATGCGCCAGAAAAACGTGAGAGCGTTTTGCCCCACAATGCAGTGCATTACTGGCTTTTTCTTCTGGCGAATAATGCTCACGTGCAACCATGACACAACGTTTATCTGGATTCTGATTTTCCTTTAAACGATAGTCAATGCGGTCAGATTTCTTATTTGCTTTACGTGGTGCAGGATGAACATAAGTACCGTCCATATCCACTACACCTGAAAGGGGTTTCATATCACGGCTTTCAAGTAAGGCTTTACGGAATTTATGCGATAAAACAAATGCCGTGCGAGGATTAAGTTTTGCATTACGTGCTAATTGAAGGGATGATAAGCCTTTGACGGCATTTACCCATTCCATTAAAGCATAGAGATAAACCTTAATCGGTTTCTTGCGATTAGCAAAAATGGTGCCAGAAGTGACGCTAAAAGTGTGAGTACAATGTTTGCAGCGCCATTGTTTACGTGTAGAAATATAATAAGGCTTGTGTTGTACTCCACATTTAGGGCAAGTGATAAACTCTTTTCCACCCCATCTTAATTCACAAAGCAAATCATACGCTTCTTCTTCTGAGAGTTGTGCAATCTCGTAGGAAGAAAGCGTGCGAGCTTTGCTAGAAAGAAGAAAATGTTGGGTCATAGTATTGAGATCACACCTTGATTAAACTAAAATATGAAACATTATTCATATTGGTTGTGCATAAAATATCACAATCATTTACTTTTTTCAATAGGAATGTGAAATAGTGTGCATATCAGAACGTTTAAAACAGGTCTTAGATGCTAAAAATATGACTGTTACTGAGTTTTCCAACGTAACAGGGATCTCATATCGTTCAGCGATGAATTACTTAAATGAAGGGCGTGATCCTAATGTTGATGGGTTAATTAAAATTTATGAAGCTCTAGGGATTAGTATCACTTGGTTGCTGACTGGTGAAGGAAAAATGTACCGCAGCTTGCCTAATGATGAATTAGAAGCAAAAGAACAAGCCCTTATCAATCACTACCGAATGATGTCGAATGATATGCAAACTGCGTTTGATGTATCGTTTAAAGTGTTATCTGAAATGCAAAGATAATCATAAAACCGTACTTTTGATGAGAAAAAATGTTATTTTTGCGATCTAACTTGAAAAATTGAAACGCATTTCTCGACAGAAATCACCTAATTGCTAGAGTTACCTACTTATTGTTTATTTATTAGCAGCATAACAAGAGTGGCTTGCTTGCTAAGCAACTTTAGCACTGTTAAACTAGGAGGTAGGATGTTGAGGGATGTTAAAATGCGCTATATCGGTTCTAAAAAACTATTATTACAGCATATTAAAAATATGTTGGATAAACATACTAATGGAACAGAAGAAACTTTCTTAGATTTGTTCGCAGGTACAAATACTGTTGGGCTATTTTTTAAACCTTACTATACTATTTATAGTAATGATTTGCTTTATTTTAGTCATATCAATGCAAAGGTTTTAATTGAGGGCAATTCTCGTCCTACTTTTGAAGGATTAAAACAAATTGGCATTAATGACCCGCTATCATATTTAGCAGATACCCCTATAAATCACTTACCTATCGGATACTATGAATCTAGCTATTCTCCCACTGGGGATGCTATGTATCTTACTGTGGAAAATGCTAAAAGAATAGATTTTATCCATTCAACATTAGATTCTTGGAAAAAAGATGCTTATGTAAATCAACAAGAATACTTATATCTTTTAAACTCACTTATTGAAGCTTTGCCATCTGTTAGTAATATCACTGGAACTTACGGCGCTTATCTGAAACATTGGGATAAACGTTCTTTAAACAAGTTAGATTTAATATTCCCATCTGTTATAGATAATAATCGTCCTAATCGTTCATTTAATGAGAATGCTAACGAACTAATAAAAAAAATTAGCGTCGATATAGCCTATATTGATACGCCTTATAATAACCGCCAATACGCTTCAAATTATCATTTATTGGAAAATGTAGCTAGACATACTAAGCCTACTTTAAAAGGTAAAACTAAAATTTTCGATTGGAGCCAGCTTAAAAGTGATTTTTCAACAGCAAAAAGTGCTAAAAGTGCAATGGAAGATTTAATCTCAAATATTGATGCTACACATATCTTATTAAGTTATAACACTGAAGGCATTATTCCAGAAAAAGAACTATTGGAATTATTAAAGAAATATTCTATAAATAAGCATGTTGAATTAGAAAGAATACCATATAGAAAGTATAAATCAAAAAATAAACCGTTAGATACTGAATTATGTGAATTACTATTTTATATTCAAAAAAAACCTCTTAAAGAAAAACAAACTATACCTAATGACGAAGAATTTAAACTAACTCAAGATTATTTTCCTCAAAAAAAGTTGGTAAAAAGTCCATTAAATTATATTGGAGGGAAGTATAGATTATTAAAACAAATTCTACCATTATTTCCTAAAAACATAAAAACTTTTGTTGATCTATTGAGTGGTGGAGCTAATGTTGGCATTAATGTTAAAGCTGAGAAATATATTTTTAATGATATGAATTATCTTATCAATGATATGTTCAGATTATTCCAAAAAATGCCAATAGAAACTATTCTATCCTCAATTGAGTATAGAATTAGTCAATATCAATTAAGTAAAACTAATGAAGAAGGATTTCTTAAATTTAGATCAGATTATAATAACAACCCTAATCCTCTTGATTTATATGTTTTATCTTCATTTAGTTATAATTATCAATTCCGATTTAATAGCAAAATGCAATTTAATAATCCATTTGGTAGGAATAGAAGTAGCTTCAACGAAAGGATGAAAGAAAACTTATGTTACTTCACTCAACGCTTGAAAGGGCTTAATGCAACATTTACCGATAATTTTATTCATGAATTTGATATAAGTGAACTGAATACACAGGATTTTGTATATCTCGATCCTCCTTATCTTATCACAACAGGTAGTTATAACGATGGAAATAGAGGATTTCAAGACTGGGGTGAAGAGCAGGAATTAGAAATGTACCAAGTAATACTTAGATTAAACGAAAAAGGTATTCGTTTTGCTTTAAGTAATGTTTTAGAGCATAAAGGTAAAAGCCATGATATGCTGAAAGACTTCATTTCGAAACATGACTTTAAAGTTCATTACTTAGATTTTCATTATGGTAATGCTTCATATAACACTTCTAAGCAGGAAAGCGTAGAAGTGCTCATTACAAACTACTAACTATGCAATATTGAAGGTGCGAAAACAATTTCTTGATTCTTAAACGAATCTATGAATTTCTCAGTTGTTAAATTACCTTTAAGAACAGAATCTGCCCCTAACAGTAGCTGTTCAACGCTAAGTGCTGCACCTACTGTTTGGGTTTCCTGTGCTGTATAGCTAAGTTGTTCGTGAAATTTATTCACAAATACACTCGATACCCATAAAAAGTAAAAGTTATTTGCAGGAATTGATGTAGGAAAATGTTCCCACCATTTCGTTGAGTTTCTACTTGGATCTCGACGTTTGTTATCTTCGATATAACGTATCATTTCATCGGCTTGAGCAATGCTTTTCGAATATCCATCTGCATAAGCTTTTGTATCAACAATGACCCCAAATTCTGGCATATACAAAACGCCATCAGGTTTGCGAGCACCACCCAATATACGGGCATTGATTTTATATATATTTTTAAATAATTCCATTGTAATAAACTCAAAATCCCTACTGCGTTTACCATCCCTAGCAATTTCAAGAAGTTCTATATATGAAAGTGGCAATTTAGTTTTTTGTAAAAAAATCGCTTTTTGCTCTTCTATCACTTTATCGCGTAGCTCTTCTGTTAAATTTAATTTTGGAATAGAAAAATCACAAATTTTATCTAGTAATCTAAACTTATTGTTTTTAAGCTCTATACGTAAACCAAATAATCTTAAACCATCAATATCAGATAAAAATATATCCTCTGGATCTTGAAAGCCATTATTTCTCATTTCAGAGACTAAATTTTTAAATGAAATAGTTGATATTAATAATTTTACAATATTAGCACGTCGAGACCTTATGTAATCCCTGTTATGTCCATCGGTGGCAAAAAATTCCCACATAATGAATTTTTCAATACGCTGATTGCTAGAATGCCCCATTGAACGGTGTAAAGCTATGATTCCTCTGCCAGTAATTTTATATCCTTGAAGACTTTCTTCTTGTCCATTTTGAAATTTTCTTTTCACTTGTTTTGTTTGGACAAAACCGACATTTTTTAACCAGTTACAGATTCCACGGGCATACTTATCACTTGTTCCTTCAATATCCGATTTAATTTTCTTTTTCTCAACAGCTGATGAAGATGCAAGCCAATCATACATAATATCTTCATTATATGAAGTAAATCCCTTTTCACCACGGAAACCTAATTTAGAACCTAGATAATACTTTGTACAATAATCACCATTCTCTTCTAACAACGATAGAATCTGAGTTGCAGGTGGATACTCAAGTAAAGCTGTTCTGAGTATATCTAATTCTTGTTCTTCATCATTGGCTTGTGAAAAAGCTAGACCTTTTTCAGTGATACTAAAAGTATCTTTCTCTCTATCTACTTTGATAAAATTAAAACTAACAGCCCATCTTAGAAAACCATCGGCGGTCCAGTTATCTGTCCAAGTTTTCCCTGTCGATTTTATTTGCTGTGGCTCGATACTAATTTGAATAAGTGCATCAGCTACTGCATCTTTTCTTGATGAAGGCGGTTTACCTTGTTTGTTTTTAGAAGTTCCTACCAATTCAAGGTAAGTAAATTCATTTTCATTATTAATTAACTTATCTTTCAAGTTATTACGAATTACTTCATTATAGATTGAGTTAATTAAATTATCCTTTAAGTTTTGATAATGCTGTGATGCAGTATCAAAGATTTGAACTACCTTTTTTAATGATTGAAAAGACGATGGATTTTGAATCCAGCCATAGGTTCTAATTTTCATAATGCACTCGCCATTAGTTACAAACAAATGAACTATATATAATAGATATAAATTTATAAATACCGTAAGATAAAAAGAATAATAAAGAAATAAAGAGTATTCGATATAGGTGTCTTTGTTTTAGAAGTAACTTACTTATTCTATCTTTATCTTCTTTCCATTGTTCTTTTAACTTTTCAGGAACCTTCCCTTTTTCTTCAAATCTATCTACATCTTGTCTAAGATTGTCTAAAATCAATTTCTGATTAGATAATCCATATCCGCATATTAAACAATATATAATGAGGGCAAGATAGATAAGCCAATTATCACCTGATTTTAAAGCTGATGGTACGGCAGTAAGAAATGGTAATCCTAAAAATTGAGGAAGAACTTTACTAATTGTGTCATTGATTTTTGATACAAATTTTTCTGTATTTTCCTCTAATTTTTTAACAAATTTCTCATAACTAAAGTTTTCTAAGTATAAAGCATATTGTGCTTGTACTGATTTACTTATATGTTGAATATTCTGAATTACATCTAACAAATTAGCCTCTTGTGATAAAGAATCTGATAAGACAAAGGCTAAAATTGATTTCTTTTCATCTATATGGCTACTGGTGGACTCATCATTCATCCATTCTTGAAAGTCGGTAATCAGTTTACGCTTGCTGATGTCAAGATTTTTAATAATCTGAACAAACTCACTTAATTTATTTGTTACGTCAATGGATAATTCAAACGTCTTTTTACTAAAAAATACAAGTTTTTTATTTACAACATCTGTATATGAATCCATTAAAATCAGTTGTTGCAAAAATTCTTTAACAACTTGATAGGATTCTAAAATAGAGATATTTTGATCAAATGAAGCAATGTTTTCAGATTTTATAAAATAAGGAGATTGAGAAAGTAAAGTATTATTAAATTGAGCTATGTCACCTTTTATTAAGTTTTCTATTTTGTCAAAAAAACGTCCAAATTGAAGTTTAGGCGTTCCGAAAGTGAGGTTAATCACCATATCAAGCTGAGGTGTTTTGTCAGATGTTAATGCAGTATTATCGTAATTTTCATCAGATAATAATTGATTAAGCAAATTTAACTCTTCTTCTGTTTGAATATAAAAAGCACGCATATCTGAACCATTTACAGGTTCAGAACTACGATAAATTTGTATTAAATCAGAAAAAGTTACGCTCATTCGTTAAATGCTTCTAATAATTCAGGTGTTGGGTTATGTATAATGATTTTACCATTTTCTCGAGTAATATCACCTTCTGACATCGCATTTCGATCAAATGATAACCGCCAATTTCTTGTTTTTCCTACAAAAGTAACTAATCGTTTAAGTGAAACTTTATCTGGCGTAAATCCATCTTGTACACCATGTTCTAAATCACTTAATTTTTCTTGTAAAATCTGCGGATTGCTTGGACAGACTCGATTAGTAAACTCCTCAGTATTAAATGATCCGCCATTATTACTAATATCTGTTAAATAAGATTTTATGTCATTAAAGAATGCTGTTTTTTGCTCTAACTCATAACCTTGTTCACGAGTAAATTCTTCAAGCAAGACTATCAATTTTTTAGTTTCTTCTCGTGCAACAAGAGCATCGTTACAAGATAAAAACTCTTTAAAGTAAACAGATACATCACCTTGTCCTTTAAGGAAACTAATATAACGAGTTTCATTTGCTTGCCAAGCAGTTAAATCAATACGTCCAGCGTATTTGAGATGCTCAATATCCAGCATTTCATTTTCTAACATTTCCCAGTTTTGAGCAGAGAAACCAACACGGTCAGCTAAAATGGCAATTAATAGGTAATTGCTGTCTTGATTTTCATAATGCGCGATAAATACTTTTCCACCTGTTGCAAAAGGTTGGCTTTGAATCTTTACTAGAAGAGTATTCATCATTCTTACTGTTAAGCGTTGAAAGTTATCATTTCCCAAATAATCATTTAAGAATCTAGGCATTGGGAAATTGTCTTCATCACTATCAAATGAACCAAACCCTTTACCTGCTCGTACTCTATATGCTTTTGTTAATGTTTCTAAGAAATTGTGATGAGCTTCATTTGGGGTAAGCGGACTAGGGTTAAGCTCTAACTTAGCTTCACCGTTTTGCTCTTTATGTAAGATGTGGTAAGTAATATGTCTTATTGTCATAATCGTATCTTATCTTGCCATGAAAAAATTGAGGTTTCATTGCATTATAAGCTAATTTAAAAATATATTAACTAAATAGTTAATTAAAAATACTAAAAGGTAGGTAGTAAAATAAGATATCCCCTCAAAGGAATTGTTTTACTTGACGAATCCGTAATTTAGGATTACATTCAAATCTCATTCTTTAGGGAAAAACTCCCTCCGAGAATGACTACAATTTGCCAAAGAAATAATTATTTTGCCTTTAGCTTCCCTTAAAATGGGGAAGATAGATAAACCGCAAAAATTGAGCATCTTGCACATTATGGGCGAATGCTGCAATGAGTTTGTCTAGGCGCTTAGTTCACAAATTTTCTTGTGACAGTACGGTATTCGAGGCATAAACGCTTTGAGCCGACTTGAAATTTTCAAGTGGGCGATTTTTTATGTCTGGCGTTTAGCAAATCTCGAATGCCTTGTACTACACAAGGAAATTCGCAATGGCTCAACATTATTTACTTTCAAGCAAATCAAAAAACATCAATTTAAAAGATATTTTACGTCTTACTGAAGAAGATGCTTTTCACCTTTTAAAAACTCACCGTTGGGGAAACCCTGATAATGTTCGTGATGTATGCTGTCCACATTGTGGTATTCGCCACGAAGCCTATTTCCTTTCTTCTCGTAAACGTTGGTGTTGTAAACATTGCAAACGCCATTTTTATATTACAACGAATACAGCCTTTGCCTTTCATAAAGTTGATTTAGTCGATATTCTTGCTGTCATCTTAATGATGGTAAATAGCTCAAAAGGCATTAGTGCGATTGATGTTAGTCGTCATCTTAATTTGAACTACAAAACGGCATTTGTACTTTGTGGGAAAGTTCGCGAAGCTTTATTTAAAACGCGCGATTTAAGTTCATTGTCAGGCGAAATTCACGAAGATGGAATGTGGATCAACTTTACCTTGCGTCCAACTAATTTTCGTAAAAACAATCATAAACAACGTCAAAAAGCCGATGAGAAAGGTCGCAAATATCCTAAATTTAGAACGACTAAACGTTGTCTATTCGCTATTACACAACGTGCTGCAAATGATAGTAATATATCTGGAGCAAATCGTACCATTGTTGCAATGGATTACACCGAAAATGCGGATACTGTTTTTGCATTGAATCAACGCTTTGTGAAAGCAGGCAGTGATATTATGTGTGATGAAAACCCTGCTTATAAAAGTCTTGATTTTCACTACACCCGTTGGTCGGTGAATCATCAAGAGGCTTATAGTGCGAAAGGTGTAAACAACAATCTAGCAGAATCCTTTAATGCCAGAATGCGTGATTTAATGCGTGGCACACATCATAAAACCGATAATAAATATGCCTTACATTATGCTAATCAAGCTGCATTCTTTTCAGATAACCGCCGTAAATCAAATGGGGAACTCTTTGAAGATGTCCTCAAACGTTGCTTATGGGTATTGCCGCTCAAAGAGTGGATCGGTTACTGGCAAGGAAATCATCGTGAAGGTGAGCTTCTCGGTATGAAAGCCTTTGCACCTAACGAAATTTCATCACACTACTTTAAGCGACTTGAAGAACAAGCTGCATACGATGAAATTCTGATGGCAGCATAGAATCGTATAGGCGTTAATAGACTTAGATAGAATTATATAGAAAGAAATAGCTTACCTGAATGAAGGTTGAGCGGAATAGCTATGCCTTGAGTTTAAAAAAATGGAAATTTAATGTGAAAATTGCGAGGTTGAAGTTAGAATTTGAGGTAAAAGAAATGCCTTTCACAATTTTCATTCGGAAAGGCATTTAAATTTACGCGGTAAATTAGTCAATTTTCGGACTTTGTGCAACTGCTACATAATACCGAAAAATATGACCGCACTTTTCGTACATTATAATCCTACATTATCTTTAATCCGTTCAGCAAACATGCCGATGCTCAACGCAAAATAATTAGATTTATTCCAATCCAAAATAGTACGGAAATTATTTGAAACTAAAAACGCTCTACCCACTTCACGATCAGGGCGAACTAACCAAAGCTGAGCATTTTCAAGTGTACTTAACTTGGCTTGCTCCTGTGGATTGGCGCTTTTTAAAATTAGCCCCATCGTTTGCCAATCTTTTAAAGAGCGAGCTTTATTGCTTTCTGTACCAGAATAACTCAAATCAATAGGTTGGGTGAGCATCACCTCTACGCCCCAAGGCAAAGTATTATCCCAGCCTACTGTATGCAAATAATTTGCAATAGAAGCGAAAGTATCAAACTGGTTTTTCCAAATATCTTTTACGCCATCATTATTTCCATCGGCCGCATAACGTAAGAAAGTGCTTGGCATAAACTGAGTTTGTCCCATTGCGCCTGCCCACGAACCTAACATACGTTCACGTTGAATATGATCTTTTTCAAGCATTTTCATGGCTGAGATAAATTCTTTCGTAAATAATTTTTCTCTACGACCTTCAAAAGCCAACGTTGCCACTGCAGAAAGTACATCATATTTGCCTTGATAATGCCCGAAACTACTTTCCATTCCCCATAACGCAAGCAAATACTCCTGCTGAACACCATATTTTTTGCTTGCTTTTTGCAATGGCGCTTGCACTTCCCAATAACGCTCCCCCGCGACATTCACTTTATTTTGAGTTAGCACTCTATTGAGATAATTGCTCGTGCCATTAGGATTAGCCACTGGAGGTGAATTAGGATCTCTTTTACGAATTTTACCCGCTTGTTCACGATCTAAATCTACTGCCTTTTGCATATAGAGAATATTATTTTGGGCATTCAATACCGATAATGACACACCTTCAGCGGCGGCTTTACCTTTTAAAAATTGAACATAATCATTAAAATTTTCTGGCGTTCTTTGCTTAGTATAACTGGTGCTATTGACCACTGGCTTAATATCAGGCGAACTAGAACAACCTACTAAAAAAAATGCGGTGGATAATGTAGAAATTTTAAATAACATATTCAATTTCATCGTATTTCCTATTTACGTAAAAAAGTTTGGTAAAGATTTTTTAATAACGAGGTTGGCAATAAACGAGAACCAAAACGCAATGCAAAAGTAAATAATCCAGATAACAATCCTTGAATTCCCAAACGATATTTTAATTTGAACAAACGCCATTCTGCTTTGGCTTGATTGACACCACGACGGCGACTCACCATGCCATTTCCTACTCGCGCATAAACTAAAATATCTGGCAAATTCGCGACATGCAAACCTTGTGCGACAAGTTTTATCCACAAATAATAATCTTCTTGAAGATCTTCATATCCACCACAATTAATGACCGCACTTTTTTGATATGCCACCGTCATATGATTAAACGGACAACGTTTTTGCGTGAATTTGATAATTTCTTGAGCTGACGTTGGCACATTACGATATGCCACAATATCATTTACATTTTCACCAAATTCGGCAATTTGTCCGCCAAAGATAATGGTTTCAGGGTACTGTTCAATAAACGCAACTTGTTTTTCAAAACGATCAGGCACGCAAATATCATCGGTATCCATACGGAAAACCCAGTCATAATCACAATGCAATAAACCTTCGTTCAAGGCTTTACCTAAACCTCGATTTTGCGGCAATTTAACTAATTTTAATGGCAGTTTTGTTTCAAACTCCGTCACAACAGATTCTAATTCTGGCGTTACTGCGCCATCAAAAACCAATACAATTTCATCTGCTTGACGAGTTTGTGCCACAAGACTTTCAAAACACTCCCGCAAGAATTGAGGATTTTCCTTAATATATAAGGACATAAGGACTGAAAATTTCATTTTATTTTCCTACATAAACCGTTTTAAATTAATGGCTAATTTTGGCGAAATTAAAATAACCAACGTAATAATGAATTGTTTAATGCTTTTTGTTTTCTTAAAAATATCAAAATAATATTTTACCGCTTTACGCGATAAATTCATGATATGGGGATAAGCCAAAATATAACTCGCGTTAATATCAAAATTACGAGCTTGCTCTACCGTTTTCACATAATGCTCACCAATATAATCAATCGCTTTTTGCGTGTTGGTAGTATCAGTAGACACACTTGAACGTTTAGTATGGAAAGTACAATAAGTCAGTGGCTCATTAATTTTATAAGGTTTAAAACTCGGCTCTTGTAACAGTTTTAACAAGAAATCATAGTCTTCCAAAGAACGAAGTGCGGTGGATAATCCGCCTATTTTTAAAAACATCTCTTTTTTAATCGCAACCATTGGCATACCACCAATCTTATTGGCTAATAAAATACGTTCTGTCGAGATTTCTTGGGGTTCAATCGGTTGAGTCACATAAGTAAACCCTTCATTGACCATTTCACACTTAGCTGGATGATAAATAAAATTAATATTCGGATTTTGCTCAATCACTTGTAGTACTTTTTCACATTTTTCCGGCATAAATCGATCATCATCATCGAGAAACAGCAACCAATCTCCCTTTGATGCACGCGCGCCAATATTACGACTTTCTGCTGCACCTTGATTGGTTTCATTACGAATCACTGTAACAGGAAAAGAATAGCGTTGCTCAACGACAACTTTTTCTTTTGAGCAATCATCCACAATAATCACTTCAAAATAAGTCGATGTTTGTTGAGTTAAACTTTCTAATAAAGCAGGCACTTCTGCTTTTCGATTATAAGAAGGCACAATAATGCTTAACATAATTCCTTCCTTTAATTAGCCAAATTTTTCTTAATCGCAAAAATTTTTTTCAATGGATATTTCATTAATTTTTTAAACAAATTATTGGATAAAGATCCACGAATACTTTCTAAATTGCTTATCAATACAGGATTTTCAATTACCATGAGAGGGCGAACCACTTTATTTCTTATATTAAAATCCTGTTCAAAGAGTAAAAAATCATCCGCTAACCAAAATGGTTTGTTTTGAGAAATTTGCTGAATAAATCTTCTTGCAGCTGATTTTTTAATAAGATAGCCCACTGTGCCGGCAAAATAACTTTTATAAGGGAAAGCATAATTTACATTGCCTGTTTTTTTGCATAAAAAAGAAAAAGTTGTCGGATAATTAATTTCTAAATCAGCATCATTGAAATCATTAATTTTTGACTGCCCAACCAATATAATTTCAGACTCAAGTTTTTCTGATAAAAGTGCGGTTAAATTTTGCTGAAAATCTGAGTGAAATAAAGCATCGTCTTCACAGACTAACGCATAACTATCTTCAGCGATGCCATTGTCTTCAACAATTTTTTGATACACAGAAAGATGACTTAATGTACAGCCGATTTCGCCCTTAGTGACATTACGGCCATAATGTGCTTTAAATTGTTCAATATTAAAAATAGAGACTAATTCATCCCAATCTTTTTGCATGGTATTAATAGCAGAAAAAATTTGGAAATCCTCAGTATTTTTTTGAGAAAAGAATAATTCCCGACGCTGAATATCTTTGTCTAAAGAGATCAAATATTTTTTTAACATACAATTATTCCTTATAAAATCGCTTTCCATTCTTCAATAATTTTCTCAATGCCATAATCTTCACTCATTACACGAGATTTGTCTGACATTTGTTGATAAAGTTCAGGATTATTCATTAATAAATCTAAACCGTTAACCATTTCTTCAATATTATTTTTTTCACAAAGAAAGCCATTTTCTTTATGCTCCACTAATTGCTTGACGCCAGGAGAACAATTAAAGGCAACAATAGGTAAGCCAAATGCCATTGCTTCAATAACGACTAAAGGCAACCCTTCTGTTTGTGAAGGTAAACAATAAATTGAACTGCTTTCATAATAAAAAGCGACATCATTGGTACGAGGAATAAAATTAACTGAATCTTCAATATTCAAGGCTTTAGCAAGATTTTTTAAATTCTCTTCTTCCTCACCCGATCCCACTATTTTTAAATTCCAATCTGGATGATTTTTTGCTAAAACTTGCCAGGCTTTTAATAAATAATCAAAACCTTTATAAGAAAATAAATGCCCTACAGATAAAATAGTTTTATTTTCCCATTTTGCTAATTTATTCTTTGGCAAAAGCGTATTTGGATTAGCAATACTGATTATATTGTTCGTTTTAAATTTTTCTTGCCACAGCGTTTTTTCTGACTCGGTTAATGTAACGACTTTATCACATCTTTTTGAAGCTAAATATTTACCGAGAGTGCGAACTAGACGATTGCCAGTAAAGTTAAAAGAATAATGCTCCCACAAAATATGCTTTACATGTAAATTGACCAACGCCAAAGCAGAAAAGAGCATAATCGCACCATCAACCACAATTAAAGTATCCAGCTGCAATTCTTTAACCAATTCTCTTAAATTTTTTGTGATAGAAAAATAATCTTTTTTCAATGAATAGGGCAATTTATTCATTGCGTAAATATTAATCTTTTCATCGACTTGGAAAAAAGGCTTATTACCGCCAATGCTAATAAAAGAAACATCATATCCCTGTTTAGCAAGAGCATTAGCAACATTAATAGAAACTCGCTCTGTCCCCCCCGCACTTTCAATATTCATAATAAAGAAACCAATTTTTTTCATCTTAAATTTCCTTATAAATCGTTAATCCAAGCTCTGGGAATGAATCGTAACAGAATTGCCATCTTGGAATACTCGTTCTAATAAAACGAATTTCTACATTAGGATGACTTAATAAATTAAACGCAACAGAACTGAAGAACGTGTAAATAATCACCTTTTTATCCGATAAATTCTTAAATACGTAATCTTCAAAAATGAGTTCTGATTCAACATAATTTACCTCGTCTACTCGGTAATCTTCTGCTGGATGAGGGAAATAATAGTCAAAAGGAATCTGATCTTTTAATTTTTTTATTAATGAGATATTTTCCTCTTTTGTATTTAACAAGGGTTGTCCAATAAAAAATGAGACTTCGCCATCTATATCACAATTGACTTTATTATCCCATAAGGAAATGGGTTCAATATTGGGAACAATATTTCTGTAATTAGGATAAACCGTATAATGTTTTTTTATTTTGTTAAATAATTTATGCACATTATATTTATCGCCAATAAAAACTTTAATCAGTTTGTATTTAAATGTATCAGGCTCTCTCAATAAATTAGGATGTGGGAAAATATTATCTGAGCCATCATCAAAAGTATAAAGCTCTTTAAATGAAACATGACTAAGATAAGTTTGTAGCCATAATGAATTAAGATTGGCGAGAAAAACCTTATCAAAACTTTTATGCGTAATTTTATTCTTAAGCTGGCGCATTAACTTGAGAGAATCGAAACCTTTTAGATCTTTTCCCGTATCAATGTTCATAGAATCATTACAAACTTCCGCTAATTTACTCGCGTATAAGGTTCTTTTTTTATCCCATACACCACCAAACATGACGCCAAAGAATTGCTCGTTAGGATGTAATTCAATGATTTTTCTCGCAATTAATACTTGCAATGGTGTGCAACAAAGAATGAGATTCATAGGGTTTTACTCACTTTAGATGTCATAAAATAAAGAATAGGAATAATGGAAAGCGAACCAATAATTCCAGCATAAGGGATATATTTAATTTCTGTAAAAGTTAAAGCCACAAGGCTCGCTACATAAATGATTGTAGATAAAACCGAACATTGGGAAATAAGTTTATTTTTTCCATAATAGAAAAGATAATTAACTAAAATCAAATAAGGAATACTTAATGTGGTCGAAATTAAAAATAAAATAAAATAATATTTCGTTCCCACAAATTGACTTCCTAAAATCCAAACGAGCACATCTTCAGGAATAATCCACATAACTAAAGCGGGAATAGGGATCAGCAAAAAGGAAAATAGCGCCCATTTATATAACTGTTGAATCACTAATTTTTTTTGTTTTAAAGCTTCATAAAAATAAGGAAGAATCGCTTTATTAAGAGCTTGAATAGCAATAGAAACCACCAAAGCAAGTTGAGCGCCCATGGCATAAAGCCCTAAATCTGTTTCACTGAATTTGTGATAAATAAAAATACGGTCTAACTGCCCTTTTAAGAAAAAGCTCGCATGATGCAAAATGAGCGGTAATCCAAATCCTAAAATATAAAATAATGCAGATTGATAATGTTTAAATTGATATTTTTTAGATGTCGCACTCTTTCTGTAAAGAAAATAAGAAAAAAACCAAACGACTAAATTACTCAATAAAATGGCCAAAATTCTTTTTTCAACAAGATCATTTTTATAATACTCGAGCAATGCGACGGTAAATACTGCACCAGTAACAGTGAGTGAAAATTGAATAAAAGCATAAGACCAAGCCTTTTTCTGGCATTGTCTTACACTTAACTGAACATTTAAGAAAGATTGGAAAATTGAGGAAAGTGCGGCATAAAATAATATTTCTGACTGAGCAATCCAACACCCCATTAAAATAATGCAGCCAATTATCGTGGTATAAGCATAGCCAGTATTTACCACTAAATTTAATGAACGTTTTCCGTAAAAATAAAAATAACGGGAAATTGCGCCCTCTTGAGTTAAAGAAACCACAATTAAAAATAAACTTAAAAAAGTTTGATAATAAGAAAGTGAGCCATACCCTTCTACGCCCAATTTACGCGACAAATAAGGCAAAAGTAAAAAAGGAACTAACTTTGACGATAATTCCCCAACAAGGTAAATGACACTGTCTTTAAAAACTTTCATAAATATAACCGCACTTTTTGTGAATTCGAGGGTTTGTTTATCAAAAAATAAGGGGCTTATTTTAACAAAATCAACATAGACAAGCTATGACTAATCATTATAATGAAACCGCTCTATATCAAGGATCTTATCTATGTTGGAACTAGGAAAACTTCTTACCGCACTTATCGCGCCACCTCTCAATACCTTTGTATTACTAATTATTGCAGGGATTCTTTATCGTGTTCATTTTAAAAAATTAGCCAAATTTATTGCGATTATCAGTTTCACTTGGCTTTATGTCATGAGTGCGCCTTTTACTGGTTTATTGCTAACAGATAATGATGACACTCCAGCTCTTACCCTAGATGACTATAAACAAGCTCAAGCCATCGTCATATTAGGCGGCGGATCTTATCCCACTAAAGAACTTTATGCAGAAACGGCTTCTGGCGCACCGCAACTAGAACGTTTACGTTATGCGGCATTTTTACAAAAAGAAACGGGCTTGCCTATTTTAACTACTGGCTATTCTTTGATAGGCATTTCTGAAGGCGACTTAATGGCAAAAGAACTTAACCAATTCTTTAATGTGCCAACACAATGGATCGAAAATAAAGCCCGTAATACGGAAGAAAATGCCAGTTTCAGTAAAAATATTTTAGTTAAAGATCATATTCAAAAAATTATTTTGGTAACAAATCAATGGCATATGAAACGAGCCAAATACCTTTTTGAAAAACAAGGATTCGATGTACTTCCTGCGGCAGCGGCAAGCTATGGCAGCAAAGGAAATCTATCTGCAAAATCTTTTGTTCCTGACTTAGGTGCGTTAAATAGCAATATGGTCTTATTAAAAGAGTGGATTGGTTATTGGAAAGTTCATTAATCTGATATAAAAAAGGTCGCAAAATGCGACCAATCTTCTAAAATTCTTTTGATATTAAACTTTCAGCTAATTGTAAATCCAGAGTTGAATCAATATCAATCGAGCGATAAGTTGGCATTAAATAAAAACGCATAGGCTCAATAAAAAAACGTTTTTCTACAAATAAACGCTCAATATCATTAATATAAATAGCTCCATTTGCACGGTAAGATTTAGGTAATTTTTGACGCGGTGCTTCAAAATCACTTATCTCATGAATAGGTTTTACATCTTCATTTTCTAAAGTAAATGATTTATAAGGATGATGTTCGCATTCACAAGCTGATATGACCGACTTATATTTTCCTCCTAGGAAAATTTCCATCGCATTACGAATATCTAAAGCATTGCGTAATGGACTTGTTGGCTGTAACAAAACAGCTACTCCCTCAGAAATATTTAGGCTTTCTAAGCAATGTAAAATAGCATCAATTGTGCGAGTATCACTTTGTGCTAAACTCTCAGGGCGAGCCACCGAAATTGCACCATATTTTTCTGCTTCTTTCAGAATCTTCTCCCCATCAGAGGTTACAACAACCTGATCAAACATTCCTGATTCTTGTGCAGCTAAAATGGCACGACCAACTAAAGACACACCTCCAACAAGCTGCAAATTTTTATCTTTAATTCCTTTTGAACCAGCCCTAGCAGGTATAATTGCAATTCTTTTCATTTTTTCGCTCCACATGACAAAGTGTCTTTCATTCTAGAATGTTTCTCTTGTTTTAGCAAAAATTAATCTTTAACATATCCTCATCTATTTGCTAATAAAAGGAAAACAAATGATTCAACTTACTCGCGAACAACTTATTGAACTATTCAATAAACGTAGCTCTACACGCTATTACGATCCAAACAAAAAAATTAGCAACGAAGATTTTCAATCTATTTTAGAATGCGCAAGATTATCACCAAGTTCTGTTGGTTCTGAGCCTTGGAAATTTTTAGTCATCCAAAATAAAACCTTACGCGAAAAAATGAAACCATTCAGCTGGGGAATGAGCAATCAATTAGATAACTGTAGCCATCTAGTGATCATCCTTGCAAAGAAAAATGCACGTTATGATAGTGAGTTTTTTACCGATGTAATGACACGTAAAGGTCTAAATATAGAACAACAACATGCGGCACTAGAAAAATATAAAAGCTTTCAAGAAGAAGACATGAAATTACTTAAAAATGAACGTGCTTTATTTGATTGGTGTAGCAAACAAACCTATATTGCCCTTGCCAATATGTTAACTGGGGCAACCGCACTTGGTATTGATTCCTGCCCTATTGAAGGATTCAATTATGATAAAATGAATGAATGCTTAGCTCAAGAAGGTCTATTGGATCCTAATGAATACGGCGTTTCTGTTGCAGCCACCTTTGGTTATCGCTCACGTGATATTACTAAAAAATCTCGAAAGGAATTTGATGAAATCATACAGT
This sequence comes from Haemophilus sp. SZY H8, assembly GCF_018829755.1. NCBI lineage: Bacteria > Pseudomonadati > Pseudomonadota > Gammaproteobacteria > Pasteurellales > Pasteurellaceae > Haemophilus > Haemophilus sp. SZY H8. The sequence goes on from NZ_JAHKJY010000001.1 coordinate 208,396, forward strand.
GGGTAGAATAGTCCTGTATAAAGTAAAAAGCTCCCAACTTGGGAGCTTTATTTTTAGCATTCAAAATTAGCGACGTAAACCTAAACGAGCGATAGTGCTTTGGTATAAAGCAAGATCAGTACGTTTTAAGTAGTCTAAAAGTTTACGACGACGAGAAACCATACGTAATAAACCACGACGACCATGGTGGTCTTTTTTGTGCTCTGCAAAGTGAGCTTGTAAGTGGTTGATTTGTGCAGTTAATAATGCGATTTGAACTTCAGAAGAACCTGTATCTTTCGCATCACGACCAAATTCAGCAACGATTGCTGCTTTTTTTTCAGTACTTAGAGACATTTTTTACTCCTAAAAGGTAGTGTTGTTAATACATCATTCGCCGATCTCTAACTCAGCGATGACAAGGAGCCTGCATTCTAGCGATGAATAAGCTCAAATGCAAGGTTTAAAGCTAAAAAATAAAATTGAAAAACATTATATCTTTTCAATCACCACCTTTATATCCTCTGGTTGTGCATAATAAGGTGCAGAAGTGATAAACAAACGAATACCCAATTTGGCGTAATCTGATACATTATTTTTATTTACTCCTCCTGCGATAGAAAGCAGAATATCTTTCTGTTTTGATTGAAGTAGCGCTAAAGCCTTTTTCACATCATCTAATGACCATTTATCAAGTTGAATAATATCAGGCTCTGCTACATACATTTGCTCAAATTGAGCATAATTATCTGCTTCTAAGGTAATCTTATTTTCAGGCGCTTCTTGACGTAATCTATCCACAATTTTCGTCCAATCATTTGGATCAGAAAGTAAGTTTCGATGATTAGTAAAAACCAAAAGAGTTTCGCTGACGCCTTGTCGATGAATATGCCCACAAGCGGCGAATACAGCATTCGTTGCAAGTTTACGCGTATTGGGAATACTTTTACGCGTACAAGCCACAACAGCATTTGGGTTAATCGCTTTGGCATTGGCTATCATTTCTGCCGTATATTGAGCAACCCCACATGACCATTCAAGTACCAATTGCACCACTTTCCAAGCTTGATGTAATTGTTCAGATATTCCTTCCGCACTGATCAACAAAGTACCTGATTCAACCCACTCCCCTTCTTTTACATATAAGTGCGGTTGAATATCCAGTTTTTTTAATAATTTTTCTGCAACAGAAACGCCCGCTACAATTCCTGCATTTTTCCGCTTAAAAAGAATTTTTGCCGGAATATTTTCAATACCAAGGGCATGAGTGGTTAAATCACCACGATAAATATCCTCAAGCAATAAATCATCCAGTTCTTTATCTGAAAAATAAATCATCGCTACTCCTTAAATTAGTTGTCCTTGATATAAATAAACCTGTTACTTAAAAACAGTGCTTTCTGTGATAATTTCATGTAAATATTAAAGCAACAAAAAAGGTGGGGACGACCCAACCTTTCACTTAATCTTTCAATAATTTAATTTTTTCAATCACATTTGTTGTTGAACAACCATTTTCAAAGTTTAGCACTTTAACATCGCCGCCATTTGCCCAAACCTCTTTTGCGCCAGCAATCTCTTCGGGTTTGTAATCTCCGCCTTTAACTAAAAGATCTGGTAGAATTTCACCGATTAAACGCTGTGGTGTATCTTCAGTGAATGGCACCAACCAGTCCACGGATGCCAAACCAGCAAGCACAGCCATTCGAGTTTCAAGATTGTTAATTGGGCGACTATCACCTTTTAAGCGTTTAACGGAATCGTCGCTGTTTACCGCAACAATTAAACGATCGCCCAATTTACGTGCATTTTCTAAATAAGAAACATGCCCTGGATGCAAAATATCGAAACAGCCATTAGTCATCACAATTTTTTCACCGCGCGCTTTAGCTTGTGCGACAGCATCTTTTAATTCAGCTTCACTCATAATGCCAAATCCAGTGTCAGGGCGAGCATGAATAGCATTTTCAAGTTCCACAGTCGAAACAGTTGAAGTCCCTAATTTACCCACCACAATTCCAGCGGCTACATTGGCTAGGTAACAAGATTCTTCGAAAGAACGCCCATCTGCTAATGCCGTTGCTAATACGCTAATAACAGTGTCACCGGCGCCCGTCACATCAAACACTTCTTTTGCAACAGTTGGCAAATGATAAGGTTCTTGATTTGGGCGTAATAATGTCATGCCTTTTTCAGAACGCGTCACCAAAAGTGCGGTTAATTCAATATCAGAAATTAATTTTAAACCTTTCTCAATGATCTCTTCTTCTGTATTGCATTTACCCACAACGGCTTCAAATTCAGACATATTTGGTGTTAATAATGTCGCACCACGATAACGTTCAAAATCAGTTCCCTTTGGATCGATTAGCACAGGAACATTCGCTTTACGTGCAATTTGAATCATTTTCTGAACATCTTTAAGCGTGCCTTTACCATAATCAGAAAGAATTAAAGCACCGTAATTTTTCACCGCACTTTCTAACTTCGCTAATAAATCCTTGCAATCTACATTATTGAAATCTTCTTCAAAATCAAGGCGAAGTAACTGTTGGTGACGGGATAAAATACGTAATTTAGTAATGGTTGGATGGGTTTCTAATGCAACAAAATTACAATCGATTTTTTGTTTTTCTAATAAGTGGGAAAGCGCAGAACCAGTTTCATCTTGTCCAATCAATCCCATTAATTGAACTGGTACGTTGAGTGAAGCAATATTCATCGCTACATTGGCAGCACCACCCGCGCGCTCTTCATTTTCCTGTACACGAACCACTGGCACTGGTGCTTCTGGTGAAATACGGTTGGTTGCGCCAAACCAATAACGGTCAAGCATCACGTCGCCTAATACAAGTACTTTTGTTTGCTTAAATTCTGCTGAATATTGAGCCATTTTAAAATCTCTCTATTTGAATAACCAAAATTGTGGCGATTTTACCACAACTCAAATTTACGATAAACTACGCCCCTAACTTACGTGGAAAGAACAATGAAAAACGAAAAACTCCCTCAATTTCAACCGCACTTTTTAGCCCCAAAATACTGGCTGTTTTGGTTAGGCGTGGCAATTTGGCGAAGTATTTTATGTCTTCCCTATCCTATTTTGCGTCATATTGGTAATGGTCTCGGTTGGCTATTTTCACATTTAAAAGTGGGTAAACGTCGAGCTGCCATTGCACACCGTAATCTTGAACTTTGTTTCCCTAACATGCCAGAGAATGAGCGTGAGGCGATTTTGCAAGAAAATCTCCGCTCAGTAGGCATGGCAATTATCGAAACTGGCATGGCTTGGTTTTGGTCGGATTTACGTATCAAAAAATGGTCAAAAGTTGAAGGCTTACATTATCTAAAAGAAAATCAAAAAGATGGAATTGTTCTCGTCGGTGTTCATTTCTTAACGCTAGAACTTGGCGCACGCATTCTTGGTTTGCACCATCCCGGAATTGGCGTTTATCGTCCAAATGATAATCCTTTGCTTGATTGGCTACAAACGCAAGGTCGTTTACGCTCTAATAAAGATATGCTTGATCGTAAAGATTTACGCGGAATGATCAAAGCTTTACGTCACGAAGAAACCATTTGGTATGCGCCTGATCACGATTACGGCAGAAAAAATGCCGTTTTTGTACCATTTTTTGCGGTGCCCGATGCTTGCACAACCACTGGTAGTTATTATTTATTGAAATCCTCACAAAACAGCAAAGTGATTCCATTTGCGCCATTACGCAATAAAGATGGTTCAGGCTATACCGTGAGTATTTCAGCGCCTGTTGATTTTACAGATTTACAAGATGAAACGGCGATTGCTGCGCGAATGAATCAAATCGTTGAAAAGGAAATCATGAAGGGCATATCACAATATATGTGGCTACATCGCCGTTTTAAAACGCGCCCAGATGAAAATACGCCTAGTTTATACGATTAAAAGTGCGGTCGAATATCACCGCACTTTTTGATAGAATTTTCTCAAATTTAAAAAATTAACGACTCATCTAACCATGACAACCAATTATTCAGCTCAAGAAATTACCGTTCTTAAAGATCTCGAGCCGGTGCAAATTCGCCCCGGTATGTATACAGACACCACTCGTCCGAATCATCTTGCACAAGAAGTTATTGATAACAGCGTGGATGAGGCGCTTGCGGGTTTTGCTACAAAAATTGAAGTAATTTTACACCCAGATCAATCCATTGAAGTCACAGATAATGGTCGAGGTATGCCTGTGGATATTCATCCTACAGAAGGCGTTTCCGGCGTAGAGGTAATTCTGACTAAATTACATGCTGGTGGTAAATTCTCCAATAAAAATTATGAATTTGCCGGTGGTTTACACGGTGTGGGGATTTCTGTGGTGAATGCACTTTCTGAACGCGTGGATATTCAAGTCAAACGCAATGGTGAAGTGTATAAAATTGCCTTTGAAAACGGCAGTAAAGTAGAAGAATTGGAAGTTATTGGGACTTGTGGCAGACGCACAACGGGAACAACCGTTCACTTCAAACCAAATCCCAAATATTTTGACAGCGCAAAATTTTCCGTTAGCCGTCTACGCCATTTATTAAGAGCGAAAGCGGTACTCTGCTCAGGGCTTGAAATCAAATTTATTGATAAAGTAAACAATACTCAAGACATTTGGTTATATGAAGATGGTCTTTCCGATTACCTTATCGAAGCAGTTGATGGCTTTGAAACGCTTCCGGAAAAAGCATTCGTTGGTGAATTTAAAGGCACAAATGAAGCCGTTAGCTGGGCATTACTTTGGTTGCCAGAAGGAGGCGAGCTGATTGGCGAAAGCTATGTAAACTTAATTCCAACAATTCAAGGCGGAACACATGTTAATGGCTTACGCCAAGGTTTATTAGATGCCATTCGAGAATTTTGCGAATTTAGAAATCTATTACCACGCGGCGTAAAACTTACCGCTGATGATATTTGGGATCGTTGTTCTTACATTCTTTCCCTTAAAATGCAGGATGCACAATTCGCAGGGCAAACTAAGGAACGCTTATCATCACGCCAAAGTGCGGTGTTTGTCAGCGGTGTTTTAAAAGATGCGTTCAGTCTATGGCTAAATCAAAATGTACAAGACGCTGAAAAATTAGCAGAAATTGCAATCAGTTCTGCACAACGCCGATTACGCGCAGCAAAAAAAGTCGTGCGAAAAAAACTCGTTAGCGGCCCTGCATTACCGGGAAAATTAGCAGATTGCGGTTCACAGGATTTAGAAAAAACGGAATTATTTTTAGTGGAGGGCGACTCTGCGGGCGGTTCAGCAAAACAAGCGCGTGATCGCGAATATCAAGCTATTTTGCCGTTACGTGGAAAAATCTTAAATACATGGGAAGTGTCACCTGATCAAGTATTAGGTTCAACAGAAATTCACGATATCGCCGTGGCTCTAGGGATCGATCCTGATAGCAATGATTTATCACAACTTCGCTATGGTAAAGTATGTATTCTCGCGGATGCTGACTCCGATGGTCTGCATATTGCCACCCTACTCTGCGCCCTGTTCTTACGCCATTTTCCGAAATTGGTACAAGACGGTCACGTTTATGTGGCTATGCCACCACTTTATCGCATTGACTTAAATAAAGAAGTCTTCTACGCATTAGATGAAAGTGAAAAAGAGGCGATTTTAGATCGGTTGAAAAATAAAAAAGGCAAACCGAATGTTCAACGTTTTAAAGGTTTGGGTGAAATGAATCCATCGCAATTGCGTGAAACAACAATGGATCCTAACACTCGTCGCCTTGTTCAATTAACTTATGATTTAGAAGAAGACCAAGGCGCGGATACATTAGAACTCATGGATATGTTGTTAGCAAAAAAACGTTCCGAAGACCGTAAAAATTGGTTGCAAGCGAAAGGCGATCAGGTTGATTTATCTGTTTAGACTAAATTAATCTCAGCAAATCCGAATTTCAATAAATTAAGAATATATTCAATTAACAGAAACCAAAATGACAAATATCAATTATGAAGGCATTGAACAAATGCCTCTACGTACCTTCACCGAAAGGGCTTATCTCAACTATTCCATGTATGTCATCATGGATCGTGCGTTGCCTTTTATCGGCGATGGTTTAAAACCCGTTCAACGCCGTATTGTATATGCGATGTCTGAACTTGGCTTGAATGCCACGGCAAAATACAAAAAATCTGCCCGTACCGTCGGTGATGTACTCGGTAAATTCCATCCACATGGAGACATTGCTTGTTATGAAGCGATGGTGTTAATGGCACAACCATTCTCTTATCGTTATCCACTTGTAGATGGTCAAGGTAACTGGGGGGCACCAGATGATCCAAAATCCTTCGCTGCCATGCGTTATACGGAATCTCGCCTATCTAAAATCTCTGAAATCTTGTTGAGTGAACTTGGACAAGGAACAGTTGATTATCAACCAAACTTTGATGGAACCTTGGCTGAACCACAATATTTACCTGCTCGTTTACCACATATTTTATTGAACGGCACAACAGGTATTGCGGTAGGGATGGCCACAGATATTCCACCACACAATATTAACGAAATTGCTGATGCGGCAGTAATGTTGTTAGATAATCCTAAAGCGGGATTAGATGATGTACTTGAAATTGTTCAAGGCCCAGATTTTCCAACAGAAGCGGAAATTATTTCGCCAAAATCAGAAATTCGTAAAATTTATGAGCAAGGCCGTGGCTCAATAAAAATGCGTGCAACTTGGAAAAAAGAAGACGGTGAAATTATTATCTCAGCACTTCCGCATCAATCTTCGCCATCCAAAGTTATTGCCCAAATAGCCGAACAAATGACGGCAAAAAAACTGCTAATGCTAGAAGATATTCGTGATGAAGCCGATCACGAAAATCCAATTCGCATTGTGCTAGTCCCTCGATCAAACCGAGTCGATACTGATGCGTTAATGGCACATTTATTTGCTACCACAGATCTTGAAAAAAGCTACCGTGTAAATATGAATATGATCGGACTTGATCATAAACCTGCGGTAAAAGGCTTATTAGAAATCTTAAATGAATGGCTTGCCTTCCGTCGCACAACGGTAACTCGTCGCCTTCAATATCGTTTGGATAAAGTGCTCTCTCGCTTGCATATTTTAGAAGGTTTGATGATAGCCTTTTTAAATATTGATGAAGTTATCGAAATTATACGTCATGAAGATGATCCTAAAGCAGAGCTGATGGCACGCTTTAATTTAAGCGATGAACAAGCCGATGCAATTTTAAATTTACGCTTACGTCATTTAGCAAAATTAGAAGAAAACCAACTCAAAGCTGAACAAGATGAACTTGAAAAAGAGCGGTTAAATTTAGAAGCAATTTTAGGCTCAGAACGCCGTTTGAATACGCTTATCAAAAAAGAAATTCAAGAAGATGCGAAAAAATATGCAAGTCCACGTATGTCTCAACTGGTCGAACGTGAAGAAGCCAAAATGATCTCTGAAAGTGACATGACGCCAGCAGAGCCTGTCACTGTCATCTTATCAGAAATGGGCTGGGTACGTTGCGCTAAAGGACATGATATCGATCCTAAATCATTAAGCTACAAAGCGGGTGATAATTATCGAGCTCATGCTTGTGGCAAGAGTAATCAAGCCGTTGTATTCATTGATAGTACGGGGCGGAGTTATGCACTCGATCCGCTTTCATTACCTTCCGCGCGTTCGCAAGGTGAACCACTCACAGGTAAACTAAATTTACCAGCTGGTGCGACCATTGAATATGTCGTAATGGCCAGTGAACAGCAAGAATTATTGATGGCTTCTGATGCGGGTTATGGTTTTATTTGTAAATTTGAAGATTTAATTGCACGCAATAAAGCAGGAAAAGCCTTGATTTCTTTACCGGAAAATGCCAAAGTGATGGAGCCTAAGACGCTGTCGAATGCCGCTGCACTTGTTGTCGCTATGACATCCGCTGGCAGAATGTTGATTTTTCCGGCAAAAGATTTACCGGCATTATCAAAAGGCAAAGGCAATAAAATTGTGACAATTCCTGCCGCAAATGCAAAAGAACGCAGTGAATTGTTAGTAAAATTATTGCTCATTTCAGATCAAGCTAGTCTTGAATTTCATTCCGGAAAACGAAAAATTGTATTAAAACCGGAAGATCTGCAGAAGTTCCGTGCTGAACGAGGCAGAAAAGGTTCGACATTACCACGCGGATTACATACCAATATTGAAATAGTGGTAATCGAACCGCAACACAACACATAACTTAAACACAACATAGGGAGATCCAATTTATGAGCTATACATTTAGCACGTATGAAACCCTTGCACTGGCAAGCTTAGTCTTGCTTTTGGGCTTTTTCCTCGTTAAACGAATCAGCATCTTAAAAACATTCAACATTCCTGAGCCGGTTGTTGGTGGTTTTATTGTTGCTATTGGTCTTTTAATTTGGAATAAAGTAGATGGTACATCCTTTAACTTCGATAAAAATTTGCAAACTACCATGATGTTAGTGTTCTTCACTTCCATTGGTTTAAGCGCAAACTTTTCCCGTTTAATTAAAGGCGGAAAACCACTTATCGTATTTTTATTCGTCGCTGGTTTGCTAATTATTTGCCAAAATGTTATTGGTGTCGTAGGTTCATTAGCATTAGGTATCCACCCAGCATACGGTTTATTAGCAGGTTCTGTCACATTAACTGGCGGTCATGGTACTGGTGCTGCATGGGCTGATACATTTGTTCACCAATTTAATCTACAAGGCGCAACTGAAATTGCTATGGCATGTGCAACCTTTGGTTTAGTCTTCGGTGGTATCATTGGTGGCCCTGTTGCACGTTTCTTATTAAATCGTCAAAAACAAGGTGAAAATCCTGAAAATGATGAAGTAGATGATATTCAAGAAGCCTTTGAACATCCAACTTACAAACGTAAAATTACTTCACGTTCGTTAATTGAAACTATTGCAATGATGTCTATCTGTTTGCTTATCGGTCAATATTTAGATGCACAAACAAAAGGCACCGCATTCCAATTACCAACATTTGTATGGTGTTTATTTACCGGTGTAATTATCCGCAATATTTTAACCAATATCTTCCGTTTCCAAGTAGCGGATTCGGCTATTGATGTATTAGGTAGCGTGGGTTTATCTATCTTCTTAGCTATCGCCCTAATGTCATTAAAACTTTGGGAACTTGCAGGCTTAGCGGTAGATGTATTAATCATCCTTGCAGTACAAGTTGTCTTTATGGCGGTATTTGCCATCTATGTTACTTATCGCGCAATGGGTAAAGATTATGATGCGGTTGTATTAAGCTCTGGTCACTGTGGTTTCGGTTTAGGTGCAACCCCAACAGCCGTTGCAAATATGCAAGCCATTACCAGCCGTTTTGGGCCATCACACAAAGCATTTTTAATCGTTCCAATGGTCGGTGCATTCTTTATCGACTTAATCAACGCTGCGCTATTAAAAGTTTCATTTGCAGTTGTAAATATGCTCGTGTAAAGTGCGGTTGAAATTGACAATGTTTTAGAGAAATGCCTTTATCTTGAATTGATAAAGGCATTTGTTTTAAGGAAGAAAAACAAAAGGAAAAATTATGCACGAATTGTCTCTTTGTCAAAATATGCTGGAAATAGTAGAACAACAATGCAAGAGTCACGATATAAAAAAAGTTACGGATCTTTGGCTAGAAATTGGCGCGCTCTCTTGTGTAGAACCTGATGCATTAGAATTTTGTTTTGATATAACCTTTCAAGGTACGGCTGCTGAAGGCTGTAAACTTCATCTAATTCCTATTGCAGCGCAAGCCTGGTGTTGGCAGTGTCAAAAATTAGTTGAGATACAAGCTCATCATGATTCTTGTCCAAATTGTGGCAGCATACACTTACAACGACAAAGCGGTGATGAATTGCGTATTAAAGAAATTGCCTTTGAATAAGCCGCTCTTTTTTAACATTTCCAATATTCTTACCCATATCATATTTCATTAGACATAAAAAAGGACAGGCATAAAGCCTGTCCTCATCATGATAAATATTATTAAGCCACAAGTGCGGTTTCTTTTAAACGAGATTTGAGCTTAGTATATTCAGTGACAACATAGTGCTCAGCCCAACGTTGATCTTCAATTTTTTCGATACGCACTGCGCTGTATTTATATTCCGGAGTACGAGATCCCGGATTTAAATGTTCAGCGGTGAGTTCGTTACATTTTCCGATCCACCATTGGTAAGTCATATAACACGCACCTTTGTTAGTACGAGAACTTACATCAGCACGAGATATCACTTTACCACGAGATGAAGAAATCCAAACAAGCTCATTATTCTTAATGCCTAACGCTTTCGCATCTTGGTCGTTCATTTGAACAAATCCTGGCTCATCAGCCAATGCAGCAAGTGCACGGCAGTTACCCGTCATTGAACGGCAAGAATAGTGACCAACTTCACGCACGGTAGAAAGCACTAATGGATATTCTTCAGAGACTTCTTCCATTGGTGGTTCCCAATCGCAAGCAAAGAATTCAGCTTTACCATTTGGACGGTCGAAGATTTGACCTTCATATAAGTATGTAGTGCCTTGATCTTCAGGGCCTTCATCTGTACATGGCCATTGAATATAACCCAAGCCTTCCATTTTTTCGTAAGTTGCGCCTTTATAAATTGGGCAAAGCTCACGCAACTCATCCCAAATTTCTTTGGTGTTGTTGTAATGCATTGGATAACCCAAAGCTTGTGCCATAAGACTAATGATTTCCCAGTCGTCTTTCACATCACCAACAGGATCTACCGCTTTATAGAAACGTTGGAAACCACGGTCAGCCGCACTATAAACACCTTCATGTTCTGCACAAGATGTTGCTGGTAAAATCACATCCGCTTCCGCTGCAGTTTGAGTCATAAAGATATCTTGAACAATAATAAACTCAAGATCTTTAAAGGTTTGTTTCATTGCATTTAAATCAGGTTCAGTTTGTAAAGTATCTTCACCCATAATATAGAATGCTTTGAGTTTACCTTCTGCCACTGCATGTGGCACTTCACTCAATGGTACACCTGGTTTGGTTGGGATAGACGGTACACCCCATGCTTTCGCAAATTTAGCGTTGATTTCTGGATCCGCATAGCTTTGATAACCAGGTAAAGTATTATATAAAGCCCCCATGTCACATGCGCCTTGTACGTTGTTTTGACCACGCACAGGGTTTACACCAACATTTGGTTTACCAAGATTACCCGTCAGCATTGCTAAACTTGCCAACGCACGTACAGTCTCCACACCTTGACGGAACTGACATACCCCCATACCCCATAGGATTGTCGCAGTTTCTGCTTTTGCATAAGTGCGGGCAATTTCTCTCAACATTTCAGGCTCAACGCCAGTGATATGTTGAGTTGATTCAGGTGTATAAGCTTTTACAGTTTCATAGAACGCATCGAAATTTTCGGTATGTTCATCAATAAATTTTTGATCTTGTAACCCTTCTTCAAGAATCACGTTCATCATTGCATTCAAAAATGCGACGTTACTGCCGTTAGCAAGTGGCGCATAAATGTCAGCAATACGAGCGGTTTCAATTTTACGAGGGTCACAAACAATAATCTTCGCCCCTTTTGCTTTTGCGTGGTTAATACGACGCGCCACAATAGGGTGAGACGTTGAGGCATTATAGCCAAAGATAAATACGCATTTAGTGTCTTCAATCTCAACGATTGAGTTGGACATCGCGCCATTACCCACTGATTTGAGCAGACCTGCTACAGATGGGCCATGTCAGACACGTGCACAACAGTCAATGTTGTTATTGCCTAATACCGCACGAGCAAATTTTTGCATAACGAAATTCACTTCGTTACCTGGTCCACGAGAAGAACCCGTTACCATAATTGACTCGTTGCCATATTTTTCTCTAATTTCTTGTAAACGTTTTGCTGAATAGGAAATTGCTTCTTCCCAGCTCACTGGCGTGAACGGTTCTCCACGTTTGTAGCGAATCATCGGTTGAGTTAGGCGAGGAGTGAGGATTTTTGTGTCATGCACGAAATCCCAACCATAATATCCTTTCAGGCAAAGCTCCCGTTCGTTTGTTTTACCGTTTGCACCTTCAGCACCCACAATTTTGTTGTTCTCAACCAATAGATTGATCTTACAACCTGAAGCGCAATACGGACAGACAGTAATCACTTTTTTAATTGTCATAGTAATGTCCTTATTTTAGATAACCAGAATGAATTACTCATTCCGAGTAATATAATACGCCTAAATAAAGAACATAGACTTATAAATTATGTGGATTTTTTGATATAAAACAGGTTTTAAGCAATTTTTTAGAATATTTAAAACAAGTAAAAAAATAGCCGCACTTTATGCGGCTATTTTTATATAACATTGGAAATAAATATATTTATTTTCCCCAGACCTCTTCAGAGATGTCACGGATAAACTCTAATTTTTTCCATTGTTGTTCTTCAGTTAAAATATTGCCTTCTTCTGTAGAAGCAAAACCACATTGAGGGCTTAAACAAAGCTGATTAATATCGACATATTGTGTTGCTTCCTTAATGCGTGCAATAATTTCATCACGATTTTCTAAGTCACCTGATTTGGATGTCACTAATCCTAGAACAACTTGCTGATTCTTAATAAAACGTAACGGTTTAAAATCACCCGCACGATCACTATCATATTCTAAGAAGAAACCATCTACATTACAGTGACCAAATAAGATTTCTGCTATAGGTTCATAACCACCAGCAGAGAACCAAGTAGAACGGAAATTACCTCGGCAAATATGCATTGTAATGGCTAGATCAGCTGGTTTAGCCGCAACAATTTTATTAATCATATAGACATAATCTTTTGCGATTTGATCAAGATCTAAACCTCGCTCTGTATAGGCCTTGCGTTTATCTTCAGCACAAAACTCACCCCAACTTGTATCATCCAATTGCAAATTGCGACAGCCTGCAGCATAGAAGATATTCATAGCTTTAATATAAGCATCAGCAATATCATCAAGTAATAATTGATTATTATCTTGATAATGTGCAATAGGATGATAATCTGTTTCACGTACTGTACAAATTAAATGCAACATGGAAGGAGAAGGAATGGTTAATTTTACTTCTGTTTCACCTGAGATTTTTTGTAAAGCACGATAATGTGCTATGAATGGATGATTCTCAGAAAAATCAATTTTATCAACAATGCGTAAAGTTTTTGGGCGGACACTATGATGCTTAAATTGTACCGAAAATTTTTCTACATCTACTTCTTTTACACCATCTAAAGCGGCTAAGAAGTCAAGATGCCAGAAAGTTCGACGAAACTCCCCATCTGTTACAGCAGATAATCCCACTGACTTTTGATGCTCAACTAATTTTGAAATTTCACTATCTTCTACTTGAGTTAAGTCGGCGCAAGAAATGTCGCCACAGCTACATTGATGGCGTGCTTGTTTTAATGTTTCTGGGCGTAAAAAGCTCCCGACAATATCAAAACGATAAGGGGCTTGAGTTCGAGTTTTGGCATTTGGAAATAATTTGCTCATAATGCTTTCCTATAATTAAATTTTAAATGAAATGTAGTCGATTCTAACAAAGAATATCTAGCGATTGAAGTTTTAGCCATCTAGATGTATATGAATTTTCTTTATGGTTTTAAGAAATAAATTTCATATAAGTCATTGAAAGCAGATTCTTACAATATTAAAAATACCGCACTTTCATGCGGTATTCACAAAATTAATAGCTACTTAATACTTGGGCTGGTTGTAATTTAGCTGCTCGGCTTGCTGGATAAAGACTAGCAATTAAACTCAATGCAAGCGCTGCAACTAAAACCATCAAAACATCCAACCAATGTAACTCGCTTGGCAAAAAATCGACAAAATACACATCTCCCGATAACAATTTCTTACCGATAACCCACTCAATGCCTTGAATAAAAGTTGTCAGATTTAATGCAAGTATAATGCCTAACACAATACCAATTAAGCAACCTTTCATTCCAGCCTGTAAGCCATACCAAATAAAAATACGTTTAATGAAAGCATTATTCGCTCCAAGCGTGCGCATAATGGCAATATCGCCCTGCTTATCTTTTACCGCCATAATCAGCGTAGAAACAATATTAAAACATGCCACCCCAATCACGAGCACCATCGCGATGTACATCACTGTTCGAATAAGTTGAATATCGCGATACATATAACCAAATTTACCAATCCAGTTTTGAATATAAAGCATCTGTGGATAATCATTAAGCATAGATAAATCCAAATTTTTCACAGAAAAAGGATCATCTAATTTCAATTCAACACCTGTTATTTGATCAGGTTTATAAGTTAAAAATTCTTGTGCTTGAGCAAGCGGCAATAAGGCATAACTGTAATCAAGTTGCCCATCTAAACGTAAGATTGCAGTGACTTGCACGCGTTCACGAGTAGGTTGAGCAAGTTGTTCATCGCCGTTTTGCTGAGAAATAAGTAAAGTAACCCAATCCCCCGCTTTTACATCGAGTTCTCTAGCAATCCCCGATCCCAAGACTAATCCACCTTCTTTACCAAATTTATCCCAGCCTTGCTCTTGTACGAAATTACCAAGAGAACTCACACGATCTTCTGCTTGTTTTTCAACGCCCTTCACCTGAACCACTTTCAGTTTTGAGCTATTTTCTACCAATGCAGTAAAACTAACAAAAGGCGAAATACCTTTAATTTGGGCATTTTGTTGTAAGCGTGTTTCCAAATTTTGCCAATGGTGAATGGTTGGATCCATCGCATTAGGAGCAGATAAAATCTCTGCATGAGGAACCACAGCAAGAATTCGTTGATTAAGCTCACGCTCAAAACCATTCATCGCGCTTAAGCCAACAATTAAAACTGCAACCCCCAGCGCAATGCCAATTGCAGAAAATTTTGCAATTAATGCAACCAAAGGATTTTTCTGCTTGCCACGTTGATAACGCCAACTAATAAAAAACGGCGTATTCATCACACACCTTCCTTCAAAATACCATCTTGCATCACTAAACGGCGTGATAATTTTTCAGCAAGCTCCATATCGTGAGTGACTAATAAAAAGGCAATATTTTGTTCTTGATTAAGTTGTTGAATGAGTTCAAAAATGCTTTCTGTGGCCTTATGATCGAGATTCCCTGTGGGCTCATCCGCTAAAACTAACGATGGATTATTCACTAAAGCCCGCGCAATCGCCACACGCTGACGTTCCCCACCAGAAAGCGCTGATGGACGATGCGTAATTCTATGACTTAATCCCACCGCACTTAGCATTTTTTCGGCACGATCTTTCACTTCTGTTTTATTTTGACGTCCAATTAACATCGGCATCATCACATTTTCAAGTGCGGTAAAGTCCGCCATTAAATGATGGAATTGATACACAAATCCTAAATAACGATTACGCAAAGCAGCTAATTCATTAGCAGATGCTTTTTGCAAGGATTGTCCATTAATAAACACTTCCCCACTACTTGGCTGATCTAAGCCACCCAAAGTATGCAATAAAGTACTTTTCCCTGAACCAGAGCTTCCCACAATCGCAACCAACTCTGCAGGTTCCATAGAAAAAGAAACGCCTTTTAATACTTGCGTTTGATTTTCACCTTCTTGATAAAATTTATTGATGTTTTCGCATTTTAATAAATAGTTATTCATTTTTTACTCGTTTTAACCGTACTTTAGCAGCAAATCATCTCATTAAAAACTTTCGCGAGTCTATCACACTTTTCCCTGAGCTTAAATTTCAATGCGCTCAAAGTATTCAAACCCCGTTTCAGGAAAATATTTTTTAAGATAACCCTTTAAATAACCTTGTGTCTCTTGACTAATAATAGGATCGTATTCAGGATAACCGTTATACATTACACTTAGCACTGACACACCATGAGAACGACAAGCCTCTAAACTTAATAATGTGTGGTTGATGCTACCTAATTTTCCCGATGTGACTAAAATCAAAGGGTAATTGTTTGACTGGATATAATCTAACGTCGTCGCCTCTTCGCAATAAGGCACCATTAACCCACCCGCTCCCTCCAGCAATACATAATCATATTTTTCTGCCAAAAGTGCGGTGGATTTTTCAATAATTTTTTCATTAATTTTTCGCCCTTCAAGCTTTGCAGCTAAATGAGGAGAACAAGGGTATTCAAAAAGATAAGGGCAGGTTTTACCTTGTAAATCTTCTTCCGTCAAATCCATGCCTTGAATCTTTCGATGTACAAGCAAATCATCAGCAATATTTTTACAGCCTGTTTGAATCATTTTTTGTGTAATAACGGAAAAGCCTTGTTCCATCAACTTTTTAGCATAAATGCCTGTTGCAACCGTTTTACCTACATCGGTATCAATGCCCGATACAAAAATAACCTTGCCCATAAATACGCCTTACTAATTTCCAGCACGAGAATAACGTGCGATAAAAAACAATGGATGATAAGTTAACCGCACTTTACCCGATGGCAACCTAAAAGCCTGTAAGTAATCATCAATAAATTTGTTGAGATTTTTTCTTGTCCAATTTTTCTGGTTAGTCGCTGTTACACCTGTATATTTCAGATGTTTGAGTACATCCAATGGCGTATCAAAGTCTAGTATTACATTAACATCGTCATGCCATAAAAGCTCAAAATCATTGGCTAACCAATTTTGCCATTGAGATAAATTTGGATAACTTAACCCCACATTAGTCATTTGGCGAATCTCTTTTAAATTATCTTCACCAAAGCTCGTAATCGCTAATAACCCATTAGGTTTCAATCCTGTTTTACAATGAGAAATAAAATTGTCAGGATGATGGAACCACTGCACGGCTGATGCACTTGCAATCAAGTCAAATTGTCGTTGAAAAGGAAAGTTTTCCGCATCACCACAATAAAAATCAAAGGGTTGAATCAGCTTTTCAGTTAGTAGAGCGCGCACATCACACAAATCATTCAATAACCAATAATTCGCTGAAATCTGTTTTTGCAACAACGTACTCAACATACCAGAACCGCAACCAAGTTCCAAAACGCTATCTAGTGACCCATTTGGTAAATAGTCTTGCAAATGCATCATTAACTTAATATTCATTTTTTGTTGAATTAACGCATGTTCATCATAGCTATTTAAGGCTTTTTGGAAGGCTTGTTGAATGCGCGATTTATTTACGGAAGTTAATGATTCCATAATGCCGACCAGTGGGTAAATCTTGAAAACACATAATGCTCACCCTCTATTTCCTGAACGGCACAACGGGATGCCCAATATTGGTGCTGATTAGCTGGTATAAAAATTTTATCGCGAGAACTAACCCATGCATTTGTCCAGTGAATAAGATCTGTGCGTTTATCCTGCTGAATCATCGCAAAAAGTGCGGTGAGTTCTTGATGAATTTCGTTAAATGGTCGCGCAGAAAATTGTTGATAATGTTCAAAAGATACTTTATCACCACAGATTCTACGTTCAAACTTTGTACGGGTATTTTCTGCGAGATTATCTAGCGTACCTTTAAAAATAGCGTAGGGAATACCGAAGCTATCATCACAAGGTAAACCTGTACCATTCACTGCTGTTGCTGATTGTAAGGTGATTCCTTGTAACACTCGCTCTGCCACCCAAACACCCATTGACCATGCTACTACACGAATTTGCTGATAGACTGAAAAATCAAAATCTAACTTCAAATCTTGATAATCGTAGCAAATTAATAAATTGTGATTTGTTGGCAAAATCAAATGAGCTACCGCATCAAGAGGTGTCCCCCAACCAGCAAAATAAACTATTAAATGCTCACCTTGATGATCATAAAATTTCGTTTTCACATTATTTCCTTATAAGCATGCCACAAACTGTTTTACTTCATCCATTGTCATATCTGCCGTTAAAGACAGGCGGATTCTGGATGTATTTTTGGGTACTGTCGGCGGTCTGATGGGCAGGCAATAATAACCCTGCCTTTGCAGGTATTCCGCTTTGGCAAGGGTGGCTTCATTCCCGCCTAAAATATAGGGAACGATGCAAGTTTGGCTTGGCATTATTTGGGTTCTATACCCCACTTCTTGGCGTAAAAATGCACTTAACTGCTCAAGATGCGTTCTTTCTTTTGAAAGTTGTGGCAATCGTTCAAAAATAAAATGAGTCCAAGCCACATTAAACGGCGGAAGTGCGGTTGAAAAAATCAATGGGCGCATTTGATTAATCAAACACTCTTTTAATATTTGATCACAGACTACATAAGCCCCCATTGAAGCTAAGGCTTTGCCAAAAGTGCCAACCAATAAATCTATATCAGCTATCACATTAGCTCGTTCGGCAATACCTAATCCGTTTTTACCGTAAACGCCTATTGCATGGGCTTCATCCACATAAAGATAAGTATTGAGAAACTGTTTTTTTAATTGAACAAGATAGTTCAAATCAGCTACATCGCCATCCATACTAAAAACGGACTCTGTCACAATAAAAGTGCGGTCAAATTTTCCAGAATTTTTTTCGAGCAGACTCTTTAGATGTTCATAATCATTATGACGATAACGAAAGAACTCACATTGGCTTAAACGAATACCATCAATTATACTGGCATGCACTAATTTATCTGCCAAAATTAAACTTTTTGTTGTCGTCAACGCCGGTAAAATACCAAGATTGGCGTGATAGCCACTGTTAAATAATAAAGCGCTTTCTCGTTGGAAACGTTGAGCAATGAGCTGTTCAAGATCGGTATAAATAGGAAAATTTCCCGTTAATAAACGAGACGATGAACTGGTAAAAGAGGGAAAATTATCGCCATATTGCTGTAAAAAAGACTGGCGCAAATTTTCATTTGATGCCAAACCCAAATAATCATTAGATGACATATTAAGCATTTTGCGATTTTCTCGCGTAATATATCGCCCTTGATGAACTAAATCAGGAATTGAACGATATTGATTTTGTGCGCTAAGCTTTTCCAGTTGCTGTTTAAAAGCATCCATTTTTCATCCTAATGTTCATATTCCTGCGTTAGAGCCAGAATCATGCCTTCCGTTAATTTCTGAAGTTCATTATCTTTAATCACAAATGGTGGCATCACATAAACCAATTTTCCGAAAGGTCGAATCCAAACACCTTGTTCCACAAAACGTGGGACTAAAGTTTTCATATTTACCGCACTTTTCATTTCGACCACCCCAATCGCCCCTAATACGCGAACTTCTTTGACGTAATCTTTTTCAGCTAAAGGCGAAAGCTGTTGTTTTAAGGAAGACTCAATTCGCTGAATATTTTGCTGCCAAGGGCTTTCCAACAATAAACGGATAGATTCTACCGCAATTGCACAGGCCAACGGATTTGCCATAAAAGTGGGTCCGTGCATAAAGCATTTAGCCTCACCGCGACAAATAGTTTGCGCAATTTCAGTGGTCGTAATGGTTGCAGATAAAGTTAAATAACCACCTGTTAAGGCTTTACCGATGCACATAATATCTGGCGAGATCCCAGCATGCTCGGCTGCAAATAATTTCCCTGTACGGCCAAAACCCGTGGCAATTTCATCAAAAATTAGCAATACACCATATTGTTTACAAAGCGCTTGCGCTTTCACTAAATAAGTTGGCGAATAAAAATACATACCGCCCGCACCTTGCACGACAGGCTCTAAAATAAGTGCGGCGATTTCGCTACCTTTTTCCTTAAGTAAATCAGCTAAAGGTTCAATGGCACGACCATTCCAAGACTCATTAAATGGAATATTGGGTTGAGGAAGAAAATATTGTACGGGCAGGCTATGATGAAATAAATGATGCATCCCAGTGGTTGGATCACACACCGACATCGCATTCCAAGTATCGCCATGGTAACCAGAACGGATGGTAGCGAATTTTTGCCGTTTTACTTCCCCTTGAGCGTGCTGATATTGAATAGCCATTTTCATCGCCACTTCCACAGCAACAGAACCACTATCAGCAAAAAAGATCTTATCTAAGCTATTTGGCAAAATTTGTATCAATAATTGAGCTAATTCCACCGCGGGTTCATGGGTAAAACCGCCAAACATAATATGGCTCATTTTTGCCAACTGATTCTGTGCCGCTGCATTTAAACGAGGATGATTATAACCATGCAACGCTGCCCACCAAGAAGACATGCCATCAATCAAACGACTACCATCTTTTAAGGTTATTATCACGCCATCAGCACGTTCTACCGCATAAAGTGGCATATCAGAAGAAACTGAAGAATAAGGATGCCAAATATGTTGTGTATCAAAAGCTAAAAGTGATTGTTCATCCATCATTTATTTACCATTAAAAACTTATTCGTATCGCAAGGCAGCGGCAGGTTCGACTTTCGCTGCTCGATAAGCGGGATAAAGGGTAGAAAGCAAAGAAAGCAACAAGGAAAATCCAATGACAAAAATCATTTGAATAAATGACAATTCTGTCGGTAAAAAAACACCTTGTGGATTTACCGCACTTACAATATCCGTTAAGTTCAAGGTGACTAAAACGCCTAAAATAGCACCAAGCAATGTGCCAACAAATCCCACCAGTAATCCTTGATAAATAAATACTGAACGCACTTGAGATTTTGTTAAGCCCTGAGTTTGCAAGATCGCTATTTCCCCTTGCTTATCCACCACCATTAAACTTAATGAGGTGACAATATTGGAAATCGCCACGACAATGATCAAACTAATCAACAATCCCATCATATTTTTTTCCATTCTCACCGCTTGGAAAAATTCACCTTTTTGGACACGCCAATCCGTGATTTTTTGTGTTGGGAAATGTTGTGGGAGTTCTGTAATTTGGAACGGATCATTCAAAAATAAACGATAACCTTGCGCTTGCTGTGGTTGAATACGCATTAAGCGACCAATATCTGTAATATTAGCAAAGGCTTCGTAACCCGATGCTTCGCCATAATCATAATAAATATCGCTAACCGTAAATAAACGCTGCATTGGCACGCGACCGAATGGTGTATATTGGCTATTTTCCGTAATCATCAAACGGATTTTATCTCCAACATTCACGCCCAATTTTTGCGCCAGTTGATCACCAATGACCAGTTTAAATTCACCAGTCGGTAAAATTTCATTAAATTTAGTCTGATCAAAAGATTCAACCAAAGGATCATCAGAAAATGATTGAATACCAATGATTTGTCCTGCGCTCACGCCTTTTGTCGTTTGATAAATCACATTTGTTGTATTAATCGGCACGGCTTTTTGGACAAAGTGTGGTAAATTTTCTAATGTTTTTTCTGTAGAAATGGACTGTTCTTCACTCACAATCGCGTGAGGAATGGAAGATAGCACCTGTTGTTTTTGATAACCTTCTAATCCATTCATCACAGAAAGCACGATAATCAATGCCATCACACCTAGCACAATCCCTATGCTTGCAAGATTAGTCACTAATCGTCCAAAACGATCCGCACTTTTCGCACGCCAATAACGTAGTGCAATATAAAGAGAAATAGGAAAATTCATTATTTTTGATTTAATTGTTGTACAAATTCTTCGATGTTTTGCATTACTTTGCCAACTAATGTTGTCACTGCACTATCACTCGCCCAAGCAATATGCGGGGTGATAATTAAATTAGGCATCGTTTTTGCAGCTAAAATTAACGGATTATCTTTTTCTGGCGGCTCTTTTACCATTACATCCAAAGCTGCTCCGCCTAAATGCCCCGTTTTTAACGCATCAATTAATGCAAGTTCATCAATCAAAGGTCCACGCCCTGTATTAATCAAAAATGCACCTTTTTTCATTTTGGATAAGGTTTCTGCATTCATTAAATTCTTTGTTGTTTCAGTTAATGGACAATGCAATGTCACAATATCCGCTTGTCTTAATACTTCATCAAAAGGCGTATAACCTTCACGGCAAACAGCGGCATCTTTATGTTCTGCATAAAGCACTTTCATTCCCACGGCATTCGCCAAACGCCCCACTTCTGTCCCTAAGCAACCTTTACCAAATACGCCTAATGTTGAACCGCGCACATCTGTAATTGGGTAATCAAAATAACAAAATTGTTTGCTTTTAGGCCATTTTGCTTCCAATTGATCGCGTAACCAACCTGCAAAGCTGTGTTTTAAAGAAAAAATCAGACCGATTACGTGTTCTGGCACGGTTGTGCTGGAATAACCTGTCACATTACGCACGGCGATGCCCATTTCTTTTGCAGCCACAAGATCAACATTATTGGTACCGGTTGCAGTAATCGCAATCAACTTTAACTTAGGTAATTGTTTTAACGTTTCTCGATCAAAAATGACTTTGCTCGTAATAACAATATCAGCATCTTTCGATCGTTCAATCGTTTCAGCAGAAGAAGTATGCTCATATTCAGTCCAAGTATGCACAAAACTTGGACGAGGAATGGGGATATGCTTCGGGATAGCCGTACTATCTAAAAAGACGATATTCATCATTTCTACTTTTATATACAAAGTGATCTGCTCCCAAAAGTTGGACAGGTTAGTTAACTTAAATATTGAGCTCGGTATTGCACTGGGCTCAATCCTTTGAAAGCAAGTTTAATTCGTTTTTGGTTGTAATACACTAAATATTCTTCAATTTCAGCCTGTAATTCAGCGATTGAGTGATAAGTCCGAGAGTGGGGTGCAGATCACTTAAGCCGATTATTTATCTAATTGAACAGGAAGAAATAAGCTTAATGGGCGTTTTTTCACAATTTGACAAACTTCATAGCAAATTGGCCACCAGCTATCAATTTCCGCATTCAAAGAACGCAGTGCAACCCAAAGCGTTAATGAAAAACTGACAATTAAATTCACTAAACCAATCAACAATACAAAACCAATGCATTGTAAAAGCAATGAATAGGTGAAATGTCCGCTCACGGCAATATAACCGACATTCGCAGATGAAAATGCTACATGACGAATATCTAACGGAAGATGCGTTAAGTAACCCACTACACCGGTAATCCCAAGCAACATACCAAAGCAAAGATTACCAATAAGCGAGCCATAATTTTCATGCATATAATTAGCAAATTTAACGCGAGTCTTTTCAGACATTAGTTTTTTCAATAACGGATGTTGGGTTAAACGCATACGCATATTCAAATAATTGCTACGGTTATCAAAATAGCCCGAAATAATCCCTGAGCAAAATAACCATACACCCGCAATGGCCGCAAACCATAAGGTTCCCGCAAAAGGATCAATGCTATGCAGCTGATAAGCGATTTGATCGGCGTTCATCAATGGCTCACCCGTTTTATATTGGTAACCAAACGCAATCAATGCAGCCAATCCCATCGCAATAAGTACATTACCTAGCACCGCAATACTTTGAGAGCGAAATACATCCACTAATAATTGGGCTAATTTCATATTGACGCTTTTACCTTGAGGTGTTTTCTCAACAGCCTCAGCAAAACGAGCTGCAGTCATGGCTGGCTGTTTCGTTGCAACCGTAAAATGCAACATAAAGATCACCATAAAACCTAAGCCGTAATTTAAGCCTTCGGCAATCCCTTTCCAGACTTTGTCATCAATAATGCTGCCTAGATAGATTTTAAATAGCGCCATCAGTGCAATTAATACACCACCACCTGCCGCAGAATAAAACATTGCCCAATACTCTTTTTTATCTCGAGTAATGTAATGCTCTCCGTGATCGCCCGCATTTTGGGTAATACTACGTGAAATTAATCTAGAGCTTTGTTTCCATAATCGGATGATGCTATGTTTTTCTGCTGCTGCGCGGGCAAAACAACCAGTTAATAACAATATTCGGCGTGGTAAATAGCGATTTGAAACAAAAATCGCCATCAAGATTTCTAATCGTTCTAAGGTCTGAGAAAGACGCTCCAATAAATAAGCCGTATTTAAAGAAGAACCCACCACTGCTCCACGTTTTTGCAAACGCTCAACCAATTTTTTACATTGGCTAAACATTACCTGTAAATGGCTATCATCAAAAACGGTTGATTGGCGGCGCGCCTGTAACCAATTCACCACTTCATGGTGTAATGCCACAAAAGGGGAATCTGCGTTCAACAGAGAGGGATCCATTCGCATCAGCTCAGGATCCATATCTTCAGCAGCAATCCAAATTGAAAGCATCTCAATGGCAAATAGCCCTTCACTTTCAATATGATTTTTTAAACGCTCACGATCTTTTTGTTCTGTACAACGGGTTAAGACGCCAAATACGCCTCGCCACGTTTTTAAAGGAACGGCATCAATCCAGCGTGCATCATTTTTATCGCTAAATAATAAATAAAAAATATCACGTAAATCATTAATATCTTTAAAAGAGGGGTTAAAACGCTCATAAATACGCGTTTTCATCTCCTGTCCAAAACCGCCACGTGTAAGGATACCGCTACTAATAAACAAGGGGTAAAGGCGTAAACCACATAACCAACCACATAATAATTTCGAAACAGAACAGCCTAATTCTTTATCGTTCTTTAAGATAAACTTAAACAAATGCAAGGTCGGAGCAATTTTTTCTGTGGGGCTGCTACGTAATAATTGGCACAAGCCCTCCACGAGACCAAAGGCATCGTTTTCCGCCACTTTGTTACGCAAAAATTGCGGTAAGGTATCGATTTTAATCATGAGCTTCCCCCTCATATCGTTTATATTCAAAAGCGTGACATTATACAGCGCTGTTGGATAAAGTAAAAATTAGCGGAACAAGCGATCTGCCCCCCAAAAAGTTGGATAGGTTAGTTTACTTAAATATTCTTCAATTTCAGCCTGTAATTCAGCAATTGAATGATAAGTCCGTGAGTAAAACACTCTGATTTTAATATCGCAAAAAAGCTTTCAATCACCGCATTATCGTAGCAATTTCCTTGGCGGCTCATACTTTGCACCGCTTTACCCTCCAACATCTTTACCCATTCCGCCGAGCCATACAATACGCCTTGGTCGCTATGAATAATCGGGCATTCTGTCGCTTTAAGCCGATTAAGCCCTTGTGCTAACATCTTTTTTACCAATGAAAATTTGGGGCGTGTTGAAAAGTTATAGGCTATAATTTCTCGGTTAGCCAAGTCCATCAACGGTGAAAAATAAAGCTTTTCTTGCCCAACATGAAACTCCGTTACATCCGTTACATCCGTTACATCCGTTACCCATTTTTGATTGAGTGCCGTTGCGGTAAAATCACGATTCAGTAAATTCGGGGCAATATGCGATGTTTTTCCACGTTTTCCATGTCTTTTCTTGCGTAAAATGGAATGAATTCCTAACTCGTTCATTAGCTTTAACACCGTTTTATGATTCAAATTAAAACCTATTTGACGTAATTTAAACGTCATGGGGCGATAACCATCTCGTTTTCTGTTCTTTTTATACAGCGATAAGATAGCCTCTTTTACCTCGTGATCATCTCGCTTAATCTCTTTATAGTAAAAGCTTGAGCGAGGCATTTTTGCCACACGAAGTAAATCATTTAACGCATGGTCTGGCTTCAAGCTTTCAATTATTTTTCTTTTTTCTGTTGTTGTTTTTGACAGTCGAACGCCTCCAATTCCTTTAGGTAAGCAATCTCCGCTCGAGCTAAGGCGAGCTCTCTCTGTAACTTTTTAAACGCTTTAGGTGAAAAGTCTGTGGTTTCTGGAATTTCAATGTCTTTCTTTTTCATTTTTGGCTTCACTATTTTCGGGGTTTGAAGGCTTGTATAAGGCGATTTTACGCCATCAAGCCCTCTTTCCCGAAATGCTTTTAGCCAATAAATGACGAGAGCGTGAGAAATTTTATGAAGTTTAGCCACCTCACGGATACCATAATCCTGTTCGATGACGAGTTTGATAATTTTCAAACGAAATTGATAAGAGTAGGACATAATCTGCACCTCAAAGTAGGTGTCCAGGTTTTGGGGTGCAGATCAAAGTGCGGTCAAAATTAACCGCACTTTTGCTTAAATATTTTCTTAGATTGAAGTATCCAATTCTGGGAAAGATTTTACTAAATCATCAATTGCTTTCATTTGAGATACAAAACCTTCAAGAGCAGAAAGAGGCAATGCTGAAGGGCCATCACATTTCGCTTGATTTGGATTTGGATGCGCTTCTAAGAATAAACCTGCAATTCCTACCGCTAAACCAGAACGTGCGAGTTCGGTTACTTGCGCGCGACGGCCACCTGATGCAGCCCCAAATGGATCACGGCATTGAAGTGAATGGGTTACATCAAAAATAACTGGGCTGCCCTTAGATGCTTTTTTCATGACGCTGAAGCCAAGCATATCCACAATTAAATTATCATACCCAAAGTTTGTACCGCGATCACAAAGAATGATTTTATCGTTACCACATTCTTCGATTTTTTCCACGATATTACCCATTTGACCTGGGCTTAAAAATTGTGGTTTTTTCACATTAATCACTGCACCTGTTTTCGCCATCGCTTCAACGAGATCTGTTTGACGAGCCAAAAAGGCTGGAAGTTGAATAATATCGACAACATCTGCAACGGGCTGACATTGATAGATTTCGTGTACATCGGTAATAATTTTTACACCGAACGTATCTTTTAATTCTTGGAAAATTTTTAACCCTTCTTCCATACCTGGGCCACGGTAAGAATGAATAGATGAACGATTCGCTTTGTCAAAAGAAGCTTTAAATACGTAAGGCACGCCAAGTTTCTCCGTCACTTTCACGTAAGCTTCGCAGACTTGCATTGCCATATCACGGCTTTCAAGTACGTTCATTCCACCAAAAAGCACGAAAGGTTTGTCATTTGCAACATCAATATTGCCAATTTTTACAATTTTATTTTGCATAAATTTTCCTTAAATCAATGGAGGGGAAAAGGATCTTTATCAATCTCGCCCTTAAGTTCTAAAAGTTGAGTTCGGATTAAAGCCGCAGTTGGGTCTTCCGGACAACGTTCCACAAAAAATTCTAAATCTTTCAATGCTGCAGGGTAAGCGCCCATCTGAGCTAAAACTAAACCGCGATCACGGATGTGATAAGGATCTTCATCATTACCAATCAATAAATTTTCAATATAGCGGTATGCCATGTCGTTATGTTCTTCTCGGATGAGTGCATTCTTCGCCAATTGCTCAAAACGAGAATAAAGCAAAGAAAGATCGGCTCTATCAAGTTCTTCTGGTTGAATTTGCACGCCAAAACCAAATGCCCCTTCATAAAGTTGCTGTAATTTTTCTTGCGATATATAAGTACCATCCCAAGGATCAATAAAAGCCACTTCATCTCTTACTTCGGCACGTAAAATGAGCTGTGTTGGGAAATTTACTGGGTAAATCGGCAAATCCAATACCTCGGCTAAATAAAGCACAATTGCTCCAAGCGTCACTGGCATTCCTTGGCGGTGCTCCAACACATAAGGCAAATACAAATTACGCGCGTAGAAATACTCTTCCGAATCACAATGAAAGCCCCAATCACCATAAAATAACTGTAATAACTGATGAATCTGCTCTTCTTTCGGCCAATCTGGCGAAATTTCTTTACGCGCTCGACGTACAAACCCGCCAATTTTTCCCCGAATTTGTGCTTCTGATGATCCATCATCTGAGATGGTATTATAAAAATGCACAAATTGATCGTATAACGCACGTCGATAATATTTCATTACTTCTTCCAAAAACCTAAAGTGACGCGCTCATTGTCGCCATAATCACGCACGGTTTCAACCATTTCCCAATGATTTTCTTGGAAAATTGACCGCACTTTTTCGCCTTGTTGCCATCCATGCTCAAGTAATAATACGCCATTAGAATTCAAATAACTCGGCGCTAATTCAATAATATGACGTAAATCAGCATAACCGGCATCATTGGCAACTAATGCAGAAAGGGGTTCAAAACGCACATCGCCTTGACGTAAATGTTCATCTTGAGCATCAATATAAGGCGGATTGCTGACAATAAGATCAAACTGCCCTGTTATATTTTCAAACCAACGGCTCTGCAAAAATTGCACATTTAACTTATTTCTTTCTGCATTAGATTGAGCTAACGCCACAACATCAGGCATAAGATCAGCACCAATGATTTCTAATGAAATATGCTGTTTTTGACAAATAGAGGAAAGCTCCGATGCTAATGCTAACGCGATAGCGCCTGTGCCTGTGCCAAGATCAAGAATACGAAAGTGCGGTGGAGTTTTTTCTAGTTTTTCTAACGCAACTTGTAATGCTTTCTCTACGAGAATTTCAGTATCTGGACGAGGAATTAATGTTCCTTCAGATACATTTAATGGCAATGACCAAAATTCTTTTTCACCAAGAATATAAGCGATAGGTTCGCCTTTTAGACGACGATCTAAAAGTGCGGTTAATTTTAACCGCACTTTTTCATCAATCTCGGTATCATCAAAAGCAAGGATTTGCGTACGCGATTTGCCAGTAGCATGTTGAAGAAGCACAAGCGCATCAATTTTACTATTTTCAGTGGGATTTTTTTGTGCCAAATCCGCAATCGCTTGTGCCAGCCATTCTTTATAATTCATTATTTTTCGTCTTTTAACACAATCGTGCCAGCCACTAAATCAGTTAAAGAACGGCGATCATCGCGTACAAGTGCAACAATACCGCTAATAATCAATAAGAAACTCGTCCACGCTAATAAAATATCAATAATTTCGCGACCGATGTATTTACCAAATTCAACAGGTTGATGGGTATGATAATTAAATACGCGCAAGCCTAACCAGCGTTTTGCCATTGTTTGACCATAAGTTTTCATGAAATATAACTGAAAACCAATATATACAATCGACCCCACTACACCGGCAAAATCCCCCAATGCAAAACCGAGACCAACCATCACCCAAAGCACAAGCCCATTAATCATGCTCGCAAGCCAGCGTTTAAAACGACTTGCTTGAGCGGGTTGAGAAGGTTTGAAAGCAGAAGAAAATTCAGCATCTTTTTGATTTTCAATGATCATTTTATTTCCCTGTAACGTTAAAAAGGACATCTGAAATCAGATGCCCCTATCATTAATTCTGTTCAGACAATGCCGCCAACTGATCCGCTTGATATTCGGTAATAATCGGCTGAATCAGTTCATCAATTTTACCATTCATCACTTCATCTAAACGATAAATCGTTAAATTGATGCGGTGATCGGTTACACGGCCTTGCGGATAATTATATGTACGGATTTTATCGGAGCGATCGCCCGAACCTAATAAATTACGGCGCATATCTGTTTGTTCTGCAGCTTGGCGCTCTTGCTCTGCTTGAACAATACGTGACGCTAATACCGACATTGCTTTCGCTTTATTTTTATGCTGTGAACGCTCATCCTGACATTCCACAACAATGCCTGTTGGAATGTGTGTAATACGCACTGCAGAATCCGTTGTGTTTACGTGCTGACCACCAGCGCCTGATGAGCGATAAGTATCAATACGCAAATCTGCTGGATTAATTTCTGGCATTTCAGATTCTGGCAATTCTGGCATTACCGCAACAGTACAAGCAGAAGTGTGGATACGCCCTTGCGATTCAGTTTTTGGTACACGTTGCACACGATGACCACCAGACTCAAACTTTAACTGACCATACACACCTTCGCCAGTAACTTTAACAATCACCTCTTTATAACCGCCTTGCTCACTTTCATTAGCACTTAGCATTTCTACACGCCAGCGTTTACTTTCAGCATAACGACTGTACATACGGAATAAATCACCCGCAAAAATACCCGCTTCATCACCACCAGTTCCCGCACGAATTTCTAAATAGCAGTTATATTCATCATTAGGATCTTTCGGCAGTAGAAGAATTTGAAGTTGTTGTTCCACTTCTTCAATTTCCGCTTTGGATTCTTCGATTTCCATTTGCGCCATTTCTTTCATTTCAGGATCGTCGAGCAATATTTCAGCTTCTTCAATATTTTGATTTAATTGCGTCCAACGATTAAAACATTTCACCACTTCTTCAAGTTGCGAATATTCTTTAGAATAAGCACGGAATTTATCCTGATCACTAATTACAGAAACATCGCCCAATAAGGCTTCTAGCTCTTCATAACGTTCTTTTAAACTTTCTAATTTTGCAATAATGGAATCTTTCATCATTTGTAAGTCACTGAAAATAAAATCGGCGTATTCTAGCCGATTTTAGGGAAAATTGACAGTGTCAAAAGTGCGGTTAAAAATCGCCGCTCTTTAAATACGCGTCACATCAAATTTACTTAAATCAATACTATCTTCTGTGCCATAAAAAATAGCAAGGGCATGGCGTAACGTTTCAGCTCGTTTTGGTAAACCTTTTTCCGCATAGATTTTCACTTGTTCATACACGGCTTGTTTAAAAGGCTGTGTATCGCCTGGATTGCCATTCAAATTATCCGCACTAGCAAAATAACGAAAACCTGCCGCCGTCGCCAAAATCCACTCTAATGCTTGCGGTTTAACTTCAACTTTTTCAAAATCACGCTGACGTTCTTCTGAACGTCCATCTGGCTCATACCAATAACCAAAATCTTCTAGTTTACGACGTTCTTTGCCTGCTACTAACCAATGGGCAATTTCGTGCAAGGCACTGCTGTAAAAGCCTCTAGCAAAATAAATCGCGTTATAAGGCACTTCATTATTTGCGGGTAAATAAATGGGTTCTTCACCGCCTTTGACTAAGCGAGTGTTGTATTCCTCTTCAAAACATTGATTAAAAATTGCAATAATATCTTCTAATTTATGTTCCATTGTATCGACTCCTAAAAAACCGCGATATTATATCACCAGAGACTCATTTGTTCTTGTTTATTTTCTTCGGGTAAATTGACATATAGCCCAATTAAACGAATCGATCGCCCTTTTGCTCGCATAAAAATTTGAGGAAGTAATTGTTGAAAACTCTCCAAAAAAAGTGGCAAACCTGTTTTCTCCAAAGTAGTTACTTGAAAATCTTCAAATTTAAGCTTTATACCGATTTTACGAAATGCAGATAACGGTATATTACGGCTAACACGCTCAAGGCGACGAATTAGCTCTTGATAAAGATTATTTAATAAGGCTAAAGCTTGCTCAACTGTATGAATGTTCTCAATCAACGTCTGTTCTACGCCGACTGATTTACGTTCACGATGAGCTTGTACTTCACGATCATCAATGCCGTGGCTAAAATCCCAAATACGTTTACCCGCTTTACCAAATTGATTTAATAAGACGATTTGATCAAAGTTTTGAATGTCAGCACAAGTTTCTAATCCCATATCAAGTAATCGTTGTGATGTTACTTTACCCACACCAGGAATTTTATTTAAAGATAAGGTTTTAATAAATTCACTGACTTCATTCGGCTTAATCACAAATTGCCCATTAGGTTTATTCATATCTGAAGCGATTTTGGCAAGGAATTTTAAAGGCGCCACACCTGCCGAGGCAGTTAAATGCAACTCATCAAAAATTGCTTGGCGAATTTCTTGCGCAATCCAAGTAGCTGAGCCAGAACATTTTTGGCCGTGCGTGACATCTAAATAAGCTTCATCTAAAGAAAGTGGTTCAATAATATCAGTGTAACGCTGGAAGATTTGATGAATTTGTGCCGAGACTTGTTTATACAAAGCCATATTCACGGGCACAAGAATGAGATTAGGACATTTTTTTATGGCTTGAGCCGTTGGCATTGCACTATGCAAACCAAATTTTCTCGCCTCATAATTACAAGTTGTCAATACACCACGTTGACGAGAAGAACCACCTACTGCAACAGGTTTCCCCTGTAAATTAGGATTTTCACGAATCTCAATTGATGCGTAAAAACAATCCATATCAATGTGAATAATTTTTTTATCTTGTAGCATAAAAAAAGTGCGGTTAAATTTTATTTAGTATAACCGCACTTTAATTACTGTTCAAGTATACATGCTTAATTATCAGAAACGACTTTCTTATCTTTAAACATGACTGAACGTTCAATTTTATAAACATGAATAGGTTCTTGTGTATTCATAAAAATTGAACGGTATTTTTCATCAATTTGAGCAAATGGAATTTGTAAATTGATTGTCAGAGACTTGCCTGGCAATAAGGTATTTTCTAATTCTATTTGCATATCTTGGCTATGCACAACTTGACGATTATGCACATACACACTCATCCATTGAATATTTTGAATCGGGAATTCACTTTTATTCGTAATGGTATATTTAAAGCGAGAAAGTGCCTGACCATCCTCACCTACAACAATATCTCTATCGCCAACATCAATAGACATAGCATAGTTAACATACTTAGGGTAGCTTTTTTCTGCACTTGCAGTTTTTTCTACACTTTTAGGTTTTTCCTTTGAAACATTTTCTTTTGCAATTGCAGAAGAAATTGAATAACTAGCTGCAAACAAAGCGAGTACTAAATATTTAAAAAATGACATTATTTTCTCCTATAAAAAATGCCGAAATTTTACCCTAACTCACGCATTTAATAAATACCGCTCTTTTTCTTCTGCTTGTTTTTTGTTAGACTAGTCTACAATTTTGGGGCTGATTCTGGATTCGACGGGATTAGCGAAGCCCAAGGTGCACGTCGAGGTGCGGTAGGCCTCGTAAATAAACCGCAAAAAAATAGTCGCAAACGACGAACAATACGCTTTAGCAGCTTAATAACCTGCATTTAGCCTTCGCGCCCTAGCTTCCGCTCGTAAGACGGGGATAACGCGGAGTCAAACCAAAACGAGATCGTGTGGAAGCCACCGTTTGAGGATCGAAGCACTAAATTGAATCAAACTAGCTTAAGTTTAGCGTGTCTGTCCGCATGCTTAAGTGAAATTAAAGACGAGACTAAACGTGTAGTACTGAAGGTAGAGTAATTTCGGACGGGGGTTCAACTCCCCCCAGCTCCACCACCCCTTTATTTTTCCTCTTCTAAGTTTTCAATAAAAGCAATAATTTAGTTTTTCTACTCACCTTAGTTTTAGTAATCGTTACCTTACTTATTACCTAGCACATTATTGGCGGAATTAGTCATATTCGTTACTCGATGGGATATGAAATAATAAAGAGAGATTTTATGACCAGAATTAACCTTGTTCCCCCAGCGGAACTTTGCGATCAGCATCTATTAGCGGAACATCGCGAGCTAACACGGATTCCAAATGCTATTGCGAAAGGTAAATTTAGCTTAAAAGGGCAGCCTGAAGATTATAAATTAGGCGAAGGACATGTACGATTTTTCTTTAATAAACTTGCGTTTTTAAAGCAACGTTACGACTTATTGCATGAAGAGTGTCTTGCTCGTGGTTTCAATGTACAATATTTTTGGACAGAGGAGCTACCTGATGATCCTAATCTTTGGCAAAATTATTTGCCCACAGAAAATGCTTTAGCATTAAACCGTGAGCGAATTGCATTGCGTATGCCTGTAAAAGCACGATTTACCGCAAGAAAATAAAGCCCAGAAAGGGCTGTATCCCCCATTATAATCAGCACCTACACCAACCATTGTAGTCTCTATAGTGCGGTAGCCTTCTGTACCATTTGGGAAAAATCGTCAGTCATGGATAAACTACTCTAGCTGTTCTAGGGTATTTTTGCTAAGTTGAGAAATCACTTCGCCTATTTAATTTTTCTAACGTATTGATTTTATCTAATCATTAACAAATTCTTGGCAATGGTTCATTTGTTGGTAAATCTAATAATCGACTTTGTCCAAAAATGCCTACTAAACGCACTTTTTTATCGGTTGTCACTTCACCAATCACAGCCGCATTTTCACCTAATGGATGACGACGAAGTGCGGTCAAAATTTCTGGTGTTTTTTCAGCGGAGGCAACAATAACCAATTTCCCTTCATTAGCGAAGTTTAATGCATCAAGACCAAGTAATTCACAAATTCCCCGCACTTCTTGGCGAATTGGTAAGGCTTGTTCATCAATATTCATACCTAGCTGTTGCGCCTGTGCAAATTCATGCAAAACAGCATTGACTCCGCCACGAGTCGCATCTCGAACCGCTTTTACGCCATCTACTTCGCGTAAATTTTCAATCAATGGATACAGCACGGCGCAATCACTATGAAGATCCGTTTGGATACCCAGTTTTTCACGTAAATTTAAGATGGTTGCGCCATGATCCCCAATGGTACCGCTAACAATGATTTTATCGCCAGCCTGAATGTTATGAACACCCCAATCCAAATTTTGAGGAATAACACCAATTCCACTGGTATTGATAAAAATCTTATCCACTGCACCTTTTTGTACCACTTTTGTATCGCCGGTAACAACCTGAATACCTGCCGCTTTTGCGGTTTCAGCCATTGATTGAATAATTGCTTTAAGATCCGCAAGTGGCAATCCTTCTTCCAAAATAAAGCCACAGGATAAATATTTTGGTATCGCACCGCACACCGCTACATCATTTGCCGTGCCGCACACTGCTAATTTTCCTATATTACCACCAGGGAAAAAAATGGGATCAATGACAAAACTATCTGTACTAAATGATAGTGTTTCGCCTTGCTTTGCTAATTCGGTTAATGGAATTCTAGCCTGATCTTCCCCTTGCGCCAAAATAGGATTAGCAAAGGCTTCAACAAAATAATCTTGGATCAATTTTTGCATGGCTGCACCGCCATTGCCGTGCGCCATAGTGATAAATTCGCTCATTTTATTCTCTCCGATATTGATAATAGGCTGCACATGCGCCTTCGGAAGAAACCATTAATGCGCCATAAGCGTTATCAGGATTACAACCTGTGCCAAATAATGGGCAATCAGATGGTTTACAACGCCCAGTCAAGACATCGCCACAACGAGAATTAGGATCATCCGCCACCTGTTGTGGTTGGCTTTGGAAATAAATTTCGGCATCAAATTCACGATAAGCCTCCGTCAATTCCACGCCAGATTGTTCAATTTCCCCTAAGCCACGCCATTCACTACTTGCTTTAAGCTGGAATACTTCTTGCATTGAACGTTGGGCTAAAGCATTTCCGTGATCATCAACAATTCGTTTATATTGATTTTCGATTTCACAACGGCCATCAACAAATTGCTGCACTAACATTACAATCGCTTGCAAAATATCTAAAGGTTCAAAACCTGTAATCACAAAAGGTTTGTGATATTTATCGACAATCCCTTGATAAGGCGATGAACCAATCACCATACTCACATGCCCTGGCGCAAGAAAACCATCAATTTTGACTTGATCTTGTGCCAGCAAGCTATGTAAGGTTGGGATAATCGTGATGTTTTG
This sequence comes from Haemophilus sp. SZY H8, assembly GCF_018829755.1. Lineage (NCBI taxonomy): Bacteria > Pseudomonadati > Pseudomonadota > Gammaproteobacteria > Pasteurellales > Pasteurellaceae > Haemophilus > Haemophilus sp. SZY H8. The sequence goes on from NZ_JAHKJY010000001.1 coordinate 243,503, forward strand.
GCAAACAATCCAGAAATTTTTTGTTCCTAGTTTTTTGGCTTGTTGAAGCGTTACTGCCGTGCTCGGCATTGTCGTTTCAAATCCTAAGGAAAAAAAGACGACTTTTTTATTCGGATTATTTTGTGCAATATTCAATGCATCCAAAGGCGAATACACAATGCGAACATCTGCGCCTTTCGCTTTTGCTTCTAAAAGCGAACCTTTGCGACCTTTCACTCGCATTGCATCACCAAAGGTACAAAAAATGACATCAGGTTTCAGCGCAATTTCAATACAAACATCAATACGCCCCATAGGAAGCACACAGACAGGACAACCCGGGCCATGAATAAATTCGATACTTTTTGGCAATAGCCGATCCAACCCAAATTTAAAAATCGTATGGGTATGCCCGCCACATACTTCCATTAAATACAATGGATTTTGCGCCGTAAAGTGCGGCATTTTTTCCATCAATTTTTCAAGTTGCGCCACTAAACTACGGGCAAGTTCAGGATCGCGAAATTCATCAACAAATCGCATCGATTATCCTTGTTTACGTTGTTGTTCTAACCAATTTAACCACTCGCTAAGACCTTGTTCAGTGGTAGCAGAAAGTTGAATCACTTCAATATTTGGATTCACACGTTTTGCGTTGGCAATGCATTGTTCTACATCAAATTTCAAATAAGGTAATAAATCCACTTTATTTAAAATCATTAAACTTGATGCGGCAAACATATGCGGGTATTTAAGCGGTTTATCTTCGCCTTCTGTCACTGATAAAATAACTACTTTCGCTTTTTCACCCAGATCAAATTCAGATGGACAAACTAAATTTCCCACATTTTCGATAAACATAATGCTGTCAGATTGCGGTCTTAATTTCACCATAGCTTCGCTAATCATTTGCGCATCTAAGTGGCAGCCTTTGCCTGTATTTACTTGAATAGCCGGCACGCCAGTAGCACGAATACGATCTGCATCATTTTCAGTTTGTTGATCGCCTTCAATTACATAACAAGTGCAGTCATTTTTGAGGGCATTTAGCGTCGTCGTTAAAAGTGTGGTTTTGCCTGAACCCGGACTCGATACAAGATTCAAGGCTAAAATATGTTGTTTAGCAAAGAATGCTCGGTTGTGATCAGCTAATTGATTATTTTTTCCGAGAACATCTTGCTCAATTTTTAACAAACGTTTTTGAGTATCGTCTGCATCGACTGGTTTATTGAAATGAAATGTTGAATGTGAAAAGTTTGGCGTACCTGATTGATGACTTCCTTGATCATCATGAGAATGAGGCAATTCGCCAATGCGGACTTGCTCTGGATGTCCGCAGCCACAGGTTGTACACATAAATCCTCCGTTTTAATGTGCTTATTTGGGCTGAGGTTTCAAACTGACTTTCAACAGAAATAATGTTTAAAACACTCGAAGCCCTTAGCTTTGTCAACAAATTTGCAACAAGCATAGCACAATCAAAATTCGGCTTTTTGATGAAGATCATAAACTGATAATTTCTGTGGCTAATTCATTAATAAATCCATGATGATGGGATGAAATCAAAATGGGTAAGGAAAGTTCACGCAAAAGTGCGGTCAATTTTTCAGTATTTTTTCGATCTAATCCATTGGTGGGTTCATCTAATAATAAGATTTTTGGTTGCATCGCTAAGACACCCGCAAGTGCGGTGAAATTTTTCTCACCACCAGATAAAGTATGTACCATACGATCTTTTAAACGTGTGATACCAAGACATTCTAATTGCTGCTCTGCGATATGATACGCCTGCTCTCTGGGCACATTTTGATTTAATGGTCCAAAGGCAATATCATCCAACACTGTTGGACCAAAAAGTTGATCATCGGCATTTTGAAAACAAATACCAATAGTGCCTCGAAACGGTGCGAAATCTTTTTCTTCACGACAAACTTGACCAAATAGTTTAATTTCACCTTTGGTTACAGGAACAAATCCCAACAAAGCAAGAAGTAACGTCGTTTTTCCTGATCCAATTTCCCCTTGTACGAAAAGACGTTTTTGACCTTCCAAGGTAAAACTCAAATCTTGAATAATCGCTCTACCATTGCGTTCTATATAAAGATTATTTACAGCTAACATATTATTTTTCTCTCTTTTTGCCGAACTGAAAACCACGACATTTTAAAGCCATTTGCGCAGTTTCGGCTTTCAACAGGGCATGAATCAATAATAAAGCGACACTTTGAGCCGTCACATAAAGGGTTCGGCGATTAAGTCTAGGACGAAATCCACGAGCGCGCATGGCAATATCCATCTTTTGACGCAATTCGCCAAGTAGTGCAATGTAACGTACGGTCAGCACAAAAAGTTGAATTAATTTTTCTGGCAAAGGCAATTTCCCAATGGCTTGAACAAGCACCGCATCATTAATATTCCACAAAAAAAGCCAAAGAGAAATCAGTAATAAATGAGTCCGTAAACTCAATTTTTCTGCTAATTCTATCCCTTGGGAATTGAGCTCAATGCCATTTCCGCCAATTTTCCAACTTAATGTCGCCCACATTAAAGCAATAAAAATGACTAAAGCAAACCAACGTTTAAGGTAAGGCAAAAAAGATTTTTGACTGAACCGCAGTGAAATAAAAAAGAGAGAAACTGCAAGCAAATTAAGGGGGATAAGCCAAGTGAGATCGCTCAATCCACTGATGATTAGCCCCCAGATAAACAGATAAATCAACCTAAAGTGCGGTTGAAATAAACGGTGAATTTTCATTAAGAAACATTCTCGGTACGATTCATGACTTCAGGATACATTTTACCAAGCAAGGTAATCACCCCCACGCTGATAATACTATCCAAAATAAATACCGGAATATGAGAGACTAGCAAGAGCCAAACAAGATTCAGATAACTTTTTCCACCATCTAACATCAGCACAAAAGAAGCAAGCGCGCCTGCCCCGCCAACGCCAATTACGCCAGATCCAATACCGACTAATAAGCGATCTTTTAAATCCATGTGCGGTTGTAAACGAGAACGGAAAAGATAATGAGCGATCACTGCTGGCGTTGCCATCACGCAGAGATTGACGCCTAACACTGCAAATCCGCCAAAAGAAAAGAAGATGACTTGCAATAGAAGTGCGATGAGGAATGCAGGAAATACAGCCCACCCTAGGAATAAACCAGCCATGCCATTTAAAATTAAATGCACGCTACCAATTCCTACGGGCACATGAATAGTTCCTGCCACAAAAAATGCCGCAGCAAAAAGTGCGGTGAGCGGTAAACGTTCTGATTCTAAACGACGTAACCCCACAGCAATGCCCGCAACAGCAAGCACTGCACCAGCTAATAAAATAGGCGTATGTAACACGCCTTCAGATAAATGCATTAAATACGTCCTTGTTTAATTTTACGCGCATTACGTAAAGCAATAAGTCCAGCAATACCAACGATATAACCGATTCCGCCTAAAATATCATGCAAATAAATTTTATCTTTTAAATGCGCAATATCTTCACGAAGCAGCATTAAATCTGCACCGCTTTGATTTTCGGCAGATGTATGAGCAGCAACAACTGACGCACGGTGTCCTTCATCGCCTTCGACTACAACTTTTAAAGTTGTATGTGGCACATCAGCAATAGAAAGCTTAAATGCGCCTTGGCGGTCTGTTTTTCCAGTTAAAACGGGATCAGAAACACCTGAGCGGAAAACTTCTAAATAAGTTTCAGCCGCTGGGGTCATATCAGAATAATAGGATTTGCCAGAGAGTGTTTGCCCATCATATTGGGCAAACACATAAAGCGCGTGGGCATAAGCATTCGGGAGATAGCAAGCCGCAAAAAGTGCGGTTAAAAAAACAATTTTCTTCATCCCAAATCCATATTATTGCGCATCAAAAGTTAACATATATTCTACAGAGCGACGATCGTAATCTGCATTATTAGTTACTTTTTCCTCAAACTCTGCCCATACTTTATTGAAGCCTTTAGTTGGCGTAAATTGAGCGATACCTTTTTCATTCGTTAAATTGAATGGTGCATCTTCACTTACACCCACTTTAATGCCTTGAACGGGTTTACCGTTATGTAACACAAGGATAGAAAGTGGTTTGTTCGCTTGTGCTTTTTCTTGAGGAATCAATTCGTAAGCTTGTTGATGAGATTTGAAAGATTCAGCGTCCCATTTTAAAATCGCTTTACCAAATTTAACAGGATTGGTACTAAATTCTGCTGTTGGTTCTTCACGTTTTGTTTTTTCAACGTATTTACCACTTGGTAATTTTGACCACACGCCATTATCGAAATGAACGAATACTAAATCTGATTTAGGCATAAGATAGGCTTCACCATTTCTAAATTGATAGTCAACTGCAATTAATTTTCCTTGCGCATTTAAGGCTTGGATAGATTTAAGTTTAGATTCTGGATAGGTTTCAGTTTGTTCATGTCCAAATTTCACTACGTATTCACCTTTAGCTGAAGCAGGTTCAAGCCAAACATTGTGTGCGTTAGCAACAGACATACCTAAAAGTGCGGTTAATCCCACTGCGATTTTTTTTAATTCCATTTTGGATGCTCCTTGTTTGTTTAAGAAAATCTGAACGCATGATAAAATATGAAGTAACTTTAGAGTCAAGTTATTTTTTAAGGTGATTAATGAAAATTGGAGCACTTGCTAAAGCCTTAGGCTGTACCGTAGAAACCATTCGTTATTATGAACAACAAGGTTTAATCCCGCCCCCAAAACGCACTTCAGGCAATTTTCGGCAATATAATGAAGAACATTTGCAACGTTTATCATTTATTTGTAACTGCCGAAATTTAGATATTTCATTAAGTGAAATAAAAAGCCTACTGAATTTAGAAAATGCCTCAAAACAACAAGCAGAAGAAATAAATCGTGTGTTAGACAAACATATTAAAGAGGTGGCCACAAGAATTCATGAACTCGCCCATTTGCGGATGAAATTAATTGAATTACGTGAAAAAACAGTCTCAAATGATGAAGATCCAATGAAATTGCTATTACAACATAGTGGCGTGAAATTTGTGCGATTAAAATAACCGCACTTTTAGATTATGGCTGACTAGATAAACGCTGTTTTGCTTCCTTATTGCCTAATTCAGCGGCTTTCTTCAGCCATTCCAATGATTTTTCAGGTTGGTTTTGTGAGCGATAAATATTACTTAACATCATCATCGCATCCGTATCTTTAGCTCGAGCTGTACGCTCAAAAAGCTTAATGGCTTGCTCTGTATTTTGTTTGACGTAATCACCTCGTAGATACATAACGCCAAGGTTATTTAGCCCTTTCACGCTGCCCTTCTCTGCTGCTTCGCTAAACCACCAATAAGCCTTTTCGTAGTCTCTCACCGTGCCACGCCCAAGGTTATATAACATACCTAGATTGCTTTGAGCGGTTATATTTCCTTCTAACGCCATCGGATACATAATATCGAAAACCGAGATCCATTGCTGTTTATTGGCAAAGTCTTGTGCCAAATTCATTCTTGCTTGATCATCCATTTTCGAACTCGCTGTAATATCAACGGTTTTCATTGCCCAAACAGGCAAACTAAAAGAAAGTAATACTATATGAAAAAATAACTTCAGTTTCATTTATAAGGTTGCTATTAAAAGTAAAATAAAAAACACAGCAGTAATCGCAAATTCCGTTAGTCCAACTTGCATAACAGAAAGCTTTTTAGTTGGTAGATAAACCGCTCGCACTAATCCAGGAACAAAAGCTAATGCTAAAATAAATTGTTGCGAAACCACAAAAATCAGCACACATAATAAGTGAAAAATCACTGACGCCCAAAAATAACGTGGATTTTTTCGCTCACGCATCATTGATTTCACATAAAGCGTTGTTCCAATAAAAAATAATGTTGGATAAATCGCCACCCAAAGTATTTTTTCATCAAAAGTGCGGTCAGAAAAATAATACGCTCCCATTCCAGCTAGAGCAAAAATTAAGATCCCCGCCAAGTCATTCCATAGGTTACGCTCATCTTTTTTCTTGGTGAAATAAATGTTTACCGCGACAAATGGCAGCATGGCAAACATAAAATACAGCACTTGCCAATTATAAATTAACGCGGGAATCGCAAAAATCACAGCGGCAGCAAAATAAATCACAGACCATTTTTTGTATAACTCAAGATTTTTACCTTTAAATAAATTCAAAAAAGGATAAGTCATCAAATAGAGTGAAAACCATCCTAATAATAAAAATACGTGCGCCCATACTGGATTAGCAAGTAACATGCCGTAAATAAAAGGCACCAATGCCATAACAATAGCGCCATGTTGATTAGAGATAAGCAGTTTCATAATGATTAAATAATTGAGAATAATTATCGGATATTCTAGCCTAGTAAAGAGGATTTTACAAAGTGCTAAACGCTATTTAGAATGGAAGAAAATACCCTAAAGGAGAACCCTATGACAATTCAACGCATTTTACCCAGTGCACGTTTAAGTGAAGTTTCAATTCATAACAACCTCGCCTATTTTGCAGGTCAAGTTCCAGAATTAACCATCGAGCAAAATGCCTACGAACAAACCAAAGAAGTATTAGGTTTAATTGATAAATTGTTAGCAGAAATTGGATCCAATAAAAGCAATATTTTAACCGCGCAAATTTTTTTGGCAGACATGAAAGATTATGCTCAATTAAATCAAGCTTGGGATGAATGGGTCGATCATGTTAGCCCACCAAGTCGAGCGACAGTCGAAGCTAAATTAGCGGATCCTCGTTGGAAAGTTGAGATTGTTATTATTGCAACCTGCTAGTTTTTAAGCCGAATAAACAGGGGAATATTATGGAAAATTGGACAAATGAAATTTGGTTAACAATTGGTATCGCTTTTATTGTTGGATTATTTATTGGTTACATTATTGTGCGTTTAACCAAAGGCTCCGTAAAACATCAAGCTAAAACAGAAGCCGAATTAAAAACAGTTAAAACCCAACTTGATACACAAAAAGCGCAAATCGAAAAATATTTTGCTGAAAGTGCTGAATTATTCAAAACCTTAATTAACGATTATCAAAAACTTTATCGCCACTACGCAACCTCCTCCAATAATTTACTTGGCGAAAAAGATCACAAAGGTTTATTCACCCAACAGCTAATTACTGCAACAGATAAATCTCAAAATGAACAACCTAGAGATTATTCTGAGGGCACATCAGGCTTATTTAAAGAAAATAAAGAAGAAAATTAAAAAGTGCGGCTAAAAATAGAAATGTTTTTAGCCGTTTTGATATAAGAACTATTTATCATTCTCTTATACCAGTCATAAAACCTAGATAAAACAAAACCCCGCGATTAGTTTCGCGGGGTTATGAAAGGGTTAGATGGTGCAACTAGCTCGCACTAATATTTTCTTATAAATCATTTTGGTAATGTGATTTTGGCGTAATTTTGGCGTAGTGTGAAATTTGTTTTTTACAGTTTTTCGTATTTATAGTTAATATCTAATTATTAGTTTAAGTAACATTATATAGTTATATCTCTCAAGTTTAGTCGCTGAAAGACATTAAAAGTTGTTTGATTGTTTAAAACTTTAATTTTAGAATCTGTAAGGTCTTCAACAACTTATGGAGTTGGAATGAAAACACTAGGCTAGTGCGTAAAAGCGAGACGAGTTGAGCTTGATTTTACCTAAAAGGAACTAGAAAACCTGATTAGAGTTAGTCAAAACTCGATCGCGAAGATTGAGAGTGTCGGTAATACAATCCATATAGCAAAACTTGCTACCTCTCTTGGCATTAGTGCGCTTGGTTAAGTTCAGGTATTGGCGACCGTGATGATCTTTTCGAAGTCAGCACTAAAGAAAAGAGTTTTATAAGTAATGAGCCTGATTTATTGCATAAGCACAGAATAGATTATTACGATGTGAGAGCAGCAGGATTAACAGGCTTTGAGAATTCAGATTATCCTGAAATCATTTCAAGCCTATATTTAACAGACGAGGGAATGGCACAACTAGTCGGTAAAAAGTCATCAGGCGGAATTTGTCTTGTGAATGTACCAACTGACAGTATGGAGCCTACCATAAGAAAAGGCGATATTGTGTTTTTAGACACAAAGGTTAATGCTTATAGTGGTGATGGTATCTATGCCTTTGCTATTGATGGTGCGTTGTTTATCAAACGTATTCAAAAGTTAGTTGGTGGAGGGTATAGACTACACTCTGACAACAAAGAGTGTTACGATCCGCAAGATATATCAGAAGATATTTGCCAAAGCGCGAAGTTTATCGGTCGTTTTATCCGTACTATACATATTGAGCTAGTAAATCTATAACTAATTAACTCAACTATACTCAACACTTTCCATTTATGGAGGTTTTCTTTAAAGCTAAGAGCTGAATTTTTCGGTCAGATTAAAGTATGAGAAATGAGTTATTGTAGTAAAATTATTTTTGTACTTTGTAAAATAATTTATTTTTTTGAAAAAAGATGATAACCTAATGGGTAAACTATTTATGAATGTAATATTTGGTTCTAGGAAGTTAGAAAAAAAACTAAACTCAGAGACTGAGATTCTAAAAGAATATGGAAAAATATGCGAAAAGAAATTAAAAATGTTACTCTACTCATTAAGAGCAGCTCCCACATTACAGACTTTCCACCCACCATATAGTAAGCCATATCGTTGCCATGAGTTAAAAGGAAATCGTAGTGGTGAGTTGAGTATGGATGTTGAACAACCCTATAGATTATTATTTGAAGTAAATCATAATCCATTACCAACTCTTGGTGCTGGAGGGTTAGATTGGTCAAAAGTAACATCGATTCGGATATTATCTATTACTGATACACATTAGAGAACAATGAAGATGAGCGAAAATCAATTCTATCCTGACTATGCAATTTTGCCTGGAGAAATACTTGAATTTGAATTAGACAGCTTAGAAATGAGTCAAAAAGATTTGAGCGATAAAACAGGTATATCAAAAAAACATATTAATCATATTATTGCCGGTAAAGCTCCTATAACTCCAGAAACTGCAATTTTGCTTGAACGAGTTTTAGGCAAACCTGCTCGTTATTGGTTAAATCTTGAGGCACTATATCAAGAGGCTGTAGCGCGCATCGCAGATAAAGAAAAACTAGAGCGGTATGCAGAATGGGCGAAGCAATTCCCTAATTCAATGTTGCAAAAATTAGGTTTTATTGAAAAACATAATGAGATTACTAAGAAAGTTGATAGTTTACTTCGCTTTTTTGCTATCGGCTCACCTGATGATTACCAAACTGTGTGGGGAAATCTACAAGTCCAATATCGTCAAGATAACAGAACAAAAAACTGCCCTTATAGCAGTGCTGCGTGGTTAAGAGCTGGAGAAATTGAAGCTAATAAAATTCACTGTCAACCCTATTCAGAAAAAGAATTTAAACAAGCTCTCAGTGAAATCAGAACGTTAACAAGAACAACTGATCCGAAGATATTTATTCCAAAACTCAAAGAAATTTGTTCATCTGTTGGTGTTGCTATTGTTTTCGTTCCATGTTTTCCTAACACTGGAATTAGTGGTGCAACACGTTGGTTATCCTCCGATAAGGCAGTAATACAACTTAGCTTACGGTATAAAACGAATGATCACCTTTGGTTTACCTTTTTCCATGAGGCTGCTCACATTTTATTACATGGAAAAAAAAGGATTTACCTAGAATTTGATGGTCCAAATAATAATGTTGAAGAAGAAAATGAAGCTAACGAGTTTGCCCAAAAGCAATTAATTCCAAGATCCGTCTGGGGAAGACTAATAACGCAAGATCAATTTACAGAGAATATTATTAAATCTATTGCTGAAGAAATAGGAATTGCAGAAGGAATTATTGTTGGGCAATTACAACATCATAAGCATTTAGCCTTTAGTACTCTCAATCATTTAAAAGTCAGGTACACCTGGCAATAAGCACAACTACCGCCCCTTGGGGCGGTTTTTTTTAAACTATAAAATACAAACTGCCGAAATCACACAATTTACCTTGCTATATCCATTAATTTTAAGTTTTTCTTATGAAGAACTATCTTGCATTTTATTGGCAGAATTAGACATAAATTTGGCGTAATTTTGACGTAATTAACTGCGAGAAATATACAAAAATAGCCAAAAGTTGGCAATATTCGAGGCTTGAAATTTTGATGGTGGATTGAGTTAATTGCGTGTAAGTGTTTGTTTTTTGAAGTAAATTTTAGAAAAGGAAAAAGCCAGTAAATTTCTACTGGCTTTGATAGATGGTGCACTGGCTGGACTCCAACTCAACTATAACACATTGATTTATAATGATTATTTAAAACAATAAAAAATCTTGTTACTAACCTTGTTACTAAAACACTTTACCATTGCAAATTTTCTATTCATTTTACAATACAATAACATTGCTTAACTTAAAATAATATTTTTTTTATAAAATAGTCTTCACCTCTTCACCTTTGTTAAAAAAATAAGAAAAAAATCTTATTTATTAAATAGTTATATGGGTGAAGACTATCTATTTAAGTCTTCACCAAGTCTTCACCAGTCTTCACCTATAAAAAATAGATAAATTCCTATCTTAAATTATCTTTTCAAACCCAAAATCACCTAAAAAAATCACTAAATAAAATATTTTACTCAACGTATCTAATCGCATCTAAACTATTGAATTTTAAGGTGTTTACTTTATATTTTTTGTATATATATATTGTTCTATGGGCTTTTTATAAGCCGTCTTAATTAAGGCTAAATAAAGGACAAGTTATGCTTAAAAAATTAATTGAGTTACGCCAACAAAAGGCAGAAAAAGTCGCAGAAATGCGAGCAATGCTTGATAAAGCAGAAAAAGAAAATCGTTCATTGGATGAAACTGAATCAGTAGATTTTGATAAATTGAAAGATTTAGTGAAACAATTGAGTGAAGAAATCAATAAATACGAGACCGTAGCAGATGAAGAACGTAATCTTGGTGCGCAATCTAACCCATTAGAAACTCGCAGCACGAAACAATTTTCAAATGATGAATTGCGCCATTACATTAAAACCGGTGAACTTCGCAATTTAACTACGGCTAACGGTGAAGATGGCGGCTATTCAGTCATTCCTCAATTAGACAAAGAGGTCATGAAACGCTTAACAGACGATAGCGTCATGCGCCAGCTTTGTAATGTCGTTCGCTTACCTATCGGTGCGAAAGAATACAAAAAATTAGTATCTGCTGGCGGTGCAACCGTTGAACATGGCACAGAAGGCACAGCGCGCAACGGCACTGCAAGCCCGAAACTGCATGAAGTAACCATTGCATTAAATTCAATCTATGCTTATCCGAAAACCACTCAAGAGATTTTGGACTTCTCAAGCATTGATGTTTTAGGTTGGCTTACTGATGAAATCACAGAGACCTTCACTGAAACAGAAGAAGTAGATTTAACCTCTGGTGATGGTAACAAAAAATCAAAAGGTTTATTGACCTACGAACGCACAACTGAAAACGATAAAGTGCGCCCATTCGGCAAACTTCAAAAAATTGAAGTAGCGGGTGCGGCAAAAATTGAGGCAGACACTTTAATCGATGCGTTCTATACCCTTCACAGTAAATACCGCAAAAATGCCGTATGGGTGATGTCATCAACCATTGCAGCAGCATTACAAAAACTCAAAAACAAAAATGGCGATTACATTTGGCGCGATGGTTTAACAACCGATGCGCCCGCTACATTATTAGGCCGTCCAGTTTACTTCTTAGAGACAATGCCGACAGGTGGTGCAAATCAAGTAGTTATTGCCTTTGGTGATTTCAAACGAGGTTACTTCATTGTCGATCATGAAACAGGCGTACGAACTCGACCAGACAACTTAACCGAGCCAGGATTCTATAAAGTCCACACCGATAAATATTTGGGTGGTGGCGTGGTAGATTCCAACGCAATTAAAGTGATTGAGACAACGGCATAAATCATAGAGGGGCGAAAGCCCCTTTTTTGCTTAATAGGTGAAAAATGAAGAAAGAATTTGAAATCCGCTCTGTAACAATTTCAACGGATGAAGAGAATCAAAAGCTCGTTGGTTATGCGGTCAAATGGAACAGCCCTTCACAAGTGCTTTACTGTGATTTTGTAGAATCCTTTGCGCCTAAAGCATTCAGTGAAAGTTTAGCCAGTGGCGAAGATGTTCGCGCACTCTTTGAACACGACTACACCAAGTTACTCGGTCGCACTAGTGCGGGAACATTAAAACTAGAAGAAGATTCAATCGGCTTGCGTTTTGAATTAACACCACCTGATACCACCTTAGGGCGTGATTTGTTGGTAAGTGTTGAACGCGGCGATATTAGCGGAATGTCTTTCGGCTTTTGGGCTAAAGAAGAAACATGGAATTTTGATGTAGAGCCTTGCCAACGAACCGTACAAAAAGCCGAACTCTTTGAAGTTACCGTAACAAGCATTCCCGCCTATCCTGAAAGTAGCGTAGAAATTGCTAAGCGTTCGATGGTCGCTGCCAAAGAAAAAACACAGAAACACTCTACCGCACTTTTGAAACAGTGGCTTGATGTGATGGAGGCTTAATATGTGGAATCCTTTTAGACGAAAAGAGCAACGTAGCGAGCTAACCACAATCGAAGAGCTTTTATCTTACATGGGTGTAAACAATACAGGCGCAGGCGAATTTGTTAGTCCACAAACTGCAGAATCGTTACCTGCCGTGATGAATGCCGTTACCGTCATTTCGGAGGCGGTCGCATCAATGCCTTGTTATCTATACGCACTAAAAGAAGATGGCCGAGAAAGAATCTATCGTCATCCTGTTGAATATCTTCTCAATGAAATGCCAAACCGCAGCCAAACACCGTATCAATTCAAAAATACGATGATGCGCCATTGTTTGCTAAATGGTAATGCTTATGCCGTGATTGAGTGGAATAACAAAGGCGAACCAATAAGCCTCACTCCTTACCAACCTAGTGCGGTAAATATCTTCCGTAAAGTAACGGGTGAATATATTTATCAAATCACAGACTTAAACGGGGTAACAAAAAACTATCTTCAAGATGAGATTTTACATTTACGCCATAGTTCTGTTGATGGATTTATGGGGCGTTCTCCGATAACAGTTTGTCGTGAAACGGTGGGATTAGGTTTAGCTCAGCAACGCCATGGTGCAGCCATTATGAAAAACGGATTGATGGCAAGCGGGCTTATTTCAACAGCAGAATGGTTAGATGATGCAAAAGCACAAAAAGCCGTAAAAGCCCTTGAACGTTACAAGGGCGCAAAGAACGCAGGGAAAACCCCAATCCTTGAAGGCTCAATGGAATATAAGCAGTTAGGCATGACAAACCAAGATGCGGAATGGTTAGCAAGCCGTACGTTTACAATTTCCGATATTGCCAGAATCTACAACATTAGCCCGATTTTCCTTCAAGACTATTCCAATAGCAGTTATTCAAACTTTAGTGAAGCCAGTCGAGCCTTTTTATCGCAGACCTTGCGCCCATGGCTAACCAATTTTGAACAGCAGCTAAAAGATGCCTTGATGATTGATTTAGGTAGCAACAGCAAGAAACGTTACTTAATCGAATTTGATACAAGCGACTTATTGCGCACAAGTCAAAGCGAGCGTTTCAAGAGTTACGATGTGGCGATTAAAGCCAGTGTAATGTGTCCGAATGAAGTGCGCCGACGTGAAGGCTTACCGCCTTATGCTGGTGGAGAAGAATTTAGCCAAGCATGGAAACAAACCGTAGAAGTAAAACGCGGTGATGAACAAGAACCGGGGGCAAGCGATGGCAATCATGATTAAGGCCGGAAAGTATAACAAGGTGATTAGCCTACAAAAGCAAGTGAACGAACAGAACGACTACGGCGGTATTGTGAGTAAATGGAAAACCGTTGCCAATATCCGGGCGGCGGTTGAACCATTACAAGGTAGAGAGTTCTTCTCCGGTGCGGTGCCATTAAATGAAAATACGGTGCGCATTCGCATACGTTACGGAACTAATGTTGATAACACTATGCGCGTGAAATATGGGAACCGTTCGCTAGAGATAATGAACATTATTGATAGTAAAGAAGCGCACAAAGAACTGCAGCTTATCTGTAAGGAGTTGACCGGCAATGGCGGAAATTAATTTAACGATTGATGAAATCAAAGCGCACTTAAATCTTGATCATGATTTAGATGATGAGTTACTGGAAGCCTATAAGGTGGCTGCATTGGAAGTATGCCAAAAACATATTGGCAAAACCTTTGGGGAAGAAGAAACGGAAAAGACCATACCTTTTACCCCGGCGATTAAGATTGGTTGCTTAATGTATATCGCCTATCTCTACACGAACCGAGAAGCCGTCACAGACTTAGCCAACCTTAAACCGGCACCTATGACGATTTCCGCATTGTGGGAAGTGTATAGAGAACCATGCGCTTACTAAGGATTTAGTAACCGATGCCATACCAACCATTAAGACGTTGTAGCTATCCCGGATGTAGAAACAAAGTAAAGTCCGGTAGATGCGAGGAGCACAAACCCAAGGACACCCGCCCAAGCAGTAGCGCACGCGGTTACGACCACAAGTGGAGCAAATACCGCGAGCAATACTTAAAGCATCATCCCCTTTGTGTAATGTGCTTAGAGCAAGGCAAATATACTCCGGCAACAGTGATAGACCATATTAAACCGGTAGAGAACAGACAATCCGACCCGTTGTTTTGGGTAGCAAGCAATCATCAGCCTTTATGTCGTGATTGTCACAGCTATAAAACACGAGTGATAGACCAACGCGGATTTGGTGCGAAAAAGTGAACAGTGGTGATATGACCATAACTGAACAATGATTGACCGGGTGGGGGCAATTTCAAAAAGAAAGTGGCAACCCTTCGGAACCGCCCCCCTATACAAATTTTTACGCAAGGTAATTTTTTTGAAAATAAGGAAATACAATGACAACAAAAAACAAGAAAAAAACGCATAATCCACCTAGTTTTTTAGATCCAATCGCTAAAGCAATATGGAAAGAACGAATTCCACAACTTCTTGAACGTGGTGATATTCAAGATGCGGACTTAATTCACCTTGAATTATATTGTGTTAATTACTCTCTTTTCCGTGCTGCAGTTGAGGATATTCATAAAAACGGCTTTTCAATAGTAAATAGCCAAGGCACGCAATCAAGAAACCCCGCACTGTCAGCTAAAGCTGATGCAGAAAAAGTGATGGTGAAAATGTCCTCATTGTTAGGCTTTGATCCAGTTAGCCGTAGAAAAAATCCTGTTGAAGTTGATTCAACCGATATGATTGATGAAATCCTCACAATGTAGGCTAAATATGGCAATCTGGCACGCATACGCAGAGAGAATTCAATCAGGTGAAATAGTGGCTTGTAAGAAGATAAAACAAGCCGTAGCGCGTTATTTTAACGATTTAAACAACCCCGATTATTTCTTTGATCAAAGTGCGGTAGAAAAATTTATCGCTTTCTCGAAACTATGCCCACACGTTAAAGGACACTTACGCGGTGAGCCAATTATTCTTTCAGATTGGCAAGTTTTCCTCTTTGCCAACATTCTGGGCTTTAAACGAAAAGATACAGGATTAAGAAAATATCGCTCTGCTTACGTTCAAGTGGCAAGAAAAAACGCTAAATCAACGGTAGCAGCCGTTTTAGCCAATTGGTTTTTGGTGATGGAAGGCGGCCAACAAGATATATACACGGCAGCCGTGAGCCGAGACCAAGCCCGAATCGTTTTTGATGATGCGCGTCAAATGTGCTTACTTTCGCCTTTACTGAAAAAACGGCTCAATATTCAACAGCACAAACTCATCAACCCTAAGAACAACAGTATCATGCGACCGCTTGCCGCCAAATCTTCAACCATTGAAGGCACAAACCCTAGTTTAGCGATTGTTGATGAATATCACCTACACACAGATAACAGCGTATATAGCGCGTTAGAGCTAGGACAAGGCGCACGCCCAGAAGGTTTGCTCTTTGCCATTACAACGGCTGGCAGTAACGTGATTTCGGCCTGTAAACAGCATTATGATTATTGCGCTCAAATCCTTGAAGGTAACGAACAAAACGACAGCTTGTTCGTATTGATTTTTGAACTAGACGAAGAAAACGAAATCGACAAACAAGAGAACTGGATAAAAGCCAATCCCAATATTGGTAAATCCATTCCTTACCTTGATTTTGAGAACACGATTAAAAAAGCGAGAGGAATTCCTTCCGAATGGGTGGAAATGCTTACCAAGCGATTTAATGTATGGTGCCAAGGCACAACCCCGTGGCTAGGCGAAGGAAACTGGACGCAATGCGAACGGCAGTACACCGAAAGCGATTTACTTCACCAAGATTGCTATTTAGGGCTGGATTTATCTAGCACCAATGACTTAACCAGCCTTTGCTATACCTTTCCACAAGGGAAGAAAGTGCGGTTAGTTACTCGGCATTATATCCCCGAATTTCAACTTAATAACGTAGCAAATAAAAACCGCGCAATGTATCGAAACTGGGTGCGCAGTGGGTGGCTAATAGCAACGGAAGGGGATTGTATCGACTACGACAAAATCAGAGATGATATTCTGAAAGATGCTGAACGTTTCAATATCAAAATGACAGGCTTTGATGTATGGAACGCCACTCACCTACGCACACAATTACAAGCGGCTGGGCTTGAAGTAGAGCCATTCCCGCAAACATACCAACGATTTAGCCCGGTGGCGAAAAGTGCGGAAGTTTTAATAAACAGACTGATGATAGAACACAACGGCGATCCAGTGCTTGCGTGGGCTTTATCAAATGTAGTTATGGAAACAGATGCGAACGCCAATATTAAACCGAACAAGAAGAAAGCCGCAAACAAAATAGACCCAGCAATAGCGTTTCTTATGTCTTTCGGCACTTATCAACTTGAATATGGCGATTTAATTTTTGAGCTTTCAGATGAACACAAACAGGCACTAGAGCAATTTAATGGATTAGATATATGAGATGTAAAGAAGCAAAACAGAACTTACTATTAACCGCGGTAAAACACTATAAAAATCAACCGAACTTTTCACATTTGTTAGTCTATATGATGACGATGAACCTTATCCAATAGAAGAAGTTATTTATGCTTTAAGGTGTAAATGTGATGAAGCAAAACGAGAAATAGACAGCCGACCAAACAGCCCTAATATGGAAGTATTAGAAATAATTTACCATATCGCACACAAAAATCTTGAAGATATGAAGAAGGCCAAAAGTCGAATAGAGCAAAAAGCATAAAAATGAACCCCCGCATCTCACAACGTGGGGGTTTTTATATCAATATATCCATCACTACCATTTTACTAAATTGGCTCACGCCAATATAGCCATTTAATTATACTGCAAAGCAATTAGTGCCGAAATATCCGTAGCTTAACGCATCTAAACTTTGATAAAATAGAGCAAGAAACAAACAGAACGACAAGGGGGAAAGAATGATTAAATCCGTTTTATCCGCATTTGGTTCATTTGTATTTTCTGCTTTAGATTTTTTGTTATTTTTAGCCATATTGCTTTTTGTTGGCTTGTTAGTTTTCATCTTTTGGCCAATATTAAAATGGCCTTTACTGGCTTTTCTAATAGGTGCTATCGCCTTCTTTTGTTATCTAATATACAAGATAAAAGAGAAACCCAAACCGCTAGAACAAGACGAAATATTATCCAGCTGGGCAGAACAGGAATTACAACGCCCTATCATTCAACGGATTTTACAAAAACAAGAGGAAAATAAACCGTTCATTAGCGGAACAATAACGCATATTGGAAATGACGGAAAAGAAACTCGATTAGGCAATATCACTATAAATATAAAAAACAGGGAATAATATGGAAAATAAGGAATATCTACTAAGTTTTTTTGTAATAGACAATAATGGGAATGAAATTGATAGCAACATTATATCCATAGAAGCATTAGATGAAAGAGACGCTAGAACTAAATCTATGATATTTCTACAAAAAAGATATAAAGGAAATCGATGGGAAATAGAATCTATTACATTAGCTGAATAACCAAATAAAGCGCATCTAGGCTGATCCCCGAAAGCAAGAAACCTTATCTTGTTGATGCGCTCCTACCAATAAGGACGAATGCGAAAGGGGCGTTTATGGGATTGTTACCACTAGATTTTTACTCTTTAACTCAAGCTGTTGATTTTATTAATCAAAAAACAAATTCAACAATAAAAGAAAATCTATTGTATTCCTATGCTATGGAAGGAAAGATTAGATTTTTATTGAATATTGAAATAAAAGATAATCAGTTGATTAAGATAGGGCGGAATGATACTGAAGGATTTTTTATTTCTGATGATTCTGAAATTTATTTTAAAGAACGATCCATAGAGTGCGAAGATAAAATCGGTTTACATTTAAAAGATTGCTCATCCTCTCTTAGTATTGTTCATAATAATGAAATAACTCTTGATGGAGATGATTTATACTTATCTTTCAATAAAGCAACAATAACAGAATATAAAGGATATATTATTTTACATCCTGAGTTATTAGATCTATTTTGTAATAAGTCTTTACCACAGGACGGAGTGAAAAATACAAATTATTTATTATTAGATGAATTTAATGTCCAAACACCTTTTGAAGCTGATATTTTCACTTCTTTTAATTTTAGAATGGAATATCCAAAATATAATGAAGATGAAAGGTTATATATAAAACATACTTTCAGAGTTAATTTTAGTGATATAAAAATCAGTTATGATGATTTAATAAAACTATTTCCTTCTGAAAATGCGTGGAGAGAACAAGCGAATTTAAAACAAGAAATAGCCAAATTAAAAACAGAGATACTAGATAAAGAAGCAGAAAATAAGCAGTTAAAGCAGCAGATAAGCGAGCAAAACAGCCCTATTCTATTAGGCGTACACCGCAATGATGATTTATTAAAGATTGCCATTGAAGTTCGCAATAAATACTGGGCGGATTATCCCGAAAATGTAAAATCTAACTTACAAATAAGAGATTACATTATACGAGATTATTGCGTGGCAAAAACCACCGCAGAAGAAATAGAAAAAATCGCTTGCCCTATCAACAGAAAGAAAAATTAGATT
This sequence comes from Haemophilus sp. SZY H8, assembly GCF_018829755.1. Classification (NCBI taxonomy): domain Bacteria; kingdom Pseudomonadati; phylum Pseudomonadota; class Gammaproteobacteria; order Pasteurellales; family Pasteurellaceae; genus Haemophilus; species Haemophilus sp. SZY H8. Next base: position 262,576 of record NZ_JAHKJY010000001.1, read on the forward strand.
TTCCATAACCCATTGATTTTATTATATCCTCCCTATATAGGGGGGATATTTTTTTATAACCCTTCTATATCTCCCCTATATCCTGCTAGTGCTTTAATGCCTCTCGTTCGAACAACTCAACGGAATAAAACATTATTCTGCATATTAACAAATTTAAGAGGCTAATCATTATGAGTACAGCACAAGCTAAACCAAAAAAACTCATTTCTGGCAAAGAAGTTACCGATATTGTTGGCTTTGGTCGCACTAAATTAAATCTGCTAGTCAATGCGAAACAATTCCCACAGCCGATCCGCTTTTCACAAAACTTTGTCCGTTGGGATTTAGAAGAAGTGAATACATGGATTGAAGAACAAAAAGCCTCACGCGCTTAAGGTGGTGGAAAATGAACGAAGCAAGAAAACCAACACAATTCTTAAAAGTGTTACACCGCTTAATTCTCTCCAGTATTAGCGGAATTGATGGTTACGCAATGGGGATGACTTCAGCACGTAATTATATAAGTGAGCTAGAGCGAGAATATTTAAGCGAAAAATTAAAGCGTACACCAGAAAAGACCTCGGATGGAGCTGGTCAATATTACCGTTATGAAGTTGCAAATGCTAAACAATTAAAAGAGGTGATTGCAATTTACAAAGTTAAAGGGGGCGTGCTTTTGTCGGTTGAAGAAAAACGAGCCTATTCACGTTTTGAATAGGAAAGAAAAACGCCGCAAGGTCATCCAATGCGGCGTTTAAACCTTCCAAAGGTAATTTTTATCAATACGTTAAGGTCATTTAAAAATATGGAAATAATCACCATGAATCTAAATCATAAATATTTTAATCAATATGAAATATTTTTCAAGTTGTTTTTGATTGAAGTCGCTTTACAAACCACAGTTAATTTTGGCATCATGAACACGCAATCAGAAAAAGTGATTGCCAGCCGTGGAAAGCTGAACTATTTACATATGGCGAACAATAGCACGCCTTTTAACCGTGCTTTTTTTGTTCGTGACATTCGCACACCTAAAGAATATGCGGATTTTGTTTTCAATCTAAATCCGAGCATTCTCTCAATGGTAGAGCGTAATGAGCAGTCTTTGACTGGCTGTCTTCCATATGTGGCAGTTTTCCACCTTGTTACGTTCTACCGCCCGACCGTGGAAAGTCTAGCGGTAGTTCCTGAAAACAAACATATGGAACTTACGCAAATGCATCAATTCATTTTCGCGCTTATTCGCGCACCTCAAATCAAAATCAGACTTCTTGCCGATAATGAACAACAAGCACGCTCACGTTTTACCGATGGCGACACCTTGTTATTCGTTGGCAAAATTAACCAAAACCCACTCAAAAACAACCGCGCTTTAGCGGTACTTCCTACCCTTTCTGTATCTGCTGAAATGGAGGTGGCACATGGCTAATCAAATTCCTACACATTGCGCTATTCCAATGCCCCAGGTTGGCAAACTTCATAGTTCTATCAGTAAAGCGAAAGCAATTTTGGCATTAATTCGGAACGATGGCGGGGACATGGATTTAGACGGTTTTTTTACAAGCGAAGAAATTATCCAAACCGCCTTGTCTGCGATTAATGATTATTTAGAGCAAGCGGAGCAATCCTCAACAGTAGATTTTTATTTCACGAAAGGGGAAGAAAATGAGAACTAAAAAAATCAAATCATTCAAAGAGCCATACGTACCGACACCAGACCAGTTAGAGAAAGCCTGTAAACGTATTAAACAATTCTTAGCCTTCGCTGAAGATTATTTACATACAGGACACTATAAAGGACTAGCAGCATCAATCGAGCAAATTAAGAAAGCAGCAACAATTAGAAAGGCGGCAAGAAATGAAACCAAATAACCCTATGGAACAGCTAAAACAATGGAAAGCGGCGAGTGATAAAAATTTAGTAAGCAGTGGCGAAAAACGCCACCAGTTACAAAAAGCGCCACCTGTGGCGAAAGGTGCCACTGGTAATGAAGAGCAGAAAACTGAAAAAAGAAAAGGTAAGCTGTTTTTTAATCCATTGGCTTTGAAGTATTCCCAAATTTCACGTCAATTCCAACTAATACAGGATAGCAACAAACGATGTCTTGAAGTTTATCCAGGTGATTTTCATCACAAGATCAAGTTTCGTGATGAAATAGTGGATTTAATGAATAAATTGGCTGGTGGTGGAAATTTGCTTAACGCATTGGCCAAAGACGGCAATCTATCCCGAGAAGATACGGCCAAATTGAAATATTTCAATCAAGCTAATAAATATCTGCTCTATAAGTTTAGCGAGGTGGTGGAACAAATAGGCGCTTTAAACTCTGAACGAGCTGAACAACAAAGGGGGAGTAAGTAAGATGAATATGAATGAAAAATTAGACTACTCAAATTTAAATGCAGTCGAATTGAAAGCGATCGCAATGAGTTATCGAAATATGCTTGAAAATAAAGGTGAAACCTTTCATTCGTCTTTACCTTATTTAAGTGGAGCAATAGAAGTATTAGCTGAGGAATTAGCTGATTGCCCAGCAATGAATATTGATGAATTAAAGATTCTTCATGATGAACTCTTAATGGTCAATAAGCATTTATTACAAATGGCACCGAAACCACCTTCATCTAATCCAGAAGAAATAGTAGCAACTTTAACTAATGATGAGATTATTGATGGATTGCTGAAAAATAGCATAGCGCTCTCTTTAGTTAAAACCTTTAAATACTTTCAAGAGGTGATTGCTGACCGTATCAATGTTATTGAAAACGGAGTGATTAAAGGGGTGAATAATGGCACGATTAATTAATGCACCGCACCTTGCGGATCAAATTCATGAACCTTACTCTGATATTTTTATTCTTGCTGGGCGTAAAGCCTGGCAAGCATGGGATAATGGAAAGGGTGAAGAATGGCTCTTGTTATGTTCTTTAATTCACGGATTAGACAGCACTATAAAACCAGTTATTCTTGCTGAAAAACAATTAGAGAATATCTCTTCTATCCGCATAGTAAAAGAGGATCAACGATCAGTAAAACTTGTTCAATATGGTGAACTAGCACAAGCTGAAATAACGGCTATTTGTCAAAACTTAGCTAAAACCTCTGATGCAATAGATGTCAAACTTCTTGATGCTGCAGCGCAGACTAAAGAAGATTTAAGTGCTTATATTCAACTCTTACGCAATGATAAAGATACTGCAGACTTCGCAGAGAAAATAGTACCGCCAGAGAAATTAAAAGAAAAAGACGGAACGAACAAAAAATCACGAGCCTTTCAAAAGTGGTTAAATTTAGATATGGCACTACAGCGTGGCTGCAGAGAAATCTATGCTTATGATGGTAAAACGTGGAATAAACAAGAAAATGATGATTTGGAAGAGAAAGCAGTTAAATTTCTTGATGAAAATGAATTTAACTACAGCGATTCTACAATTGATCGGTTAATCAAGACATTAAAAGCACAACTACCAAGAATGGGAGAAATGTCTAACGATTTGATAGCTTTTGAGAATGGTGTGTTAAATCGCAATACAATGGAATTTGAATCGCATAATCGGCAAAACTGGCTAACCTCTTGTATTCCTCATAAGTATGATAAACAGGCCACAGATACACCGCACTTTGATAAATGGTTGAGCTTTGTATCTGATGGAAACAAAGAGAAAGCAAGAAATATTCTAGCCGTTTTATATGCGATCTTAACCAATCGTTACAACTGGCAAATGTTCTTTGAAATTACAGGAAAAGGGGGAAGTGGGAAATCTGTGTTTGCCAGTATCGCCACTTTATTGGCTGGTGTAAAAAACACTGCATCAAGTAACTTAGAAAAGTTTGATGATGAACGCGGACTATCTGGACTTGAAAATAAAACGCTGATTTTATGCCCTGAACAATCAAAATATGCTGGAGACGGCAGCGGTTTAAAATCTATCACTGGCGGGGATACTGTAAGGGTGAGATATAATTATCAAGATCCATTTGATGTAAAAATCACGGCCCTAGTTATGCTGATAAATAATAGGCCTTGTTCATTTACAGAGCGTTCTGGTGGAGTTGATCGAAGACGCGTTATTTTTGACTTCAAAAAGATAGTGCCAGAAGATGAACGCGATCCGCATTTTATGGATAAAATCACTCTAGAAGTAGGCGGAATTATTCGCAAGGTGTTTGATTCATTCCCTGATCCAAATGATGCAAAAAAGGCTTTAAAAGCACAAATGGAAAGCCAGGAGGCGTTAGAAGTAAAAAAACTATCTGATCCACTTACAGACTTCTTTGGTTATTTCTACACGACAGAACAAACAGATGGGCTTTTTATTGGTGTTACAAACATGGGATTAGACAAAATAAGAACGCACCTTTACCCAGCATATTTAGCCTATACAAAGGCGATGAATATCGCTGAATTAGGGCTGAACAATTTTGTAATTGGGGTTGAGCAAGCCTTAAAACAGAATGGTAATAAACATGATTTCATGAAGAGACATACCAAAACTGGACGCAGGACAAATATCCATTTTAAGGATTTTGATAGTTTTCGAAATGAAATGCTTAGTTAAAAATAGCGGGTTAAATCCCGCTTTTTTATTGAGTGTTCACCTTTTGGTGAAGACTTGGTGAAGAGTTAAATGGGCAGCCTTCACCACTTAACGCATTGATTTATAAATAAAAAACACTAAAGGTGAAGAGGTGAAGACTAAAACCTATAAAAAACTTTTTTAATATACTAATTATAAATTTAAGTTCATTCCGCAAGATTCACAATAATCACTCCATAACTGCATCACTGGTCGGCGAAGTTCCACATAATCATAACGGTTATATGCTTGGCTTGTTTTATCTCCGACACGATGAGCGAGACAACTTTCGGCAAGACGAAAATCAACAGCCTGATTCTCCAAAAATGTTCTAGCTATCGATCTCAATCCGTGTGAATCTTGAATCCCTTTATAACCTATCTTTCTCAATGCATTAGCTATTAGTTCTTTACTAGCGGAATGATTGGGCTTGCTATAATGAGAAAAAACAAATTTATTATCTCCAGTAAGAGGCTTTAACTCTTCCAAAATTTTTAACATTAAAGAAGAAAGCGGAACAGTATGAGGAAATTGCCCCTGTCTTGTTTTTTTCATTTTGATTGCAGGAATAGTCCATAACTTCTTATCAAAATCAATTTCAGACCATTCAACAGAAACAGCCTCGGCTGGACGAACCATTGAAAGCAATTGCCAAAGGAACAGCATCTTAGTTAAATAATCCCTATTTGAGTTTCTAAAATCGTGTAATAGTTTCGGCAATGCCTCTGGCTTAATTGCGGGATGATTCTTTTGTGGCTCTTTGTGATAAGCATCTGCAGCTTTTATACAAGAATTAAAAGGCATTAATCCTAGCGTTACTGCATAATTCAAAATTTGATTAGATAAATTCAACAGTCGATGCAACGTATCATTAAACCCTTTTTCATATAGAGGTTTAACCGTTTTAATCAGTAAAGGAGAGGTGATATCATCAATAGAATAGTTACCAATCTGATTAAAGATATATTTTTCTAGCCTGGCCCAATTCTTTTCCATAGTTAAAGGCTCAACTTCCCTACTTCTCTTTTCCTTCCAAAGCAACGCGACTTTAAAGAAGGTATTTTCATTCTCTCCTCTAGCGATTCTCTCTTGTTCTTTTTCATGTTCTTGAGGATCGATTTTTTGAGCTATCAGAGAAAGCCATTCTTCACGCTTTTGGCGAGCCAATGAAAGAGTTATAGAGGGATAAGTACCAATAGTAAAAGATGTTCTCTTATTTGTGATTGGGTGGTAATAGTTAAAAATCCACGCCTTAGCTCCTGTTGGTTTTATGCGTAAAAAAAGACCTTTACCATCAGTTAAATTGTATTCCTTAGCCTTTGGTTTAGCCTTATCAACTTCAGTATTTGTGAGAGGTTTAGTAACACGAGGCATCACTTTTCCTTAGTTTTAGTAACAAGCTTTTTAAAGTTTAGCATCTTGTTACTAAACTTGTTACTAAAAACAGCGATTAAAGACAATTAGAGACGATTAGATATGAGGGGTTAAAGTGCTACAAACCCTTGTAAAACCTAGATAAAACAAAACCCCGCGATTAGTTTCGCGGGGTTATGAAAGGGTTAGATGGTGCGACTAGCTGGACTCGAACCAGTGACCCCCACCATGTCAAGGTGGTGCTCTAACCAACTGAGCTATAGTCGCACTGCATAAAGTGCTAAGAATTATAAATATTTTTAATCTGAAAACAAGTATTTTTCTTAAAACCCGAGATAACTGGCAAAAAAGTAAACAGTATTGCCTTAAATAACTGGGCCGTTTTTGATTTCCCCAATTTTTAAGCGTATAATGCGCACCGATTTTTCATCTGGCTAATATATAGCCAAGTAAAAATAGTATCTTTAAAATTTTGTAATTATTGACGGAGTAAATAATGTCTAGAAGACTAAGAAGAACGAAGATTGTATGTACTATGGGCCCATCAACTGACCGTGATAACAATCTTGAAAAAATTATCGCAGCGGGCGCAAACGTAGTTCGTATGAACTTCTCTCACGGTACACCTGATGACCACATTGAACGTGCTGAACGTGTACGTTCTATTGCGAAAAAATTAGGTAAAACTGTGGCAATCTTAGGTGATTTACAAGGTCCTAAAATTCGTGTTTCTACCTTTAAAGATGGTAAGATTTTCTTAAACATTGGTGACAAATTCATTCTTGATGCAGAGTTACCAAAAGGTGAAGGCACACAAGAATCTGTTGGTCTAGACTATAAAACCCTTCCACAAGATGTTGTTCCTGGCGACATTCTTTTATTAGATGATGGCCGTGTTCAATTAAAAGTATTATCAACTGATGGGGCGAAAGTTTTCACTGAAGTCACTGTTGGTGGTCCATTATCAAATAATAAAGGTATCAACAAATTAGGCGGTGGCTTATCTGCTGATGCATTAACAGAAAAAGATAAAGCAGACATTATTACCGCTGCACGCATTGGCGTTGATTTCTTAGCTGTTTCTTTCCCTCGTTCAAGTGCTGACCTAAATTATGCGCGTGAACTTGCACAACAAGCTGGTTTAAATGCAAAAATCGTTGCTAAAGTTGAACGTGCAGAGACAGTATCTACTGATGAAGCGATGGACGATATCATTTTAGCATCTGATGTAATCATGGTTGCTCGTGGTGACTTAGGTGTAGAAATCGGCGATCCTGAATTAGTCGGCGTACAGAAAAAATTAATCCGTCGTTCACGTCAATTAAACCGTGCGGTAATTACAGCGACTCAAATGATGGAGTCAATGATTAGCAACCCAATGCCAACTCGTGCTGAAGTAATGGACGTTGCAAACGCAGTATTAGATGGTACTGATGCTGTTATGCTTTCTGCAGAAACAGCAGCTGGTCAATATCCTTCTGAAACAGTAACCGCAATGGCTGGCGTATGTTTAGGGGCGGAAAAAATGCCAAGCATTAACGTTTCTCGTCACCGTATGGACAAACAATTCGAAAATATTGAAGAATCTGTTGCCATGTCTGCAATGTATGCTGCTAATCACATGAAAGGTGTTGCTGCTATCGTTACATTAACAAGCTCAGGCCGTACACCTTTATTAATGTCTCGTATTAGTTCTGGTTTACCAATCTTTGCATTATCTCGTCATCAAGAAACCTTAAATCTTTGTGCGTTATACCGCGGTGTAACTCCTGTTTCCTATGGTGAAGATAGCCGTACTGAAGCTGGTGCAAAAGCTGCACTACAATCATTAAAAGAAAAAGGTTATTTATCTGCAGGCGATTTAGTGCTTTTAACTCAAGGTGGACAAGGTGCGACAGAAACCAACGTATGTCGTACATTAATTGTTGAATAATCAACAATCTAGATACATTAAAATAAAAGAGCGGTGGATTTTCCCACCGTTTTTTATTTCCTTTTTCTACCGCACTTTTCACTTAAACCAAGTAGATATTTGCGGTATCATAGGCGACATTCTAGTATCGAAATAAGTCCTATGGCATCACAACCTCAAATCAAATCTTCTGACAAAAAAACGGCACAAATAAGCATTCCACCGCACTCACTTGAGGCTGAACAAGCCGTATTGGGTGGCATTATGCTGAGCAATCAACATTGGGATGGCATTGCTGAACGTGTGATTGCTGACGATTTTTATACTTTTCAGCATCGCCTAATTTTTACAGAAATGGAACATCTCATGCGTAATCAATCGCCTATTGATTTAATTACGCTAGATCAAGCCTTAAGAAGCCGTGGTGTAAGCGATGAAGTGGGGGGATTTGCCTATCTAGCAGAGCTTTCCAATAATACGCCGAATGCCATTAATATTTTGGCTTATGCGGATATTGTGAGAGAAAAAGCCATATTACGAGAACTTATTTCGGTAGGAAATCGCATTGCTGAAAATAGCTATTCTCCCAAAGGGCAAGACATCAAGTTAATTCTTGATGAGGCTGAGCGTGAAGTCTTTGCGATTGCAGAAAAACGGACAACTTCTAGCGAGGGCCCACAAAATGTGATCAATGTGCTGGAAAGTACTATTGAAAAAATCGATATTTTGAGCAAACTTGAAAATCATTCAGGCGTAACAGGCATTACGACTGGTTTCACTGATCTTGATAAAAAAACGGCAGGTTTACAGCCTTCTGACTTAATTATCGTTGCGGCACGTCCGTCAATGGGTAAAACTACTTTCGCTATGAACCTTTGCGAAAATGCCGCAATGGCAAGTGAAAAACCTGTTTTAGTATTTAGTTTGGAAATGCCAGCAGAACAAATTATGATGCGTATGATCGCATCGCTTGCTCGCGTTGATCAAACTAAAATTCGAACAGGTCAAAATTTAGATGAAATCGAGTGGAATAAAATTGCCAGCGTAGTTGGGATGTTCAAGCAAAAAAATAATCTTTATATTGATGACTCTTCAGGCCTAACGCCTACTGATGTTCGTTCCCGCGCACGCCGAGTTTATCGTGAAAATGGTGGATTAAGTATGATTATGGTGGATTATTTGCAATTAATGCGAGCACCAGCATTTTCAGATAACCGAACACTAGAAATCGCAGAAATTTCTCGCTCCCTCAAGTCGCTAGCCAAAGAATTACAAGTGCCAGTCATCGCCCTTTCTCAGTTAAATCGTACTTTAGAACAACGTGCAGACAAACGCCCTGTAAACTCGGATTTACGTGAATCAGGCTCCATTGAACAAGATGCAGACTTGATTATGTTTATTTATCGTGATGAAGTGTATAACGATAACTCGGAAGATAAAGGTGTTGCAGAAATTATTATTGGTAAGCAGCGTAACGGCCCAATTGGTCGAGTGCGGTTAAAATTTAATGGACAATTCTCACGCTTCGACAATCTCGCCGAACAACGTGAATATCATGATGATTATTAAGGAATAACAATGAATGTAAAACCGGCGACAGCGAAAATTAGTTCGCACGCCTTAAAACAAAATTTAGAAATAATTAAACAAAAAGCCCCAAATAGTAAAATCATCGCTGTGGTTAAAGCAAACGCCTATGGTCACGGCGTTGTATTCGTTGCTTCAACTTTAGAACAAAATGTTGATTGCTTTGGCGTGGCTCGTTTAGAAGAGGCTTTGGCATTACGTTCCAACGGAATTACTAAACCGATTTTATTGCTTGAAGGCTTTTTCAATGAACAGGATTTGCCCGTCTTAGCGGTCAATAATATCGAAACTACCGTACATAATCGTGAACAATTGGAAGCACTAAAACGTGCAAATTTACCAAGCCCAATTAAAGTTTGGTTAAAAATAGACACAGGCATGCATCGTTTAGGTGTGGCATTAGATGAAGTGGATTTTTTCTATAATGAACTTAAAAAACTTCCATATATTCAACCGCACTTAGGCTTTGTCAGCCATTTTAGCCGCGCTGATGAATTAGAATCCAATTATACCCAACTTCAAATCAACCGTTTTTTATCCGCCACAAAAGATAAACAAGGTGAACGTACTATTGCAGCGTCAGGCGGCATTCTTTTCTGGCCTGAATCTCATCTGGAATGTATCCGCCCAGGTATTATTATGTATGGTATTTCACCAACTGATACCGTCGGTGCTGAATTTGGTTTAACGCCAGTGATGAATTTAACTTCATCATTGATTGCTGTTCGCAACCATAAACAAGGTGAACCAGTTGGATACGGTGGCATTTGGACTAGTTCACATGATACAAAAATCGGCGTTGTGGCTATTGGCTATGGCGATGGATATCCTCGCGATGTTCCTGAAGGCACGCCTGTTTATTTGAATGGTCGTATTGTGCCAATCGTTGGAAGGGTTTCAATGGATATGTTAACCGTTGATTTAGGACCTGATAGCCAAGATCAAGTAGGTGATGAAGTCATTCTATGGGGTAAGGAATTGCCTATTGAAACCGTAGCTAAATTCACAGGAATTTTAAGCTATGAGCTAATTACAAAATTAACGCCGCGTGTTATAACTGAATATGTTGATTAATCTGTTAATCACTGCATTTTCTGAAAAGAGGGATTCACTCCCTCTCTAATAAAAATCCTAGAAAGTGCGGTTAAAATTTTGATTATTTTTAATGAAAGGAAATACCATGAAAAACATTAACCCGATTAACACCCATGCGTGGAAATCTCTCGAAGCACATAAAGCTGAATTGTCAAACACCACAATCCAAGATTTATTTAAACAAGAAAAAAATCGTTTTGATGATTATTCTTTAACATTCAATAACCAAATTCTTGTAGATTTTTCCAAAAATAACATCAACCAAATAACCCTTTCACTTCTTCGCCAACTTGCTCAAGAATGCGCTCTTGATAGCGCAAAAGAAGCCATGTTTACTGGTGAAAAAATCAATCGTACTGAAAATCGGGCTGTACTACATACCGCACTTCGAAATCGCGCTAATACTCCAGTGCTTGTTGATGGTAAAGATGTCATGCCTGAAGTCAATGCTGTGCTAGCTAAAATGAAAGATTTCTGTCAGCGTATTATTTCTGGCGAATGGAAAGGCTATACAGGCAAAGCGATTACTGATGTAGTGAATATTGGTATTGGTGGCTCTGATTTAGGTCCTTATATGGTAACCGAAGCGCTTCGCCCATATAAAAATCACCTAAATATGCACTTTGTTTCAAATGTCGATGGTACACATATTGCGGAAACCTTAAAAAAAGTCAATCCAGAAACGACTCTTTTCTTAGTGGCATCTAAAACGTTTACCACTCAAGAAACCATGACAAATGCACAAAGTGCACGTGATTGGTTACTGAAAGCAGCAAAAGATGAAACTGCGGTTGCAAAACATTTTGCAGCATTATCAACCAATGCTAAAGATGTAGAAAAATTTGGTATTGATACCAATAACATGTTTGAATTTTGGGATTGGGTTGGCGGTCGTTACTCTTTATGGTCAGCCATTGGTCTTTCAATTGCACTGTCAATTGGCTTTGAAAACTTTGAAGAGTTATTGAATGGCGCGCATGAAATGGATAAACATTTCCGCTCTACTCCAATTGAAAAAAATATTCCAACCACTTTAGCATTAGTTGGTTTATGGAATACCAATTTCCTTGGTGCACAAACAGAAGCGATCTTACCTTATGATCAATATTTACATCGCTTTGCGGCTTATTTCCAACAAGGTAATATGGAATCAAATGGTAAATATGTGGATCGTGATGGAAATGTCATTAACAATTACCAAACTGGCCCTATCATTTGGGGAGAACCAGGTACAAACGGACAACATGCGTTCTATCAATTAATTCACCAAGGCACTACTTTAATTCCTTGTGATTTTATCGCACCGGCTCAAAGCCATAACCCATTGGCAGATCATCACAATAAATTGCTTTCTAACTTCTTCGCACAAACAGAAGCATTAGCATTCGGAAAAACAAAAGAGGAAGTCGAGACTGAATTTGTAAAAGCAGGTAAATCTTTAGATAATGTAAAAAATATTGTTCCATTTAAAGTGTTCACTGGTAATAAACCGACTAATTCGATTCTCGTTCAAAAAATCACGCCATTTACTTTAGGGGCATTAATTGCTATGTATGAACATAAAATCTTCGTACAAGGTGTGATTTTCAATATCTTTAGCTTCGATCAATGGGGTGTAGAACTAGGCAAACAACTTGCAAACAGAATTCTTCCTGAATTAACAGATTCTGAAAAAGTAGCAAGTCATGACAGTTCAACCAATGGGTTAATTAATCAATTTAAATCATGGCGTTAGTTTTTTAATATATAAATAATCTGCACTCTAATTACTGATAGATAATCAGATTTTTAAAGTGCAGATTAATAATTATAATTTTAATTCATTTACTCTCTCTAATAGTACTCTCCCCAGAGGACTTGGATCGCCTATAAAAAGTGTATTCAATCTATTATTTTCGATAATGTGTTGACGTAATTTAAGTCGTTCTCTATGATTTTCTGCAAGACTAACAGCACAATCAATGTATTCATCTATAGTTTTAGCTATAAGCCATTCAGGTAAACCTAAACGTTTAAATAAACCTTCATCAATATGCTCATGTACTTCTATACCAGTTTTACAAACGCCTACTAAGCCCAAAGTAACCATATCAATGATGCCATTGGTATTGCCAAATGGAAATGGATTTAACATCATATCGCATTGACCTAAAATATTGAGATATTGATGATAAGGCGCATGAGCATAAGCTGTTGCACTATCCCCTAAATAGCTCTCAATAAACCACTTAACATAGGGATGGGTGATACCTAAAGATTGACCTAAAGCAAAGTGAAAATGTATTTTTACTTTAGCTCTATCCCGAATCTCTCGTAGAGTCTCAAGAAATTTAGGGTTCATTTTCATTGTCGTTGCAGCAATACCAATATTGACAATCTCTGGATCTTCTCTAAGTAAATAGTCTACTTTTTCTGGCGCTAATGCTGATGGTACATAAGGTAATGAATCTTTTGGTAAACGTATTAAGGTTTCACTAAAACAATTTTCCGATCCCACATAATCATCCTCTACAATTACATATTCAATAAAATCAGAATATGTAGTTGCAGGGTGCCCTAGCGCAATCGCTTGAATTGGAGCAAGACGTGTATTACTTGCAAAAATGGTGATTAAATCCATCCCAATACTTGGCATATAAAACACTGCCGCACCATATTCTTCACATGTCCGACGAATAAACTCAAGATTCTTTAGAATACTATTCCCTTCAAGTTGAAAAAACTCATCAAATACATCACGCCCAGCTTTATCAACCTCTTTTCTCCCGATGCCAATTAAATAAAATCGTTCACGAGCGGCAATCATGGAAGTTGAATGAGTACGGTAAATTGAATGAGCTGAATTAAAATGCTCTAGTAATACAATCATTACTGGCTTATCATTATAACGCCCCAAAGAAATTATCTTACGATCTTCCCACCCCTGAGCTAATAAATGCCCCCGAATTACTTTATTTAAAGCTCGCTTTACATAGTGTTTATTACTTGCAAAATCATAACTACAATGCATATAAACATCATGAGAAATACCTGAAGGTAATTCATCTAAATTCTCAAACTCTGCTAATTTTTCAGGAAACCACTGTAAAATAGCAGCTCTCTTATTAAATGCCGTACTTGTTCCAATAAAACGAGGTGATTGCAATGCAAAACAAAGTGAAGCACAAAGAGCTTTGTTAATTCCCCAGAGTGCATTTAAATCTACATTAATATTTGATTCTGGCAAATATAAAATACAGAATTTTGCGAATGACGAAAAATCAGTCTTTAAACACATATCACCTTTAGGATCAGGATTAATATTATAAGTTCTTAAAATATGATCTGCATTAACATAAGGGGAGGTTGAAAAAATCATTGTCAACCAACGTTGTAAAGTAATAAAACGCAGTGCTCCACTTTCTGAAATATGTAAATCAGGATCTATAAATAAATTAGTTACTGCATTTGCAACGCGTGTACAAAAATACGTCAAATGTTTTTCCGATAAATCAGAAAGCTGTTTTGGATAATCGAATTGTATTCCTTCAATTCCACCAAAATTACAATCAAGTTTAGTTAAAATTTTTATAAGTTCTAAACAAGCTAGTTCATAATTTTTAGCTGAGATTTCTTGTTCTAAACGATTAACACTAGGTAGAATTTCTTCTGACATATATATCCTTCTTACATTAATCAATATTATGTTCTCGTTATATTTTTACCATTCTATTGAAATCTTAAGATGAAATAAATAAAAATTCATAGACTATAAAAATACAGTACCCATTATAGTAATAAATTTTATTATTGAAAAATTGACTAATTGTAGATTAAATATATCTATAATGATTGATTGACCATTATAGCCTGTTTGATTAAATGTTACTAATATGTGATCTTGATCACATTTTTACACTCTTTCATTAGCATTATTTTCACTAGTTTTCTATAATTAAGTCATAATTAAAGACTAAAGGAAAATTATGAAAACATTAAGTGAATTTATTGTAGAACGGCAAGCTGAATACCCTAATGCAAAAGGGGAGTTAAGTGGAATTTTATCGTCAATACGATTACTTGCTAAAATTATCCATCGTGATATCAATAAAGCGGGCCTAACTAATATCCTTGGACAATCAGGTATAGAAAATGTGCAAGGTGAAAGCCAAATGAAGCTAGATTTATTTGCACACAATACAATGAGAGCAGCCTTAATGGCACGAGAAGAAGTCGCAGGATTTGCATCAGAGGAAGAAGAAAGCTTTATCGCTTTCGATACAGAACGTGGTCGCAATGCAAAATATATTATATTGACAGATCCTCTTGATGGTTCATCTAATATTGATGTAAATGTATCTGTCGGAACAATTTTCTCTATTTATCGTAGAGTTTCACCAATTGGTACACCAGTAACATTAGAAGATTTCTTACAACCTGGGAATAAACAAGTTGCTGCTGGTTATATTGTTTATGGTTCATCAACAATGTTAGTATATACCACTGGTAACGGAGTTAACGGATTTACCTATGATCCATCAATCGGCACATTTTGCCTTTCTCACGAAAATATGCAAATGCCAAAAGATGGACGTATTTATTCTATTAATGAGGGACAATATTTGAAATTTCCTCAAGGTGTAAAAAAATATATCAAATATTGTCAAGAAGAAGACAGAACCACTAACCGTCCTTATGCATCTCGCTACATTGGATCGCTTGTTGCTGATTTCCATCGCAACTTACTTAAAGGTGGAATTTATATTTACCCAAGTGCAACTAATTACCCGAATGGTAAATTACGCCTACTTTATGAAGGTAATCCTATAGCCTTCTTAGCTGAACAAGCAGGAGGAATTGCGAGTGATGGTTATCGTAGAATTTTAGATATAAAACCAACTGCACTTCATGAACGAATCCCATTATTTGTGGGTTCAGAGAAAATGGTGAAAAAAGCGCAAGAAATGATGGAAGAATTTAAAGAAAATTAAGAGATCTTTCATCAAATCCTTTTTATTTCTTAATCTTAATATAAATGGGAGGAGGACATCCTCCCATATTATTTTCAACATCAGATGAGCTTGAATACAACTGATCTAGATAACAATATAATCTATTTTATGACTATCTTACTTACTAAATCTATAAAAATAAATTATTTGTTTAGCTTAGTGAACAATATCAAATAGTAATAGTACAGGAAATATGGCTGGGGTACTAGGATTCGAACCTAGGGATGCCGAGATCAAAACCCGGTGCCTTACCGCTTGGCGATACCCCAACAGAGAAATCTTTGATTAGATATAAAGAAGATTTATTTGATAGTATGGCTGGGGTACTAGGATTCGAACCTAGGGATGCCGAGATCAAAACCCGGTGCCTTACCGCTTGGCGATACCCCAACTACTATTTGACTTACAAAGCGATAAATGGTGCGGGACGAGGGACTTGAACCCACACACCTCTCGGCGCCAGAACCTAAATCTGGTGCGTCTACCAATTTCGCCAGTCCCGCAAATCTGGTGGCTACAGCGAGATTCGAACTTGCGACCCCAACATTATGAGTGTTGTGCTCTAACCAACTGAGCTATGTAGCCATTACCTTAATTTGCCTAACCATATCGGCTTTGCGGGGCGTATTATGCTGATTTTAAGAGACCTCGTCAAATACTTTTTTGAAAAAATTTGTGTTTCTATGTTTATTTGATTATTAAAAAAACACTTTACTTGTTTTTTACACGTTTGCAGTTTGTATTGTAAGCATTCCTATTCTGGGTATCCAATTTTTTATTTTTTCATATTCATATATAAATTTTATTTATATTATGATTAAAAAAAGGGCACTTTTTCATTTGTCAATAAAATCTATTTGACAAAAAATGCCTAAATCGTTATTTCTATACCCACTATTCTAAAAAAATCACAACATCTTAGGAGTACCTTATGTCCCATCTCTCAGTCGCCAAATTTGGCGGAACATCTGTAGCCAACCACGCCGCAATGACAGCTTGCGCCAAAATTGTCATCGCAGATCCAAATACACGCGTAGTCGTGCTTTCTGCATCAGCTGGCGTGACGAATTTATTAGTCGCTTTAGCAAATGGTGTAGAAGCGACAGAACGTGAAAAATTAATTGGTGAAATCCGTCAAATTCAAGAGAATATTTTGAATGAATTAAAAGACGACAGTCTAGTTCGTCCGATTATTGAAAAATATCTTGAAAATATTACCGCACTTTCTGAAGCTGCAAGCCTTGCAACCTCTCCCGCATTAACCGATGAACTCATCAGCCACGGTGAAATGATGTCAACTCAAATCTTTATTGAGATTTTACGTGAACAAAACGCATCGGCCACTTGGATTGACGTACGTACAATTGTTGCAACCAATAACCATTTTGGTAAAGCTGCGCCGAATGATGAACAAACTCAATCAAACAGCGATAGCATTTTGAAACCATTAATCGACCGAGGTGAATTAGTCATCACCCAAGGTTTTATCGGGCGTGAACCAAGCGGTAAAACAACCACATTAGGCCGTGGCGGTAGCGACTACTCTGCTGCCTTGTTAGCCGAAGTATTAAATGCAAAAGACGTTTTAATTTGGACTGATGTTGCAGGCATTTACACAACCGATCCACGCATTGTTCCAGCTGCACAACGCATCGACACAATGAGCTTTGCTGAAGCAGCTGAAATGGCAACCTTTGGCGCAAAAGTGCTACATCCAGCCACATTACTCCCTGCAGTTCGCAGCAATATCCCCGTTTATGTGGGGTCAAGTAAAGCCCCAGAAGCGGGCGGAACTTGGGTCACTCGTGATCCTCAACCTCGTCCAACTTTCCGTGCAATTGCTCTACGCCGAGATCAAACTTTACTTACGCTTTCCAGCTTAAGTATGCTGCATGCGCAAGGTTTCTTAGCGAATGTATTTAACATTTTGGCTAAACACAAAATTTCAGTGGATACTATCACTACATCAGAAGTGAGCGTTGCATTGACATTAGATAAAACAGGCTCCGCATCTTCAGGAGCAGAATTACTTTCAACCGAATTGTTAGATGAACTTCGTCAATATTGTTCAGTGAAAGTCGATACTGGATTATCATTAGTTGCATTAATCGGCAATGATTTACATACTGCAACAGGTGTAGCAAAAGGAATTTTTGATACTCTTGAGCCTTATAACGTAAGAATGATTAGCTATGGTGCAAGCACCAACAATATTTGTATGCTCGTGCAAAGTGAACATGCTGACGAAGTCGTTCGTTCATTACACAAATCCTTATTTGAATAAAGTCTACCCCCAAAGTGCGGTTAAAAATCACCGCACTTTTTCTTTTATATCATTGAGATTAAAGCAGAAAAAGAGTAAAGTAAACAGCTGTTCATTTGACTAATTTAACCGAATAAAAGGCGGAAATTATGGGAAAAAGTGTTGTTATCTTAGGCGCTCAATGGGGCGATGAAGGTAAAGGGAAAATCGTCGATCTTCTGACGGATCGCGTAAAATACGTAGTTCGTTACCAAGGCGGTCACAACGCAGGGCACACACTTATCATTAATGGAGAAAAAACTGTGTTGCGTTTAATTCCATCTGGTATGTTACATCCAAACGTAACTTGCTTAATTGGTAATGGCGTTGTGGTTTCACCTGAAGCATTAATGACAGAAATGGGCGAACTTGAAAGCCGTGGTATTAAAGTTCGTGAACGTTTATTAATTTCTGAAGCTTGTCCTTTAATCTTGCCTTATCATGTGGCTATGGATCACGCCCGTGAAGCTGCACTTGGCAAAAAAGCTATCGGTACAACTGGTCGTGGTATTGGGCCAGCTTATGAAGATAAAGTGGCTCGTCGTGGTTTACGCGTAGGCGATTTATTTGATAAAGAAGCCTTTGCCGAAAAACTCAAAAATATCCTTGAATACTATAATTTCCAATTGGTGAACTATTACAAAGTTGAGCCTGTCGATTATCAAAAAACCTTAGATGATGTAATGGCAATTGCCGATGTAATCACTGGTATGGTGGCAGACATCACTACAATTCTTGATACTGCACGCAAAAATAGTGAGCACATTTTATTTGAAGGTGCACAAGGTACTATGTTGGATATCGACCACGGTACTTATCCGTATGTAACCAGTTCAAATACAACAGCTGGTGGTGTTGCAACAGGTTCTGGTTTTGGCCCGCGTAACTTAGACTATGTACTTGGTATCATCAAAGCTTACTGTACTCGTGTAGGGGGTGGCCCATTCACAACTGAATTATTTGATGATGTGGGTGCTGAAATTGCGCGTAAAGGTAATGAATTTGGCGCGGTAACAGGCCGTCCACGTCGTTGCGGTTGGTTCGATGCCGTCGCCATTCGCCGTGCAATTCAACTTAACTCTATTTCTGGCTTCTGTATGACCAAACTGGACGTATTAGATGGTTTTGATGAAATAAAAATCTGTGTTGCATACAAAATGCCAAATGGTGAAATCGTTGAATATGCGCCATTAGCAGCGAAAGATTGGGAAGGTGTAGAACCTATTTATGAAACATTACCAGGTTGGAAAGAAAATACTTTCCGCATCACAGATGTAAATAAATTGCCACAAAACTGCATTAACTATATTAAACGTATTGAAGAAGTAACTGGCGTACCAATTGATATTCTTTCAACAGGTCCTGATCGTGTAGAAACCATGATTTTACGTGATCCATTTGCAGAATAATGAAAATGGCGAATGTAAATACTTTATTTACATTCGCCTTTATTATTTTATTAAATATAAATACTATTATGTAAAAAATGAACTAAATATTCATTTCTTTCTATACTACATAATACGACGAGATTGTGTATAAACTCTCGCCCAATAATCTTCATCAAGAGAACTAATAGTCACTCCCTGACTTGTACTTGCGTGCATAAATTGATTGTTACCAATATAAACACCGACATGGTTATTTTTACGGAAGAATACTAAATCGCCTTTTTTCAACTCTGATTTACTAATTTGTTTACCTAAATAACGTTGTTCAGCTGTAGAACGAGGTAACTCAATGCCAAATGCTTCAGAAAAAGTCGTTTGCATAAATGCAGAACAATCAATACCACGTTTAGTTGTGCCACCCATACGATAAGCGGTTCCCACCCATTCATTATACACACCAGCTAAAGCCTTATCACCCATCAATGCAGATGAACGGTTTGTTCTCACTTTATGGAAAATCCCTGAACGATTACCTTTTTCTAAATTACTAATCAAACCCGTTAATTGAGCATCATCACTCTCTGAAATAACCTGATGATTTACCGTTCGTGGACCATTAGAACAAGCGGTTGCGAGTGTCGCTAAACCAATAATAACTAAAATTCTTTTTAACATAATTTAAAATAATTAAAAGATATAGAACAAAACTCTGCCCGAGACTATCAAAATTTGAATAAGATTGCCAGTAAAAATCCAATTTTAATAGGATTTTTGTGATCTTTTGCACAATTTTGGTTTAATTTGTACCACCAACAGTAATTTCATCAATTTTTAGTGAGGGCTGTCCAACACCGACTGGCACACTTTGCCCCTCTTTACCACAAACCCCGATACCTAAATCGAGTTCTGATTTATCTGCAACCATAGAAATTTTTTGCATCACTTCAATACCGCTACCGATTAAAGTTGCGCCCTTCACAGGTTTCGTGATTTTTCCTTTTTCAATTAAATAAGCTTCTGAAGTAGAAAATACAAATTTACCAGACGTAATATCCACTTGCCCACCACCAAAGTGCGGTGCATAAATCCCCTGTTCTACAGAAGCAATCAAATCATCAAACTGACTTTGTCCAGCAAGCATATAGGTGTTAGTCATTCTAGGCATTGGTAAATGGGCATAAGACTCACGACGGCCATTCCCCGTTGGCGCCACGCCCATCAAACGGGCATTCATTTTATCTTGCATGTAACCTTGCAAGATCCCATCTTTGATGAGTACATTGCATTGGCTTGGCACACCTTCATCATCAATAGTTAATGAACCTCGACGATTCTCAATCGTGCCATCATCCACGATCGTACATAATGGTGAAGTCACTTGTTCACCAATCTTGCCTGTGAAAAGTGAACTTTCTTTACGGTTAAAATCACCTTCTAAACCGTGCCCTACCGCCTCGTGTAACAACACACCGGGCCAACCAGCACCTAATACAACTGGCATTAATCCTGCTGGTGCTGCAACAGCACTAAGGTTTACTAAAGCTTGACGAACCGCTTCTTTAGCAAATTGTACTGCTCTAATATCGCCATCAATCACTTCAAAGAACCACTCTAAACCAAAACGCCCACCAGAACCACAACTGCCTCGTTCTCGTTTGCCATTTTCTTCTACTAACACAGAAATAGATAAGCGAACTAAAGGACGAATATCTGCAGCTAGCGTACCATCCGTCGCCATAACTAATACTTCTTCATAAACGGAACTAAGGCTTGCTGATACGCGGGTTACGCGATGATCTTCTGCGCGTGCTGTACGATCAACCAAATGTAATAGCTCAATTTTTTTCTCTTTAGTCAAACTTTCCAAAGGATTAATCGCTGCATAACGAGCAATAGGATTTACAACATTAAAAGCGGATGGCGAAATCAAATTCCCCTGTTTGACTTGTGCAATTCCCTTTACCGCCTCCGCACATTGCTGCAAAGAAGCAAGATTAATTTGATCGGCATAAGCAAAGCCTGTTTTCTCACCAGAAACTGCTCGCACGCCAACACCACGATCAATATGAAAACCGCCTTCTTTTATAATGCCATCTTCCAATACCCAACTTTCATCTTGGCTAAGTTGAAAATACAAATCAGCATAGTCAATATTACGATGCGACATCATGTCGAAAATATTGAGCAATGCTTTAGTTGAAAGATTACTTGGTGTTAGTAATGTATTTGAAACTTGGTTTAACATATTTTTTCCAGTCTAAAAGTAAATATCTTGTAAGAACTTGTGTCCGTTTGGTGCAACAGCACAGATTAAAATTGGATGAATAAAGTGCGGTTAATTTTGAGGTTATTTTTCCAAATGCGCTAATCCAAATTGATACAAAGCATTCTTCTTATAACCATACAACTCAGCAACAATAGCGGCCGCTTTTTTTAGCGGTAATTCTTCTGCAATTAATTCAAGTGCCTTCATCGCTTGTGGGGAGATTTCATCGTTATTGTCAGACTTTGGTTTACCTTCCACAATCAAAACCATCTCGCCTTTTGTACGATTGGGATCTCCTAAAAGCCATTCTCGTAAATTTTTAATCGTATTACCCGTAATCGTTTCCCAAGTTTTAGTAATTTCGCGGGCTAACACAATATATCTTTCTTCCCCTAACACCGATTGCATATCTTCTAATGTATCTAAAATACGGTGAGTGGATTCATAAAAAATCAAAGTGCGGTCTTCTTCGGCGATATTTTCTAATTTATCTTTGCGGGCTTTACTTTTCGCAGGTAAAAAACCTTCAAAACAAAATCTATCAGAAGCAATCCCTGATGCGCAAAGTGCGGTAATTGCCGCACATGCCCCTGGTAAAGGAACAACACGAATGCCTGCTTCACGGCATTGGCGTACTAAATGAAAACCAGGATCGCTAATTAATGGCGTCCCAGCATCAGAAATTAAAGCGATATTGCTACCTTGCTTGAGTTTTTCTACCAAAATATGTGCTTTTTCTTGTTCATTGTGATCATGCAAAGCAAAAAAGGGCTTTTTGATACCATAATGGCTTAATAAAAGGCCACTATGACGAGTATCTTCTGCTGCAATTAAATCCACTTGAGCAAAAGTATCTAAAGCACGCTGGGTAATATCCTGTAAATTGCCAATCGGAGTGGCAACAATGTATAAAATTCCGGTTAAATCAGTCATTTTTGTTTGCTTTTAAGTTATGAGATAAGTAAGATCTGCCACAACTATTGTCTGTTCATGATGGAGCAAGAATGTCTATTCTATTACAAGGCGGACGTTTTAAAAAACGTTTAATGCCAATTTTATTGTCAATGGCCTTAGCTGGCTGTTCAAATCTACTTGGCAGCAGTTTTACGCAAACTTTACAACAAGATGCGAATGCAAGTTCTGAATTTTATATGAATAAATTAGGACAAGCACAAGAACTTGAAGATCAACAAACCTATAAATTGCTCGCGGCTCGCGTATTAATCAGTGAAAATAAAGTTGAACAATCTGAAGCTTTATTAAGTGAGTTAGGTGAATTAAATGACGCGCAAAAATTAGATCGTGCATTAATTGAAGCGAGAATTTCTGCTGCAAAAAACGCCAATGAAGTCGCTCAAAATCAATTACGTGCATTGGATTTAAATAAATTAAGCCCGTCACAAAAATCTCGTTATTACGAGACCTTAGCGGTTGTTGCAGAGAACCAAAAAGATATCATTGAGGCCGTCAAAGCGCGAATAAAAATTGATGAAAATTTAACAGATGTACAACGTCGCCAAGATAATGTTGATAAAACTTGGGCATTGTTACGTTCATCAAATACTGGCGTAATCAATAATGCTTCAGATGAAGGCAACGCAGCTTTAGGTGGTTGGTTAACCTTAATCAAAACCTACAATGATTATATTCGTCAACCCGTTCAATTAAGCCAAGCATTACAAAGTTGGAAAAATGCTTATCCAAATCATGCAGCCGCAACGTTGTTCCCAAAAGAATTGCTTACATTGCTTAATTTCCAACAAACGAATGTGTCACAAATTGGTTTATTATTGCCATTAAGTGGTGACGGACAAATTCTTGGTACCACCATTCAATCGGGTTTCAACGATGCGAAAGGTAACTCAACCATTCCCGTGCAAGTATTTGATACCTCAATGAATTCTGTACAAGATATCATTGCGCAAGCGAAACAAGCGGGAATTAAAACGTTAGTTGGCCCCTTACTAAAACAAAATCTTGATGTAATTTTGGCGGACCCAGCACAAATTCAAGGTATGGATGTGCTTGCATTAAACGCTACACCAAATTCTCGTGCAATTGCTCAACTTTGCTATTATGGACTTTCACCAGAAGATGAAGCAGAATCAGCGGCAAATAAAATGTGGAATGATGGAATTCGTAGTCCACTCGTCGCCATGCCTCAAAATGATTTAGGGCAACGCGTAGGCAATGCCTTTAACGTACGTTGGCAACAACTTGCTGGTGTCGATGCGAATGTTCGTTATTATAATCTACCTGCTGATGTCACCTACTTTTTACAACAAAATGGTGAAAATACAACCGCACTTTATGTGGTCGCCAATCCAGATGAACTGGTCGAAATGAAAGGCTATTTAACGAATAGTGCACCCAATTTACGTATTTATGCGAGCTCACGCTCAAGCTCCAATACCACAAGCAGCAATCCTGAGTTTGTCGCTCAAATGAATGGTGTTCAATTTAGTGATATTCCATTTTTTAAAGAAACCAATTCACCACAATATCAAAAACTCGCTAAAACAACTGGCGGTGAATATCAATTAATGCGTTTATATGCAATGGGGGCGGATGCTTGGTTACTCATCAATCAATTTAATGAATTGCGCCAAGTACCAGGATATCGCTTAAGTGGTTTAACCGGCATTTTAAGTGCGGGTACAAATTGTAATGTTGAACGCGATATGACTTGGTATCAATATCAAAATGGTGCAATTGTACCGGTCGCAAACTAATGTTTTCTTTAAAACGTCAACAAGGGGCGAGCTTTGAGCATCAAGCTCGCCTTTTTTTAGAATCAAAAGGCTTAAAATTTATTGCGGCTAATCAAAATTTCAAATGTGGTGAACTTGATCTTATTATGAATGACAAAGGAACCATCGTTTTTGTTGAAGTTCGCCAGCGTTCTAATCATGCCTTTGGCTCGGCAATAGAAAGCGTAGATTGGCAAAAACAACAAAAATGGTTAGATGCGGCAAATTTATGGCTAATGAAACAAAACATGAGTTTAGAAGACGCCGATTGTCGTTTTGATTTAATCGCCTTTGGCAAAACGCCCCAAGATATTCAATGGATTCCTAATTTTCTCGATTAATGGCTTTTTATAATGTTACAAAAAGTAAAAGATATTTATAGCGAAAGTATTCAAATTCAAATTGCTGCGTCTAGTATGCTTTCAGAAAATATTGCTAACGCTACCCAAATGGTGATGCAATGTTTGCTAGGTGGAAATAAAGTGATCGCTTGTGGTGTGTCGCGCTCTTATGCCAATGCGCAATTTCTCGTATCTAACTTACTTAATCGATACGATTTAGCAAGACCAAGTTTTCCCTCTGTGCTCTTAAGTTTAGAAAGTGCGGTGGGTTCTTCTCTTGTTTTTGAACACTCGCCTGAGGAATTATATTGTCATCAATTTAATGCCATTGCCAAACCAGGTGACTTACTTATTGCTTTTGCACCTTTGGGAACAGAGAAAATTGTACTAAACACTATTTCTCATGCAGTAAATAAAGAAATTAATGTCATTGCACTCACTGGCTCTAATAACGATGCAATTCAAGGAATTTTAGCTGATAGTGATTTAGAAATATCGATTCCGGCGACAAAAGAAAGTCGAGTCCTAGAAAACCATCTTTTTGTTATCAA
The DNA here is from genome assembly GCF_018829755.1 of Haemophilus sp. SZY H8. Taxonomy (NCBI): domain Bacteria; kingdom Pseudomonadati; phylum Pseudomonadota; class Gammaproteobacteria; order Pasteurellales; family Pasteurellaceae; genus Haemophilus; species Haemophilus sp. SZY H8. The sequence continues at coordinate 287,693 of NZ_JAHKJY010000001.1, forward strand.
TGCCCTTTGTGAATTAGTCGACCATACGTTATTCCCAAGTGCTTGACAGCACAATAAATCAATTTCAAACTAGCAGTAATTTAATCTCAAAAGGAGTTAATTATGACATTATCCCCGTTAAAAAAACTGGCTATCGTGCTTAGCACAACATTCTTTTTACAAGGCTGTATCGTTGCCGCTCTAGGTGGTGGCGCAGCAGCAGCTAAAGTCGGTACCGATCCTCGAACAGCTGGCACACAAGTTGATGACGAAACACTCGAATTCAAAGTCGAAAATGCTGTTGAAAAAGATGCTCAAATCAAAACTGAAGGTCGTATAAATGCCGTATCTTACAATGGTCGAGTACTTTTAATCGGTCAAGTTCCTAATAGTGGTGTAAAAGACACTGCCGCAGATCTTGCAAAAGGCGTTGAAGGTGTCAATGACGTTTATAACGAGCTGACTGTTGGCCCGAAAATCTCTTTTGCACAAATCAGCAAAGACAGTTGGATTACCACTCAAGTTAAATCAAAAATGTTAGTCGATGGTCGAGTTAAAGCAACCGATGTTAAAGTTATTAGCGAAAATGGAGAAGTTTTCCTACTCGGTACAGTGACTCACGCTCAAGCTGATGCCGCTGCAGATATTGCAAGTAAAATCAGTGGCGTGCAAAAAGTAATTAAAGTTTTCAAATATCTCAACTAATCTTTAAAGTGCGGTAAAAATTCAACGAATTTCAACCGCACTTTTCTCATTTTTACAAGTAAAAAATTTGATTTTTTGCTCTTCGAAAAAACCGTTTATTTTTAAATAGGTTACCTATTGTCAATAATTCAAGCAAAAAATTTATTGCTTGATCTCTAGCAAAAAACACATTACCTTGTGCGTAATTTTATTAAAAACACTATATCTTGTGTTTAACATTGCCATAATAACAAGGGTCGTACAATGAATAAAAGCTTAATGGTAACCAAGCGTGATGGCACGCAGGAACAAATCAATCTTGATAAAATCCACCGTGTGATTACGTGGGCTGCAGAAGGACTGGAGAATGTGTCCGTCTCACAAGTGGAATTGCGTTCTCACATTCAGTTTTATGAAGGCATTCGTACTTCAGACATTCACGAAACCATTATTAAAGCAGCTGCGGACTTAATCAGCAAAGATTCTCCGGATTATCAATACCTTGCTGCGCGCCTTGCGGTGTTCCATTTGCGTAAAAAGGCTTACGGTCATTTCGATCCGCCGCGTTTATACGATCACGTCAAAAAATTAGTGCGCATGGGAAAATACGATCATGCCTTATTGGATGATTATACCCGCGAAGAATGGGATGAAATGGACAATTTCATCGACCATTGGCGTGATATGACGTTCTCTTATGCTGCCGTAAAACAATTAGAAGGTAAGTATTTAGTTCAAAACCGTGTGACGGGTGAAATCTACGAATCAGCACAATTCCTCTATTTACTCGTTGCCGCCAGTTTATTCTCTAAATATCCAAAAGAAACGCGTTTGGATTATGTAAAACGTTTCTACGATGCAACATCCACCTTCAAAATCTCATTACCAACGCCAATTATGGCGGGAGTGCGTACACCAACTCGTCAATTCAGCTCTTGCGTATTAATTGAATGTGATGACAGCTTAGATTCAATCAATGCAACGGCATCAGCTATTGTGAAATATGTTTCACAACGTGCGGGGATTGGTATTAATGCAGGTGCAATTCGTGCACTAGGCAGTGAGATTCGTGGCGGTGAAGCATTCCATACGGGTTGTATTCCATTCTATAAATATTTCCAAACTGCAGTGAAATCTTGCTCACAGGGTGGCGTTCGTGGCGGTGCTGCGACACTTTATTACCCAATTTGGCACTTAGAAGCAGAAAGCTTACTTGTGTTAAAAAATAACCGTGGTGTAGAAGACAACCGTGTTCGTCATATGGATTATGGCGTCCAATTAAACAAATTAATGTATCAACGCTTAATTAAAGGCGGCGAGATTACTTTATTCAGTCCATCAGATGTACCTGGACTTTATGAAGCATTCTTTGCGGATCAAGACAAATTTGAAGAACTTTACGTAAAATACGAACAAGATCCAACTATCCGCAAACGTACTGTCAAAGCCGTTGAGATTTTCTCTTTATTAATGCAAGAACGTGCATCAACAGGCCGTATCTACATTCAAAACGTAGACCACTGTAATACTCACTCGCCGTTTGATCCACAAGTGGCACCAGTTCGCCAATCTAACTTATGTTTAGAAATCGCGTTACCAACGAAGCCACTTCAGCACATTAATGATGAAAATGGAGAAATCGCACTTTGTACCCTTTCCGCATTTAACTTAGGTAAGATTGAAAACTTAGATGAATTAGAAGAACTTGCCGATCTTGCAGTGCGTTCACTTGATGCATTATTAGATTATCAAGATTACCCTGTGGTGGCGGCAAAACGTAGTTCGCTTGCTCGTCGTTCATTAGGTATCGGTGTAATTAACTATGCCTATTATCTTGCGAAAAATGGTGTTCGTTATTCTGATGGTTCAGCTAATGATTTAACTCACCGCACTTTTGAAGCCATTCAATACTATTTATTAAAAGCCTCTATGAACTTAGCCAAAGAGCAAGGTGCTTGCGAATACTTCAATGAAACCACTTATGCAAAAGGCATTTTACCTATTGATACCTATAAGAAAGATTTAGATGCCTTAACACAAGAGCCTCTACATTATGATTGGGAAAGTTTGCGTAAAGATATTCAAGAATTTGGTTTACGTAACTCAACATTAACCGCCTTAATGCCATCGGAAACCTCATCGCAAATTTCAAATGCGACCAATGGTATTGAGCCACCGCGTGGTCATGTAAGTATTAAAGCGTCAAAAGATGGCATCCTAAAACAAGTTGTACCTGAGTACGAAAACTTAAGCGACAACTACGAATTACTTTGGGATATCCCAAGCAATGACGGCTACTTACACCTAGTCGGTATTATGCAAAAATTCGTAGACCAAGCGATCTCCGCCAACACCAACTACGATCCAAAACGTTTTGAAGATGGTAAAGTACCAATGAAAGTGTTGTTAAAAGATCTTTTAACCGCTTACAAATACGGCTTAAAAACCCTTTACTACCAAAACACCCGTGACGGTGCCGAAGATGCTCAAGAAGATCTTGATGACAGCTGTGTTGGTGGGGCTTGTAAGATTTAATGGGTAGCAATCCCTTCTTAAGAGGAGGGATTAACATCATTTTGGTTAGTTAATATGAATGAATTGACAATAAAAATTGTAATGCTTTTGCTACCAGGCATCATAGTTACTATGCTTATAGATAAATTCACTGAACATAAAGAGTGGAACAACTATAAATATTCATTATTCGTAATTTCGTATGGCATATTATCTTATTTAATATTACAAATTCTTTCGTTATTAAATCAATGTGCTAAAGTTGGATATGAAAACTTCTCATTAAATAATGCAAAGTATCTTCAAGTATGGGATGTTAGTACAAGTATAAACTTACCTTATAATGAAGTCATTGCTGCTAGCATAGTTTCATTTTTCCTCGGGTTATTCTTTATTTACATAGATCATAAAGAGTACCTGGCTAGATTTCTTCTTAAGTTTAATGTATCTAGAAAGTATGGAGATTATGGAGTATTTCCGCAACTATTAAAAAATAATAAAGACCAATATGTAGACATAACTATTTGGGATAAGGATTTGTTTATTAGAGGAGTTGTCAATTCTTTTCATGAAGATAAAGAGTTATTTGAAATATATCTTGAAAATGCTGATGTTTATAAAATATCAGAAGGAAAAGCTATTAAACTTTATACAGCATTTAGGCTCTCAATATGTGAACCATATAAGAATCTTATAATTTCAACCACACAACATCCTTCGGAAGGAGAATAAATAATATGAAACATAAACAAAACCAAGAACCTATTGTAATGAGTCACATAACATTAAGAACTACAAATGGAAGATTATCTACGGAAAATTATAAATTAAAATTTGATGATTTTAATGTAAAAGTCAAAGAACAATCAACCCCTATAAAACCAACAACACCTCCTGTTAGTCATAAATAGTTAAATAGGAAAATAAAATGGCATATACTACTTTCTCACAAAACAAAAATGACCAATTAAAAGAACCAATGTTCTTTGGTCAAAACGTTAACGTTGCCCGTTACGATCAACAAAAATATGAGACCTTTGAAAAGCTCATTGAAAAACAACTTTCCTTCTTCTGGCGTCCGGAAGAAGTGGATGTGTCGCAAGACCGTATCGACTACGCTGCATTGCCTGAGCATGAAAAACACATTTTCATCAGTAACTTAAAATATCAAACCTTGTTGGATTCCATTCAGGGCCGTAGCCCGAACGTGGCGTTGTTACCGTTGGTATCAATTCCGGAATTAGAAACCTGGATTGAAACTTGGACATTCTCTGAAACCATCCACTCTCGCTCTTACACTCACATTATTCGTAATATTGTGAACGATCCGTCTATTGTGTTTGATGATATCGTGACTAACGAAGAAATCATTAAACGTGCACGTGATATTTCTTCTTACTACGACGATTTAATCCGTGATAGCCAACTTTATAGCCTGTACGGCGAAGGCACTTACACCGTAGATGGCAAAGAATGTGTCGTCACATTGCGTAATTTGAAAAAACAACTTTACCTTTGCTTGATGAGCGTGAACGCACTTGAAGCCATTCGTTTCTATGTGTCTTTCGCGTGCTCCTTTGCCTTTGCAGAACGTCAATTAATGGAAGGTAATGCGAAAATCATTAAATTTATCGCACGTGATGAAGCCTTACATTTAACTGGTACACAGCACATTTTAAATATCATGGCAGCAGGTCAAGACGATCCGGAAATGGCAGAAATTGCGGAAGAATGTAAACAAGAAGCCTATGATTTATTCTTAGCTGCTGCGGAACAAGAAAAAGACTGGGCAGATTATTTGTTCAAAGACGGATCAATGATTGGTTTGAACAAAGATATTTTGGTGCAATACGTGGAATATATCACCAATATCCGTATGCAAGCTGTTGGTCTTCCATTACCATTTGGTGCGCGTTCTAACCCAATTCCATGGATTAACGCATGGTTGGTTTCTGACAATGTGCAAGTGGCGCCACAAGAAGTGGAAGTAAGTTCTTACCTTGTTGGTCAAATTGATTCCAAAGTAGATACCAAGGATTTTGGCGATTTTGATTTATAAAATATTTAGAATCTAGAATCACTTCATATAAAAGGCCCCGCAATAATAACGGGGCCTAATTTATATTTCATTTATCCATTACTCTTGCTGAGCCTTTACTGCCGCATAGGCTACCATATTAATGATTCTACGAACGGATGCACTCGGATTAAGAATATGCGCAGATTTATTCATACCCATTAAGATTGGGCCAACGGTAATTGCCGTAGTGGTGCCGCGTAATAAGCTATAACTAATACGTGATGAGCTCAAATCAGGGAACACCAATAAATTTGCACTTCCTTTTAATGGACTATCAGGCATGACTTCTCTTCTGTGTGCTTCATTCATTGCTAAATCGCCACGCATTTCACCATCAATCATTAAGTGTGGATTGCGCTCATTGACCATATACAATACTTCTCGCATTTTGGGTGCCCCCAATGAATTCGATGAGCCAAAGTTAGAATGAGAAAGTAATGCAATAGCAGGTTCAATACCAAAACGATGAATTTCTTCCGCTGCCATTAACGTAATCTCTGTAAGCTCTTCCGCTGTTGGGTTAGTATTTACATGAGTATCGGTTAAAAATACATTTCCTGTTGGTAATACAAGACTATTTAATGCAGCCGCAACTTTAACGCCATCTTTTAACCCAATAATATCCTTAATAGATGCTAAATGTTTACCATAAGAACCAAATAAACCACATACCAAGCCATCAGCATAGCCCAGACTCACTAAAGTAGATGCAAGCACAGTTGTATTAGAACGCACGACACGTTTTGCGATTGCAGGTGTAATGCCTTTACGTTTAGTAAGTTCGTAGTAATGTTTCCAACATTCTTCATAACGAGGATTATCTTCGTTATCCACAATTTCAAAATCAACACCCGCAGTTAAACGCAAACCAAGTTTTTTAATTTTTTCTTCAATCACACTACGGCGACCAATTAAGATTGGATTTGCCAAGCCCATTGAAATCACTTCTTGGGTGGCATGCAATGCTTTATTTTCTTCTCCTTCCGCCAAAATAATGCGTTGTTTTGCCGCTTTTGCTTGGCTGAAAATAGGACGCATAAACAAGCTCGTTTTGTAAACAAACTGAGTTAGTTTTTCAACATAAGCATCCCAATTTTGAATTGGACGAGTTGCCACACCAGATTCCATTGCGGCTTTTGCTACCGCTGGCGCTATACGCACAATTAAGCGAGGATCGAATGGACGAGGAATCACATAATCTGCACCAAATGTCGCCCCTTCACCACCGTAAGCAGAAGTTACAACTTCGTTTTGCTCTTCTAACGCAAGGTCAGCAATGGCATAAACTGCCGCACGTTTCATTTCTTCGTTAATAGTAGTCGCGCCCACATCTAATGCGCCACGGAAAATGAATGGGAAACAAAGCACGTTATTTACTTGGTTTGGATAATCAGAGCGACCTGTACATACAATCGCATCAGGACGAACGGCTTTCGCTTCTGGCGGGGTAATTTCAGGATTTGGATTAGCTAAAGCAAGAATAATTGGATGCGCAGCCATGGTTTTCACCATATCTTGTGTAAGCGCACCAGCCGCAGAACAACCTAAGAAAATATCTGCATTTGGAATCGCATCACCAAGTTTACGCCAGCCATTATCTTCAATTGCATAATCTTTTTTGGTTTGATCCATTTTGTCATCACGGCCTTTATATACTACGCCTTTCGAGTCACAAACTGTGATGTTTTCACGTTTCATACCTAAAGAAAGCAATAAGTTCAAGCACGCAATAGATGCAGCGCCCGCACCAGAGGCAACAAGTCGAACATCTTCAATTTTTTTACCTACAATACGAAGAGAATTGATAATCGCAGCAGCACTGATGATCGCCGTACCATGTTGGTCATCATGGAAGACAGGAATATTCATTCTCTCACGCAATTTTTGTTCAATATAGAAACATTCTGGTGCTTTAATATCTTCTAAATTGACCCCACCGAAAGTCGGCTCTAACGAAGCAATAATATCAACAAGTTTATCGGGATCATGTTCATTCACTTCAATATCAAATACGTTGATACCAGCGAATTTTTTGAACAATACGCCCTTCCCTTCCATTACAGGTTTGCCCGCAAGCGCGCCAATATTGCCAAGACCAAGTACCGCTGTACCATTAGAAATAACAGCGACCAAATTGCCACGCGCCGTATATTTGTAAGAGGCTGCAGGATCTTTTTCAATTTCTAAACAAGGCTCAGCCACACCTGGTGAATAAGCTAAAGCCAGATCGCGTTGTGTTGCTAATGATTTTGTTGGGGTAACTTCGATTTTTCCAGGAATTGGAAATTCGTGGAAATCCAAGGCTGCTTGACGTAATTGTTCACTCATAATAAATGCTCCATTTTATTGAAACAGGATTGAAATATTACGTCGATTATAGCGGTTTTTTATTCAAAAAATTGTGACAGACTGCAAATTTTCACAAAATCATTACAAAATTTTTTGATGCGAGACATTAGCTAGACTTTTCATTTTTCAGCAAAAAAGGTAGGATTTTCACAAGAGAATCATAGAGGATAATAAAATGAATCCATTTCAAAAACTTAAAAGTGCGGTAAATAAATGTCAAAGATTTTTTATCAATCGTTCATTACAACGTAAATTGACTAACCAAGGCATGACTGTCATTTCTGCCAATTGCGTGGGAGCTTTTATCTTACATGATTTGCACCAGCCGTTTAATTCCCCTTTTGTGAATCTCTATCTCTCGCCACAGGATTTTTTGCGTTATTTACAAAATATGGATTTCTACCTCACTCAACCTCTCACATTCGTACAAACAGAAAAAAGTTATCCAGTGGGAAAACTTGCCGATCTTGAAATTCATTTTATGCACTATCACAGTGAGCAAGAAGCCAATAAAAAATGGCAACTTCGCACATCACGAATGAAGTTAGACAATCTTTTTATTATGATGACAGATCGAGATGGCGTAACCGAAAAAGACATTCAACTTTTTGATCAACTCCCTTTCAAAAATAAAGTGATTTTTACTCACACGCCCTACCCTGCTTTTAAATCGGCTTATTATATAAAAGGCTTCGAGAAGCAAAATCAGGTGGGCGATATTTTTGAGTTTTCTGGCTGGAATGGGAAAAAATATTACGATCAATTCGATTACGTGAAGTGGTTTAATCAAGCTTAATCGATAAAGGCTGCATTGCAGCCTTTTTTGTTTCGTTCTAAAAGCAAAAACCTGTACAATGCCTAGCGAATTTTAACAAGAGAAAACATAATGAGATTAGATAAATTTATTGCTGAAAATACGGGATTAACGCGTTCTCAAGCAACAAAAGCGATCCGCCAAAGTGCGGTAAAAATTAATGGTGAAATTGTCAAAAGTGGTTCGGTTCAAATTTCACAAGAAGACGAAATTTATTTTGAAGATGAATTATTAACTTGGGTGGAAGAAGGCCAGTATTTTATGTTGCATAAGCCACAAGGCTGTATTTGTTCTAATGATGACGGCGACTATCCAACTATTTATCAATTTTTCGATTACCCTTTAGCGGGCAAATTACATAGCGCGGGTCGCTTAGATGTGGATACGACAGGTCTCGTATTGCTTACCGATGATGGACAATGGTCACATCGCATCACTTCCCCAAAACATCATTGTGAAAAAACCTATTTGGTGACATTAGCTGATCCCGTAGAAGAAAATTATGCGGCGGCTTGTGCGGAAGGCATTTTATTACGCGGAGAAAAAGAACCCACTAAACCAGCGAAATTAGAAATTTTAGATGATTACAATGTGAATCTGACGATTTCTGAAGGTCGCTATCATCAAGTAAAACGTATGTTTGCCGCACTTGGGAATAAAGTCGTTGGATTACATCGCTGGAAAATTGGGGATGTTGTACTAGATGAATCCTTAGAAGAAGGCGAATTCCGCCCATTGACTCAAAGTGAAATCGAAAGTTTGGTGAAATAAGATGAGCCAGCAAAAATCTACTTTTATCTTTATTCTTACGCTCGGCATTCTCTCCATGCTACCACCTTTTGGCGTGGATATGTATTTACCGTCTTTTTTAGAAATTGCGAAAGATCTCGGTGTGAGTCCAGAGCAAGTGCAACACACACTCACCTCTTTTGCTTATGGCATGGCGTTTGGTCAGCTTTTCTGGGGGCCTTTTGGTGATAGTTTTGGACGAAAACCGATCATTTTACTCGGAGTCATCGTAGGTGCGCTCACAGCTTTAGTGCTCACCGAAATAAATTCAGTCGGAAATTTCACCGCACTTCGTTTTGTGCAAGGTTTCTTTGGTGCCGCACCTGTTGTGCTTTCTGGCGCATTATTGCGTGATTTATTTAGTAAAGATCAGCTATCCAAAGTGATGTCCACCATCACGTTAGTATTTATGCTTGCACCTTTAGTCGCGCCAATTATTGGTGGTTACATCGTTAAATTTTTCCACTGGCACGCGATTTTTTACGTTATTTCGCTTGTGGGATTATTAGCCGCAGCATTGGTCTTTTTCATCATTCCAGAAACCCATAAAAAAGAAAATCGCATTCCGCTGCGCTTAAATATTATCGCTCGAAATTTCCTTCTGCTTTGGAAGCAAAAAGAAGTACTTGGCTATATGTTTGCCGCCTCTTTTGGATTTGGCGGGTTGTTTGCTTTTGTTACTGCAGGATCAATTGTCTATATCGGCATTTATGGCGTTGCTGTCGATCAGTTTGGTTATTTCTTCATGATAAATATTGTTACGATGATCTTTGCCTCCTTTTTGAATAGCCGATTTGTCACTAAAGTGGGCGCAGAAACAATGTTACGGGTAGCCCTCACAATTCAATTCCTTTCTGGAATGTGGCTAATTTTGACCGCACTTTTAGATCTCGGTTTTTGGCCAATGGCAATTGGCGTTGCCTTTTTCGTCGGTCCAAACCCTGTGATTTCATCAAATGCAATGGCATCAGCTTTAGAAAGATGTCCTCAAATGGCGGGAACAGCAAATTCTTTGATTGGCAGCGTACGTTTTGCTGTGGGCGCAATTATGGGAAGTTTAGTTGCGTCAATGAAAATGGATACAGCCGCACCAATGCTCTTTACTATGGGGGCATGTGTCGCGATTTCCGTGTTAGCATATTACTTTCTAACCAGCCGAAATCTTAAAAAATCTGAGAGAAAATAAGCTCATAATTCATTATTGTTCCCTCAATGTTAGTGAGGGAACAATAATTTCTAACGTTTCGATCCTAAATAAATCGCAAATAAAGTGAGCAATGCACCAAGCCATTGCCAAAGATTAATCGCTTTATCCAAATAGAAATAATCAATCAACAATGCCGCTACTGGCTCCGTGAGTAACAATAATCCAGTAACACTTAGCGAAAGTAAAGGGATTGAATAAGCAATCATGCCCCAAGCAATGCACTGCATTACTGCACCGTAAATGACAACTAATCCCCAATCCTGCCATGTTGTTGGATAAAGATTGTTTGAATTGAAAATTAAAGATGGAACAAGTAGCACTAAAGCACCTGTCAAACTGATAATTAACATCAATGGAAATAATGCCGTTTGCTCTTCTTGATGAACTTTTTTCACCATCACCATAGAACCAGCCAACATTACCGCTGAAATTAAACCAATCACAATGCCATAAATTCCGTCAATATTATGCTGTAATTCTTCGACAGAAATTAACGCTACGCCAACTATTGCCAAAAACAAACTTAATATTTGTAGTTTGCTTTGACGTTCTGCAAAAAAGACAAAACCAATGGCAGCCAAACAAAAAATTTGTAAGCTATTTAATAAGGTAGAAATGCCTGGACCTACGGCGTAAATACTTTCATGCCAAAAGGCAAGATCAAACGCTAAAAACACCCCAGAAAGTGCGGCGAAAAATAAAGCCTTTTTACTTTTCGGAAAATGTTGGCGTTTTAGTTTCATTAAAAAATAGAAAATTCCTGATGCAATTAATAATCGCCAAAAAGCAATTGCATAAGCACCTACAGGCACAAACTTAACAATTAAGCTACCTAGTCCGAATAAAATACAACCAAACACCAACAAAAATGAAGCGATATTACTTTGTTTTTTCATTAAACGAAGACCATCCATAAAGGTAAGCAAACAGCAATAAATAATAGGATAAATAAACTATTGGCAGATAATTTCCACTTTTGGAAACTATGCAGAATCAAAATAGCCGCAATAACAAAATGGCAAACAAAATAAATGATATAGGCGAAAATACTGTCAGAATTAACCGCACTTTCCATGCCATTTAAAAGTAAAAATAAGAACATTGCCAAAGCATTTAGGGCCAGCAATATAATCATGGCTAACGGCAACAATGCAATAAAACCTTGTAAACGATTTCGTGCAATAACCAGCGCAAGATTTGCCAAAATCACGCCAGATAAAATCGGTGCAAATGGGTTATATTCAGCAAAATCGCTCGCAGGAAGCACGGTAAAAATCATTAAATAACTCAAGCACCCTAAACCCGCAATTAATGCAGCCATCAATAAAAAGCTGTTACGGATTTTTTCAGTTTTTGGTTGTTTCCAAATAAAATACACGACAGAAAGACCACATACGCTCATCACGTTAGTAAGCGTGTGATTATTCTGCAATAAACTTATCACCAACCATACAGCCCAATAAATAGCAAAAGTCAGATTAACTTTGATTAAACGACCACGTTGTCCTGGGCAAATTTCGCCGCGATAAAACACCAACAAAGAAATTAACTGGGCAACCAATACGCCTACACCTAAATGAGGTATTGTTTGCTTTTCAGGTTGCAAAGAAAAAATAAATAGATCGATGCCAAGCACCATTGAGATAGATAATACCGCAAGCAATGCCGCGATATATTTAGAAGATTGTTCTGACATAATTTTGACGTCTGAAAAAATAATGCGCCATTATGCTAAAAATTCATTAAATTTTAAAGTAGAATGAAACCAATTATAACCGCACTTAGGTACATGAATGTTACTTAGTATTTTATATATCATCGGTATCACTGCTGAAGGAATGACAGGCGCACTTGCGGCTGGTCGAGAAAAAATGGATATTTTTGGCGTGATAATTATCGCATCCGTCACCGCCATTGGCGGCGGCTCTGTGCGTGATGTACTGCTTGGGCATTATCCTCTCGGCTGGGTTAAGCACCCAGAATATTTTTTAATGGTGGCAAGTGCGGCGGTAATTACCGTATATGTTGCGCCATTCATCAATCATTTTATGCGCTACTTTCGCACTATTTTCTTGGTGCTTGATGCAATGGGTTTAGTGGTGTATTCCATTATTGGCGCACAAATTGCGATGGATATGGGGCATAGCCTTACCATTGTTTGTATTGCTGGCTGTATTACAGGTGCCTTTGGCGGAGTTCTACGCGATATGCTATGCAATCGAATTCCTCTGGTATTCCAAAAAGAACTCTACGCCAGCATTGCGCTATTTGCCACGCTGACGTATTACGCATTAAGCACACTTCAAGTAGAACATACGCTTGCCGTGTTACTCACACTTATTAGCAGCTTTACTTTACGCCTTTTAGCCATTCATTTTGAATGGGGTTTGCCGGTGTTTAATTACCAAGAACTCACATCGGAAGAACAAGATAAGCTGCCAAATAAAAAGAAATAAATACAATAAAGGAAATAACTATGTTAGAACAAATGGGGAAACAAGCCAAAGATGCAGCATTTATCTTGGCTCAACTCACCACTGCTGAAAAAAATCGTGCATTATCCATTATTGCAGAACAACTCGAACAACAAGCACCGCTTATCTTAGCCGAAAACGCAAAAGATATTGACCTTGCCAAACAAAATGGATTGTCTGATGCCTTGATTGATCGCCTACTACTCACGCAAGAACGTTTACAAGGCATTACTAGTGATGTACGCCACGTTATTTCACTTTCAGATCCTGTGGGGAAAATCATAGACGGCGGTACATTAGATAACGGACTTAAAATCGAACGCGTACGCACTCCGCTCGGCGTCATTGGCACAATTTATGAGGCTCGCCCAAATGTAACCATTGATGTGGCAAGTCTTTGCCTTAAAACGGGTAATGCAGTAATTTTACGCGGTGGTAAAGAAACGCAGTTTTCTAACAAGATCTTAATCGAAGTTGTGCAAAATGCTTTAGAGCAAGCCGGCTTACCCAAATTTGCTGTGCAAGCCATTACCGATCCAAACCGTGAACTCGTTATGCAATTATTAAAACTAGATCGCTATGTGGATATGATTATTCCTCGTGGTGGCGCTGGTTTACATGAATTGTGTAAACAACATTCGACTATTCCAGTTATTGTGGGTGGCGTGGGTGTTTGCCATACTTTCGTTGAAGAAAGTGCGGATCAAAATAAAGCAATTTTTGTTATTGATAACGCCAAAACACAACGTCCCAGCACCTGTAACACATTAGAGACTTTATTAGTTCAACATTCTATTGCTGAAGAATTTTTACCTAAACTCGTCTCTCACCTAGCGTCCAAAAATGTAAAATATCATGCAAAATCCACCGCACTTAATATATTGAAACAAGTGGGTGCGAATGTCTGCGAAGTGACAGAAAAAGAATTACGCGAAGAATGGGGATCATTGGATTTGAATGTCGTTATTGTGGAAGATATTCATGCGGCTATTGAGCATATCCGCCAATATGGTACGCAACATTCTGAAAGTATTTTAACCGCCTCACAAAACCTCGCACGTCAATTTATCAATCAAGTCGATGCCGCTGCCGTTTATGTGAATGCAAGCACACGCTTTACTGATGGCGGACAATTTGGATTAGGCGCAGAAGTTGCTGTGAGTACCCAAAAACTTCATGCTCGTGGACCAATGGGATTAGAAGCATTAACAAGTTATAAATGGGTTTGTGAGGGAGACTATACTGTACGTAGATAATGCGTTCTGAATAAATAAAGATCAAACTATAGCTAAACTGGGCGAATACTCTCTACGTCTAGTTTAGCATCAAATTCTTTCTGTAAAAGTAGAATTTTATTGTCTTGTTGAAGTGCTGTTCTCGCTTGCTCCCGTAAGGTTTGATAAATATTACGGCGATATTCCATCGGTGTGGTGACAGAACTGTCATCAATGTTAATTTTTATATGAATAGCCTTGCCTTGAAGTTTACTTAATGCTTCAGTTAAATGCTTGATACTTCTCTCTTGGCGTAGATGGGATTTTTCTGAATGTAATCCAAGATTGATTTCATCATCAGTTTTACTTTGCAAGAAACAATTTAATGCTAATTCTTTGCTAAATCCTGTTACCCCCGAACGTTCCACCATATCAGCCCACTCATCTTGTTGTTGAGTTTGGGTAATGATTTTTAAACGTAATTCAGGCGTAATATCTTTTAAAATCGCCTGTTTTATATCGGAAGGACGAACGCCTGTATCGGCTTTAGCAAGTTCTGGATTACTCCATTCCCAACGATAAGTCTCTGCATCTAAAATCTCCCGTTCTTCCTGCATTATTTCGGCATTATCCTCCATAGAATTTTCAACAATAGCAACTTCTTTAGCCATACTAGCTATTTGAGGAGAAAAAGAGGAAAGTTTTTCATTTTTTAATTTTGGTGCAAACATTTCGCGCACAGGAAGTGCGGTCATTTTTTTATTCGATTTTTCTTCGTCTAGTTCTTGGATGTGATGTAAAGTCTCACTTACTGCAGCTAATGATTCAGCTTTGTGTTCTTGACGTTCTTGGTTTTCGAGTTGTGTTAAATGTTCAAGCGCATCTAAAGCCGAAAAACTTGCCAAATTTGGAATGCCTGTTTTATTTGATTTTGCTTGAGAATAAGCTGATTTGATACTTTGCGACAGTACTGGCACATCGACATAATTACCTGTATTTTCAACCGCACTTGGAGTTGATGGCGGTGGAATAATTGTAGTGTTAGCCTTTGGTACTGCCGTAAGGAACTTTGGGTGGAATGCCAATGCCCTCAATAATGTCATTTCTGTGCCAATTCGACGGTTTGGCGCATTTGATAAGTCTTTTCTACCAGAAACAATCACTTGATAAAAAAACTGAACATCTTCTGAAGAGATATGTTTGGCTAAAAATGAAAAATGTTCATTGTCATCTGAAGATTTTTGTGGAAGAAGTTGCATGAGTGCAATTTGATGTAATTTTTCTGCACATTCACCAAGCAATTTATCCCAATCACCTGCCGCATCTGCAACTTTTTGCAGTGTTCGCATTAAGAGTTCACCATTACCTTGGTGTAAAGCGTACAAAATGTCAATAGAATAGTTATCATCAAGCAACCCCAACATATTGCTTACAACACTATTAGTAACTTGTCGGTTGCCCATTGCAATAGCTTGATCGGTTAAACTTAAGCTATCACGAATACTTCCTTGCGCCGCTTTTGCAAGTTTAATTAATGCAGGCTCTTCAAAAGGAATATTTTCTTGCGTCAGAATATGGGCAAGATGCTGGGAGATTTGGGTTTCATCTAATGCTTTGAGATGAAATTGTAAACAGCGAGAAAGAATAGTTACAGGTAATTTTTGTGGATCTGTTGTCGCGAGTAAGAATTTTACATATTCGGGTGGTTCTTCTAAAGTCTTGAGCAACGCATTAAATGAATGGCGAGATAGCATATGGACTTCATCGATTAAGTAAACCTTAAATCTGCCCACAACTGGTTTATATTGCACGTTATCTAATAATTCGCGCGTGTCTTCAACTTTTGTGCGTGATGCTGCATCAATTTCAATTAAATCAATAAAATTACCTTGCTCAATCGCTTTACAATTTTCACATTCACCGCAGGGTGTTGCGGTTACGCCATGTACACAATTTAATCCTTTTGCAAACAATCGAGCAATAGAGGTTTTCCCTACACCACGGGTGCCTGAAAAGAGGTAAGCGTGATGTAGTCGATTATCTTTTAATCCATTTGCTAATGCCGTGATAATGTGTTCTTGCCCAACAACATCAGCAAATGTTTTTGGTCGCCACTTTCTGGCTAAGACTTGATAGCTCATCGAATCCTTAATTAATGACCTTCAAAATTGACGAGTGTATAGCAATCAACGCCCAAATTATTTAAGCGTTTTTCGCCACCTAATTCAGGTAAATTAATCACAAACGCAGCGTGTTTTACCGCTCCACCTAAACGTTGCACTAATTTTACTGTCGCTTCAACGGTGCCACCTGTTGCTAATAAATCATCAATGATTAAAACATTGTCACCTTCTGAAATTGCATCAATGTGCATTTCCAAAGTATCTTGACCATATTCTAATTGATAAGATTGAGAAATAGTTTCACGTGGTAATTTTTTAGGTTTACGTACTAATTCAAAAGGTAAACCAAGTGCTAGGGCAACAGGTGCGCCAAAAATAAAACCTCGAGATTCAGTTCCAAGCACTTTGGTAATTCCTTTATCGCGATATTGTTCCACAATAAGATCTATTGTTGCTTTAAAAGCTGCTGGAACTTCTAAAAGGCTGGTAATGTCACGAAAGATAATGCCTTCTTTTGGATAGTTAGGAATTGATTTGATAGAAGATTTTATTAAATCAAGTTGTGTAGTCATAAATGTTGCTCACAAAGTGCGGTTAAGAAAATAAATATTTTTGGATAGGCATTCTATCATAAAAACGCAAAAAATATGCGTCACACCAAAATTTCATACAACCAAAGTTGAATTTAAATAAAGTATAACGCATATCTGTATTTAACGTTTTTATAAAAACTAAATTTCCAATAATAATCTTGTTGGGTCTTCCAATAATTCTTTAATCGTTACCAAGAAACCAACAGATTCACGGCCATCAATTAAGCGATGATCGTAAGATAAAGCAAGGTACATCATCGGACGAATCACAACTTGACCATTAAGCGCAATCGGGCGTTCTTTAATTGCATGCATTCCTAAAATCGCACTTTGTGGTGGATTGATAATTGGAGTGGACATAAGAGAACCAAATACACCGCCATTTGTGATAGTAAAATTACCCCCAGTAAGATCTTCTACTGTCAATTTTCCATCACGACCTTTTTCAGCTAATGCTTTAATTTGTTTTTCAATATCAGCCATACTGAGCTTATCGCAATCACGAAGCACTGGTGTAACTAATCCACGTGGAGTGGAAACCGCAATACTGATATCAAAATAGTTATGGTAAACAACATCATCACCATCAATGGAAGCATTAACTTCAGGATAACGTTTTAATGCTTCCACAACCGCTTTAATATAGAAAGACATAAATCCTAAACGCACACCATGTTGTTTTTCAAATTTTTCTCCGTAGGTTTTACGCAAAGTCATTATCGGCTGCATATCCACTTCATTGAAAGTAGTAAGCATTGCTGTACTATTTTTGGCTTCCAGTAAACGTTCAGCAATACGTTTACGCAAACGGGTCATTGGCACACGTTTTTCAGAACGTGCACTATAAGCTACCGTACTAATTGTATTTTGCTCAGTGGCAACTTCTTGTTTCGCTTGCAGTGCTTGTCGTTTTGCGATTTCACGTTCAATATCTTCACGTGTTAAACGACCGCCAACACCCGAACCTTGAATTTGATCGGCTTGTAAATCATGTTCTGCCAATAAACGGCGAATCGCAGGGCCTTGATCCGCATTATGATTATGACTATTTTCAATCGCTGCATGTTGACGATCAGATGGTGTAGGTTCATTCGTTGCTTTTAACGTCGTGGAACTGACATCCCCTTCTTGAGCCGTAGAAATTTTTCCTAGCAGCTGTTTACTCACCACAGTTTCGCCCTCAGCTTGAACAACTTCTGCCAGTACGCCATCAGAAAGTGCGGGTACTTCTAGCACGACTTTATCCGTTTCAATTTCTACAATAACTTCATCTCGTTTAACGGTATCACCTACTTTTTTATGCCAAGTAGCAACGGTTGCATCCGCAACTGATTCAGGTAGGTCTGGAACAAGAATTTCAATGGTCATTTTATTTTTCCTTATCTCTTAAAGTGCAACTTATTGCACTAAATTACTCTTTTACTTTTTATCCAGGATGTAACAAGTACACCTGTAAATTTATAAAAATATCTTAATTTTCAACCGCACTTTATAGGGTTAGCGCATCTTCCACTAATTGTTTTTGCTGTTTAGTGTGAAGCGACATATAACCCACAGCAGGTGAAGCCGAAGCTGGACGCCCTGCATATTTGAGTTTAACGGATTCTGGAATTGCTGATTCAAAATTATGTTTGCTGCAATACCAAGCCCCTTGGTTAAGTGGTTCTTCTTGACACCATACATAATCAGTCACGTGCGCATAAGGCTCAAGCGCTTTCTTCACATCCTCATGCGGGAATGGATAAAGTTGCTCGATGCGAATAATCGCCACATCTTTTTGATTATTAGCACGACGTTGTTCAAGTAAATCGTAATAAACTTTACCTGAACACATTACCACACGTTTTACATCTTTAGGAGCAAGCTCGTCAATTTCTCCAATTACCGTTTGGAAAGCCCCATTAATCAACTCATCTAAACTGGATACAGCCAATGGATGGCGTAACAAAGATTTTGGAGAAATCGCAATCAATGGACGACGCATCTTACGCAACGATTGACGACGCAACATGTGATACACCTGTGCTGGCGTTGATGGCACACAGACCTGCATATTTTGTTCAGCACAAAGTTGCAAATAACGTTCAAGGCGGGCGGAAGAATGTTCTGGACCTTGTCCCTCATAGCCATGAGGCAATAACATAACTAAACCACACATTCTGCCCCATTTTTGTTCGCCAGAGCTAATAAATTGGTCGATAACAATTTGTGCACCATTAGCAAAATCGCCAAATTGCGCTTCCCAAATGGTTAAAGTTTTTGGATCAGTTGTTGCATAGCCATATTCAAAAGCAAGTACGGACTCTTCTGAAAGTACAGAATCCCATACTTCAAAACGACCTTGGTTAGCATGCAGATGTGTCAATGGCACATACCCCGTACCATCATTTTGATTATGCACCACGGCATGACGATGGAAAAAGGTTCCGCGCCCTGCATCTTCACCTGATAAACGGACATTAACACCTTCGTCAAGTAAGGTTGCATAAGCCATGGTTTCAGCCATACCCCAGTCGAGCAATTTCTCGCCTTGATACATTGCTTTACGATCATTATAAATTTTTTCTACACGAGGATGGGCTCGTAAACTTTCTGGATATTCACATACACGTTTAGCAAGCGTTAAAAAACGTTCCTGTGAAAATTTGCTTTCATACGGCGCAGTCCAATCATAGTTGAGATATTGCAACCAATCCATTTTTGCCGTATCCATTTCTCGCCATTCTGATACGACTCGATCACCATTATCTAGCGCATCGCGATAATCATTCGCCATCTCGGTGACTTGTTCTTCAGTCATCACGCCTTCTGAAACTAAGCGATCTGCATAAACTTTACGAGGTGTAGGATGTTTTTTGATGATGCTATACATCATTGGCTGAGTAGCTAATGGCTCATCAGCTTCGTTATGACCATGACGACGATAAGAAATCAAATCAATAAAAATATCTCGTTTGAATAAATTACGATATTCCACCGCCATACGCGCAGCAAAAGCAACCGCTTCAGGATCATCACCATTAACGTGAATAATCGGCGCTTGAATCATTTTCGCAATATCGGTGCAATACTCTGTAGAACGCGTGTCATTCGGGTTAGATGTCGTAAAACCAATTTGGTTATTAATCACGATACGAATGGTACCGCCCACACTGTAACCACGGGCATTTGACATATTCAATGTTTCTTGAACAACGCCCTGCCCTGCCACGGCGGAATCGCCATGTACTGTAATCGCTAAAACTTGGCTACGCGTTGTATCATTAATACGAGTCTGTCTTGAACGCACAGAGCCCACCACTACTGGGCTTACAATTTCCAAATGAGATGGATTAAATGCCAAAGTTAAGTGAACTCGCTTATCATCCACTGCGAAATCAGAGGAAAAACCTTGATGATATTTCACATCCCCTGTACGTTCACTCGAATGTTTACCCGCAAATTCATCAAATAAATCCTCAGGCTTTTTACCTAATACATTCACGAGCATATTCAGACGCCCACGGTGTGCCATTCCCATTACCACATCATTTACGCCTTGGCGACTAGCATGACGGATAATTTCTTTCATCAATGGAATAAACGCATCACTTCCTTCTAAAGAAAAGCGTTTCGCCCCTGGGAATTTTGCCCCTAGATAGCGCTCTAAACCATCTGCGGCGGTAAGTTCACGAAGAAAATTAACACGTTCTTCAGATGTAAAAAGCGGTTTATCTAACACACTTTCCATTTTGCTCTGAAGCCAAGTTTTCTGTGCCATATCTTGCACATGCATAAACTCTAAGCCAATTGAGCCACAATATGTCTCTTTCAACATTTGAGCTAACTCACCAAACTTAATGGTATCGCGTTTGTAAACGTAATGATTAATATTGAAGGTTTCGTTGAGATCTTGTTCAGTAAAACCGTGATGACGATAATCTAATTCAGGGACGGAAGAGACTTTCCAACGATAATAATTGAGGGGATCGAGATTAGCCTCTAAATGGCCACGAAAACGATAGGCATTGATAAATTGTAGAACTTTCACCAATTTTGCGCCAGCAGCAGGATCTATCACTGTCACCGCTTCATTATGATTTTCTCGTGCTAAGCGACGAAAATAATCTCGTACTGGTGTATGGGGCTGTTCAAGTGCGGTTATTTTTGGTAAAGAATCAAAAGTGGCTCGCCAGCTTTCCTCCACCGACTGCGGATCACTCAAATAGCTTTCATAAAGTTCTTCTATATAAGATTGATTTGCACCGCCTAATGCTGTGCTAGCTAACCAATCATCAAATGCCTTGTTTTGTTGCATAATTACCTCTTAATTATCAGTGATGTCTCACTTCTTTTTTTTCATTATACATAGGATTTCATTAGAAATAATCCCCAAAATCGAAATTGTTATAGATTTATTAGCCAATTCAAATATTTAGTCTAGTAGATTTCTATAAAATGCTCATATAACGAAAAAGGCGGAAAATCCGCCTTTTATAATTTAGTCTATTAATATCTGCTTAAAAACTTAAGAATGGTGCTATTTTTTCAATGGTGGTTGAACCTAAACCATCAATTTTTGACAATTCTGCCATATCTTTAATTTTGCCAACCTTATTACGATAGTCGATGATTGCTTGTGCTTTTTTCTCACCGATACCAGAAAGTTGTTGTAATGTTTTAGCATCCGCTTTGTTAATATCGATCTTAGCTGAATCAGCAATAGACTTAACTTGATCTTTTGAACTATTCATTTTTTCTGCGGCTTTTTCTTTCGTTTCTTTCACTTTCTCCGCAGCTTTGTGTTTTAAAGCTTTGTGACTATCTTCTGATGAAGAATCTTTTAATGATTTTGCTTTATCTTTTACTGAATCAACTTTTTCTTTAGCTGCAGCCATTTTTTCTTTCACAGAAGAAACGCCTTCAGTCGCTTTTTCTTTTGTTGAAGAAACTTTTTCTAAAACATTTCCTTTCGCAGCTGACGCAGAATCTTTTACTGATTTCACATTTTCTGAAACGGTTGTTTTAACATTATCTTTCGCCACATCTTTTAATGTAGCCAATGGATTTTCATTTGCTAATGCAGAACCTGAAATAGCAAGGGTAAGTGCGGTAACACTTAAAAGAGATTTTAAAGATTTCATATAAACTCCTATTATAAAATTTGCCAGAGGCATGCTTAAGACTCCCCCTCTGGCAATTAGTTCAAAATACCATAAAAAATTCACCGCACTTTTAACGATTTAAAAATGGGCTTGTCTGTTTTTCTCGGCCAATGGTTGTATAAGGCCCATGCCCAGCAATAATAATAAGATCGTCATTCAACGGTAATAGTTTTGTTCGAATTGAAGAAATCAATGTTTCATAATCACCACGAGGGAAATCAGTACGACCAATTCCACCTTGAAATAATACATCGCCTGTAAATGCCACTTTTTTCTCATGTTCAATAAAACCAATATGCCCTGGAGTATGCCCTGGTAAATGTAAAATCTCGAAATTAAAGCCATCTAATTTTAAGATTTCCCCTTCTTGATTAAACCAACGATCAGGTAAAAAGGCTTCAATATTTGGTAAATCAAAGCGTTGGGCTTGTTCTGGCAAACTCTCAAATAAAAATTTATCTTCTTCATGAGAACCCCAAATTTCAACACCGAAATGTTGTTTTAATTGCATCGCTGCGCCAACATGATCTAAATGACCATGGGTAAGCAAAATCACTTTGAGATTTAAATCCAGTTCTTCAATACGTTGAATTAGGCGTTCGGCTTCGCCACCTGGGTCAATAATTGCTGCATTTTTCTCGTCATCCCAAATCAAAGAACAGTTTTGTTGAAATGCAGTGACTGGGATAATTTCGATATTCATGTTTGCCCCTTATAATCGATAAAATTGTTGAGTGTTCAAAAGCATTTGCTCTTGAACATAATCTAACGGCAAAGATTTTAATTCAGCCACTTTCTTTACTACTGCAGATAATTGCTCAGAAATGACCGCACTTTCAAATCCTTCGTGTGGCCAGGGACTATCCGTTTCAATCATTAAACGGTTTAACAACAAATGTTGAGCAACATATTGCGTTTTAGGATTCCATAAAATATCAGGTGTGAGGCTCGCAAAATATGGTGTAGATAAAAATTTCTGAAAAGATTTTTCATCTGTCTTAAACCAATGAAAATGAGCTCGTTGGATATTATGTTTCTGTAATAATTCAAGGGCAATATCCACATCATTATGCACAATATGCAAATTTAGCGGTAAATCCCATTTTTTCGCTATCAGAATAAATCGTTCCAGTAATTCAATGTAAGGTGCGTAATCCAAATTTGGATTTTCACGTTTAGAATAATGTGGCAACCCCACCTCGCCAATCGCAGAAATCGATGAATGATGTTCATCAATCCATTGAAATAATTCTTCTTGCTCTTCTAAATTCAGCAATAGCTGCTCAGGATGAAAACCAGCTGCAATATAAAGTTTCTCGGGATAAGCCTGTTTTAAATTCAATAGTTTTTTAGCACTTTTTAAATTCGTACTTACCGCAAGCATACCTGTAATCTTTGGATCACCAAGTGTTTTCTGAATATTCTCATCAGAGAGTTGATCCAAATGAAGATGACTGTCAAATAGCATAGTATTTTCCAATGAAAAACCGCACAAAAGTGCGGTCAATTTTAAATTTATTTTATACCCCTTTCCAGGTTCTAACAGGGCCTGTATCCACATGAATAAAATTACTTGTCGGATAATATCCTACCCCACCATTACTCAGATTTTCTGCAGTAGCTTTTACTTTAGCCAAAGGCACACCTGCAATACGAAAATCAATGGCCTTACCTTTAATATGATAACTATTACTTGCTACTCCGCTACTTTGACGATGACGCATTGCATTAGTTGCAGCAGAACGATACCCACAAATTACTTCAATTTCAGCATTACGTAACCCTAAATTACTTTGAATGTTATAAAACTTGTGGAACAGATTTGGATCCATTTTACAAACTTGGTTTGTTCGTTTATCGCGCATAAAATGGTCTAATTTTTTTAATGTAGTACTTGCGAAACCTTTTTGAGCAGAAAATTCTCCACTTAATTGCTCTCCCGTATTAATGTTACGGAACGTCAAAATACGAGGCTTAGGTGTTGAAACCATTGCTAATACAGAATTCGGCAAAACTGATGCGCCTAAAACAATGCCACCGAGCGACAGCCATTTACGTTTCTGTTTATCAACCTTGTTCATCATCTCTCCTTTTTATTTTTTGATGGATTATTAGAGATATTTTTTAACGACATTCCAATTAATTCCACTGAAATTCATCAATCCATCATATTTATAAATATCTGGCAATGCCTGAATTTTTCCATTCTCAACCCAAGATGTCACATAGTATATAAATACTGGATTTTCCGAACGAATTGGGGCAGAAACTGTTTTTTTACTCTCTAAAACATTCTTTTTACGTTCATCAGACCACCCCGCTTCTTTCAATAAAATACTAGCAAGTTGATCAGATTTTTCAACACGCACACAACCAGAACTTAATGCACGATCTTTACGGCTAAATAGCCCATGATTTGGCGTGTCATGTAAATAAATGGCATCCGAGCTTGGCATATTAAATTTATAATTACCCAGTGCACTATCACCAGCGGCTTGTCGAACTCGATAAGGGAATTTATTACCAATAGATGCCCAATTTATCGAATAAGGATCAATCACATTGCCAGCACTATCCAAAATAGAATAATTATGAGCGGCAATATAACTTGGATCCGCTTTCATTTTTGGCAATAAATCTTCATTAATTAAGCGAGTAGGCGCATTCCAAGGTGGATTAACAACAACACTACTTAATTTACTATACATCACAGGTGTACGGCGTTCATCCTTACCAACAATAACACGAGATTCCAAAGTTAAATTACCATCGCGATAATACTGCAATTTATAACTTGGAATATTCACGAAAATACCATTATGAAAATCAGGAATTACCCGTAAACGTTGCGCATTAATAGCAAGTTTTTTGCCAACTTCTGATAGTCCTGATGCAGATACCATTGATGATAATGCTTTAACAGTTTGATGGTATAAGTGATTATCGCCTGATAAACCTTGTACGAAACCTAAAAGTTGACCATTTTCTACCGCTCTTAACCAACGTTGAATATGCTCATCTGCAGGTTGTTGAACTTGATAAGCGTTAGATGAATAGAGCCAACGTTGAGCTTGCACACCTACATTTTGAGTATAATACAGATAATCTAGCAATATATCGCTCAATAACACATCATAAGCTAATCCGCCTTGTTGTTCGATCAACTCAAAGGACTCTAAGGATTTTGCTGAACGTTTAGAAATACCGCTAGCCACCATCGCTGCATAATCCTGTAATAATTGGCGAGCCGCAGCATTATCTTTCCATAATGGTGCATATTTACGTTCTGCATATAAACGAGCTAACAAAGGCTTAAACTGTAAAGCATGCTCACCTATTTCATGGGTTAGCGACATTTCTAAAATAGCTTGCTTTTCCTGTGCTAAGCGGGCTTGATCTAATTTAATTTCCTCTTCAAGCTTTTGTTTTTCTTCTGGAGATAAATGCGAAACATCAACGCCATGAAGTTGCGCCGATTGTCCATTTTTTACAAAATCTGCTAAAGCGCATCCTGAAGTCATCATTGACAATGACAAAGCAAATACTGAGAGCTTTGCAGTGCTTTTAAACATAGCCATTCCTTAAACATTCCCTAAAACAACCGCACTTTATTTAAGTTCTAAGATAAAGTGCGGTTAAAATAATTTTATTTTTTCTCTTCTACTGTTTCTGTTGGTTTCTGAGTTTCTTTGCCAACATCTTGCCCAGTTGAATTCAACATAACAAAATCTGCAGCCATTTTTTCCGCCTCTTTTAAGAAGAAATCTGGCGCTTCATAATCTTTCGGTAAATCATCAATATCATTTAATGCTTTTTTGCCTTCGCGTTTAAAACGCTCATTAATATCTTTTAAACGTCTTGCATCGTCTTTGTCATTTTCAGCTTTACGCGTTTGATAATTCAACGATAAGAATTTGCGATCACGGCGCTCATTACGGATTTTTAAATCTTCATTCAATGCGATAAACTCAGGATCTTTAGCAATACGCTCAAGATGTTTTTTATTTAATATATCAACATCTTTGCGGGCATTACCAACCTCAGTATAAATTGCAGATGGAATTTTATCCCATGGCAATGCATTATCTTCTTTATCTTCGCCGTACTCTTTCGCATCGATAATTTCAGGGAAATTAATATCTGCAGCAACGCCTTTTAACTGAGTTGAACCACCATTAATACGATAGAACTTTTGAATCGTATACTGTAATAAACCTAATGGTGTTTGATCTAAATCATAGGTAAAATTTAATGAGCGACTTTGCTGAACTGTACCTTTACCAAAAGTATTTTGACCAATAATAATACCACGATTGTAATCTTGCATTGCGGCAGCAAAAATCTCAGATGCTGATGCACTATAACGATTAATCATCACCAATAAAGGGCCTTTATATTGCTGTGCAGAATCATCATCTTCATGTACCCGAATACGCTGATAAGCATCTCTTACTTGAACTACAGGCCCATCTGTAATAAACAGACCACTTAATGCAACAGCCTCTGTTAATGCGCCACCACCGTTCTCACGCAAATCAACAATTAAAGCATCCGCCTTCTGATTTTCTATATTAGTGAGTAATTTTTTTACATCACTTGTTAAACCGATATAAAAACCTGGAATTTTAATCACTGCAATATTTTTACCATCAATTTTATTCATGGTTAATTTTGCAGCTTGATCTTCAATACGAACTTTATCACGTACTAAAGTAATAATACGGGATTTTCCACCTTTAGACGGTTCAATTTCCAACCGCACTTTTGTGCCTTTTTTACCCTTAATTTTCTCAACAATATCTTCTAAACGCCAGCCAACGATATCTTCAATCTCGCCTGTTGCTTGCCCCACACCAATAATTTTATCTCCAGGATGTAATTTTTTGCTTTTTTCAGCTGGTGCGCCAGGAACAAGCGACTTGATGCTTGTTTCATCATCTTCTGATTGTAAAGTTGCCCCAATCCCCTCAAGAGAAAGATTCATGCTTTCGTTAAAACTTTTCGCTGTTCTTGGTGCAAGATAGCTTGTATGCGGATCAATTTCGCGAGCAAATGCATTTAAATAAGTTTGAAGAATGTCATCTGCCTTCGTTTGAGTTAAGCGGCGAATTGCCAAATTATAACGTTTAGTGAGTTTTGACTTAATTTCTGACCATTTTTTATCTTTTAATTTAAGATTGATAATGTCATTTTTTACTCTTTCTTCCCAAAGTTTGTTAGCTTCCTCTTCGGTTTTCGGAAATGCTGCTTTTTCACGATCAATTTCAATTTGATCCTGACCATTCAAATTAGGCTCTTTATCTAATAAAGACAACGCATAAGCATAACGTTCATAACGACGCTTCATCATTACATTATAAATATCAAAAGCAGCAGAAAGATCACCTTGATTTAACTGATCATCCAACTTAGAGCCATATTTTTGACGAAGTTCATCTACATCAGATTGCAAAAAGGTGTTATGGCTAAAATCAATATTTTTGATATAACGATCAAAAATCTTCTCAGAAAAAGCATCATCCAATGAGATCTTTCGATAATGCGATTGGGTCAATCGAGTCGTTGCACGCTTAGTCGCCAACTGATTCTCTTCGCTTGCTGTTGGAATAGTAATATCGCTCAGTTTTAATTTAGGCTGCACAGCAAAAGCAGGCACAGAGCCGATTAACAATGCCGATAACAATGCGCTAGTAATCACATTTTTTGAAATATTAGATCTCATAACCTTTCCCGAGTAGAATTAAATCATTACGCAAATAAACGATCTGCAGCTACGCTCATAACCAAACCGTTTTCAAGCTCAACACGTGCTGAATCTTTTAGCACTTCCACTACTGTTGCTTTTTTCGCATGATCGCCAGCTTTCACTTTCACCACCGAACCAACAGAAATTTGTGAAAAATCAACCGCACTTAGTGACGGCTTATTGAAATGTTTAGCATTTTTATTTGCAGGTTTACGCGGGCGTTGTTTTTGTTGTGCTTTTTTCGCTGCAGCCTCTGCTTTACGTTTTTCAGCAACACGCGCTTTAGCATCTGCAAGCTGTTGAGCTGCATGGATTACATGTTCCGCTTCTAATACTCCGGCTGGATTACCTTGTAAATCTACGCGCACAGCACCTTCGCGACAGCCATGTAAATAACGCCAATTTGATGTGTATTGACGAAGAGCCTGACGCAACTGAGTTTTGCTTACACGCTCATCATCTTGTAATGCTTCCGCTAAATCTTGGAACAGACCAATTTTTAATGGTTTTGCTTCGCCTTCTAAAATAAAGCAAAGAGGGAATTTTTCAGCCAAATACGCAATAATATCTTTTGTATTGGTTAATTTTTGTGAATTTACTTGCGCATCAGTGGTCTGAACGCCAGATTGAGAATCAGTCATGTTAGTTATCCTAGGGTAAATATAAACCGACTTAGTTTATCGCACTTTTTACAAAATTTACAATGAATCAAAACATTGTGAATAAATTTCGCACAAAAATAGCCAAGATCACTTCCCATATATACTTAAACAAGGCTAAAATGGGCCGTTTTTAACAACCGAATAAAAGATAATCTTTCGTGCAAGAATCAAACCTCACACAAAAATCATTTCAAATTATAAAATGCGAAGAATGTGATGCTAGCGTAGAAACACCTTTAATATTAAATAAAGATGAACAAGCTGAATGTCCACGTTGCCATCATCATTTAGCGACAGGTGGGCGTTGGTCTGTTCATCGTTGCGCTATGGTTGCTTTATCGATCCTTATTTTGATACCATTTGCCTTGAGTTATCCCTTATTAAGTCTTCATCTATTAGGTGTCAAAATTGACGCATCTATTTGGGAAGGTATTTGGAAAATGTCAGTGGCAGGCTATGAATACACTGCCTTTATGGTGTTTATCTGTGCCGTTGTCATGCCTATTACCTTTGCAATTTTAGTCATCATGCTCTGGATTGCAAAAATTTTGCATATTAAACCACGTAGTGTTTTGCTTTTTTTAGGTTATATAAAACCTTGGGTTATGTTTGATGTATATTTAGTCGCACTAGGCGTAACGATGTTCAAAGTACGTGAATATGCAACACTGGAAATTAATGTTTATTTAATTCCCTTTATTTTCACCGCACTTTTGACAACCTTACTTTTTATCAAATTAAACCTTAAAGCATTGTGGAAAGAGTTTTATCCAGAAAATGAACCAGCTTATGATGCCAACAACATTGAATTATGTGATGCTTGTAACTATACATTTTCAAAAAATGGGATTCATTACGATAAAAAGAACAACCCACGATGTCCGCGCTGTTTATCGCCTGTTCATATTTCAGATAATATTAAGTTACAACGCACTTGGGCAAGTTTAATTGCTGGGATTATTATGCTTTTCCCTGCAAATTTATTACCCATATCAGGCATTTATTTAACAGGCTCTCTCTCTGAAGATACATTAATATCTGGTGTAATTTCTTTTGTGAACATGGGCAGTTATTTTGTTGCTTTCGTGGTATTCTTTGCGAGTATTTTTGTCCCAATCAGTAAAGCTGCAATTTTACTTTATTTACTAAGTTGTGTTCATTTTAAATGGCGACACTCTATTAAATGGCAAATACGTTTATTGCATATTGTGCATTTCGTTGGGCGCTGGTCTATGCTCGATTTATTTGTATTAGCCTTAATGATGTCTCTAGTAACACGCGGTGAAATTATTAATTTTACCGTTGGTCCTGGCGCATTTTACTTCGGCGCTGCCGTATTTTGCAGCATGATTTCAACCTCACAATTTGATAGTCGATTAATTTGGAAAATTTATGACAGAGAAAAATAGTTCTTCAATGAAAGATCAACATACAGAAATGACAGCGGCAGTACGAAAAACTCGTCGTATTTCTCCATTTTGGTTACTTCCCTTTATTGCATTATGTATTGGGGCAATTTTATTCTTCCAAATTGTTAAGGAGCGTGGCACAAGCATCACGATTACCTTCACCAATGGTTCTGGTATCGTTGCGGATAAAACACAAGTTCGCTACCAAGGTTTGCAAATTGGTGTGGTGAAAAAAGTAAATTTCACAGATAACATGCAAAAAGTGGAAGTTGTTGCCAATATCAATCCTGAAGCGTCAAGTATTTTGCGTAAAAATACAAAATTCTGGCTTGTTCAACCAAATGTTTCACTTGCAGGAATTTCAGGTTTAGATTCTCTCGTATCAGGCAATTACATCACTCTTCAACCAGGTGATGGCGATCACGAAAACGAATTTATTGCGGAAGAACAGGGCCCAATTGCCCAAGTTTCGCCTGGAGATTTATTGATTCACTTAATTTCTGATGATTTAGGCTCAATTTCTATCGGTGCATCTGTCTATTTTAAAAAATTACCTGTAGGAAAAATTTACGATTACCGCATTAATAAAGACAATAAAGTGCAAATAGATGTGGTGATTGATAAAGCCTATGCACAGTTTGTGAAAAAAGATTCACGTTTTTGGAACATCAGTGGCATTAACGCTAACATTAGCCCGTCAGGCTTAAATCTAAATGTAGAAAGTTTAAATTCGGTTGTACAAGGTGCCGTTTCTTTTGACTCTCCAGCTGACAGCCCAAAAGCAGATGAAAATAGCCATTTCACGCTCTATACCAATTTAAAAGCAGCAAAACGTGGGATTGAAGTCAACGTAAATATCCCTGCATCTGCGGGTCTCGTTGCAGGACAGACCGAAGTTTATTCTCAAGACAATCCTATCGGGATTCTTTCTAAAATAAGTGCGGTTGAAAATAACGATGAAATTTTAGAAGGCAGTTTATTGATAGATCCAAACCAAGCCTCCTTATTTAAAGCGAATAGCAAAATCGTACTTCGTAATAAAAAAACGGATCTTGGTAATTTAGCAGATCCAAAAAAATTCTTTCGTGGCGAATATTTTGATGTCATTGCTGGAGATGGTGAAACTAAGCATCAATTTGATGTCATTAAAGAAAATGAGTTATTACTCAATACACCTAATACATTAGTTTTAACACTCACTGCACCAGAAAATTATGGTGTAAGTGAAGGGCAAAATGTGTTTTATAACAACATGCCAATCGGACAAATTGTTTCACAAAAAGTGGATGTAAATGGTGTGCAATTTAAGGCAGCAATTGCATCCGAATATCGTAATTTAATTCACGAAAACACACAATTTGTCGCAGCAACTAACTTTGATATCAGCCTTGGATTAGACGGATTGCGTTTTGAGTCCGCTACACCAGAAAAATGGTTACAAGGTGGCGTACGAGTACTAACAAAACAAGGTCTGGGAAAAGCTAAAAATAGCTATCCGCTTTATCAAAATATTAGTAATGCTGAACATGGGATTATAGGAAATATTCTTACGCCAACGATAACCTTACACACCCAAACATTACCAAGCATTGATAAAGGATCTCTCGTACTATATCGTCAATTTGAAGTGGGGAAAATTTTAAATATTAAACCTAAAACTAATAGCTTTGATGTAGAGGTTTATATTTATCCCGCCTATCAACATTTGTTGACAGATAAAAGCCGATTTTGGGTAGAAAGTGCGGCAAAAATTGATATCACACCTAAAGGAATTAGCATTCAAGCGACACCACTTGCTCGTTCATTAAAAGGTGCGATTAGCTTTGATAATAGTGGTTCGGGCAATAATCGAACACTTTACGCGAATGAAAGTTATGCAAAATCCATCGGGCTTGCCATCACCTTAACAGCAGATGATGCAACCAATCTGAGTAAAGGGATGAGTCTGCGCTATTTGGGTTTAGATGTGGGGCAAATTGACAGTATTCAGCTTGATGCAAAATCTAAACGCATCACTGCAAAAGCGTTAATAAACCCAAATTATATGAATATGATTGCAAAAGAAGGTTCTAACTTTACGATTATCTCACCACAAATTTCAGCAGGTGGAATTGATAACCTTGATAGCTTATTACAACCTTATATCGATATTGAAATTGGGAATGGTAAACCAAAAACACAATTCAATTTAGCTCAAACAGCTCCACAACGTAATAAATTTAGTAATGGTACGCCATTTATTTTAGAAACACGTGATGCAATGAATTTAAGTGAAGGTTCACCAATTCTTTATCGAGGCGTAGAAGTGGGTACCGTGAAAAAATTTGAGCTTAACAGCCTTGGTGATCGCGTCTTAGTGCATATTGCAATCATACCGAAATATAGTCATCTTGTTCGACAAAATACAGAGTTTTGGATTGCATCAGGTTATGACTTCACCTTAGGCTGGAAAGGTGCGGCATTTAACACAGGAAGTGTTCAACAGTTGCTAAAAGGTGGTATTTCTTTCTCCACACCAGCAGAAAAAGAAATTCAACCACAGGCGCAGCCAAACAAACGTTTCTTGCTCCAAATAAAACGCCCAGAAGAAGTACAAACTTGGGGAAGTGGCGCATTACCACAGTAAATAAAAAATGGATTAAACGGTAAAAGGTTTAATCCATTTTTTATTATCGATTTAAATAGTCCAATAAGTTTTTCCACTGTAATTGCATATCTTTTATACCCAACTCATACATTGCCTGCAATTTATTGGGATCTTTTTCAATGCGCTTAATCTTCAAATCAACAGAAGGTCGAATAACAAAAATATCGCCTTCTTCTGCTAACTTAATCACATTTTCAACTTGTTGATTATACATGGCATAACGCTGATTTACGGCATCTGCAAAATGTGGATAACGTCGATAAAACCATTTGGCAATCCAAGTCATTGGCTTAGATTTTCTATAATCTAAAGTGCGGGTAAGAATGACAATGATTTTATCGTATCCTAACTTCTGCATTTGTTCGACAGGAATAGAATCCGCAATAGCGCCATCCAAATAAGGAATCCCGTCTATCTCAACAGGACGAGAAACATAAGGCATGGCGGAGGTAGCACGCAACACCTCCATTTGGGCCAAAGGATCTATTAATTTGACATATTCTGCTTGCGCAGTTTGTAAGTTAGTTACAGCTACATAAAAATCGATATCTGATTCTTTAAACGTTTTATTATCAAACACATCATATTTGAAAGGTACTTCATAAAAAGCAAAATCTTTATTCACGATATTGCCTGTGCTCACCAAACTTTTAAAACTGATATAACGCTTATCTGATATAAATTTCTTGTTGTAACGAATTGCCCGCCCTTTTTGCCGAGAAGGATAATTAACCCCAAACAATGCACCTGCAGAAACAGAAATGATACCATCAACCCCAAAATCTTTATCTAAGAAGGTATCTAGTACACCCGCGGTGTACATGCCTCGCATCGCCCCACCTTCTAATACTAAGCCAATTTTCATTGATTTTTTAACTTCTTCCATTTGAAAACAACACATAAAAATATTGCGTGCCATTACTGAACACGCAATTATTTGAATAATCTGGATTAATCCCGCTTCCGACTCAGCAACCACCAAATCATCACAATAAATAGCAAACTTGGCATTAGCGCACCGAAAACAGCAGGCATGTTATAAACAACGCTCATTTGTCCGAAAATTTCATTTACTACATAAAACAAAAATCCAAAAAAGATGCCCGTTACAATTCTTGCTCCTGCAGTCACACTACGTAGCGATCCAAAAATAAAAGATAATGCCAATAACATCATTACGCCAACAGATACAGGTTGGAAAATTTTCCGCCAGAATGTGAGTTCAAAGCGACTCACATCCTGACCTGTTTCACGTAAAAATGAAATGTAATTATACAAACCTGAAATAGACAGTGATGTAGGACGTAAAGAAACAGCACCTAATTTATCTGGCGTTAAATTTGTTTCCCATTTTTCCGATAAGCGATTACTTGTCGTGATTTCATCTTTGCTAATCATAGAATGGTTCACTTGACGTAAGGTCCATTTACTTTCATCTTCCGAATAACTTGCTTGGTTAGCATGTTTCAACTCCGTCAAATTACGATGCTGATCAAAAGTATAAATATAAATATCGTTTAATTTTGCGTCATCAGTAACACGTCGAACAAACACAAAATTATTACCATCTTTTGCCCAAACCCCATTTTTCATCGAAAGCATTGAACCATCAGAAAGCGCTCGAGCACGCATATCACGTGCGAACTGTTCGGTTTGCGGAATCCCCCACTCACCAATCACCATCGTTAATAAAACTAACGGTAATGCGGTTTTCATCACAGCCATACCAATTTTAAAACGAGAAAACCCTGCGGCTTGCATCACAACGAGTTCACTTCGACTCGCAAGATTACCTAAAGCCATTAGCGCACCAAGCAATGCTGCCATAGGAAAGAAAGTTTCAATATCTTTTGGAATAGTTAAGCCAGTAAAAGCCACCGCTTGCCAAATATCATAGGTGCCTTTACCTACGCTACGAAATTGTTCCACAAATTTGATAATGGCAGAGAGCCCAACCAATGTAAGCAAAGTAGCAAAAATTGATCCAAGAATACTTTTTCCAATATAACGATCGAGGGTATTCATCATTTTGCTTATCCTTTTCTACTGAATAAATGGCGGAATTTATACATGGCAGCGCTATCCCAACCGTTTAACACTATACCAAGCAACAAAAAGCCAATATTAACAAGAGGCATAAAAATAGCAGCATCTAATTTTCCTGCTGCCCCCGCAGATTTAAAGGAACTTTGTAATAAGAAATAAATTAAATAAAGTAAAAGTGCGGGTAAAATTTTGGCAAATCTACCTTGTCGAGGATTTACACGACTTAATGGCACAGCAATTAACGCCATGAGTGGAACAGCTAGGATTAATGTAATACGCCAATGCAATTCAGACTTCGCCGAAGGAGAATCTAAACCGATAAGTTGAGACAATGTTAATTCTGCGACTTCATCATTCGTATTTTCTGTTTCCTGATGACCTAAATAGGCTTGATATTCATCAAAATGCGTAATGCGAAAATCTGGTAAAACAGACGTGCCTTCAACTCGTTGGGTATTTTGTAAATTCAGAATTTGATCGCCATTTGGCAGCGCTTTTAATTCGCCTTTTTCAGCAGTTACGACAGATGGTTTCGTTTGCCCTTTTGGCGCAGTTTGGAACAAATACACGTCATTAATTTGATTTCCCTTGATACTATCAATAAATAAAACAAAATTGTTGTTATTCGTTGCTATAAACTGACCAGAAGCAAGCGCCCCCATTGTTGGATTCGCTTTTGCATCTTCCACAATTTCAGCTTGTTTTTGAATTGACCAAGGCGAAAGCCATAAGACGTTATAAGCAGCAAGTCCCGCAGTAACCAATGAAAGCATTAACGCCACACGCACTAAAACACGTTGCCCGACACCACAAGCACGCATCACCGTTATTTCACTTTCAGCGTAAAGACGACCAAAAGTGAGTAAAATCGCAATAAACAAACATAATGGCAACATTAATTGTGCCATAGCCGGCATGCCTAGCCCAAGCAAGGAAAATACCAAATCCGCTGGTACTTTACCATTAGCCGCAGATCCCAGTACGCGCACTAACTGCTGAGAGAAAAAAATCAGCAATAAAATGAACAAAATGGCGACTTGGCTCTTAAATACTTCTTTCGTTAAATATCGAATTAAAATCATCTTATTTCGTTTGTTTTTCTAAATCTAAAACGGGGGAAAACTGGATAAAATCGGTCGCGTATGATACCTTATTTTCGCTGAATTAAACAGAAATTTAAGGACATCAAATGAAATATCAAGCAAAAAACACCGCACTTTCTCAAGCCAGTGATTGCATTGTTTTAGGCATATATGAGAACAATGAATTTTCAAAAAGTTTTCATGAAATCGATCAATTAACCCAAGGCTATTTAAACGATTTAGTGAAATCAGGTGAGCTAAGTGGCAAATTAGCCCAAACTGTTTTACTTCGTGATCTTCAAGGTTTGGCTGCCAAACGCCTATTAATCGTTGGCTGTGGCAAAAAAGGAGAACTCTCCGAGCGCCAATATAAACAAATCATCCAAGCTGTATTAAAAACACTAAAAGAAACCAACGCACATGAAGTCGTTTCTTATTTAACTGAAATTGAATTAAAAGATCGCGATCTTTATTGGAATATCCGCTTTGCCATTGAAACGATTGAACACACCAATTATCAATTTGATCATTTCAAATCTCAAAAAGCAGAAGCCTCTGTTTTAGAATCGTTCATCTTTAATACGGATTGTGAGAAAGCACAACAGGCTATTGCTCATGCCAATGCGATTAGCTCAGGTATAAAAGCCGCACGCGACATCGCAAATATGCCACCCAATATCTGCAACCCAGCTTATCTTGCTGAGCAAGCAAAAAATTTGGCAGAAAATTCTACCGCACTTTCTTTGAACGTCGTGGATGAAGAAGAAATGTCAAAACTTGGAATGAATGCTTATCTTGCCGTCTCAAAAGGCTCTGAAAACCGTGCTTACATGTCTATTTTGACATTCAATAATGCACCAAATAAAAACGCCAAACCCATTGTACTTGTAGGCAAAGGATTAACCTTTGATGCAGGCGGTATTTCACTTAAACCTGCTGCTGACATGGATGAAATGAAATATGACATGTGTGGTGCAGCCTCTGTCTTCGGCACAATGAAAGCCATTGCAGAGTTGAATTTGCCATTAAACGTTATTGGTGTTTTAGCAGGTTGTGAAAATCTGCCTGATGGCAATGCTTATCGCCCAGGCGATATTCTCACTACCATGAACGGTTTAACCGTAGAAGTGCTCAACACCGATGCAGAAGGTCGCTTAGTCCTTTGTGATGCTCTTACTTATGTTGAACGTTTTGAACCTGAGCTTGTTATTGATGTCGCAACCTTGACGGGTGC
The DNA here is from genome assembly GCF_018829755.1 of Haemophilus sp. SZY H8. Lineage (NCBI taxonomy): Bacteria > Pseudomonadati > Pseudomonadota > Gammaproteobacteria > Pasteurellales > Pasteurellaceae > Haemophilus > Haemophilus sp. SZY H8. Next base: position 324,483 of record NZ_JAHKJY010000001.1, read on the forward strand.
TTGTGTAGTTGCCCTTGGTCAACACAATAGCGGCTTAGTTTCTACAGATAACGATCTCGCCAATGCACTACTCCAAGCCGCAACAGAAACCACAGACAAAGCATGGCGTTTACCATTAAGCGAAGAATATCAAGAACAACTTAAATCGCCTTTTGCTGATCTTGCCAACATTGGCGGGCGCTGGGGTGGCGCAATTACTGCCGGTGCATTTTTGTCTAACTTCACGAAAAAATATCGCTGGGCACATTTAGACATCGCAGGTACGGCTTGGCTACAAGGCGCAAATAAAGGCGCAACTGGCCGTCCTGTTTCGCTATTAACACAATTTTTGATTAATCAGGTTAAATAAAATATGTATGAAAATAACCGCACTTTTAAAAAGTGCGGTTATCCAAGAATACCGAGGAGCGTATTAATTTGAAAAACGGTGAATATATCGATTATTCACCGTTATCAATAACATTTAACAGTCAATAAGACGTGATATTCACATCACCGACACCGCTTTAATTTGAACATAGACATCCTGCCCAACAGCAAAACGCAGTTCATTTTGCGCCCATTTACTGATACTTGCCCAAATCTTATGCCCTTCCACTAATACGGCAAGATCCACTCGAGAATCTTGTATCTCAATTTGTGCAACTTGGCCAGGTAAAATATTACGAATGCTTGTTTGTTCTGGCTTTTTCAGTGTGATAGAAACATCTGAACTATAAATACAAACTCGCACTCGCTCGCCTACATTTGCAGGCACTTGATGAATCCAGAGCGCTTGTTCGTCTAACGAAAGTGCGGTCATTTTATAAGGTGGATTATGCAAATGAACGGGCAAGGCAAGTACACTACTCTGTTCGCTTTCCCCTTTCCAAGGGGCAAAAATAGGACTATTCCAAATTTTTTCTACGCTGTCATAGGCTTTCACAATGCCGTTTTCCATCAGTACAACGCGATCAGCTAAACGCAACAGTTCGTCCAAGCTATGTGTAACATATAAAATCGGGATATTAATTTCTTTAGAAAGACGTTCCAAATATTGCATTAGCTCGCGTTTACGGGGAACATCAAGGGCAGAAAGTGGTTCATCCATCAGTAAAATATCAGGATCAGTCAGCAGTGCCCGCCCGATTGCCACACGTTGTTTCTCTCCGCCAGAAAGCGTAAGCGGATAACGCTTTAATAAGTGAGTAATCCCGAGAAGATCGACAATATAATTAAAATCATCTTGCGAGACATTTTTCATACCATAGCGCAAATTGCCTTTCACAGTATAGTGAGGAAATAAGCGCGCATCTTGGAACACATAGCCAATTTTACGCAAATGAGTCGGCAATGATTCTTGGGTTTCCCTATCTACTAAAGTGCGGTCATTTAAACGGATGAATCCTTCGTCTGGTTGTATCAAGCCACTGACGAGATTAATCAGCGATGTTTTGCCTGAACCAGACAAACCGAAAATGGCGGTTACACCTTGATCTGGCACTTGTATATTCGCTTGCAAGGCAAGTTGCCCGAGCTGTTTTTTCACATTAATCTGCAACATTTCCTTGTCCTAATTTTTTCTGCATTCGCTTGCTCAACCACTCTGACAATAGCAAAGAAATCAATGAAAGAATGATAGCAAATAAACATAACCGAGCAGTTTGTTCTTCTGCTCCCGGTGTTTGAATAAAAGAATACATCGCAAGGGGAATCGTTTGAGTTTCGCCTGCAATGTTCGACACAAAGGTTATAGTCGCGCCAAATTCCCCCAATGATCGTGCAAAACCAAGCACCAGCCCAGCTAAAACCCCAGGTAAAGAAAGTGGCAAGGTTATTGTAAAAAATACACGCCAAGCGGAAGCGCCAAGTGTTTGCGCTGCTTGCTCCAATTTAATATCAATATTTTCTAAAGAAAGTCGAATCGCACGAACAACCAATGGAAAGGCAACCACTGCAGAGGAAAGCACCGCCCCCTTCCAACTAAAACCAAAAGATAAGCCAAACCACTGATATAAATACTTGCCAATCAAACCATTGCGTCCCATTGCCACAAGTAGTAGATAACCGATAACCACAGGTGGCAACACTAAAGGCAAATGAATCACGCCAGTAATCAGAGATTTTCCATAGAAGTTTTTGCGCGCTAAAAGCCACGCCACAAAAATGGCTAAAGGCAAACTCCAAAGCATAGAACTGACGGCGACACTCAGGCTTAAATTAATCGCTGATATTTCCATTGGAGTCAGATTGAAAAATGAAAAAAATTGGGTAAGCAAAATGAATCCTTATCTGAGTAGCCTCTCTTTAAATTCCTTGTTTATGAGAATATCCCACATTAATGAGAGGTAAGATGCTCTATAATAACAAAAGGGCAGAAATATCCGCCCTTCATGACTATTAAGATTCTATCTTATTTTGCAGAGAAACCATACCCTACAAGCACTTTCTTCGCAGCATCTGATTCTAAATATTTTAAGAAGTCACGAGCATCCGTATTATCATGATCTTTCAAAATAGAAACGGGGTAAACAACTGGTTTATGGCTATCCGCAGGGAACACTGCAACCGTTTTAACTTGTTGGCTAATTTTTGCATCAGTGCTGTATACAATACCGTAAGGTGCTTCTGCACGTTCCACTAAAGCTAATGCACCACGCACATCTTTTGCACGCGCTAAACGATCTTGCACTTTATCCCATAAATTTAATTTAGTTAATGCTTCTTCTGCGTATTGACCCGCTGGTACGTGCGCAGGATCGCCAACAGATAAATAACTATCTTTTAATGTATTAATCCATTCGCCTTTTGCAATATCCACAGAATTTACCGCACTTTTTGCTGGTGCGATTAAGACTAAATCATTGCCCACTAACACTTTTTCAGTTTCTTTCACGGTTAAATCTTTTTCAGAAAGATATTTCATCCATTTATTGCTTGCAGAGACAAAAATATCTGCTGGCGCGCCTTCTTCAACTTGTTTTGCTAAAGTTGAAGAAGAAGCGAAAGAAAACACTACTTCATTTTTCGGGTTTTGTTTTGCGTAATCTTTTGCGACTTGTTGTAAAGCATCTGTCATTGAAGCCGCTGCAAATACAGTCACTTTAGCAGATGCTGCAAAAGAAAAGCCTAATCCAGCGATTAAAAGTGCGGTTGAAATTTTAGTTAATTTTTTCATGAATCATCTCCTATGATTATCGATATATAATTTATTATATATCAATTTTAATATATAAAGAAAGTAGCACATATAAAAAATAACTAATCATTTCAGGTGGTTCGCCGTATATAAAAAGGTATTTACTGATTAAATTTATCTTCTGTTTTCTTCAAATTACCATTTTCATTTTCTTTCGCTGACATAGGCACGCAGCTACAATTAGGTTGATCTAATCCCCATTCTTTAATGAAATTATCATATTTTTCAAGTGCACGTTTAAACCAGCCTTTTGGTTTCTCAATTTGTTCTGTCATAAAGTTCCTCGTTCTAAATATTGTTTAATTTCTAAACGTAGGCATTCTACGCCTTTTCTCTTGTTAATAGGAAGTTGTTTTTTTGTTAAATAAGCAGAAATTAATGGAAAATTTTCTTTGCCCGCTAATTTTAATAAACGCCTTATCACAGGAATGCTCGAAAATAAAGTGCGGTGGAAATTAGCGAAGTTTTTTAAGCTCACCCAATCTAACTCATCAAGCTGCCAATCAAGCTGATTTTGCTGAAAATTTATGGATAGCGGATGAAAAGATAAAGGGATATTACGCTGAAATTGTTTGTACGCAGTCTCAACTAAAGCCAATCCATCTTTAGAAATACCTTTAAGGGCAATCGCTGAATAACAACCACTACTCGCTTCTTGGTGCTCACCTAAATGTACCAAAACAAAACCGCACTTTTGCCAAAATTTTGCCAGTTCGTCGGTGTAGCCAAAACTCACCGAAAGAAAATCAACTTCTGAATTTTCCATAAATTTCATTAGATTTTGACCAATACCCTGTTTTTGCCAATTTGGCTGAACCGCGATACGAGAAATACGTAAAGATCGTAATTTACAGGCGTAGGATAAATTTTCATGGAAACATAATGCCTGTGGAACAAGATTCCCCTTCGGGCGGCGTTTGCCTTGTTGAATTTGAATAATCAACTCATCATCTGTCATATTTCCTTCTTCTAATGCCCAAATGGCACCGAGCAAATTCTGTTGATATTCGGCAAAATAAAAACGTTGATTTTCCCCATCAAGTAAACGGCGAAGATCAAGTGGCGACGTTCGATAATGCGCCAATGTCATTAAGCCATAAAAATCTGCAATATGATGAGGTTTTTGCACTTCTCGAATTTGATAAGGGAGATGAGGTCGAAAAGGAAATTGCTGAAACTCATCTTCAGCATTTAGTAACAAAAGATCATCAATAAAATGTTCTAACGGATCATTTTCTTGCCAACGTAGAGGCTGTTTAAGCTCAAAATGCTGAAAAGTACGGTGAATTTTTCGTTTAAATTTTAATTCGAAACCACGTCCCGTTCCTTCGTAGCTATGAATTGTTGTGCTGAAGACAATATGTTGAAAATATTGAGAATATTCTTGCAATAACGGCAATGGGATCATCGCTGCTTCATCTACGAGCAACCAAGCGGATTGACTAAAATCTGGTTCATTTTGTAACCGAATAGTCAGTTCATCTGGGGCGATAAATTCTATCTCTCGTTCTGAAAATTCAATAACCGAATACACCGCACTTTTATTCGGTGCGGTGAGATAAACTGGCGCTTGAATTTGATTAGCGAGCATCCCCAATAATGCGGATTTTCCTCTTCCCCGCTTGGCGGTTAGAAAATAAATATCCTGATCGGCCTGTAAAATATTCTCGATAATTTGTTGTTGCGCTAACGTAGCATTTTTATGAAGTTCGTTAGAATAAAAAACCGTAGGAAATTCAACCGCACTTTCCTCTCTCAAAATGGGGAAATGATAGCGTTCAATGCACTGTTTGAAATGATCAATAAAATTAGGCGTGGCGATTGTTGACTGATTTCCATTCCAACGTAAACTATCTTGATCAAGTTGCAAAGATAAATTTTCCCAATCAGATAACACTAAACAAAGTGTACCGCCTATTTTCAGTGTTCCAGCGGCAATAGCTAGCGCTTCAAGATGAATGCCATTTCGTCCATCAAATAAAATATGTTCAAATTCTTGTCCGAGCAAATTCGTTGCTTTAGAAAAAGCAACGCCGCTTTCACCAATAATGAATACGTTATCAGGCACAAGCGGCAAAGTTTTTCTGATTAAAATTTGAAGCTGGCGAAATGGCATCTTTTATTTTAAATAGGCAATTAAGATCGCACCAATAAAACTTACGCAAGCAAGCCAAAAGAAAATACTTTTGGGTTGAGAAACTTTTTTACTGAAAAATTTTGCAGCAAACACGATATACAAAATCAGTAATGCGAATTTAGCTATCAACCACCATTCAATACCAAAAGCAAAGAGATATAAAATGACGACACCAGAAACAATCAACAAGGTATCTGATAAGTGCGGTAAAATTTTTAATAATTTTATCGAACGCCAGTTTTTGCCAGTAAGCTGCATTGCTCCACGAATCACCAACAAGGCAAAACTTAAAAAGGCGAAAAAAATATGTAAATAAACTAGCATAATCACTCCCAAAAAAGTAAGAAAAGTGCGGTCAACATCAACCGCACTTTCTCAATATAAATTACTTCGCAATACGTTTATATTTAATACGATGCGGCTGAGTCGCTGCATCGCCTAAGGTTTTCTTTTTCCACTCTTCGTAGTCTGAGAAGTTACCTTCGTAGAATGTCACTTTGCCTTCATCACCGTAATCTAAAATATGCGTTGCGATACGGTCTAAGAACCAACGGTCATGGGAAATCACCATTGCACAGCCTGGGAATTCTAAAATTGCATTTTCTAAGGCACGCAAGGTTTCAACGTCTAAATCATTGGTTGGTTCGTCCAATAACAGCACGTTTCCACCACGTTGTAGAAGTTTAGCTAAGTGTAAACGACCACGTTCACCACCCGATAATTCGCCCACTCGTTTTTGTTGATCTACACCTTTAAAGTTGAAACGCCCTACATAAGCGCGGCTTGGAATTTCAAAGTTGCCGATAGTCAGAATATCTTGGCCGTTAGAGACCTCTTCCCACACGGTTTTCTTATCATCCATTGAGTCACGGAACTGATCAACAGAGGCTAACACCACGGTTTCACCCATCGTAATTGTGCCGTTATCTGGCTGTTCCTGTCCAGAAAGCATACGGAATAAGGTTGATTTACCTGCACCATTTGCCCCGATAATCCCTACGATTGCACCTTTTGGAATACTAAAAGATAAATCATCAATTAAAGTGCGGTCGCCATAAGATTTGGTTAAGTTTTGCACTTCAATCACTTTATCACCTAAGCGTGGACCAGGTGGAATAAAGAGTTCGTTAGTCTCATTTCGTTTTTGATATTCGCCAGAGTTCAACTCATCAAAGCGCGCCATACGTGCTTTGCTTTTCGCTTGACGGCCTTTTGGATTTTGACGCACCCATTCCAACTCTTTCGCAATGGATTTTTGACGCGCATTTTCAGCTGCTTGTTCTTGCTCTAAGCGTTTCTCTTTTTGCTCTAACCAAGAAGAATAGTTGCCTTCCCAAGGAATACCCTCACCACGGTCAAGCTCTAAGATCCAACCAGCTACATTATCTAAGAAATAACGGTCGTGAGTAATTGCGACAACAGTGCCCTCGTAGTCATGTAAGAAACGCTCTAACCATGCCACCGATTCTGCATCTAAGTGGTTAGTTGGTTCGTCTAATAAGAGCATATCTGGTTTTTCGAGTAATAATCGACAAAGTGCCACACGGCGACGCTCACCACCAGATAAATGTTCGATTTTGGCATCCCAATCAGGTAAACGTAACGCATCTGCCGCACGCTCTAATTGGTTATCTAAATTATGCCCATCATGCGCTTGAATAATGGCTTCAAGGTTCGCTTGTTCTGCGGCTAATTTATCAAAATCCGCATCTGGATCCGCATAAAGCGCATACACTTCATCTAAACGAGTCAGTGCATTTTTCACTTCTGAAACTGCTTCTTCTACAGCTTCACGCACGGTTTGTTGCGGTTCTAATTTTGGTTCTTGTGGAAGATAACCGATTTTAATTCCTGGCTGTGGACGAGCTTCCCCTTCAAATTCTTTATCTACGCCCGCCATGATGCGCAAAAGGGTTGATTTACCCGCACCATTTAAACCCAAAACCCCGATCTTCGCGCCAGGGAAAAAGCTTAAAGAAATATCTTTCAAAATATGACGCTTCGGCGGCACCACTTTACCGACACGATGCATCGTATATACAAATTGAGTTGACATATTTATCCTTTATCTAATAAAAAAGTGCGGTCATTTTACTTGAAGTTTCTTTATTTGCCTAACAATAGGCAAATAATAGATAAAAAAAACCACCCGAAATGGGTGGCAGGAAAGTAGTTTAGCTATATTTATGATTATTTTATTTAGGAACTTTATGAATATCAAGCAATCACTTGACGAGGCTATGTTACTGAATATTGAAAGGTAAAGGAAATGCTATTGAGAGTTTTTTTGATTTACATCAACATTTTTGACAGAAAAATTCGTTTTTGCGTGTAGAATAAACAAATTCTAATGCTAACGTTCAAAATAATAGGATTTTTTGTGAAAACGTATTCATTATTACTCGGTCTATTCTTTAGTTATGGTGTTTTAGCTCACCCCCATGCATTTATTGATATGCAAACCACGCCTATCATAGAAAATAATCAACTCGCTGGCTTATCAATGAAATGGACACTCGATGAAGCAAGTTCATCCGCAGTTATTTATGATATGAAACAGGCTAAAACAAAAAATGAGCAACAGAAACTTATTGATGATGTTATGGGAAATGTTGTGAGTGAACATTATTTCAGCTATTTATATGACAATCAGCATAACAAAATAAAATATTCTCCTCACCCCAAAAATTACGGGGTAAAAATTCAAGGATTGCAGCTACAATATTATTTTGATGTGCCACTCGCCCATTCTCAAAATTTAGAAAAAAACACATTTAGCTTACAAACCTACGATCCTACTTATTATGTGGCGATGACTTACACTTCAAAAAGTGCGGTAGATTTTTCCACACTTCCGAAAAATTGCCAAGGAAAATTAATTGAACCTAATGTGAATGAAAAAATCCAAGCCTACGCATCTTCACTTGATAAATCCCAAAAGAACGAAGATGATTCCTTAGGTGTGATGTTCGCACAAAAAATAATAATTCAATGTGAGTAGAAATGAAAAAATATAAAAAAGGGCTCGTGTTATTAGTGGTTGCACTCGCCTTACTTGGCTATTTTTCCCCTTGGTTTTTCTTACATATTGCTGCATGGCAAAAAGATTTTAATCAGCTTATTTCGGAAAATTTACACCAAATTCAAAATAATAGTATCAAAGCAGGCATCACACTTATTTTCGCCAGCTTTGTTTACGGCGTACTTCATGCCCTCGGGCCAGGACACGGCAAATTTATTATTGCTAGCTATCTTTCCACTCATGAAAGCCAATTAAAACAAAGTACTATCTTGAGTTTACTTTCTTCCTTAATGCAAGGCATTGTCGCGATTACAGCAACAACATTGCTCGTTGTAGTGCTAAATCTATCATCACGTTATTTCAAATTAAGTCAGCTTTGGTTAGAAAGAACTGCCTTGCTATTATTAGTATTTCTCAGCTGTTATTGGATTTTGCAAGGCTTACGTGCCTATCGTAAAAAAGCTAAATTAACCATTAAATCCCTAAATCCCCTCCCCCTATACGAAAAAAGTGCGGTGAAAAATAGCCGCACTTTTCAGCCAAACACTTGTAGCTGTGGACACCAACATTTGCCAAGCCCCACGCAAACTGCACAAGCAACCAATCTAAAATCACAATTTCTCGTGATTTTAACAATTGGCATGCGACCATGTAGCGGTGCAATTTTCGTTTTATTTTTAGCTTATATGCTTGATCTTTACGGCTGGGGAATTTTAGCTGTATTGGCCATGTCTTTCGGCACAGGACTTATGCTGTCAGCCTTCGCGGGGATTGTTCGTTATGCGCGAAATACCGCAATTCACTTAGGGCGTTGGTATAGCTCAAAACATATAAAGGGAAAAAGCGAAAGTATCGTGAAATTAATCGCAGGTGGAATAATGCTGTTTTTTGCCTTGAGCTTGTTATATGGCACAACCATCTCAACTGGCGGAAGCAAAATCCTATTTTGAAGTTAAAAATAAAGCCCATCAACATGATGGGCTCAAAATCTTTTGGTTGCTAATTTAGAATTTGTAAAAGGAGACAAACAAACTCTAAACCAAAAGAAAAATTGGCTCCTCCTGCTGGACTTGAACCAGCGACATATGGATTAACAGTCCACCGTTCTACCGACTGAACTAAGGAGGAATAAACTTTGTATCACAAGGAATAGGGCGCGAATTTTAATGGTCGATAGTTAGCTTGTCAATGAAAAATTAAAAAAAATTTCATAAAAAACAAAAAAATTTCTCATCTTTTCTATACCACCTAATATTTATTTTTCTATCCACAGAGCCTGTGGATAACTTTGTGGATTAACTTTTTAAAATTTTGCGGATCCCTTGTTCTTACAAGGATTGTTCGATCTTGATTACAGATTAGCCTAAAATTAAATTTTAATTTAAAATCAATAAGTTAAATTTTGTCTAGTAAAAAATTAAAGTTTTTTTTATGAATTTGTGACATCTTCCTCTTGACATCACTAAGTCTGTGTAAAACTTAGATTTTTGCCTGATCAATTTTACACATTAAATATGCTAAAATAGACATTATTCAAAACTATGAAAAAACCGGCCGCACTTTATGTCTGAAAAAATCAACACAAAACCATTCATTCTGCATTCCGACTTTCGTCCCTCTGGCGATCAGCCGCAAGCTATCGAAAAATTAGCTGAAAATTTAACTGATGGTTTGGCGCATCAAACTTTGCTCGGTGTAACTGGCTCGGGAAAAACGTTTACTATTGCCAACGTAATTGCCCAATTAAATCGCCCCGCAATGTTACTTGCACCGAATAAAACCCTTGCAGCCCAGCTTTATGCAGAAATGAAAGCCTTTTTTCCAGAAAATGCGGTGGAATATTTTGTGTCTTACTATGATTATTATCAGCCAGAAGCCTATGTGCCGAGCAGTGATACCTTCATTGAAAAAGATGCGTCTATTAATGATCAAATCGAACAAATGCGTCTTTCTGCGACGAAATCTTTTCTAGAACGTCGAGATACTATCGTGGTAGCTTCAGTTTCTGCAATTTATGGTTTGGGTGATCCTGATAGCTATTTACAAATGATGTTGCATTTACAACAAGGTGCCATTATCGACCAACGCCAAATTTTAGCCAAGTTAGCGGAATTGCAATATACCCGCAATGATCAAGCATTTCAGCGTGGAACTTTCCGTGTTCGTGGAGAAATTATTGATATTTTCCCTGCGGAATCTGATGATCGTGCGGTGCGTATTGAATTATTTGATGATGAAATCGAGCGTTTAAGTTTATTTGATCCGCTCACTGGCAGTAGTTTTGGTGCAGTACCACGTTTTACGATCTATCCTAAAACTCACTATGTGACACCAAGAGAACGTATTTTAGATGCGATAGAAAATATCAAAAAAGAACTGGTATCACGCCGTGAATACTTCATTAAAGAGCACAAACTGTTAGAAGAACAACGCATCAGCCAACGTACCCAATTTGATATTGAAATGATGAATGAATTGGGCTATTGCTCGGGCATTGAAAACTATTCTCGCTATTTGTCAGGCAGAAATGAGGGCGAGCCACCACCAACATTATTCGATTATATGCCCTCTGATGCGATTTTAATTATTGATGAATCTCATGTGACTGTGCCTCAAATTGGCGGAATGTATCGTGGCGACCGTTCGCGAAAAGAAACCTTAGTCGAATATGGTTTCCGATTACCGTCAGCATTGGATAATCGTCCGTTACGCTTTGAGGAATTTGAACGCTTAGCTCCACAAACCATCTATGTTTCCGCAACACCAGGGCCTTATGAATTAGAAAAATCAGGCAGTGAAATCATCGATCAAGTGGTTCGTCCAACTGGTTTGCTTGATCCGCTCATTGAAATTCGTCCAGTCTCAATTCAAGTAGATGATTTACTTTCCGAAGCTCGCCAAAGAGCGGATAAAAATGAGCGTGTTTTAGTGACAACACTCACCAAGAAAATGGCGGAAGATTTAACAGATTATTTAGATGAACACGGGATTCGTGTGCGTTATCTACATTCTGATATTGATACCGTGGAACGCGTCGAAATTATCCGTGATTTGCGTTTAGGCGAATTTGATGTATTGGTTGGAATTAACTTATTACGTGAAGGTTTAGATATTCCGGAAGTGTCTCTTGTGGCGATTTTAGATGCCGATAAGGAAGGTTTTTTACGTTCTGAACGTTCTTTAATCCAAACCATCGGCCGAGCTGCACGAAACTTAAATGGTAAAGCGATTTTATATGCGGATAGCATCACCAAATCGATGGAAAAAGCCATTACCGAAACCAATCGTCGTCGTGAAAAACAAACCAAATACAATGAAGAACATGGCATTGTGCCACAAGCATTAAATAAGAAAGTCGGTGAATTGTTAGATATTGGGCAAGGTGCAAACCAAAAAGCGAAAGCCAATAAACAACGTGGAAAAATGGCGGCAGAACCAACCGCACTTTATAATGCACCGAAAAATGCCAAAGAATATCAACAACAAATCAAAAAACTGGAACAACAAATGTATAAATTTGCGCAAGATTTGGAATTTGAAAAAGCCGCGACAATTCGCGATCAATTACATCAATTACGTGAACAGTTTGTTTTTGATAACTAAAAGAAACGCCAGCTTAAGCTGGCGTTCTGTTTATTTATTTTCACCTGAAGAATACAAGCGATTCTTATATAAATAACTACCTAATAAAGCGTGAGCCAATGCCTCTTTTTTCATCGCATCAGGTACGTCTTTTGGCGTTAAAGTTTCTGAAGCTTTATCATAATGATAACCTTGCGCTGCTTTATTTGGCATTTGAATTACCACATCATTATTGCCTTTCATCATTGCTTGAGTTTGATCATATTGCATAAAGGCACGATCTGGGTTTACATCTTGCGTTAAATCAAAACCAATCATTGGATAATTGCCACTTACGCCGGCTAAAGAAAGTAACGTGGTTGGCATATCAATTTGGCTCACAAGACGACTGTCACGACGTGGCGCAACTCCATCACCAAGAATCAAGGCTGGAATATGGAAATGCTTAATTGGCACAAGACTTGCTCCGCCTACACGAGAATCGTGATCCGCAACAATTAAGAAAATCGTATCTTTCCAATAATTAGACTGTTTTGCCATTTTAAAGAAATGACCTAACGCATAATCCGCATATTTTGCTGCATTATTACGAGTGGCTTTTGGTTGCTCATAAAGCTCAATTTTGCCATCTGGATATTCAAATGGATCGTGATTGCTGGAGCTAAACACTAAACTAAAAAACGGTTTACCTTCATTTTGTAATTTCGTGAAGGTTTCATTGGCTTTATCAAATAAATCCTCATCACTCACGCCCCAAGTGCCAGTAAATGTTGGATTTTGGTAATCTTGTTGATCCCAAATATCTTTAAAACCATTGCCGTAGAAAAAGCTCGCCATATTGTCGAAGTGCTTTTCACCGCCATAAATAAAGGAAGTGTTATAACCTTGTTTATGTAATAAATCCGCAATAGTAAAGAAACCACTTTGGGCATTATTAAGTTTCACCACTGCGCGAGCTGGCGTTGGAGTAAAACCTGCGGTTGTTGCTTCAATACCGCGCACTGAACGCGTACCTGTTGCATAAAGATTTTCAAATAACCACCCTTCTTTTGCGAGCTGATCTACATTTGGAGAAAGTGGTTTGCCACCGAGTGTACCAATAAACTGAGCACCGAGACTTTCTTGTAGCAAAATCACGATATTTTTAGGTTTCCCCTGATAAGTCGCGATATTTTTCGTTAAAGTTGGATATTTATCTGAAATGTAATCGCTGTCTGGGCGGCCACGGCTTGCTTTAACAATACGAAACATTTCATCTGCATCCATTTTTCCGTACATTTCTGAAGATTTTTCTTCATCTTTAAATTGCTGTGCCGCATAAATGACGGAATAGCCCGAATTAAGCACCAAAGAATTCACTAACGCATCAGAAGAAAATGCCACCATAGCGGGATTAATACCGCGGTGTTGAAAACTTGAACGCGCCCCAAGGAAACTCACTACAATAACAAGCAAAGCAATCACAGGACGAAGTTTCCAACTCACTGAGCGTAAATTTTTGACTGCCCAACCAGAAATTTTCCAATAAATCACGGCAGCTAAAATAGTGAAAACAAGGCTAAAAATGACCGCACTTAAATGCCCTTCAGCAAGCATTGAAAAAACTTCTTTCGGATAAATCAGATATTCGATAAATAAGCGATTTGGACGGTAATCGTAGGTTTCAATAAAGGCAGGTGTGGCAATTTCCATAAAGATAATAAACACACTGCCAAGCGTTAACCAAATGCGTAAAATTTTTACCCAAACTTTGCTGCTATGAAATAACGTTGTGAGCAATGCAGGTACACCAAATAAATAACAGAGTGCCACAACATCCATTCGTACGCCTTGCAGAAATAATTGCAACCAGCCATCTACGGCAGACACACGCTCTGATTGCCATATAGCAAGTCCCAAACGGGATAAGGAAAGGATGATGAGATTAATCAACACGAAAGTGAAGATGGGGAATAAAGGGGAATGCGCTTTTTTCATTGTAAAAACCATTAACAAAACGGCATCCAAGCCGTATTAAATTGAAGAAAGATAGGCAACTGTCTATCGGTCGGTTCCTTTTCGACACGACAAAAGTCTTAAAGTGCGGTCAATTTTCGCATAGTTTTACTTAATCTCAAATGTATTCATAGGTTATCAATCAATTTCACCGTTAAAATCTTAACGCCCCATGTTAAAAAATAACATTGGCTTTACTGATATAAAAAAGCGAGTTTAACACTCGCTTTTTCTTGTACTTAAAAAATTACTTTTTCTTCGCTTTTGCATTTGGAAGGTCAGTGATTGAGCCTTCAAATACTTCCGCAGCTAAACCAACAGACTCGTGTAAAGTTGGGTGAGCGTGGATAGTTAATGCAATATCTTCTGCATCGCAACCCATCTCGATGGCAAGACCGATTTCACCTAATAATTCACCACCGTTAGAACCGACGATTGCACCGCCAAGTACACGATGAGTATCTTTATCAAAGATTAATTTCGTCATACCTTCTGAACATTCAGAAGCAATAGCGCGGCCTGATGCTGCCCAAGGGAATTTAGCGACTTCGTAGTTTAAACCTTCTTGTTTACATTCTTTTTCTGTTTTACCTACCCAAGCCACTTCTGGTTCGGTATAAGCAATGGATGGAATTACTTTAGGATCGAAGTAGTGTTTTTGTCCCGCAATGACTTCTGCAGCAACGTGGCCTTCGTGAACACCTTTGTGCGCTAACATTGGTTGACCAACAATATCGCCGATGGCAAAGATATGTGGCACATTGGTGCGCATTTGTTTATCAACATGAATGAAACCACGATCATCTACTTCAACACCTGCTTTACCAGCATCGATCAATTTACCATTTGGTGTACGGCCAATCGCAACAAGTACTGCATCATAACGTTTGGTATCATTGCATGCTTTGCCTTCCATTGAAACGTAGATACCATCATCTTTTGCTTCAACAGCAGTCACTTTGGTTTCAAGCATTAACTTGAATTTTTTCTCGATTTGTTTGGTGTAAATTGCTACAACATCTTTATCCGCGGCAGGGATAACTTGGTCGAACATTTCTACCACTTCAATTTCTGAACCTAATGCATGGTAAACCGTCCCCATTTCTAAACCGATAATACCACCACCCATAATAAGAAGTTTTTTAGGTACTTCTTTTAATTTAAGTGCATCTGTTGAATCCCAAATACGCGGATCTTCATGTGGAATGAAAGGTAATTGAATTGGGCGAGAACCTGCTGCAATAATAGCATTATCAAATTTGATTGTTGTTGGGTGACCATCACGATCACGCGCCACTAAAGTATTAGGATCAGTAAATGCTGCTAAGCCTTCAACAACAGTGACTTTGCGTGCTTTTGCCATACCCGCTAAACCACCGGTTAATTTAGCGACAACCGCTTCTTTACCCGCACGAACTTCATCTAAATCAATTCTTGGCTCACCAAAGTAAATACCATTTTTACTTGCGTGTTTTGCTTCTTCAATCACTTTTGCTACGTGCAATAATGCTTTGGATGGGATACAACCTACATTTAAACATACCCCACCAAGAGTTGAATAACGTTCAACTAATACAGTTTCTAAACCTAAATCCGCACAACGGAACGCCGCAGAATAACCTGCTGGGCCAGCACCAAGTACGACGACTTGGGTTTTAATTTCTTTACTCATTTTTACCTCGTAAAAACGTTCAAAATATTGACCGCACTGTTTTGCGATCATAAGGAATTTGCTAAAACGCCCTTTCTTCTAATTAGAAGAAAGGGGCGTTATTACATAATCAAACGGCGTAAATCTGCTAATACAGCACCGATATAGCTGATGAATCGTGCACCATCTGCACCATCAATGACACGGTGATCGAATGATAATGACATTGGAAGAATTAAGCGTGGTGCAAATTCTTTACCATTCCATACTGGTTCCATCGATGATTTAGACACACCAAGGATTGCCACTTCTGGTGCATTTACGATTGGTGCAAAGTGAGTTGTACCAATACCGCCTAGACTTGAAATAGTGAAACAGCCACCTTGCATATCAGATGCAGTCAATTTGCCTTCACGGGCTTTTTTCGATACTTCCATTAATTCACGTGAAAGTTCGATAATGCCTTTTTTGTTCACGTTCTTGAATACAGGCACGACTAAGCCATTTGGCGTATCTACTGCGACACCAATGTTAATATATTTTTTCAGGATTAAGCGTTGAGCATCTTCGGTAATTGAGCTATTGAAACGTGGATACGCTTCTAATGCTTTTGCCACTGCTTTCATAATGAACACAACTGGAGTAATTTTCACTCCAAGTTTTTGTTTTTCTGCTAACGCATTTTGTTCTTTACGGAATGCTTCTAAATCCGTGATATCTGCTTTATCGAAGTGAGTAACATGTGGAATCATTACCCAGTTACGATGTAAGTTAGCGCCTGAAATTTTATTGATACGGCTTAATTCGACTTCTTCTACTTCACCGAATTTACTGAAATCAACTTTTGGCCATGGTAATAAGCCTAAGCCAGCGCCATTCGCTACGCCATTGCCAGCAGCTTGTGCTGTTGCACCACTTTCATAAGCTTTAACTGCTGTTTTCACATAAGCTTCGATATCTTCTTTAACGATACGACCTTTACGACCTGTACCTTTTACTTTATCTAAGTTTACGCCAAATTCACGTGCTAAACGACGAATAACTGGAGTAGCATGCGCATAGCCAGCGCTTGCCACCACTTGTTCTTGGCTTAAGCCTGATACATTGTCAGATTGAGCAGGTTGTGCCGCTGGCGCAGGCGATGCAACTTGTGGTGCTGGCGCAGATGTTGCCGCAGCTGGCGCTGCGCCCGCTACTTCAAAGCGCATAATTAATGAACCAGTCGATACTTTATCACCAGATTTCACGAGAATTTCTTTTACTACACCACCGAATGGAGCAGGAACTTCCATTGATGCTTTATCACCTTCAACGGTAATTAATGATTGATCTTCTGAAACAGTATCACCAATGGCAACCATAATTTCAGTTACATTGACTTCATCACCACCAATATCAGGCACATTCACATCTTTAATTGCAGATGTTGTGGCAGCTACAGGCGCAGCTGTTTGAGCTGGTGCTGATGCAGCAACTGGAGCAGCTGATGCAGTTTCAAATTTCATGATGAGTTTACCGGTTGAAACTTTATCGCCAACATTAATTAAAATTTCTTTCACCACACCTGCGATTGGTGCTGGAACTTCCATTGAAGCTTTATCGCCTTCAACATTGATGATTGATTGATCAACTTCAACACTATCACCTACTTTAACCATAATTTCAGTCACGTTTACTTCATCAGAACCGATGTCTGGTACGTTTACTTCAACAACAGCCGATGCAGTTGGCGCGGCAGCGGCTACTGGTGCAGTAGGTGCTTCAGCCGCTGGTGCAGCGCCTGCGGCTTCTAATACGAGCATTGGGGTGCCTGTTGTGACTTTATCACCGACTTTGACTAAAACTTCTTTTACAACACCCGCTTCTGGTGCAGGCACTTCCATTGAAGCCTTATCACCTTCAACGTTAATGATAGATTGATCAACAGAGATGGTATCGCCTACGTTTACCATGACTTCTGTTACTGTAACTTCATCACTACCAATATCAGGAATTTGAATTTGTTTTGACATTTTTTTGTTCCTTTTAAAGTGCGGTCATAAAACACGATGTTTTTTGACCGCAGTTTTCATCAATTACGCGTAAAGCGGATTGATACGATCTACATTCAAACCGAATTTTGCAATCGCATCTGCAACAACTTGGTTAGATACTGTACCTTCTTTCGCTAATTGAGAAAGTGCAGCAACCACAACATAACGTGCATCAACTTCGAAGTGTTCACGTAAGTTTGCACGGCTGTCTGAACGACCGAAACCATCTGTACCTAACACATGATAATGACGACTTGGTACGAATGCACGGATTTGATCTGCGTATGCTTTAACATAGTCAGTTGAAGCAACGGTTGGTAAATCAGCTAATACTTGAGCAACGTATGGTACGCGTTGTGTCTCTGTTGGGTGTAATAAGTTCCAACGTGCTGCATCGTGACCTTCACGGGCTAATTCATTGAATGAAGGCGCAGAGAATACATCTGAGGTGACACCATAATCTTTTGCAAGAATTTGTGCCGCTTCACGAACATGACGCATGATAGCACCAGAACCTAACAATTGAACGTGGCCTTTGCCTTTTTTACCTTCCACGGTTTCAAATTTATATAAACCTTTGCGAATACCTTCTTCCGCACCAGCAGGCATAGCCGGTTGATCCATGACTTCATTTAATGTTGTCATGTAATAGAATACATCTTCTTGTTTTTCGCCGTACATACGGTTAATACCGTCTTGCATAATTACTGCAACTTCGAATGCGAATGATGGATCGTAAGTGACACAGTTAGGAATGATACCTGCTTGAATATGACTATGGCCATCTTCGTGTTGTAAGCCTTCGCCGTTTAATGTCGTACGACCTGAAGTACCACCCACCATGAAACCACGAGCTAATTGGTCACCAGCCGCCCACATCATATCGCCCACACGTTGGAAACCAAACATTGAGTAGTAAATGAAGAATGGAATCATTGGTTGGTTATTGACAGAGTAAGAGTTCGCTGCAGCTAACCAAGATGCAGTTGCACCTAATTCATTGATACCTTCTTGTAGCACTTGACCATCTTTTGCTTCACGGTAGTAAGCAACTAAGTCACGATCTGAAGGAACATAGTTTTGACCATGTGGGTTATAAATACCGATTTGACGGAATAAACCTTCCATACCAAACGTACGTGCTTCATCAGCAATCATTGGAACGATAGTTTTACCAATGTTTTTATCTTTTAATAAGATGTTTAATGCGCGAGTAAACGCCATTGTGGTTGAAATACCACGAGGTTGTTCTTCTAATAATGCTTTAAATTCCTCTAATGCAGGAACTTTATATTCTACATCAAATTTAGCACGACGAGCAGGAACATAGCCGTTTAATGCTTTACGGTGACCATGTAAATATTCGTATTCAGGTGTGCCTTCAGCAAATTTAATGTATTCTAATTTTTCTACTTGCTCATCAGTCAATGGTAAATCGAAGTAGTCACGGAAACCTTTAAGGCTTTCGTAAGACATTTTTTTAGATTGGTGAGCGGTATTTTTACTTTCTGCTTCAGGAATTTTATAACCTTTAACTTGATGCGCTAAAATCACAACTGGTTTCGTTGCATTTTGTGCTTTTGCATAGGCAGCGTATAATTTTTCGCTATCGTGTGCACCACGGCGTAATGCCCAAATTTCATCATCCGTCATATCTGCAACTAATGCAGCGGTTTCTGGATAACGACCGAAGAAGTGTTCACGAATATACGCACCATCTTTAGATTTGAAAGTTAAATAGTCGCCATCAACCACTTCCATCATTAACTGAGTTAATTTACCTGAAGTATCTTTCGCGAATAATTTATCCCAATCGCTGCCCCATAAAACTTTAATTACTTCCCAGCCAGCACCAGTAAATAATCCTTCTAATTCTTGAACGATTTTACCGTTACCATTAACCGGGCCATCTAAACGTTGTAAGTTACAGCTGATAGTGAAGATTAAGTTATCTAATTTCTCACGAGCCGCAAAAGTTAATGCACCTTTAGACTCAATTTCATCCATTTCACCATCGCCTAAGAATGCATAGACTTTTTGATCTTTGGTATCTTTTAATCCACGGTTATCTAAGTATTTTAAGAAACGCGCTTGGTAGATGGCGTTCACTGGGCCTAAACCCATAGAAACCGTAGAGAATTGCCAGAATTCAGGCATTAATTTAGGGTGTGGATATGAAGATAAACCATCGGTAAAGGCTTCTTGACGGAAGTTATCCATTTGTTCTTCAGTTAAACGACCTTCTAAGAAGGCACGCGCATACATACCCGGAGCAGCATGGCCTTGGAAGAAAATTAAGTCGCCACCGTTTTTCTCGGTTGCGGCTTTGAAGAAGTGGTTATAGCACACTTCATACATGGTTGCTGCAGCTTGATAAGTTGAGATATGGCCACCTAAGTCAAGATCTTTCTTCTGACTACGCAATACCATAGCAATAGCATTCCAACGCACAGCAGAACGAATACGACGCTCAATAGCATGATCACCTGGATAAGCAGGTTGTTCAGAAGCTGGAATAGTATTGACATAATCGGTCGTTACACCTGTAGGTAATGAAACACCATTGGTGCGTGCTTGGCCGATAACTTGCTCAATAATATATTGTGCACGCTCTACGCCTTCTTCACGAATCAAAGAATCTAATGATTGTAACCAATCTTGAGTTTCGATTGGATCAACGTCATTTTTTAAAATCTCAGACATAGGTTTTCCTTATCTGTTAATTAAGTGAACATTAGTTTAGTAAACACTAAACACGAATATCAGAAATGCTTGCCTTTTTACAAACATTTAACAAATCTTGTAAATTTTAGAAGATTTTTTGAGATAAAGATAGTAAATTTTCATCAAATATCCCTGTTGAGTACTGTGTTAATCGGTAATCTTTTGAAAGTGCGGTAATTTTTTCTCGACTTTCGTAAAGCCTATTAAAATCATAAGTAAAACATTGCATTCTATAGGGCTTTGCTTTAAAGTTTTCAAACTTTTTTCAAAAAGGAATCAATCATGCATATAACGACTCGAACGCTCACTCAACACAAACGTATTGCGCTTGTGGCTCATGATAGCTGCAAAAAAAATTTACTGAATTGGACGCAAAAACACAAAGAAGCACTTAAGCCTCATATACTTTATGCAACAGGTACAACAGGCCATATTTTAGAACGAGAAACAGGTTTAAGCATTCAATCTTTATTAAGTGGCCCGATGGGCGGCGACCAACAACTTGGTGGCTTAATCGCAGAAAAGAAAATCGACATGATGATCTTCTTTTGGGATCCAATGAATGCCGCACCACATGATCCTGATGTGAAAGCCCTCATGCGTATTGCAACAGTGTGGAATATCCCAGTTGCCATTAATCAAAGCTCCGCAGATTTTATGTTAACTTCAGTTTTATTTGAACAAGATGTGGAAATTGAAGTGCCTGATTATGAAGGGTATTTAAAAGAGCGTTTAGCTTAAAAAAATAAGGAATATTTACCGCACTTCATAGTTAAACAGGGCGACAACTTATCGCCCTGTTTTTGTTATCTCCCAAATCCCCCCATTGCAAGCATAAAGAGTACCATTTTCAACTGTTCTTCTGGAATTGGCTTACCGTTTAGTTTCAATTCGTTATTTTCTAAAGCAAGCGTTAATGTGACGGTTTTGTCCGTGTTTACGATAATGCCATTCACTTCACCATCAACAACTAATTCATCAAATCGGTGAACTAAATCTTGCTTTTGGTTTTCTGGTGTAAATTTAGATAATAATGAAATTGCAGTTTCTTTATTCACATCAAAATTGATCGAAAAATCTTTGAATTGTTTGTATAAGCCGCTGCGCATTAAATCAAATTTAGGGTTTGGCACTAAAGCAATATTTACATCCAATGCCACTTTACCTTTTTCGTCAGAAATAGAAAGAGGGGCAAATTTAATTTGAGGCTGATTATTTGCAATGGTCATGCCTGCTTGTTGTAATTTTTGCACCAATGCTTTAGATAACGGCGTATCTGAGTCGGCTTTGCCTATTGCAACTAAAATATTTAAAAGTTCTTGTAATGCGTTGCCATCAATATGGTTGAATTCTACATTATTGGTCACTTTACCTAAGTTGTTACCGTTAATATGTAATTCATCCAGATTTGTTTTATTGATGATATTTACTGTATCACCCTGAACTTGTGTAGTTAAATTTGCTTGGCTGTTTTTCTGAATAAGAGAGAATTTTTCCCCAGTCTCTGCAGATTCGGTATTTTGCTCAAAATAGCCTATTTTACTATTGATATTTCCACTATAAATAAATGGCCATTTTGTGCTTTGTAGTGAGCCTTGTACGACAAGATCTTTTATTTTAATTGATGAAGCCGTTGAAACTGCACGATTAGGGTCATTTGAATTAAATGCATCTACAGATAGCGTATAATTGCTTGGTTCATTTTTGTCTAAATCAACATTTAATACGACATTTGACCAATCAAAATCAGCCTTGGATTGCTCATTGTGATATTGTCCCGATGCAAGTTTTAATTCCGCATTACCGCTTAATGAATAATTCATTGCGACATTTAGTTGTAACGGTTTCTCTGATTTTGTGATATCAAAGAGTACCTGAGTTGTTGCATTTTTTCCTAACAAGGTTTGGCTTGAAAAAATGGTTGGAACGAAATTCAGTTTCGCCACACGATCAAGCGGCAAAGGCCCGTGATAAAGCGTTGATGATAAAGGAATAATGATCGTTTCATTTGCCTTGTGAATTTCTATTTGATCTTGAATATGAGACGCAAATAATCCTCTATCAAATTTTATATTTTTATAAAAAATTTTACTTTCTTCTAATACATCGGTTTTGGCAAATAGTTGATTTAACTGTTTGAGTTGATGTAAATATTCTTCTTCCGCTTTTTTCCCTGTAAACCATGCACCAGTACACCAAACGGCAGCAAGAGCAACGACTACGCCTGCAGCAATTTTTGATTTTTTCATTTATTTCTTTCCTATTTTAAAGTAAAAATTTTCTCCAAATTTATCATAAATCCCTTTTTCTTGCCTGAAAATTTTTATTTTCCCCTTGAAATTCATCATTTGAGACTTATCTTGAAAACAAGAACGGAAATCACCGCACTTTAAGAAATAAAAAATTTTTAAAATTTTCTCTTGAAATGCGAAAGAATATCCACATCTTACAATTCGTAACAAATAGGGCTTGTAGATGTTTCAAAAATATTTGTGATAGAGGCTATTTTGAGACGTTTATAAGTTCAACCCCGAATTTTAAAATTTTTACTAGGAGTACAAAATGGGAAAAATTATTGGTATTGACTTAGGTACAACAAACTCTTGTGTAGCAGTTATGGAAGGCGACAAGGCTCGCGTAATTGAAAATGCAGAAGGTGCACGTACAACCCCTTCAATTATTGCTTATACAGATAATGAAACCTTAGTGGGTCAGCCAGCAAAACGTCAAGCAATCACTAACCCGAAAAATACATTATTCGCAATTAAACGTTTAATTGGTCGTCGTTTTGAGAGCGAAGAAGTACAACGCGATATTAAAATTATGCCTTTCGAAATCGTGCGTGCAGATAACGGCGATGCGTGGGTAAATGTAAAAGGCGATAAATTAGCACCACCGCAAATCTCTGCTGAAGTATTGAAAAAAATGAAAAAAACGGCAGAAGATTTCTTGGGTGAATCTGTAACAGAAGCGGTAATTACTGTTCCTGCATACTTTAACGATGCACAACGTCAAGCAACTATTGATGCAGGTAAAATTGCAGGTTTAGATGTTAAACGTATCATCAATGAACCGACAGCGGCTGCGTTAGCGTTCGGTTTAGGTTCAAGCAAAGAAAACCAAGTGATCGCAGTTTACGACTTAGGTGGTGGTACATTCGATATTTCAATCATCGAAATTGATAACTTTGATGGTGAACAAACTTTCGAAGTATTGGCAACAGGTGGTAACACTCACTTAGGTGGTGAAGACTTCGATAACCGTGTAATTGATTACATTATTGATGAGTTCAAAAAAGAACAAAACATCGATTTACGTAATGACCCAATGGCATTACAACGCGTAAAAGAAGCAGCAGAGAAAGCAAAAATTGAACTTTCATCAGCGCAATCTACTGAAGTGAACCTTCCATATATCACTGCTGATGCGACTGGCCCTAAACATTTAGCATTAAATATCACTCGTGCAAAATTAGAGGCATTAGTAGAAGATTTAGTAGCAAGCTCAATTGAGTCTTTGAAAGCTGTATTAAAAGATGCAGGTAAGAGTGTAAACGAAATCCACGATATCATTCTCGTGGGTGGTCAAACTCGTATGCCACTTGTTCAACAAAAAGTTGCTGAGTTCTTTGGTAAAGAAGCTCGTAAAGATGTTAACCCTGATGAAGCGGTGGCAATCGGTGCGGCAGTTCAAGGTGGTGTATTAAAAGGTGATGTGAAAGACGTTCTTTTATTAGACGTTACTCCGTTATCACTTGGTATCGAAACCATGGGCGGCGTGATGACCACTTTAATTGAGAAAAATACAACGATTCCAACCAAAAAATCGCAAGTGTTCTCAACAGCGGAAGATAACCAAAGTGCGGTAACAATTCACGTTCTTCAAGGTGAACGTAAACGTGCCTCAGATAATAAATCTTTAGGTCAATTCAACCTAGAAGGTATTAATCCTGCACCGCGTGGTATGCCACAAATCGAAGTAACATTTGATATCGATGCAAACGGCGTAATCAACGTATCTGCAAAAGATAAAAATACGGGTAAAGAGCAACAAATTCGTATTCAAGCATCTTCTGGTTTATCTGATGAAGAAATTCAACAAATGGTGCGTGATGCAGAAGCAAATGCTGATGCAGACCGTAAATTTGAGGAAGTTGTTCAAGCTCGTAACCAAGCAGATGGTATTGCTCACGCAACACGTAAACAAATTGCAGAAGCTGGCGACGCATTGAGTGCCGCAGACAAAGAGAAAATTGAAGCAGCAGTCGCTGAGCTTGAAACAGCGGCAAAAGGTGAAGATAAAGCAGAAATTGAAGCGAAAATTGAAGCGGTAATTAAAGCCTCTGAACCGTTAATGCAAGCAGCGCAAGCAAAAGCTCAACAAGCTGGTGGTGAACAACCACAACAATCATCAGCAAAAGATGATGGCGTGGTAGATGCTGAATTTGAAGAAGTGAAAGATAATAAATAGTTATTAAGGGGTATTGGATGAGTAAAGATAATTTCTCGTATGAGAAAGAGGATTTGGAGAATGAATTTGATGAATCTGATGATGAATTTGAAGATGAATTAGCACCTCCGCCAGAGGATGAAACTTGTGAATATTGCGATGCTCCAGCTACAACTTGGGTACAGGATAACCCAGCGTGCGATGATTGTTTTACAACAGCATATGAAAAACTCATTCATGATTAAGTAAATAAGGGCGTGGTAACACGCCCTTTTGGTGTACCTAACAAGTCCCCCTCTTTAGAAAAGAGGGGTTAGGGGAGATTTGATAGCGATATCAAATTTTCTTATGAGCTAAATTTACTTCTGCCAAATCTTCCCCTGTCCCTCTTTGCTAAAGAGGGGAGTATGTTATAAGCGGTCAAATTTACCCAGAATTTTGTAAATTTAAGGAATAGTTATGCCACTTACACTTTATCCACTTGCTACAATTCGTACGCATAACACAAAGGAAAATCCTGCAGAAAAGATTGGACAGCTTTGGCAGAATAATTTTGTAAAATTGCCTCAAAATACCCCTTATTATGGTGTTTATCTGAATTACGAATCGGATTTTACGGGCTATTATGATGTTGCTGTTGCTCAAGAAAGTAAAACTGAAGGCAGTTTTTCAACCATTGAAATTGAAGATCTGACTTGGTATGAAATCTTCCCTACGACTTATGAATCAGTAGTTCAAACGTGGCAACGCATTTGGAATAAAGAAAAGCAAGGCTTATTAAAACGTGCTTATAAAGTGGATTTTGAGAAATATTATCCAAATGGAAAAGTGGATATTTACATTTCAATTTGCCCACATTGCTAAAAATAGCGAATGTAAGCGGTCAGAAATGACAAAATATTTGCAAATAAAAATACGGAAACACTATGGCAAAAAAAGATTACTACGAAGTCCTTGGGTTACAAAAAGGGGCGAGTGAGAACGACATCAAACGTGCGTATAAACGTTTAGCGTCTAAACATCACCCTGATAAAAACCAAGGCAGTAAAGAAGCAGAAGAAAAATTCAAAGAAATTAATGAAGCTTATGAAGTATTAGGCGACGATCAAAAACGCGCAGCCTATGATCAATATGGCCATGCAGCCTTTGAACAAGGTGGTGGCGCTGGTGGTTTCGGTGGCGGCTTTGGCGGTGCTGATTTTGGTGATATGTTCGGTGATATCTTTGGCGATATTTTTGGTGGCGGTGGCCGTGGTCGTCAACGCGTTGTTCGTGGCGAAGACTTACGCTATGACTTAGAAATTACCTTAGAAGAAGCTGTAAAAGGTACAACCAAAGATATTCAAATCAATACTCTTGCCCATTGTGATAGCTGTGGTGGTTCAGGGGCTGAAAAAGGCTCTAAAGTGGAAACTTGTCCGCATTGCCACGGTTCTGGTCGAATTCGTCGTCAGCAAGGTTTCTTTGTATCTGAAAGTATCTGTCCAACTTGTCATGGTAGCGGTAAGAAAATTGAAAAACCTTGTCGCAGTTGTCATGGCGAAGGGCGTGTTCATAAGAAAGAAAATCTTTCAGTAAAAATTCCAGCAGGCGTAGATACGGGCAACCAACTTCGTTTAGCAGGAAAAGGCGCAGCAGGTGAAAATGGCGCGCCAGCAGGGGATTTATATGTTGTGATTCACGTGAGAGAACATAACATTTTTGAACGTGATGGTAACAACTTATATTGCGAAGTACCGATTAGTTTTGCTACGGCAGCGCTTGGCGGTGAAATTGAAGTGCCGACTTTAGATGGCCGAGTGAAGCTTAAAATCCCCGCTGAAACGCAAACTGGAAAATTATTCCGCATGCGAGGCAAAGGTGTTGCGTCTACACGTAGTGGCTATGCGGGCGATTTGATTTGCCGTATTGTGGTAGAAACGCCAGTTAATTTAACTAGCGAGCAAAAAGAATTACTTCAAAAACTTGAGGAAAGTTTACAAGGTAAAGATTTAAGTAAACACGCACCAAAATCTTCAGGATTTTTAGACGGTGTGAAAAAATTCTTTGATAACTTGGGTAAATCTGACAAATAAAGATAATAAAAAAGTCCGCCTTTCGCGGACTTTTTGCTTATAGCCTATCCAAATTATTATCGCTGTCCCTATTCCATTCTTGGTATTCTTTAAAATATTTTCATAAATTGCTACCTTTTTTCTTTTTTTTAATCTAGAATTCGTCAATTTGTTTTTTAAACGGCCAAAAGGAGAGTAAACATGAAACTGGTTGAAGTAAAACACCCACTTGTTAAACACAAATTAGGTGTGATGCGTGAAGCTGAGATTGATACAAAAAAATTCCGTGAACTGGCAACAGAAATCGGTAGCCTATTAACCTACGAAGCAACGTCAGATTTAGAAACTGAAAAAGTAACGATCAACGGTTGGAATGGCCCAGTAGAAATCGACCGAATTAAAGGTAAAAAAGTAACGGTTGTCCCAATTTTACGTGCAGGTTTAGGTATGATGGATGGTGTACTTGAACATGTACCAAGCGCCCGCATCAGTGTAGTGGGGATCTACCGTAATGAAGAAACCCTTGAACCAGTCCCTTACTTCCAAAAATTAGCTAGCGATTTAGAAGAACGCCTTGCAATTGTTGTTGATCCGATGCTTGCAACGGGCGGTTCTATGATTGCTACCCTTGATCTTTTAAAAGCAAAAGGTTGTAAGCATATTAAAGTATTAGTTTTAGTCGCTGCGCCAGAAGGTATTAAGGCTCTTGAAGCGGCACATCCCGACATTGAACTTTACTGTGCTTCTATTGATAGCCACCTAAATGAACATGGTTACATTATTCCGGGTCTCGGTGACGCGGGTGATAAAATTTTTGGGACTAAATAATCCCAAAACAAAAGACGGTATTCATGCCGTCTTTTTTCGGTGCATAAAATATTAAAAATATATTGACCGCACTTTCAGTTAATTCAAACAGAGAGTTGAAACTAAATGACACATCAAAATTCTTCCGTGGTAGAAAACCAGAGTAAACTTAAACAATCTTTTGTTGGCCTACAAATGCTCTTCGTCGCATTTGGTGCGCTCGTTCTTGTACCATTAATTACAGGCCTTGATTCCAATACAGCATTATTAACCGCCGGCGTTGGCACCCTACTCTTCCAACTTTGCACTGGCAAACAAGTTCCTATTTTCTTAGCCTCATCTTTTGCCTTTATCGCACCGATTCAATATGGTATTCAGACTTGGGGGATTGCGACCACTATGGGGGGATTAGCATCGGCGGGTCTTGTATATTTAGCACTAAGTATATTGGTAAAATTACGTGGAACCGAAGCATTACAACGTATTTTCCCACCGATTGTTGTGGGCCCAGTGATTATTATTATTGGGATGGGGCTTGCACCTGTGGCAGTTGATATGTCATTAGGCAAAAATAGTGTTTATGCGTATAACGACGCTATATTAGTTTCAATGGTAACACTTCTCACTACTTTATCTGTAGCAGTGTTTGCCAAAGGATTGATGAAACTCATCCCAATTATGTTTGGTATTACTGCGGGCTATATTTTATGCTTATTCCTTGGTTTAATCAATTTCCAACCAGTGATTGATGCGCCTTGGTTTAGCTTACCAAAATTAACTGCGCCTGAATTTAACCTAGAAGCTATTCTTTATATGTTGCCAATTGCTATTGCACCGGCGGTAGAACACGTTGGCGGTATTATGGCGATCAGCTCAGTTACCGGTAAAGACTTTTTAAAAAAACCAGGATTACACCGCACTTTATTAGGCGATAGCTTAGCAACTGCAGCTGCATCTTTAGTGGGTGGCCCACCAAATACAACTTATTCTGAGGTAACTGGTGCCGTAATGTTAACCCGAAATTTCAATCCTAATATTATGACATGGGCTGCCGTTTGGGCTATTGCAATTTCATTCTGTGGAAAAGTAGGCGCCTTCCTATCAACAATTCCAACTATTGTAATGGGAGGAATTATGATGCTTGTTTTCGGTTCAATTGCAGTGGTGGGCATGAGCACCTTAATTCGTGGAAAAGTTGATGTTACCGAAGCACGTAATCTGTGTATTATTTCTGTCGTAATGACATTTGGTATCGGCAATATGTTTGTAGATGTGGGCAATGTATCACTAAAAGGTATCAGCTTATGCGCAGTTGTTGCTATCATCTTAAACCTTGTTTTACCGAAAGCAAAAAATGAAGTAGAATAAGAGTTATTTTAAAAGGGTTAAATCCCAATTTAGCCCTTTTCTTACTTATAATCTGTAATATATAAATATTTGAATAAGCAGCTTCCCTTACCTATTCATCAAATTGATGATGCCACATTAGAAAACTTTTGCAGCGATAATAATCTTTTATTGCTCGATTCTTTACGCAAAAATTCATCTGAGTTAAAACAACAGTTTTTCTATATTTGGGGAAATAAAGGTTCTGGAAAAACCCATCTGCTTAGAGCATTCAGTAACGAATATTTAATCAATCAACGTACTGCTATTTATGTACCGCTCAGCAAATCCCAATATTTTTCTACTGCAGTTCTTGAAAATCTAGAACAGCAAGAATTAGTGTGTCTAGATGATGTACAAACTGTGATCGGAAATGACGAATGGGAATTAGCTATTTTTGATCTATTCAATCGAATTAAAGCAAGCAGAAAAACGCTTTTGCTTATTAGTTCAGATAAATCGCCTTCTGCACTTTCTGTAAAATTGCCTGATTTGAACTCTCGCTTGATTTGGGGTGAGATTTATCAATTAAATTCCTTAACTGATGAGCAAAAAATTAGTGTGCTGCAACATAACGCTTATCAAAGAGGGATTCAATTACCCGATGAGACGGCTAATTTTTTACTTACTCGACTAGCACGGGACATGCACACATTATTTGAAGCCCTTGATCTACTAGATAAAGCCTCGTTGCAAGCACAAAGAAATCTTACGATTCCTTTCGTCAAAGAAATTTTAAATCTTTAACAAAAAAGACGCTAATGCGCCTTTTTAATCATCCACCTGATAATTTAACGGTAAACCCTTTTTGCTCTAACAATTGCTTGAGCAAATCACGCTTTTCACCTTGAATCTCAATCATTCCATTTTTAACTGAACCACCACATCCACAACGTTTTTTTAATTCAGCAGCTAATTTTTTCAATTCCTCATCAGATAAATCTAAACCAGTTATAACCGATACGCCTGCACCTTTTCTACCACTCGTTTGTTTTTGGATACGTACAACACCGTCTCCTTTTGGGCGAACTAAGGAAACCTTTTCCTCTTTAATTCTCCCCACATCAGTTGAATACACTAAAATAGAATCTGACATCATTCTTACCTAATAGACGCGTTAATAGAACGAAGAACCTCTACTGGATTATCAGCTTTAGTAATAGGACGCCCTATTACTAAATAATCTGAACCAGCACGAATTGCAGCAGTAGGAGTCATCACTCGTCTCTGATCACCAAAATCAGCCCCAGTTGGACGAATACCTGGGGTCACCAATTTAAACTCTTCTCCACAAGCGTTACGTAAAATTTCAACCTCTTGCGGAGAACAAACCACTCCATCTAAACCTGCGCGTTGGGTTAAATGAGCTAATCGTAAAACTTGTTCCATTGGCGATGCATTAATCCCAATTTGTAATAAATCCAAATCTTCCATACTGGTTAATACCGTCACAGCAATAAGCAATGGCGCATCTTTCCCATAAGGTTCAAGAATTCTCTTAGCTTCTTCCATCATTCGTAGCCCGCCGCTTGCGTGCAAATCGACCATCCATACCCCTAAATCAGCGGCGGATCGGACCGCCCTTGCTACCGTATTTGGAATGTCATGATATTTAAGATCTAAGAAAACATCAAAATGACGTTGATGTAATTGTTTTACAAAATTCATACCAAGTGTAGTAAACATTTCTTTACCCACTTTTAATCGACACAAATTCGGATCAATTTGATCAACTAAAGCAAGAGCATCTGATTCTTTCTCATAATCCAATGCCACAATAATTTTACTTGTCATAATGTTACCTCACAGAGTATCAATTAATTATGTTCTTGACTTGAAACTGGCTTAATACATTCCCATTGACGGCAAGATGGGCAATTCCACAACAACTTGTGGATTTGATAACCACAATTTGTACAACGATAAGCTGAAGTTTGCTTAATTCGTTCCCCCACCATTTTATGTAATAAAATTAGACTTTCTTTTCCACGTCCGTCTTCTGCCTCATCAATTTGATACTGCATAAAACGATGGAAAATTAAAGTACTTGGCTTTTTCGTGAGTTGCTGATAAAGCTTAGCTTGAGCAGCGGGTTTTCCATCTTTTTCTTCAATTAATTTAACTAGGGCTAACTCTACCTCATCATTATTAGTAATTTGACCAGCACGAATTAAGAATAACTCAAAGTTATCTAACTGATTTAATTCTTCATAACAATGTTTTAAAGGTGATAAAATTTCCCCCGTATAATCTGGATTTTGCTCCAAAACATTTTCTAGTATTTTTGCTGCTTGTTGATATTGACCTTCAAGCATTTCTAAATTTGCGAGTAATAAAGAAGCGCGAACACAAGTAGGAGAAACCAACAAAGCTTTTTGTAAAATACTGCGTTTTTCAACCGCATTTTCAGGCTCTAAACTTTGTGAACATTCACAATAACATTGCGCAAGTTCAATATTATTCTCTTGTGGTTTGATTTTTGCGAGTTTTTCAGCAATATTAACCGCTTTTTTCCATTCTTTAGTTTTTTGATAAATCACTAAAAGTTGCTGCAAAGCATTTTCTGCAAATTCAGGTTCATCCACTAGTAAAATATAAAGACTTTCAGCTCGGTCAAAAAAACCAACCGTCATAAAATCTCGAGCAAGCTGCTGCTTAGCGAGCAGTTTTTGTTCAAAAGTATAATTTGGGCTACGATCTAAAGCCTGATGAATGCGAAGAGCACGATCAACTTCGCCTCTAGAACGGAATAGATTGCCAAGAGTCAGTTCAGCTTCAAATTGGGAGTGGCTTTCGATTTCATTTTCGGCTTCTTGCTTTTGTAGCATATTCAAAAATAGATCTACAGCCTTATCAGTTTGATTGGAAAGTAAAAAGTTTACCCCCGTAACATAATCTCGGGAGAGTTTATTACTAATGTCATCTTGATCTTTCTTTACACTACGCTGCCCCATGTACCAACCATAGGCTGCAGCGATGGGCAATAGTAGAAAGAGTAATTCCAGCATTAGACAGCCTTATCACGGGTAGTCGTTAATTCATGAAGTTGTAATGTTTGACGTTTAACTTGGCGCGCTAAAACCATATTCTTGAATTTTAATTTTAAATAGAAAAATCCACTAATTAACCAACCGAGAATTAACCCAAAACCAAATAAAATAGCGACAAGTGTAGAAAGTTGGAGCTGGCTTTCTGCAACAATATAGTTAAAGGTTATTATTTGATCGTTATTGGCTCCAACAGTAATCGCAACAAGTACAATAGCAATAACAATCACAAAACCTAAAATATACTTAATCATAATTCCCCTCTCAAATTACGCCACTATTATGCCAAACTTTCTAATAAAAAACGACACTTACGCGCCGTTCGTACTAATGAACTATAAACAATTTACTCGTTCTTTTAATTCTTTACCCGCCTTGAAATGTGGAACTGATTTCTCATCTAATTTTACTGAATCACCTGTTTTAGGATTACGCCCTAAACGAGGCTGACGATAATGTAACGAAAAACTACCAAACCCACGAACTTCAATACGATCACCATTTTCGAGAGACTGAGACATAAACTCAAGAATATCTTTTACAATATTTTCAACCATTTTCAGAGGTAACATTGGATGCTTTTCTGATAATTTTTCGATAAGTTCTGATTTAGTCATCGTCTTTTCTCCCCTCATATTATTCAAATTAAGATCTATTGCTAATACATTATTTCAATACATTAGCAATAAGCCCTAACAAATAAGGCTGGACATGAGCCCAGCCTTACTATGTGAATTAATTATTCACCTTTAGCTGCTTTAAATGCTTCAGCCATTGCGTTTGGAATAGCAACTTCTTCTTGTTTGTTATTCACATTTGCAACTGCTGCAGCTTCTTCAGCTTGATCTTTTGCTTTCACTGATAAGTGAACGATACGAGATTTACGATCTACACCAGTGTATTTCGCTTCAACTACGTCACCTGCAGCAACTTCATTTGTTAAATCAGCTGCGCGGATATAACCTTCAACGCCGCCCGCTAATTCAACTTTAGCACCTTTTGCATCTGCTTCAACTACAGTTACAGATACTACAGCACCTTTTTTGTTGATTGCTACGAAGTTATTGAATGGATCTTCTTCAAGTTGTTTGATACCTAAAGAAATACGCTCTTTCACTGCATCAACTGCTAATACTACTGCAGAAACTTCGTCACCTTTTTTGTAGTTACGAACTGCTTCTTCACCTGATACATTCCAAGAAATATCAGATAAGTGAACTAAACCATCGATACCACCTTCAAGACCGATGAAGATACCGAAATCAGTGATAGACTTGATTTTACCAGTTACTTTATCGCCTTTATTGTGAGTTTCAGCAAATTGAGTCCATGGGTTAGCTTTACATTGTTTTAAGCCTAAAGAAATACGACGACGTTCTTCATCAATTTCTAATACCATTACTTCAACAGTATCGCCTAAGCTAACAACTTTAGATGGGTGGATATTTTTGTTAGTCCAATCCATTTCAGAAACGTGAACTAAACCTTCAACGCCATCTAAGATCTCAACGAAACAACCATAGTCTGTTAAGTTAGTTACTTTACCAGTTAATTTGCTGTTTACTGGGTGATTTTCAGCAATTGCAGCCCATGGATCTTGGCCTAATTGTTTTAAGCCTAAAGACACACGAGTACGATCTTTATCAAATTTTAATACTTTAACAGTAACTTCATCGCCAACATTCACGATTTCGCTTGGGTGTTTAACACGTTTCCAAGCCATATCTGTGATATGTAATAAACCGTCAACACCACCAAGATCAACGAATGCACCGTACTCAGTTAAGTTTTTAACGATACCTTTAACTTCTGAACCTTCAACAAGATTTTCTAATACTTGTTCACGTTCTTGGCTGTTTTCAGATTCAATCACTGCACGACGAGAAACAACAACGTTGTTACGTTTTTGATCTAATTTGATTACTTTGAATTCTAATTCTTTACCAAGTAAGTGATCTGCTTCACGCGCTGGACGAGTATCAACTAAAGAACCTGGTAAGAATGCACGAACACCGTTTAACTCAACTGTGAATCCACCTTTCACTTTGCCGTTGATTAAACCGATAACGGTCGCTTTTTCTTCGTAAGCTTTTTCTAATTCAATCCAAGATTCGTGACGAACAGCTTTCTCACGAGAAAGTTTAGTTTCACCGAAACCATCTTCAACTGCATCTAATGCAACATTTACAGTATCGCCAACTTGGATTTCAAGTTCGCCTTGTGCATTTAAGAATTCAGCAACTGGGA
This sequence comes from Haemophilus sp. SZY H8, assembly GCF_018829755.1. Classification (NCBI taxonomy): domain Bacteria; kingdom Pseudomonadati; phylum Pseudomonadota; class Gammaproteobacteria; order Pasteurellales; family Pasteurellaceae; genus Haemophilus; species Haemophilus sp. SZY H8. The sequence continues at coordinate 358,795 of NZ_JAHKJY010000001.1, forward strand.
TTGCAGACTCAGATTTTAAACCTGCATCAACAAGCACAAAGCCTTTTTGGATAGCTACTACAGTACCGCTAACGATTGAACCTTGACGAGTTTCAAGGCCTTTTAATGATTCTTCAAAAAGTTGAGCAAAAGATTCTGACATATAAATAATCTTCTTAATTTAAGTTAATAACATCCACATTAAAATCCATAAAATGCGGGGTTGAGGATAAATGTTTATTCTTCCTTGAACAAACAGTTAAATCGAAACTGATACCTTTTCTTGAATATAAGCTAACGCCTGATCTATAACTTCACCAATACTCAACGTTGTGCTATCCAATAATAAAGCATCATCAGCCGGTTTTAGAGGCGCAACCTCTCGATTTCTATCACGAAAATCACGCTCTTTTATCTCGGCTAAAATCTGCTCAAAGTTACCATTTATTCCTTTATTTTGCAACTGTTTATAACGTCTTTTTGCACGTTCTTCAGCACTCGCATCTAAAAATAACTTCACTTGAGCATTTGGAAATACCACGGTGCCCATATCTCTACCATCAGCAATTAATTCATCATTTTTCGCAAAATCTTGCTGAAGTTGTAGCAAAGCTGACCGCACTTCTGGAAACACGGCTACTTTAGATGCGGTATCTGCGACTTCTTGAGTACGAATCAAATGGCTTACATTCATACCAGCAAGCAAAATATTCACCTCGCCATTTTGAGGAATAAATTGAATATCTAAGTGACGAGCTAATTCAGCTAGCGCCGACTCATTTGTTAAATCAGTTTTACGTTGTAATGCCGCTAATGCTGTAACGCGATAAATCGCTCCACTATCCAACAACGCATAACCTAGCTTTTCAGCCAAAGCGTAACAAAGCGTCCCCTTCCCAGCACCGCTAGGCCCATCAACGGTAATAATCGTTCCCATGCTACTTATCTCTTACTTAATTATGACAATTTATCGTATTATAGAGATAAACGAGTCATTTCGCTAAAAATTCTTTTGCTAACTCATATAAGTAATAAGCGGTTGGAAACAACACCCTATCATCTACACGGAATTTAGGGTGATGTAATGCATAAGGCCCACCTGAACCTATCATAACAAATACACCTGGCACTTCTACTTGATAAAAAGCAAAGTCTTCACCAATGGGACTCGCTTCCACAATTTTAGTCTCAAATCCAATAGCACCTGCTACATTTAAAACAAAAGGCACCAACTGCTCATCATTATTTATAGAAGGCGGGCCAGCATGCCAATCTAGTTCTATTTCAACATCAAACGTAATCGCAATACCTTGCAATAACATACGTAAACGCTGTTCAATCTGAGTTCTTACATTCGCATTAAAACTTCGAACAGTTCCTTCTAAATAAGCATTGTCAGGGATGACGTTCCAAGTATTACCACTTTCAACATGAGTTATGGAAATAACCGCATTTTCATTAGCCGCAATATTTCGACTGATAATAGTTTGAACAACACTAATAATCTCAGCAAGTACTACTATGGGATCTTTACCATCCTGTGGACGAGCCGCATGAGCTCCCTTTGCTAAAATACGAATTTCAAAACGATCCACTCCTGCTGTTAATGCATGTGACTTGGTACCTACTGTACCTACAGGCAACGTGGGATCATTATGTAAACCAAAAATAGCATCTACATTTTGTAAAGCACCAGACTCTAATACGTTCAATGCACCTAAACCTGTTTCTTCTGCAGCCTGAAACAATACTCTAACAGTCCCCTCTAATTCATTTTGATGCTGTTTTAATAAAATTGCAGCACCAAGTGCAGCTGACATATGAAAATCATGTCCACAGGCATGCATAATACCAACTTTTTTTGAGCTAAATTCAACACCTGATTCTTCCTCTATTGGTAATGCATCTATATCTGCACGCAGCATTACGGTTTTTCCAGCTTTAAGGCCTTTAATCTCTGCCACTAATCCTGTTTGAAGTGGAAATGGTAAAATATCAATATGATGTTTTTCTAAAACTTCCCTAATTTTTGCCGTTGTTTCAAATTCTTCATTGGAAAGCTCTGGATATTGATGGCGTTCTTGACGAAATTGACGTAAAAAATCTGCCAAGATTTGATATTGTTGTGTCAATTGATTTAATTTTTCCATATTACATCTCACAATATTGATTGATAAGCTTGAATAAAATCCTGAATATTAATTCCATTTTTTAAATTGCTAATATCTTGATAAAGTTGCTGAGATAAGGAATTATTACCTATAGCTAACTCAAGTTTCTCTTTTAATTGAGTATTGGAATAAGGGTTCATAGGACTTCCTTTTGGAAAATTAGAAATGGCCTCTAAAATAGCCCCATTTTTTAACTGTACTCTAATTTTCACTTTTTTAGGATTTACTTCATTATTTTGATAAGTTCGATGAATTTTAGACATCATCTGGAAAATACATGGTTCAACTTGAGACTGCTCAAAATGTTGAAAATCCAATTTTTTATTTAGCAAAATTGAAGCTAAAATATATTCTGCAGAAAATTTTCCCTGGCTAGCAATATCTACTTTTTGATAAATTAATGCAGCATCTGAGTTAACATAAAAACAAATCTCAATTTGAAGAATATCACTTATATTTGAAATCTTATTTCTTAACTTATAAGAAATATCAGCAATTCCTGCTGCAGCAGAACAATAAGGATAATTTTTAAACCAAAGCTGATGAATTTGCCAATTTTTCTCCCAATCATATCCCCAGTCTTCAACCGAACATTGGTCTCCAAATAACATAAAAAAACCAATTTTTTCATCAAATGGATTTTGTGGTAAAGACAAGCCTGTTTTAATCCAATCAATAGATTGAATCGCATTTTGTGCAGCAATTCCTGCATGTAAAGCCTTAATAGGAGAACCAAACACAAAACGCATTCCTGATGATTGTGTTGCAGCCAAAGAAATAGCATCAGATAGAAAAAGATATTGGTGTAAATAGCCTATAGCACAAGTTGCGGCAATTCCTCCTAAAGTGATTGTACTATGCCATCCCCTGATATAGAGTTTAGGATTTAGTATCTGACCCAAACGAGCCATAACCTCTACACCAATAGCATAAGCAGTTAAAAAACGCCTACTGTCAATTCTCTGTATACTTTTATCAATGCTGGCAAAAAGCGCACTTAAAATCACAGATGAAGGGTGTCCACGTACAGTCGCATGCACATCATCATAATCTAAGTAATGTGCTTGAAAACCGTTAAATAAGGCCGCCTGTCTTGCGGTCACTAACTGTTTTTGTCCAATTAACCATGCCTTCTTATTTCCTCCCTCTAGCATAATCCAATCTTTAAATTGTTGTAATTCAACTTGATTTTTAGCTTGGAGTGAAGAGGCAAAATAATCTACAACCCCTCTTGTAGCCTGTTTTAATGTATCTTGTTCATTAATTAAGGGGGTATTTAGAATTTTATTTGCCAATTCTTGTGCATTCATTCCCCCCCCTAAATATAAAATTCAATGGGATCTGAAAATTGCTTTACAAAACGTTTTGTCTGTTCTTGCTTAGGAAAATCAATAATCTGCTTAGCTGGTCCTTGTTCTATGATATTTCCATCTGCCATAAAAATAATACGATCAGCCACATGTTTTGCGAATTCCATTTCATGAGTAACAATAACCATTGTAATTTTTTGTTTAGCTAACTGTTGTATCACTTGTAAAACTTCATTTACACGCTCTGGATCCAACGCAGATGTAGGCTCATCAAAAAGCAAAACTTTAGGTTTTACAGCCAAAGCACGAGCTATCGCAATACGTTGTTGCTGCCCTCCCGAAAGCGTAATAGGATACTGGTGGGCCTGCTCGGAAAGTCCGACCCGTTTTAGTAAATCCAAACCTAATTTTTGCGCTTCAATTTTACTCATTTTCTGATTAACCAACGGTGTTAGTATAATGTTCTCAAGTGCAGTTTTATTTTTAAATAAATTATAACTTTGAAACACCATTGCTGATTGATGACGTAATGAGACTTCATCCTGACGAGAATGCTCTTTAACATCAAACTCTTTAGATGCTATTTTAATTTTCCCTTCATCAGGTTTTTCCAATAAATTTAAACACCGTAATAAAGTAGATTTCCCGGATCCTGAAGGTCCAATAATTGCGACAACCTCCCCTTTTTGAATAGATAAATCAATTGATTTTAATACTGTATTTTTTCCAAAGGATTTTGAAAGTTTTTCAACAGAAATCATTGTAGTCATAATACATCCTTAACGTTTATAAGGGGAAGATAAAGCCACTTCTAATCGTTTTTGGGCCCAAGAATAAAGAACAACCACAAGCCAATAAACAATACCTACAGCTAGATAAGTTTCAAAGAATTTATATGATTCTACCGTTAATAACTTACCTGCAGCTAATAATTCTGGCACCCCAACAAAGAATGCTACTGATGAATCCTTTAATAAAGAAATAAACATATTCCCTGTACTTGGTAAGGCATTAACAAAAGCCTGAGGTAAAATAATATGACGATAAACATTTATAAGAGATAATCCCATCGCCATACCTGCCTCTTTCTGACCATTGTCTACAGACTCTAAACCCGCTCGAAAAATTTCGGCCAAATAAGCTGAATATTTCAAACTAAAACAAAGTAATGCCGCGTTCATTGCTGACATTTCTTTTAAACTAGGAAATAACTGTGGTGAACCATAATAAATGATAAATAACAACACTACCGTTGGCATCCCACGAAACAATGAAATATATAAAGCAAGTACCCCATCTATCATAAAACTTTTATTCACACGAATTAGAGCAATAAATAAACCAATAAAAATTGCTATAAAAATTGACACTACCGCAATAAATAATGTAGTTGGCAAATATGAAATAATATTAGGAAAAACCGAAATAAAATATACAAAATCAAAACTCATATATAATCCATTAGGTAAAATCAAGAAATATCCTATCAAAAACCGGGAGGTTGAACCTCCCAATTCTTATTTATCTGATGCAGTAATATCCTCGCCATAATATTTAATAGAAAGCTCTTTTAATTTCCCACTTTCTTTTAATTTTTTTATAGCTTGGTTAAATTCTTTACGTAGTTCTTCTCCTTTTTCACTTTTAGCAAATGGAAATGCTACTTCTTCAATTACTAATGGTTCTCCTACTAATTTAAATGGTAAATTACCGCGTTTAATCTCAGCCAATAAGATTGGTTTAGAATTTATATAACCATCAACACGTTTATATACCAAATCATACATTGCACCATCGCGAGTTTCATAAGTTTTCACATTTACTTCATTATTAGGAAAGCGTTTCTGCAAATTTTTCAAATGATTAGAACCCAATACCCCTGAAATCGTTTTTCCTTTAAAATCATCCAAAATATTAATTGTGCTATTATCTTTATGAGCTACAAGTTGACTACCATAATAACTGTAAGGTTGTGTAAAATCATATTTAGTTTTACGCGCCTCAGTTACTGCGACTGCATTAGCAACAGTATCTAAACGGCCTGAATCAAGTTGGCCCATAAGCCCTGAAAATTCAGCTGTCGTCCATTCAATGGTATAGCCTAATTCTTTTGCTATTGCCTCAGTTGTCTCTACATCAAACCCAACTAATTTACCATTCTGTTTAAAACCATTTGGATAACTTTGTCCAGTAGATCCGATTTTTAATATCTTAGGTGAAACCATCTTTGAGCTATCATTGTCCTTATCATTACAACCAGCTAAAACAACTGTTGTTGCTAAAATAGTGAAAAGTGCGGTATGTTTTAAAATCATTTTTAACTCCTTATTTAATTAATGATGATGTTTTTGATACTCTTGAAATAATGTTGTGTTTAAAATTTTTCGATAATAAATTGTCGTATGATCATCGGTTAAATTTGCTTTACCAATTTCTTCAAAACCTTGTTTTATATAAAAGGAATTTAACCAAGGATGATTTTCTGCCGTACCTAGTGTCACAAAAGGTACTTTAAGTTGCTTTAGTAAAATATTCTCCTCTGTCCACTTTATAAGCTCTACCGCTAGACCTTGCTTTTTATAATCTGGATGAGTTGCCAACCAGCCAATATGAGGTACACCATAAGGTCCCGGATTATTCCCCCAAGGCAAACGTAAACTAATAGAACAAACAAGATTACCATCAATAAATCCACCAAAGACTAAATTAGCGCATAAATGCTGTTCAATTTCAGACTTAGAAACCGTTGATGCAGAAAAATGAATTCCTAAAGCTAATATAGGTTGATAAGCACGATGTAATAAACTTTGATATGATTCAATATCAACAAGCGTTAGTGTTCTAATATCCATTAATCTAATAACCCCGATAGCTCTGCATAACGAATAACGATATCTACTTTATCTGGAGCACTTCCTAAATAATTTTGTGGAACAAGCCATTCTGTTATTTCAGACTCATTAAATTCTTTCTTAATAATAGGGTTTTCTAACAATATATCTTTAAATGATCGAGCTTCTTCAAAAGCTTTCATTGAACATTCATATACTAAGCTATGACTACTTTGTTTTCCTAAACGTTTGCCTAATTCAAACATCACCTTTTCAGAAAGAAGTAGTCCATTCTGCAACTCCAAATTTTTTAACATTTGCTCAGCATTCACTTTCATTCCGCGTAAAATAGATAAACCAATTTGTAATTGAGCTGAAAGATAAATATTCATCTCAGGCAAAGCAATCCACTCTGCTCGCCAACTCATGGCATCGCGTTCGTGCTCAACTCTCATTGATTCATGAATTAATGCAACACTTTTAAAAATAGGTGAGGTAAGGCTAGCCATTCCCTCTAATGCAGCAGGATTCCGTTTATGAGGCATTGTTGATGAACCAATTTTTCCACTAGAAAAAGGCTCCTCAATTTCATTAATCTCTGTACGCATTAAGTTGTAAAACTCATTAGCAATTTTACCCAACGTTCCACTGATTAAGGCTACAACCGAAGCATATTCAGAAAAGCGATCCCGTGCGGCTTGCCATCCGATATTCGGTGTATTTAATCCTAATAATGCTAATGCTCTCGCTTCCACTTCAGGACCTTTTTTACCAAATGATGCATAAGTACAGATCGCACCACTAATATTGCCGACTAACACACGATCACGAATCTCATTTAAACGTTGCAAATGGCGAACAAATTCATCTAACCACACCGCTAATTTAAAACCAAATGTTGTTGGTAAAGCTTGCATTCCATGAGTCCGCCCCACCATAGGTAAATATTGATATTTTTTAGCTAATGTCTTTAATTCTTGCGCAACAAGACGTGTATCACGTAGTACAATCTCAAAAGCTTCTTTTAACTGAAGCACTGTTGCCGTATCAACAATATCTTGTGTTGTCGCGCCATAATGAATATATTCCCCGGCATCACCGGATTGACGCTGTAAAGCATTAATGGTCGCCATAAAAGTATGTCTTAAGCGAACAGCTTCCTCTGCAAGTTCATTAAAATTAAGCGCCTCAACCTTCACCAATTGAGCAATTTTATTTGCCGCTTCTGATGGAATAACCCCTAATTCCCCCTCAGCTTTTGCTAAAGCAATTTCGACTTCAATTTGCTTACGAAAACGATTTTCCTCTGACCATATAGCTCTCATCTCAGGAGTACCAAAATTATTCCCCAATGTAAGAAAATCAATTACATGTGCTGCCATTTTGCTTCCCTTTTATAAAATAACTAATTTGGAATGACGATGATTCTATAAATCTTTTATCTCCCCATCTAATAATTAATCCCCACATCATATTCCATTTTAGTCTATTAAGATTTTAATCAGAGAAGATTGGTAATAAAAATGTAAAAAATGAAAATAAAATGTTAATTTTTATGAGATATTGATCACATTTTCCCCAAAGAGGTATATTCTTTTATGCCTAAATCCATACAATGCACGAGTCTTTTTTATTATAAATTTAAGGATATTTTCTAATGTCTTTTGTTCTGAGTATTTTTCCTATTGTTTTGCTGATTTATCTAATGGTAAAACGAAATGCCTTGCCTTCTTATGTCGCATTACCTTGGATTGCAACATTAGTAATGGGTGTCCATCTTCTTCACTTTAATACTGATATTGTCACAATTAGTGCCAATGTTGTTTCCGCTATTATTGCTGTACAAACCCCAATTACAGTTATTTTTGGCGCGATCTTATTTAATCGCTTTTCAGAAATTTCAGGTGCGACAGATACCATGCGTAAATGGCTAGGGAATATTAATCCCAATCCTGTAGCTCAATTAATGATTATCGGTTGGGCATTTGCTTTTATGATTGAAGGAGCAAGCGGTTTTGGTACACCTGCAGCCATTGCGGCACCTATTTTAGTCGGACTAGGTTTTCATCCATTAAAAGTCGCCATGTTGGCACTAATAATGAACTCCGTCCCAGTCTCTTTTGGGGCTGTGGGAACGCCTACATGGTTTGGTTTCGGTCCACTAAAACTATCAGAAGATATAATTTTGGAAATTGGTTCGATTACAGCATTTATCCATTCCATTGCCGCATTTATTATTCCATTATTAGCATTACGAGTCTTAGTAAGTTGGAACGATATTCGTAAAAATATTCTATTTATCTATATCAGTGTCTTTGCTTGTGTCATTCCTTACTTCTTACTTGCTCAAGTTAATGATGAATTTCCATCATTAGTAGGTGGAGCAATTGGTTTATTTATTTCTGTATGGGCTGCAAATCGCAATATTGGCTTAACAAAAGTAGAAAATAGTCTGGATAATAATGCGGTAACAACTAAGCAAGTAATGAAAGCATTATTCCCAACAGGTTTATTGATTGCATTCCTAATCATTACACGTATCCATCAATTACCTTTCAAAGCAATGATGAATGACGCTACAATGTGGTTCTCAACAACCCTGGGATCATTAGGTACATTTGAAATTAGTAAAGGCTTAATCTTTACGTTAAAAGATATTTTTGGTTCTGATGTATCATCAAGCTACAAATTGCTTTACGTACCAGCGTTAATTCCATTTGTAATCACAGTTTTAATTGCAATTCCTATATTTAACGTCTCAATTAGAAATGTTAAAAACGTTTTTGCTTCAAGTTTACAACAATCAAAAAATCCATTTATCGCCTTAGTGGGAGCCTTGGTTATGGTGAACTTAATGTTAGTCGGCGGCGAACACTCCATGGTGAAAATTATTGGTCGCACCTTTGCGGAAATATCCGGCAGTAACTGGACAATTTTCTCCTCTTTCTTAGGGGCTATAGGGGCATTCTTCTCGGGATCAAACACCGTATCTAATCTAACGTTTGGTAGTGTTCAACTTTCCACAGCGGAAACAACAGGAATTTCAGTAGCGCTAGTCCTAGCTTTACAATCTGTTGGAGGCGCAATGGGGAATATGGTATGTATTAATAATATCGTTGCTGTCAGTTCAGTATTAAATATTTCTAACCAAGAAGGTACCATTATTAAGAAAACCATTATCCCTATGATGATTTACGGTATTATTGCGGCACTCTGTGCACTGTACTTAGTACCTTTACTTTATAATCTATAAATTTACTTGGAAAAATGACCGCACTTTTGCGGTCATTTGTTACTTTTCTCTTATTGGAGTGATTAAAAATGAACGTAAATTTCTACGTAACCTGCATTGCAGACGTAGTAAAAAGTGGTGTGGCCAAAAACACCGTTTTACTGCTTGAGAAACTCGGTTGCAATGTTACTTTCCTTGAAAAACAAGGTTGTTGTGGGCAGCCTGCATTAAATAGTGGCTATACAAAACAAGCTATCCCTGGCATGAAAAACTTAGTCGAAACCTTTGAAGTAAATGATTACCCAATCGTAGCACCTGCCGGTTCTTGTGTTTATGCGATCAAAAATTACCCCAACTACTTCACTAACGCAGGGGAATTAGACTGGGCTAAACGTGCCCAAAAAGTCGCTTCACGTTTCTGTGATTTAACCGATTTTATCGTGAATAAACTTGGAATAACTGATATTGGTGCCTATTTGCCAGGTAAAGCAGTTTATCACCCTTCTTGTAGCCTTACACGTAAACTGGGTATCGTAAATGAACCTATCGCACTGTTAAAAAATGTGAAAGGATTAGAACTACTTCCTATTCATAATCAACAAACCTGCTGTGGCTTCGGTGGAACTTTCTCTGTGAAAATGGCTGAGATTTCTGGCGAAATGGTGAAAGAAAAAGTTGAGCATATTGAAGAGGTTGAGCCACAATATTTAATCGGTGCAGATGTAAGTTGTTTATTAAATATTGGTGGTCGTTTACAACGCGAAGGCAGTAAGATCAAAGTGATGCACATTGCGGAAGTATTAATGCAAGGGGAGAAATAAGATGTCATTGAAAACCAGTAATCTTCCTTTTAAAGCGCGTGTCGATCATGAAGTACATAACACTATCATGCGTAAGGCGGTAGTGAAAGCCCAAGAAACTATTGGGGCTAATCGACAAAAAATGGTGGACGAATTAGGTCATTGGGAAGAATGGCGTGATTTATCTAAACAGATTCGTAACCATGTTTTAGCTAATTTAGATGCTTATTTGTATCAATTGAGCGAAAAAGTGATAGAAAATGGCGGTAAAGTGTATTTTGCTGAAACTGCCGAAGAAGCGAGTGCTTATATTCGCAAAGTTGCATTAGAGAAAAATGCGAAGAAAATCGTAAAATCCAAATCCATGGTGACTGAAGAAATCGGTTTAAACGAAGTACTTGAAAAAGAGGGAATGCAAGTGATCGAAACCGATTTGGGTGAATATCTATTACAAATTTCAGGTGATAAACCATCCCATATCGTTGTGCCTGCAATCCACAAAGATCGTCACCAAATCCGCAAAGATTTGTCTGAAAAACTCGGCTATGAAGGCGAGGAAACGCCTGAAGATATGACGCGTTTCGTACGTGAAAAAATTCGCCAAGATTTTTTAGAGGCTGATATCGGTATCAGTGGTTGTAACTTTGCCGTAGCGGAAACCGGCTCAGTTTGTTTGGTGACAAACGAAGGTAACTTACGTTTAGCGACGACATTGCCGAAAACGCATATTGCCGTGATGGGAATGGAGCGTTTAGCGCCTACTTTCCAAGAGGTGGATGTGTTAATTACGATGCTTGCTCGTAGTGCGGTAGGGGCGAAATTAACCGGTTATAACACGTGGTTAACCGGTCCTCGTCTTGCTGGTGAAACCGACGGTCCTGAAGAATTCCATTTGGTTATTGTGGATAATGGCCGTTCAGATATTTTAGCGTCTGAATTCCAAGAAGTTTTACGTTGTATCCGTTGCGGTGCTTGTTTGAATACCTGTCCGGCATATCGTCAAATCGGTGGTCATGGTTATGGTTCTATTTACCCAGGTCCAATTGGTGCAGTGATTTCTCCATTACTAGGCGGCTACGATGAGTTTAAAGAATTGCCGTATGCTTGTTCATTATGTAACGCGTGTAACTCAGTCTGTCCAGTGCGTATTCCATTAGCACAGTTAATCTTAAAACACCGTGAGAAAATGGTAGAGTTAGGTAAAACTCCCGCGATGGAACGTTTATCTATTTTTGGTTTCACCACAGCTAATGCCAACCCAACACTATGGAAAACAGGTGTGAATATTGGTGCGAAATTAGCGGGTAAGCTGATCAAAAATGGTAAAGCACCAATTACATTTGGTGCATTGGGTGAATGGACAAAAGCACGAGATTTACCACAAGCAGATGGCGAAAGTTTCCGTCAATGGTTTAATAATAGAGAGAGAGGATAATAAGTATGGATTTACAAAATCGCGAAAATTTTCTTAATAAATTAGTGGCGAAAATGGGTAAAGCCCGTACTATCGTACCTGAACCGATGGATGCACCAGTCAATACATACCCAACTGAGCGTTTAACTCATTTAAGTGCGGTTGATTTAGCGAATGAATTTATCAATTCTGCAAAAACCATGATGGTGGACGTAAATGTGTGTAAAGAATCTGATGCAGTGCAAACTTTACTTGCTCTTTGTGAAAAATATGGTGGCGGTGATGTTGTGCTTAATTCCGATGAAAGATTGACCGCACTTGGTATTCCTGCGGTGCTTGAAGCGAAATATACTTGCCATACGTGGTCATCAGAAACGGCACAAGATAACATTCGTTTTTCTGAAAAAGCTAATCTTGGCGTAGTTTATGCAGAATATGGTTTGGCAGAAACTGGCGGAATCGTCTTATTCTCTAGCGCAGATCGTGGACGTTCAGTGAGTTTATTACCTGAGAAATCAATTGTTGTTTTACGTAAAAGCCAGATTGTTCCTCGTGTTGCACAAGTGGCGAAAATATTACACGAGAAAGCACAACAAGGCGAGCGTATGCCATCTTGTATCAATATTATCTCAGGTCCGAGCTCAACGGCGGATATTGAATTGATTAAAGTGATTGGTGTCCATGGACCCGTAGCAAAAATCTATTTAATAATTGATGATCTATAATGCAGAAAGGGGCAAATGCCCCTTTTACTTTCCCCAATCAAGAAATTTTTCCACCTTCATCTGAAATTAGTTTTTTTCATTATTTTTTGTTATTTCATTAATTTTATTAAATTACCTCTTGAGTTTTTTAGTCAAAATGAAATAATGATAATCTTTCTCAATAAAAAGGATATGATAATGAAGAAAGTTATTAAATTAAATTTAATCACACTCTGCTTAATCAATACCCTAAGTGTTTCTATCGTTAATGCAAAAGCTGAAGAAACATTAGATCAAATTGATGTAGTAGAAAAAAATGTCGCCAACGATAAAAAACCTTTTACGGAAGCGAAAGCAAAAAGCACCCGAGAACATATTTTTAAAGAAACCCAAACTATCGATCAAGTTATTCGAAGTATCCCTGGTGCTTTTACTCAACAAGATAAAGGCTCTGGCGTAGTTTCTGTGAATATTCGTGGCGAAAATGGGTTAGGTCGTGTCAATACAATGGTCGATGGGGTTACACAAACCTTCTATTCCACCTCAATGGATTCAGGTCAATCAGGTGGTAATTCTCAATTCGGTGCATCGCTTGATCCTAACTTCATTGCTGGTGTCGATGTCAATAAAAGTAACTTTTCAGGTTCTAATGGCGTAAATACCTTGTCTGGGAGTGCTAATTTTAGAACATTAGGCGTTAATGATGTTATTACTGATGACAAACCTTTTGGGCTCATCGTAAAAGGAATGACGGGGAGCAATGCAACTAAATCGAATTTTATGACAATGGCTGCAGGCAGAAAATGGCTTGATAATGGTGGTTATGTTGGTGTGGTATATGGTTACAGTCAACGTGAGGTGTCTCAAGATTATCGTATCGGTGGAGGAGAACGATTGTCTTCGCTAGGACAAGATATTCTTGCTAAAGAAAAAGAAGCCTATTTCCACAATGCAGGTTATGTTTTAAATTCAGCTGGACAGTGGACACCTGATTTAAACAAAAACCATTGGTCTTGCAATGCACCTAATCCAACATTTCATGGAAGTACAGAAAAAACGACAAACTCTAATGATTTAACAGGAGAAACAGAAACAATATGGACCGATTCAAATTGTATTACTCATATTGAAAAATCCAATATATACGATCCTGAAGAAACCGAGACCAGTGTAAAAAATATTTATAAAAATCAGGCTAGAAAAAATATTCTACAACAATTAGGAGCAGGAAAAAAACCTGAGGATATTGAAGAGCTCCAAAAAGGTGATGATGGAATTGAAAAAACTGACAAATCATTTGAACGTAATAAAGATCAATATAGTGTCGCTCCTATTGAACCAGGCAGCTTACAATCTCGCTCACGTAGCCATTTGTTAAAATTTGAATATGGAGATGATCACCATACGCTAGGGGCGCAACTACGCACATTGGATAATAAAATTGGTTCTCGCAAAATTGAAAACCGTAATTACCAAGTCAATTATAACTTCAATAATAACAACTATCTTGATCTTAATTTAATGGCAGCACATAACATTGGCAAAACCATTTATCCTAAGGGTGGCTTTTTTGCTGGTTGGCAAGTTGCAGATAAACTTATCACAAAAAATGTGGCAAATATCATTGATATTAATAACAGCTATACCTTCTTATTGCCAAAAGAAATCGATTTAAAAACCACATTAGGGTTTAACTATTTTACTAACGAATACAGTAAAAACCGTTTTCCAGAAGAATTAAGTTTATTTTATAATGATGCTTCACATGATCAAGGTAACTACAGTAATTTAGGACGATTTAAAGGTAGTCGTAATTTACTGCCACAACGTTCAGTGATCTTACAACCTTCAGGTAAGCAGAAATTTAAAACAGTATATTTTGATACCGCACTTTCTAAAGGAATTTACCATTTAGACTATAGTGTCAATTTTACGCATTATGCATTTAACGGTGAGTATGTAGGTTACGAAAATACACCAACACAAATTAATGAACCGATTTTGCATAAATCAGGTCATAAAAAAGCATTCAATCATTCTGCTACATTAAGTGCAGAACTGAGTGATTATTTTATGCCATTTTTTACTTATTCACGAACACACAGAATGCCGAATATTCAAGAGATGTTTTTCTCTCAAGTATCTGATGCTGGAGTGAATACGGGATTAAAACCTGAGCGAGCTGAAACTTATCAACTTGGTTTTAATACCTATAAAAAAGGCGTTTTCACTAAAGAAGATGTATTAGGTTTAAAATTAGTGGGCTATCGTAGTTTTATCAAAAATTATATTCATAATGTATATGGTGTATGGTGGAGAGATGGCATTGTTCCTGACTGGGCTTCTGAGAATGGATTTAGATTTACCATTGCTCATCAAAATTATAAGCCAATTGTGAAAAAGAGCGGGGTTGAATTAGAAGTAAATTATGACATGGGACGTTTCTTTGCAAATCTGTCTTATGCATACCAACGAACAAATCAACCAACCAATTATGCAGATGCGAGTCCACGTCCTAACAATGCGTCAAAAGAGGATATTCTGAAACAAGGTTATGGTCTATCCCGTATCTCAATGCTACCTAAAGATTATGGAAGATTAGAACTTGGATCTCGCTGGTTTGATCAAAAATTAACTCTTGGTATCGCAGCACGTTACTATGGGAAAAGTAAACGAGCAACCATTCAAGAAGATTATATTAACGGTTCTCAATTTGAATTAAATACGAGCCATGAACGAACTTATTATGCAATCAAGAAAACAGAGGAAATTAATAAACAACCGATTATTTTAGATTTGCATGTAAGTTATGAACCTGTTAAAGATTTAATTATCAAAGCTGAAGTACAAAACCTACTAGATAAACGTTATGTTGATCCTTTAGACTCAGGCAATGATGCTGCTTCACAGCGCTATTATTCAAGCTTAAATGATTCAATTTGTAGTAAAAATAATACTTGTGAAGATGGAGGAAAAGATAAATCTGTACTTTATAACTTTGCACGTGGAAGAACTTATATTCTAAGTTTGAACTATAAATTCTAATTGGCTCATATAAAAAGGCATAGCTAATAAGCTATGCCTTTTAAATAATATTTATGATTTAATTGTAAAATTTATTATCTGATTAAAAGATTATTACTACAGTCTATCTATCATCTCTAACACTAATGCTGAAGACTGCTTCGCCGCCAATGGTAAAAACTCTTCAAAAGACATACTTGCTTCTCCATCTCCTGCATCCGAAATAGCTCGAACCACTACAAAAGGCACATTAAAAGCATAGCAAACTTGTGCAATCGCTGTGGCTTCCATTTCAACCCCCGTCACATTCGGGAAGTCAGCTTTTATTTGTGCAATTTTGTCTTCACTATTAATAAAACTATCGCCAGAGCAAATTAAACCACGTTTTACTGATTGTCCTTGCTTTTCTGCAATTTCTTGAGCTAGATCAGCCAATTTTTTGTCGGATAAAAATGCCGCAGGATTAGCGGGCAACTGCCCTTTTTCATAGCCAAAAGCTGTCACATCCGCATCGTGGTAGCGTGTTTCATCTGAAATTACAATATCTCCCACTTTCAAGCCTTTTGCTACCCCACCCGCAGAACCAGTATTGATCACAAAATCTGGCTTGGCTACTTGTAACAATGCCGTCGTGCCAATTGCAGCGGCTACTTTTCCAATACCTGATTGCAACAATGCAACATCTTTACCATTAATTTTGCCTTCAAAAATGACCGCGCTTGCTACTCGAGTTTCAGTTCTCTCTGCCATTACATTTTTTAAAATTTCGACTTCTTGCGCCATCGCGCCAACAATTCCGATTTTCATTACTTTTGTTCCTGTTCTATTTTATTTACCAAAAAATCTAACACAGCCACGCTATAATCATCGTTATAAAGCGTGCTCGCCGTGAGTACATATTTTCCCCCAATGACAACGTAAGGATAGGTAAACACACCATATTCTTCCGTCAATTCAATCGCATCTTGAATTTGCTCTTTTACTCTTTCTGAATTTTCAGCCTGAATAAATAACTGTTTATCTAGAGCTTGTTCTTCCGCCCATTGTTGAATTTTATTTGTCGCAGACAACTCTGCATAACGAGATTTTTCTGAAGTTTCAAATAATAAAACATTAGATAATTCACCCGCACTTAGTGCTTGCAAAGTATAAAAAATGCGTGCGCTAAACTGACTATCCGCAGTTGCAATAGGATATTGCTCCAACGCAACTTTATTTGTACGCATTTGACTATAAAGCTCTAAAATATCTTGCGCTGACGAGCATACGCGGCAATCGTAATCAAAAAAGAATTGAATACGTATTTTTTTGTCTGCTCTAGGCGCTTGTTCAATAGGCTCTTGATAAGAAAAATAATCCCGTCCATCTTCAAAATGCATGACATCAGAAGATGGTAAGTGCGGTGGATTTTGAGTAGAAAATTCTTTTTGATTTACTTCAGCTAAAACCGATGATGTAAACCCAAATAAACCTAATACGAATAATCCATAAAATTTCAAAACATTACTCATCAATCGCTTCAATATATTCTACTAAAAGCTGTACATTTCGGTTACCACGAAACTCATTAACATCCAATTTATATGCAAATCTTGCCTGTTTAATTGAAAGATCAGGATACAATCTTGTGTCAATATTAAACGCAACCGCATCTAATAAAGGGCCACCTTGTTTTGGCTCCACTAACATTTTGAGATGGTTCTGATTTTGTCCAATTGCACGCTGATCTAAAATTTTAAATTCGCCATCAAAACAAGGCTCAGGGAAAGCTTGTCCCCAAGGGCCTGCTGATTTTATCAGTTCCGCCGTTTCAAGATTAAATTCATTTGAATTTAATTCGCCATCGGTCCAAATTACACCTTGTAAATGTTCTTCATCAAGCCAATCGGCAACGGTTTGATTAAAAATATGTTGGAAATTGTCAAAATGTTCTTCTCGGAGGCTTAATCCTGCAGCCATCGCATGGCCACCAAATTTTAAAATCATATTAGGATGTTGCGAATGAATACGCTCCAAAACATCACGCATATGTAAGCCTTCAATAGAGCGCGCGGAACCCTTCAAAACTCCCTCACCATCTTTCGCGAAGGCAACTACAGGGCGATGATATTGCTCTTTAATCCTAGATGACACAATGCCCAACACACCTTGATGCCAATCTGGTTGATAAAGTGTAATCCCCGAAGGTAACTCTTTAAAAAGTGCGGTGAGATTTTGGCAAATTTCTAGCGCCTCAAGCTTCATGCCTGCTTCAATTTCTTTACGCGTTTGGTTGAGTTGATCAAGATCTAAAGCTAATTCTCTGGCTTTTAGCATATCGTCCGCCAGTAAAAGCTCAACCCCAATGGACATATTGTCTAAGCGCCCCGCTGCATTTAAACGAGGTCCGATACAAAAACCGAGATCACTTGAAGTAAACTGTTCAATATTACGGTTAGCCACTTCTGCTAATGCAACAATACCGGGACGACAACGCCGTGCACGAATCCGCATTAAGCCTTGATAAGCAAGGATACGATTATTTTGATCTAAAGGCACCACATCCGCGACAGTACCCAATGCTACTAGATCGAGCAAGTCAGTAAAATTAGGTTGTGTTTCTGCAGTAAAAATACCGAGTTCACGAAATTTTGCTCGTACGGCTAATATCAAATAAAACGCAACACCAACGCCCGCTAAGGATTTGGAAGGGAAACCACACTGACTTAAATTAGGATTAACAATGGCATCAGCTGGTGGCAAAGTTTCGGGTGGTAAATGGTGATCCGTCACTAAAACACGAACACCTTTTTCTTTCAAAAATGCAACGCCTTCAAAAGATGAAACGCCGTTATCCACTGTCATTAATAGCTGAACGCCCTTTTCAATCGCCATTTCAGCCACAGGAATACTCAAACCATAACCTTGTTCAAATCGATTTGGTACGAGATAATCCACGTCAGCAAAACCAAGTTGTCTTAAAGCCAGCACACTCAATGCTGTACTAGTTGCACCATCAGCATCAAAATCCCCAACAATCACTATTTTTTGCTGTTGTTGGTAAGCTTCCACTAATAAATTTACGGCTTGTTCAATACCATATAGCTGATTTGGATTCAGCATTGATTTTAAAGTGCGGTCTAATTCTTCAGTGTTTTGAATATGGCGTGCGCGATAAAGGCGATCTAATAACGGATGGTTTGAGACAGAATTTCCAACTGGAATTTCACGGCGTTTGATAAGTTTTTTCACTGGATATTAATTCATATCTAAAAGCAAAAAGCTGTTGAAATCAACAGCTCTTTTATCTATACTTTTTCCTGTCGGTCAGGGCTTTTAACCCTGAATGCTGACAGGGGTTAAAAGCCCTACTGACCATTAGTCTAACTATTGTGTCAGCTAAGGATTTTAATAATGCCTAAATTATGTATCTATATCATAGTCTTAGTATTGTTAATGCTTTTAAGCTCCCCAGCATATTAAGCATAACCGACTAAATACAAGGGGGTAGACATCTGCCCCCTGGTTTTCATTATAAAATTATTTCGCTGTTTCTTCAAGTGCGCTCAATAAATCAGCTGGTTTTAAATAACCGCCAATAAGCTCACCAGTTGAGGTAACAATACTTGGTGTGCCATTTACGCCAAATTGCGCGCCTAATTCATAATGCTTTTTCACAACATTTGGGGTTTTAACTTCTTTCGGTAAATTGCCTTTTTCCGCTTCATTTAAAGCAAAAACAGGATCTTTTGCCGTCCAAATTGCTTCCATTTGTTTTGCTGTTTGGTTATTCATGCCTGCACGAGGGAAAGCTAAATAACGTACAGTAATGCCAAGATCGTTATATTCTTTTAATTGCTGATGTAATAAATGGCAATAATGGCAAGTAATATCCATAAATACTGTCACAACATGCTTTTCATTTTTAGCGGGATAAACAATCATCTCATTTTTATAAGAATTAAGTTTATCCACTAAAATTTTACCCGCTACATCAACAGGACCATTATTCGTGAGCTCGTAAAGTTTACCTTGGAAAGCATATTTTCCATCGTCTGTCACATAAAGTACGCCTTGATCTGTTACTGCTGTTTTGATACCTGAAATTGGCGAGGATTTCACATCAATATTTGATGCACCAAGAGACTGTAATTTGCTTTTAATTGTGGCATCGTTTGCCATTGCATTGGCCGCAGCCACGCACAAAAGTGCGGTAAAAATTTTCTTCATTTTTTGTTCCTAAATTAGCTTGAGTAAGAAAGTCTGAAATTATAGAGAGATTGCTAATTTCTGCAAGGTCAAACTATCCAAAAATCAGAAAATAGCATATAATTCCACACTTTATCACACAGTGAATTTATTATGTTTGAAATCAATCCTGTAAAAAATAAAATCACCGACTTATCCGACCGCACTTCGGTGCTTCGGGGGTATCTTTGACTTCGATGCCAAAGTTGAGCGTTTAGAAGAAGTCAATGCTGAATTAGAACAGCCAGATGTTTGGAATGATCCAGATAAAGCCCAAGCGCTTGGTAAAGAACGTGTTTCTTTAGAACAAGTTGTAAATACCATCAAAAATTTAGAACAAGGCTTAGAAGATGTTGATGGGTTGTTAGAACTTGCCATCGAAGCAGAAGATGAAGACACCTTCCATGAAGCAGTAGCTGAATTAGATGAACTTGAACAACAACTCGAAAAATTAGAGTTCCGTCGAATGTTTAGTGGCGAACATGATGCTTGCGATTGCTATGTGGACTTACAAGCAGGTTCTGGCGGTACGGAAGCTCAAGATTGGACAGAAATGTTACTCCGTATGTATCTCCGTTGGGCTGAAAGCAAGGGTTTTAAAACAGAACTGATGGAAGTCTCTGACGGTGATGTAGCTGGATTGAAATCGGCAACGATTAAAGTGAGCGGTGAATATGCCTTTGGTTGGTTACGAACAGAAACGGGGATTCATCGTTTAGTGCGTAAAAGTCCATTTGATTCCAATAACCGTCGTCACACATCATTCAGCGCAGCATTTGTCTACCCTGAAATTGATGATGATATTGATATTGAAATCAATCCTGCTGATTTACGTATTGATGTTTATCGAGCATCGGGGGCAGGTGGTCAGCACGTAAACAAAACTGAAAGTGCGGTGCGTATTACCCATATGCCAAGTGGTATTGTTGTGCAATGTCAAAACGATCGTTCACAGCACAAGAACAAAGATCAAGCGATGAAACAATTAAAAGCGAAATTGTATGAGCTTGAATTACAGAAGAAAAATGCGGATAAGCAAGCAATGGAAGATAATAAATCCGACATTGGTTGGGGAAGCCAAATTCGCTCTTATGTATTAGACGATTCACGCATTAAAGATTTGCGTACTGGTGTGGAAAACCGTAATACACAAGCCGTATTAGACGGTGATTTAGATCAATTTATTGAGGCGAGTTTAAAAGCTGGGCTTTAAGCATGATTTGCAGGATAAGTAAAGACACGTTACTTATCCCATCATAAGAAATAACCCCAAAGTGCGGTTATTTTTGAAGGTATTTTTAAAGTTAAAATTAAAGGTAAACAACATGTCAGAACAAGAAGTTAAAGAATTAGATCTCAATGGCGAAATGCTCGTTCGTCGTGAAAAATTAGCCGCATTACGTGCAAAAGGTAATGCATTTCCAAACAAGTTTCGTCGTGATGCTCTCGCACAAGATTTGCACAATCAATATGATGCAGAAGACGGTGAAATCTTAAAAGAGAAAAACGTTGAAGTACAAGTTGCTGGCCGTATTATGACTCGCCGTGCAATGGGTAAAGCGACGTTTATCACTATTCAAGATATGAGCGGTAAAATCCAGCTTTATGTTGCACGCGATAATTTGCCTGAAGGCGTTTATAAAGATGACGTTGGTACTTGGGATTTAGGTGACATCGTTGGCGTTAAAGGCACTTTATTTAAAACAAAAACCGATGAACTCACCGTGAAAACCACTGAAGTTCAACTATTAACCAAAGCACTTCGCCCATTACCAGACAAATTCCATGGTTTAACCGACCAAGAAGTTCGCTATCGCCAACGTTATTTAGATTTAATTTCTAACGAAGAATCTCGCCGCACTTTTATTATTCGTTCTAAAGTTGTCGCGGGTATTCGTGAATATTTCATTTCTAAAGGCTTTATGGAAGTGGAAACGCCAATGTTACAAGTGATTCCAGGCGGTGCATCTGCGCGTCCTTTCGTAACCCATCACAATGCATTAGATGTGGATATGTATTTACGTATCGCACCTGAACTTTATTTAAAACGCTTAGTAGTGGGTGGATTTGAACGAGTATTTGAATTAAACCGTAACTTCCGTAATGAAGGGGTTTCTGTTCGTCATAATCCAGAATTTACTATGCTTGAATACTACCAAGCATATGCGGACTACCATGATTTAATGGATAACACCGAAGAACTTCTTCGTAAATTAGCGATTGATATTCTTGGTAGCACTATTGTGAAATACGGCGAATACGAATTTGATTTTGGTAAACCATTCGAACGTATTACGTTACACGATGCAACCATTAAATACGGTGCAGACAAAGGTATCGTAAAAGAAGATTTATATGACTTTGATCGTGCAAAAGCTACGGCTGAACGCTTAGGTATTGAAGTACAAAAATCTTGGGGTTTAGGTAGCATTGTAAATGCAATTTTTGAAGAAGTAGCTGAACATCACTTAATTCAACCAACATTCTTAATGGCTCACCCTGCAGAAATTTCGCCACTTGCACGTCGTAACGATGAAAATCCTGATGTAACAGATCGTTTTGAGCTCTTTATCGGTGGTCGTGAAATCGGTAATGGTTTCTCAGAATTAAATGACTCGGAAGATCAAAATGAACGTTTTGATGCACAAGTTGCTGCGAAAGAAGCGGGTGATGATGAAGCGATGTTTAAAGATGAAGACTTTGTTGTTGCGCTAGAACACGGCTTACCACCAACAGCTGGTGAAGGTTTAGGTATCGACCGTTTAGCGATGCTTTATGCAAATGCACCATCAATTCGTGATGTTATCTTATTCCCTGCAATGCGTCAGAAATAATAAAGATACAAACAAAGCCACCATTTGGTGGCTTTTTTATCGAAACATGAAAAAGGGAGCTAATGCTCCCCTTATTTTTTAATGATTAACCATTAATAAATTTTTCACCTAATTCAATATCTGCACGTAAAGTTGGCAACATATTTTCTAAGGCTTGTTGTTCAAAATTGCTTAATGGGCCAATTGGTAAAATTTCTTCTACACCTTCTTTGCCTAAACGAACTGGTTGAGAGAAGAAACGAGCATATTTTCCATCGCCTTCAACATAAGTACATTCAACAACTGTCTCGCCACTCAATCCTTTCACTAAAGAACGAGCGAAACGCGCTGCAGCTTGTGCCATTGAAAGCGTTGCAGAACCGCCACCCGCTTTTGCATTGACCACTTCTGTACCTGCATTTTGGATACGTTTTGTTAATGGTTCGATTTCATCTTCATTCCATTTAGCATATTGAACTTGAGAAAGTAATGGAAGAATAGTCACACCCGAGTGACCACCAATAACAGGAACGCTCGTACGAGAAACATTTAAACCTTTTAATTCAGCCACAAAGGTTTCAGAACGTAACACGTCTAAAGTAGTCACACCAAATAATTTACGTTTGTCGTAAACACCTGCTTTTTTCAATACTTCAGCCGCAATCGCAACGGTAGTATTTACTGGATTAGTGATGATACCAACACAAGCTTTCGGGCAAGTAACCGCGACTTTTTCAATTAAACCACGAACAATGCCCGCATTAATATTGAATAAATCTGAACGATCCATACCAGGTTTACGCGCAACACCAGCAGAAATTAATACAACATCTGCACCTTCAAGTGCAGGCGTTGGGTCTTCACCAGAAAAACCTTTCACATTCACTGCGGTTGGAATATGACTCACATCCACTGCAACGCCTGGGGTAACAGGGGCAATATCATATAATGCTAAATCTGAACCAGCAGGCAACTGAAGTTTTAGTAATAACGCTAATGCTTGACCAATACCGCCTGCGGCGCCTAATACTGCAACTTTCATAAATACTCCTTATGTGTTAGTTAATTTAAGATGACCTGATTTTAAAATTTTCATCTCACAATTACAAACAGAGAAATATCATTCTATGATCTAGTTCACATTTCTGAGGTAATTTTTTCCTTCTCTTTGCTTTTATTCACATTCAAGTTGCTGAAAATGAATTTTTATGCAATTCTTATGCAAATTTTTGACTATTGAAAAATAAAAATGACTGACAATTTAACTCGCGCTTTTAAAGAATTACTCAATCAAGAACGCTTTGGCTCTCAAAGTGAGATTGTCGATGCCTTAAAAAAACAAGGCTTTACAGGCATTAATCAATCAAAAATATCCAGAATGCTCACCAAATTTGGTGCTGTTCGTACCCGTAATACCAAAATGGAAATGGTCTATTGCTTACCAGGTGAATTGAGTGTTCCTAATACCAGTAGCCCATTAAAAAATCTTGTATTAGATGTTGATTACAATGACATGTTAATTGTCATTAAAACTTCTCCGGGTGCGGCACAACTCATCGCTCGCTTACTCGATTCAATTGGAAAATCAGAAGGCATCCTAGGCACTATCGCAGGCGATGACACAATTTTTATCACACCAACGCGTGGCACAAAAATTGTCGATTTACTCAAAAATGTTCAACGTTTATTTGAAAACGCGTTGTAATGAATATTTTATTAACTGGAGGTACGGGACTTATCGGCAAAGCACTTGTTGAACAACTCTGCTTACGCAATGAACAAGTGACGATCTTAACGCGCTCAAGTGCGTCGCACACTATCTCAAAGCAAAAAAACATCAAATTTATTACCGCACTTTCAGAACTCGATTTACAAGAACAGTTTGATGCCATCATCAATCTTGCTGGCGAACCAATTTTTCATAAAGTTTGGTCGAAAAACCAGAAATCTATTTTACGAGAAAGTCGTTTAAGCCTCACTACTCAACTGGTTGAATTCATTAATCAATATCAGCAACACCCTATTTTTATTTCAGGTTCAGCAACTGGAATTTACGGCGATCAAGGCGAACAAACAATTACCGAAACAAGCAAAACAGCAAAAACCTTCACCGCACAATTATGCCAAGATTGGGAAAATATTGCGCAACAAGCACATGCTAGAGTTTGCTTAATTCGAACAGGTATGGTCTTTTCTAAAAAAGGGGGCGCACTAGCTCAAATATTGCCTTTATACAAATGGGGACTTGGCGGCAAACTGGGCAATGGAGAACAATATTTCCCCTGGATTGCTTTGGAAGATATGGTCAATGGCATTTTATTTTTACTCGATCATTCAGAATGCCAAGGATCATTTAACTTCACCGCCCCGAATCCCATAAAACAGCATAAATTTAACCGCACTTTGGCTCGAGTATTAAAACGTCCTGCCTTTGCAACCATTCCCAAATGGATATTACATTTCATTCTTGGTGAACGGGCGAATCTATTACTCGAAAGCCAAAATGTTGTGCCTGAAAAATTACTTAACGCGGGATTCCAATTTCAATATTCTGATTGCGAAAACTATCTAGAAGACATCCTAAAAAACAAATAAAAAAATCACCGCACTTTTTTAATGCGGTGATTTTTTATCAGACTAAATATCTAGCCTTATCGCAATTTATTGTTCATTATAAATTTCAAGATTAGATGCTTGTTTTTCTCGTTTTTTCTTTGCACTATCGTTCCGCTGACTTGCGATTTTCTCCAAATATTCTGGCGTGATGTCACCTGTAATATATTCGCCTGTGAACACTGAACAATCAAATCCTCGAATAGACGGATTTTCTAATTGAACAGATTCAGTAAGTGCGGTCAAATCTTGGAAAATTAGTTTATCTACGCCAATCAAATGCGCAATTTCATCAACATTTCGACCGTAAGCGATCAGTTCATCGCGACTCGGCATATCTATACCATATACATTCGGATAACGAATTTCTGGTGCAGCAGAAGCAAAGTAAATTTTCTTCGCTCCAGCCGAACGAGCCATTTCAACAATTTGCTCAGAGGTTGTACCGCGAACGATAGAATCGTCCACCAATAAGACGTTTTTATCTTTAAATTCAGCTTTAATGGTATTCAATTTGCGACGAACAGAACTAATACGCTGTGCTTGTCCTGGCATAATAAACGTACGACCAACATAGCGATTTTTCACAAATCCTTGGCGATAAGGTTTCCCTAGTACGCGGGCAATTTGTAACGCAATATCTGTGGAGGTTTCAGGAACAGGAATCACCACATCAATATTATCAATTTCATCAGCCCATTCTTTTGCAATTTTTTGTCCGAGTTTTTCGCCTATGTGAACACGCGCCGCATAAACAGAAACGCCATCAATTGTTGAATCTGGGCGTGCAAAATAAACATACTCAAAAATACAAGGATTTAACACCGCACTTTCGGCGCATTGCTGCGAATAAAGCTCACCATCAAACGTCACATAAACGGCTTCACCCGGGGCAATATCACGAACAAAGTCAAAACCCACAATATCTAAAGCAACTGTTTCAGAGGCAAACATATACTCAGTTTTGCCATTTTCTTCTCGTTTACCCAACACCAAAGGACGAATACCAAAAGGATCACGAAACGCAATCATGCCATGTCCAATAATCATCGCTAAACAAGCATAAGCACCACGAACATCGTTGTGAGTTTGACGAACAGCATTAAAAATATCTTTTGGATCAAGTTTCTCTTGAGGAATGTGATCAAGGTGATTTGCAAGAATATTTAGAAGAAGTTCGGAATCTGAATTGGTGTTTACATGGCGGCGGGCAGTTTTAAAGACTTTTTCTTTTAACTCGACTGAGTTGGTTAAATTGCCGTTATGCACCAAAGTGACACCATAGGGAGAATTCACATAAAAAGGCTGCGCCTCTGAGACGCTAGAACTCCCCGCTGTAGGATAACGAACATGCCCCAATCCAGCATTTCCTTGCAATCGTAGCATATGCTCTTGATGGAACACATCGCTCACTAAACCATTAGCTTTACGTAAGCGGAAACGATTTTCATCGTCAACCGTCACGATTCCCGCAGCATCTTGCCCACGATGTTGCAAAAGAGTTAATGCTGCATAAATAGATTCATTAACCGGACTTTGGCTAACAATACCGACAATACCACACATTTTGTGTTCCTTATTGATTAAGCGTTGGATTTAAAAAACTTGAACTAGCCTGAAGTTGTTGAAAGAACCATTCAATAATAAAACCAAAGTGCGGTATTAATTGAGATTCTTTCCACCAATCAGTTTGTTCAAAATTGGTGAAGGTATCCATGAAAAATAATAACGCAGCGACAATCAGTGCACCGCGCACTAAACCAAAAATCGCACCTAAAACACGATCTGTGCCGCTTAAACCAGTTTTATCTACTAATTGGCTAATCACATAATTTACTATGGCGCCCACGATTAAAGTCAGTACAAATAAAATCCCGATTGCGGTTCCATTACGAATATACATTGATTCAATTTGCGTAAGATAAGCAGCAAGATAAGGATAGAACTGGCTTGCTACAATAAATGCTACAACCCAGCTACCGAGTGAAAGCACTTCGCGAACAAAACCGCGTAATAAACTGACAAGAATGGAAAAAGCGATAATGCCAATAATAATGTAATCGATCATTAAATAATCTCTCAATAAAAAACGGCCGTTTAAAACGACCGAGGTATTCTACAAAAATAAAGCCAAAAAGAAAACGTTTGCGTAAACTAAATTTCCTGCCAAAAAGCACGTTCAAATTTGCTTTGAGCTTTCTTTAAGACTTCTGCTAAATGTTGGTATGTCGGTTGATCTTGCACAAGAGGCAAGGGTTCATGTAGTTGTTTTAAGCGTTCGCAAATATCATAAAACCATACCGCACTTTGATTTTCTAATGGCGAATTCGCACGCTTACCAAGCCAATAAAGACCTTGAAAAGGAATAAGCAAGGCAAAAAGTGCGGTCAAAATTGCAATAGAAAACGCCATCAAATCATTTTTTGCATAAACCTGTTGCCACACCACTGCAAATACAGCAACAAAGGGCATGAGTTTTTGTGCAAAACTCGTGGCTTTCATAATACGGTTTTCAGGGAAAATCATGCCTAACTTAGCCTCTAGCGGCCAAGTATTAAGATAAATTTGTCCCTGTTTTAAAATGGAAAAAAATGCCATAAAAATGCTCGTTAAAATAACCGCACTTATCATACCCCACTTTATATTCTTTTGTCACCTTACCCAAAAAGTTTAAATTTTCAAAAAATTTAATAACCTGATGAATTTTTATGCATAGACGAATTTATTTTATTTACCAAAAAGTGTATCCTATGTTCAATTTTTTCAGTCCATTCAACTGAGTGGATTTTCATTAACTTTAATCAAATATAGGGTTCCTATGTCAAAACTTGTTCTAATCCTTAACTGTGGTAGTTCTTCATTAAAATTTGCAATCCTTGATCCAGCAACAGGTGAAGAAAAATTATCTGGTTTAGCTGAAGCATTTTTCCTTCCAGAAGCTCGCATTAAATGGAAACTTAACGGTGAGAAAGGGAGCGCAGATTTAGGTGCAGGTGCAGCACATACTGAAGCACTTGACTTCATTGCATCAAACATTATGACTGATGAGCTTAAAAACTCAATCACATCGATTGGTCACCGTATCGTTCACGGTGGTGAAAAATACACTCAATCCGTTGTAATCACAGATGAAGTGGTTAAAGGTATTGAAGATGCAGCACAATTTGCCCCACTTCACAACCCTGCTCACCTAATCGGTATTCGTGAAGCCTTTAAAACCTTCCCACATTTAAAAGATAAGAACGTTGCCGTATTTGATACTGCTTTCCACCAAACTATGCCTGAAGAAGCATTCTTATATGCGCTTCCATATTCACTTTATAAAGAGCACGCTGTTCGTCGCTATGGTGCTCACGGTACAAGCCACTACTTCGTTTCTCGTGAAGTCGCTGAATATGTCGGTAAGCCTGCAGACCAAGTCAATACGATTATTTGTCACTTAGGTAATGGGGGTTCTGTTTCTGTTGTTCGTAACGGTAAATGTATCGATACATCAATGGGCTTAACTCCGTTAGAAGGTTTAGTCATGGGTACGCGTTGTGGTGATATCGACCCTGCAATCGTATTCTACCTATACAAAAACTTAGGTATGTCAATGGAACAAATTGAAGAGACTTTAGTGAAAAAATCCGGTCTTTTAGGTTTAACTGAGGTAACCAGTGACTGTCGTTATGCAGAAGATAACTACGACGATCTGTCTAAGCCTGAAGCAAAACGTGCATTAGACGTCTATAGTTACCGTTTAGCAAAATACATCGGTGCTTATATGGCGGTATTAGGCGATGATCACTTAGATGCCATTGCATTTACGGGTGGTATCGGTGAAAACTCCGCTCATGTTCGTGAATTAGCATTAAATCACTTAAAATTATTTGGTATTAAAGTGGATAACGAACGCAATCTTGCGGCACGCTTCGGTAAAGATGGCGTAATCACTACTGATGATTCTGCATTTAAAGCGATTGTACTTCCAACTAATGAAGAGTTAGTCATCGCTCAAGATACCGCACGTTTAGCGGGCTAATCAACTTCCATCAAACCTGCTGAAAAATCAGCAGGTTTTTTTCATTTATTAAAAGGTATATCAAAATGACTAAAGCAGTTATTCTTATTCCAACTAGCACAGAAGCCAATTTAGCATCAGCATTACAAATCGCTAAAACAACAAATGCGGTTATATTCAATGCAGTAGAAGATGTAAAAGCCGCTCAAGCATTCATCGCAAATAATCAAAAAGACGTGTTGTTAGAAAAAATCGTTGCTGATTTCCAAGCATTAAATGCAAATCTAGTGGTTGTTAAAGGTGTTCAACCTTCAGCTCAAGCGCCTTTTGCAAATAGCTTAAACTTTGCGATTGCGCAAACCTTAGATGCACAAATCATCTTAGTAGCAAACAATGAAGAAAGCACATTAATAGAAGCCGTTGCTTCAGAATTTGGTGGTGTGAACAACGCTGATATATTAGGTGTATTTGGTGCACAAGCAGGAAAAATTAAAACCTTCGATGAACAAGCATTAGTTGCGGCAATCTCTGCACCACTTGCTCGTAAAGCACGTATTTCTCCAGCTGCATTCCGTTTCAAATTAACTGATTTAGCACGCAAAGCAGGCAAAACTATCGTATTACCAGAAGGTGACGAACCTCGCACTGTTAAAGCGGCTGCAATCTGTGCTGAACGTGGTATCGCAAAATCAGTATTATTAGCGGATCCTGAATCAGTGAAAAAAGTCGCAGCAGAACAAGGCGTGACTTTAAGTGCTGACGTAACAATCATCAATCCAGCTGACGTACGCGAAAACTACGTTGCTCGTTTAGTTGAATTACGTAAATCTAAAGGCTTAACTGAAGAACAAGCTCGCGCGCAATTAGAAGACACCGTTGTATTAGGCACCATGATGTTAGAAGCTGGCAAAGTGGATGGTCTAGTTTCTGGTGCCGTTCATACAACGGCAAACACTATTCGCCCACCGATGCAGATCATCAAAACAGCACCTGGCAGTTCAATTATCTCATCTGTATTCTTTATGTTATTACCAGACCAAGTATTAGTCTATGGCGACTGTGCGGTAAATCCAGAACCTACAGCGGAACAATTAGCTGAAATCGCAATCCAATCAGCCGAATCTGCAAAAGCATTTGGTTTAGAACCAAAAGTGGCAATGCTTTCTTATTCAACTGGTACTTCTGGTGCGGGTCAATCAGTCGAGAAAGTAAAAGAGGCAACCCGTATTGCACAAGAAAAACGCCCTGATTTATTAATTGATGGTCCATTGCAATACGATGCAGCTGTGATGAAAGATGTGGCAGCTTCTAAAGCACCAAATTCTAAAGTAGCGGGTCAAGCAAATGTATTTGTATTCCCTGATATCAACGCGGGTAATATCGGCTATAAAGCAGTTCAACGCTCTGCTGATTTAGTTGCGGTAGGTCCAATGCTTCAAGGTATGCGAAAACCTGTTAATGACTTATCTCGTGGCGCATTAGTCGATGACATTGTTTACACTATTGCATTAACTGCAATTCAAGCAACACAATAGTCTAAACAAGCTAAAAAAATCCCGCACTTTTAAAAGAATGCGGGATTTTTTATTGATTAATCAATTTTGTGCATGTTTTGCAGAAACTTCATTTAATAAAGTTTGCAACTCCCCAGATTGATACATTTCCAAAATAATATCACACCCACCAATTAACTCTCCCTCGACCCATAGTTGTGGGAAAGTAGGCCAATTCGCATAAACAGGCAATTCAGCACGAATATCAGCATGTTGTAAGATATCAACATAACCAAAAGGTACTTTACAATTCATCAGTGCTTCTACTGCTCGCGCCGAAAAACCACAAGATGGTAATTTAGGTGAGCCTTTCATATAGATAAGAATTGGATTTTCACTAATTTGTTTTTTAATTTTGTCTAAGGTTTCCATAATGTTCCCCACGAATAAAAGAGGATTGAATTCTACCACAAGTTAAAACTTGAGTGAAATTCTAGGATTATTATCTTAATAAAACAAAAGGCCTAAACCGAAGTTTAAGCCTTTTTTTCTGTATTTAATCTTTCGTTAAACGAATACTAAAATTATTTAGTACCGTTAACTGCGATTTCAACACGACGGTCTGGTGCTAAACAAGCGATAAGCGCTTTACGACCTTTAACTTGGTCACAAGTTGCGCCAGTCACTGGATTTGCTTTACCGTAACCAGTTGCAGAGATTGCGTTAGTTGCTACGCCTTTTTGTACTAAGTAGTTAGCTACTGTGTCTGCACGACGTTGAGAAAGTTTTAAGTTACCAGCATCAGAACCGATACGGTCAGTGTAACCAGCAACAGCTACTTTAGCACTGTTGATTTGTGCGATTTCACCGTAGATACCATCTAAAGTTGCTTTAGCTTGTGGTTTTAAGTTTGCTTTACCGAAAGCGAAAGTTACATCAGAGTTTAAGTTGAAAGTTTTGCTTACAACTTCAGGAGCCATAGCTGGTGCAGCTACTGCGCCTTGACCGAAACGGTAAGAAACGCCAGCGTTGATAGAACCAATCCATGGGTTGTAATCTACAGAGCTATTGTGAGCATTTTGAGTACGGAATTTACCTACGCGAGTTAACCATTGGTATTCTAAACGAACTGCTAACTCTGGTAATACTGCATATTCTGCACCGACTGCGAATAAACCAGAGGTACGTAAGCTGTGACGACCTTCTTCGTGATCACGAGCACCATTTGTCTTATCGTAGAATTTATAGTCAGAACGTACTAAAGCCACACCTGCTTTACCGTAAACATCTAAACCATTTAACACTTCGTAGCTACCTTTAAAGCTTAAGTGAGTACCGTGGTTAGTGTGTTTAGCAACAGTTTTACCAGCTTCACGCGCTTTTGCACGACCAAAATCATCGTAACCTAATTCCACTGCTAAACCTAAGTTATCACGATTTAAGATTTGGTAACCACCAAATACACCATAAGTGAAAGAATTACGGTTATAACCATAATCATTAACACTTAATTTGTTAGCAATAACACTGTTTTTGTTAATACCATCGTGGAAAGATGCTTGACCTGCTTTAACACCTGCATAGAAAGTGTTTTCTTGTGGTGCAGCTTGAGCTACTGAAGCCGCTGCTAAACCAGCAACTACTAATGCGATTGCAGTTTTTTTCATTTTGATGTCCTCTATTTAGTCATCGTTTATTAATAAGAAAAGTTTCCTTGCTTATAATGGAACTTTTAGGGAAAGTTACACTCAAAGCATTTGCTTAACTAGGGTTTTGAATTTGCCCTATTGTTACCTTTTGACAAATTCAATTCCTTTGTTTACGCCAAAGGAACGTTCAAAAGTGCGATTATTATCCTATAAAAATTCAAAAGATCAAATTTTTTTTGAACTTTTTGTTTATTTTTTATCCAAAAATACACTATTCTTGACTAATTTACTCCACAAAACGCTTCTTCAAAACGCTCAAAATCTAATTCGACATTGTGCGCTCCTTAAGATATTATCGAGAACACCCTGTATTTATAGCTTTAAATGAGTTAAATGCTATGTTGCCAAGTCTAAATCGCACTCCACAAATTGAACAAGATGTCCTTAACTATCTCCAAGCACTAAAAAAACAACATTTTGAAGGGGATATCGCTACAAATTATGCAGATAGATTAAGTCTTGCTACGGATAACAGCGTTTACCAACAGCTTCCTCAAGCGATTCTTTTTCCGAAAACTGTTGCTGATATAGTACGTATAACCAAATTGGCAAATTTACCTGAATATCAATTCCTCACCTTTACTCCTCGTGGTGGAGGCACTGGCACAAATGGACAATCCATCAATAACAATATAATAGTGGATCTTTCTCGCCATATGACTGCTATTTTAGAACTCAATGTCAAAGAACGTTGGGTTCGTGTACAAGCAGGCGTAGTAAAAGATCAACTTAATCAATTTTTAAAACCACATGGTTTATTCTTTGCCCCAGAGCTATCCACCAGCAATCGAGCAACGTTAGGTGGAATGATTAATACGGATGCCTCTGGGCAAGGTTCATTGCAATATGGTAAAACCTCTAATCATGTTTTGGCATTACGCGCAGTATTAATGAACGGTGAGATTTTAGATACCAGTGCTGTCAATTCTGTTGATGTTTTAGAAAACATCGATACGCTTGAATTAAGTGATAGTAGCAAAAGACTCCATCAAACCATTGCACAACACTGTAAAGAAAAAAGAGCGGCAATCATTAAAGATCTGCCACAACTTAACCGTTTTTTAACGGGATACGATCTGAAAAATGTATTTAATGAAGATGAAAGTGAATTTAATCTCACCAGAATTCTCACTGGTTCTGAAGGTTCTCTCGCATTTATTTGTGAAGCCAAACTCAATCTTCTGCCTATTCCGCAGTATCGCACGCTCATCAATATTAAATATCGTTCTTTTGATGCAGCATTACGCAATGCACCTTTTATGGTGAAAGCCAATGCGCTTTCTGTGGAAACCGTTGATTCCAAAGTCTTAAATCTCGCTAAACAAGATATTATTTGGCACTCGGTGAATGAACTTCTTACAGAAGATGAAGAAGATCCAATTCTTGGTTTAAATATTGTGGAATTTGCTGGTAATAATAAAGAAAAAATAGACCGCCAAGTCACCGCACTTTGTCGCTCACTTGATGAAAAAATCGAACACAACCAAGATCACATTATTGGCTATCAAGTTTACTCAGATTTACCTTCTATTGAACGTATTTATGCAATGCGCAAAAAAGCAGTAGGCTTACTTGGTAACGCAAAAGGCGCAGCCAAACCGATTCCGTTTGTAGAAGATACTTGTGTCCCCCCAGAAAATCTTGCGGATTACATTAGTGAATTTCGCACTTTATTAGACAAGCACCATTTACAATATGGCATGTTTGGTCACGTGGATGCGGGCGTATTACACGTTCGCCCAGCGCTTGATTTATGCGATAAAGAACAAGTGAAATTATTCAAACAAATTTCAGATGAAGTCGCCGAACTTACGATTAAATATGGTGGATTACTCTGGGGAGAGCACGGAAAAGGCGTGCGTTCCCATTACGGCGAAAAATTCTTTACCCCAGAACTCTGGCACGAACTTCGTTATATCAAAACCTTATTCGATCCAAACAATCGTTTAAATCCCGGCAAAATCTGTACGCCTTTGGATTCCGAAGAGGAACTTTATTCTATTCTTTCGCCAATGCGGGCTGATAAGGATCGCCAAATTCCTATCCAAATACGAGATGAATTTAAGGGGGCGATGAACTGCAATGGAAACGGTTTATGTTTCAATTTTGATGAACACAGCATCATGTGCCCATCGATGAAAGTCAGTAAAAATCGTGTATTTTCGCCGAAAGGTCGCGCAGCTATGGTTCGAGAATGGCTTCGATTGATGGCAAATGAAAATGTTTCGCCCGAACAATTAGACTTCTGTAAAACAGAAATAAAATTAACCGCACTTGTGAAAAGACTAAGCAATACGGTTCAAAAATGGCGAGGGGATTATGATTTTTCTCACGAAGTGAAAGCTGCAATGGATACTTGTCTTGCTTGTAAAGCCTGTGCTAGTCAATGCCCGATTAAAATTGATGTACCAAGTTTCCGTGCGAAATTCTTTCATTTTTATCACAGCCGCTACTTACGCCCAGTAAAAGATCACGTTGTGGCAAATTTAGAAATCGCTGCGCCTTATATGGCAAAGCAGGCAAAATTCTTTAATTATTTTACCAAGCTAAAAGTCACGCAAACATTAGTGGAAAAAACACTAGGCATGACTGATTTGCCCTTGCTTTCTGAACCCAATTTGCAACAACAGCTGGTGGAAATTCATTATCAAGGCAAATCCTTGGAAGAATTGGAAGGTCTAAGTGCGGTAGAAAAAAACGATATTTTATTTATTGTGCAAGATCCTTACACATCTTACTATGATGCGAAAGTGGTACGCGATTTTGTTATGCTTACGCAGAAATTAGGCTTCACACCAATTCTGTTGCCATTTAAACCAAACGGCAAAGCAATGCACATTAAAGGTTTCTTAAAACGCTTTAGCAAAACAGCACAAAACCAAGCCGAGTTTTTAAATCGAATGGCAAAATTAGGCATTCCACTTGTAGGCGTTGATCCAGCCATCGTGCTGTCTTATCGAGATGAATACAAGGAAGCACTACAAGAAAAACGTGGCGATTTCCACGTTCTCACTGCTCACGAATGGTTAAAACAACGCTTACAAAATACGACATTACAAGATAAACTGAAAAACATCGCAAAAACTGACCGCACTTCCGATTGGTATTTATTCCCGCATTGTACGGAATCTACCTTTATGCCGAACAGCCCAAAAGAATGGCAAGAAATTTTTGGAAGATTTGGGCAACAACTGAATGTAGAAAAAGTAGGATGTTGCGGTATGGCAGGTGTATTTGGACATGAAGTGCAAAATCAAAAAATGAGCCGAGAAATCTACGATGTATCGTGGCATAAAAAACTGCACGGAAAAGATCCGCACTTTTGTTTAGCAACCGGTTATTCTTGCCGCAGTCAGGTAAAACGTTATGAACATGTGGTGCTAAAACACCCTGTGCAGGCATTATTAGAAATTTTAGCGTAATGAAAGGAATATCATGATTTGGCAAAAAAACTTCACGCTCGAAAACTTAAATCAACTTTGCTCCAACAGTGCCGTTAGCCATCTTGGCATTGAAATTTCTGCTTTTGGCGAAGATTGGATTGAAGCGACAATGCCTGTGGATCATCGTACAACCCAACCTTTTGGTCTATTACATGGCGGAATATCTGTTGCATTAGCAGAAACGATAGGTTCATTGGCTGGATACCTTGCAATAGAAGAAAATAAAATTGCAGTGGGACTTGATATTAATGCCCATCACCTACGTTCAGTAAAGCAAGGCATTGTTACAGCAAAGGCTACGCCTATTAGTTTAAATAGAAATATCCACGTATGGCAAATTGACATTCGTGATGAACAAGATAAACTTTGCTGCGTTTCTCGACTTACACTTTCTATTCTAAACTTATGATAGCAAATCAAAAAATAGGGATTATTTTAGCCAATTTAGGGACACCCGATGCGCCCACCTCATCTGCTATATCCCGTTATTTATGGAAATTTTTAACCGACCCAAGAGTAGTCGATTTATCTCCTTACAAATGGTATCCATTACTCAAGGCTGTTATTTTGCCATTACGTTCAAAACGTATCGCTAAAAATTACCAAGCAATTTGGACAGAGCAAGGTTCGCCTTTACTTGCCATTTCACGACAACAAAAAGATGCATTACAAGCCTATTTAAATAAGCAAAATATTGATGCTCAAGTAGAAATTGCGATGACATACGGCAACCCATCAATGCAAAGTGCGGTGAAAAATTTACTTAAAAATAAAGTTGAACGAATTATTGTACTCCCCCTTTACCCACAATATTCTAGTACAACAACAGGCGCGCTATTTGATGCCTTTGCCCATGCCCTTAAAGAAGAGCGGGGAATGGTACCGTTCGATTTTATTCATTCTTATCATGTTGATGAAAATTACATTAACGCCTTAGCCAATTCCATAAAAGCGCGGTTAAAACCCGATGAGTTTTTGCTATTTTCTTATCATGGTATCCCATTACGTTATGAAAATATGGGTGATTACTACCGTGAACACTGCAAACAGACAACGCTTGCTATTGTAGATAAGTTGGGATTGACCGAAAACCAATGGGGAATAACCTTCCAATCACGTTTTGGGCGAGAAGAATGGTTACAACCTTACACGGATAAATTTCTCCAAAATGCAGCATCACAAGGTATTCATAAAATAGCCGTCATTTGCCCAGGTTTTTCGGTTGATTGTTTAGAAACTATTGAAGAAATTGATGAGGAAAACCGCGAGAATTTTCTCACTAATGGCGGACAATTTTACCAATATATTCCGGCACTCAATGCAGAACCACAACATATTGAAATGATGGGAAAACTGCTCCTGGCAAAAATCTTTCCCTCATTGAAAGAGTAAAACATTTCTAAAATCGACCGCACTTTGTTAAAATCAGCCATTATTTTTTCACAAGGATAAAACATGGCTGATTTTCCTTTTATCGTTGACATCAACGAACAAAATCTTACTGAAATACTGCAACAATCCTTAGAAAAACCACTTGTCATCAATTTTTATGCTCCAACGCATAAAGAATCATCAGATTTCTTGACTTTACTTGAGCAAGTTGCAGAACAATATCAAGGACAATTTGTTCTTGGAAAAGTAAATTGTGAAAAAGAGCAAATGATTGCCGCACAATTCCGCATCCAAGCATTGTCAACCACCTATTTGTTTAAAGAAGCACAGGCATTAGATGCATTTCCAGGTGCGCTTGATAAAGCGTCATTAATCCAACGATTAAGCATTATTTTACCGAAAGAAGAAGATTTAAAATTCCAACAAGCATTAGATTTCTTGCAAGTAGAAAATTATGAGGCTGCATTGCCATTATTGAAAGACGCATGGGAACTTTCAGATAAGAAAAATAGTGATGTCGCCCTGCTCTACGCTGAAACCTATATTGCAATGAAAAAAACGGAGCCAGCACAAGAAATTCTAAAACAAATTCCGTTGCAAGATCGTGATAGTCGTTGGCACGGATTACAGGCACAAATTGAGCTACAAATTCAAGCTGCCGACACACCTGAAATCCAACAATTACAGGCCGATTATGCTAAAAACCCAACAGCTGAAATTGCAATAAAACTTGCTATACAACTTCATCAAGCTGGACGAAATGAAGAAGCGTTGACACTACTTTTCGATATTTTAAAAACCGACTTAGGTGCGCAGAATGGTGAAGTTAAACAACAATTTTTATCCATTTTAAGTGCAATGGGCAATGCTGATCCGTTAACAAATAAGTTTCGCCGATTGCTTTATTCACTGCTCTATTAATCGAAAGGTTTATAATTGATAAGGTGTATGGAACAATTTCATACATAGCAATCATCAGAATAAACTTAAATTCAATTAATTCTCTCTTTACAAAAAACAAGGATTCTTTATGTCAGATATCAAACACGCAAAACTTTTAATTTTAGGCTCAGGCCCTGCTGGTTATACAGCTGCCATTTATGCAGCACGTGCAAACTTAAAACCAGTATTGGTGACGGGTTTGCAACAAGGCGGCCAGCTTACCACCACAGATGAAATCGAAAACTGGCCAGGTGATTTTGAGATGACTACTGGTTCAGGTTTAATGCAACGTATGTTGCAACATGCAGAAAAATTTGAAACAGAAATCGTCTTCGATCATATCAATCGAGTCGATTTATCCTCTCGTCCATTCAAACTTTTTGGCGATGTGCAAAATTTTACTTGTGATGCGTTAATTATCGCAACAGGCGCTTCTGCACGCTATATTGGCTTACCGTCAGAAGAAAACTACAAAGGTCGTGGAGTTTCTGCTTGTGCAACCTGTGATGGTTTCTTTTATCGTAATAAACCAGTCGGTGTAATTGGTGGTGGAAATACTGCGGTGGAAGAAGCGCTTTACTTAGCCAATATCGCAAGTACAGTGCATTTAATCCACCGTCGCGATAGCTTCCGTGCGGAAAAAATTCTTATCGACCGTTTGTACAAAAAAGTGGAAGAAGGAAAAATCGTTCTGCATACTGATCGCACTTTAGATGAAGTGTTAGGTGACAACATGGGCGTAACCGGATTACGTTTAGCCGACACTAAAACTGGAGAGAAAGAAGAACTCAAATTAGATGGTTTATTCGTAGCCATTGGTCACTCGCCAAATACGGACATTTTCCAAGGGCAACTAGAATTGAATAATGGCTATATCGTTGTAAAATCTGGTCTTGAAGGAAATGCAACAGCCACCTCTGTGGAAGGCGTATTCGCAGCAGGCGATGTAATGGATCACAATTATCGACAAGCCATTACCTCTGCAGGAACTGGTTGTATGGCGGCATTGGATGCAGAACGCTATTTAGATGCTCAAGAAGCATAAATTCTCTAACTCATTCCCCTCTTTTTTTAAAAGAGGGGAACTTTTTCTATATCACGATAAAACTATGAACAAACTTCGCCAAAAATATTTACAAAAATGGCTTCGCGCACAACAAGAACCTATCAAAAAATTAATGCGCGCAAACATTGTCTTAGCTACGCTTTCTGCACTCATTTTAGTCGCGCAAACTTATTTTCTTGCGACGTTGCTTGATAAACTGATTATACAAAAAGTGCCTCGTGATGAACTTATTCCTTATTTTCTTGGGTTGATTATCGGGTTCGGATTGCGTGCAATTATTTTATGGGCACGCGAAAAAATAGGTTTCCAAAGCGGACAATTATTACGCAATCATATTCGTCAAAAAATTCTGGATAAAATCCATCTTGTTGGCCCTGCGACAATCAATCAAAAACCAGCTGGAAGTTGGGCAAGCATTATGTTGGAACAAGTTGAAAACTTACATAATTTCTATGCCCGTTTTCTGCCTCAACAAAGTCTTTCAGCCATTGTTCCTGTCGTTATTTTAATTGCTGTATTTCCGTTGAACTGGGCTGCAGGTTTAATTTTAATGATCACCGCGCCACTTGTTCCCGTTTTTATGATCCTTGTTGGTATCGCTGCAGCAGACAGTAGCCAAAAAAATATGGAAACACTGGCTCGTTTAAGCGCACAATTTCTAGATCGATTACGTGGTCTTGAAACCTTACGTCTTTTTAACCGCACTTCTGAACAAACTGAGCATATTGAAAATGCCACTGAAGATTTCCGTGAAACCACGATGGATGTGCTAAAACTCGCTTTTCTCTCTTCTGCCGTATTGGAATTTTTTACCTCTATTTCCATTGCCCTCATGGCGGTCTATTTTGGTTTTAGCTACTTAGGTCAAATTGAATTTGGTACCTATAATGCACCACTTACACTTTTCACAGGTTTCTTTTGTTTAATTCTTGCACCTGAATTTTATCAACCCTTACGTGATCTAGGCGCTTATTACCACGACCGCGCAGCGGGTATTGGTGCAGCAGATGCCATTGTTAATTTCTTAGAATCCGATTATTTAACCGTTCATCAAAATGAAAAAACAATTTCTTTGGAAAGTGCGGTTGAAATTTCTGCCGAAAATTTAGTGGTACTTTCGACACAGGGTTCAGCATTAACCAAGCCGTTAAATTTCCAAATTCCAGCAAATTACAATGTTGCGCTTGTAGGACAAAGTGGCGCAGGGAAAACCTCATTAATGAATGTAATTTTAGGCTTTTTACCTTATGAGGGTTCTCTCAAAATTAATGGACAAGAACTTCGCGAAAGCAATCTAGCTGACTGGCGCAAACATATTGCCTGGGTAGGACAAAATCCATTGTTATTACAAGGCACAATTAAAGAAAATCTTCTGCTTGGTGATATTCAAACAAGCGATGAGAAAATTCACCATGCTTTAAGCCAAGCCCAAGCCACCGAATTTATAGATAAACTCGGTTTAGATTATGAAATTAAAGATGGAGGATTAGGCGTTTCTGTGGGACAAGCGCAACGTCTTGCTATTGCACGTGCATTATTACGCAAGGGGAGCCTACTATTACTTGATGAGCCAACAGCCAGTCTCGATGCCCAATCTGAAAGTCTCGTCCTTCAAGCATTAAATGAAATGAGTTGCTACCAAACAACATTAATGATTACACACCGCATTGAAGATTTAAAACAATGTGATCAAATTTTTGTCATGCAGCAGGGCGAAATTGTCCAACAGGGGATTTTTGCTGAATTACAAAATGAAGGTTTCTTTGGAGAACTTCTTGCACAACGAAAACAGGATATCCAATAATGCGCACATTACTTCCGTTTATACGTTTATTTAAATTCGCCAAATTTCCTCTTATTTTAGGCTTGGTGCTGATGATTTTAGGATTGGGATCCAGCATGAGCTTACTTACCGTTTCAGGCTGGTTTTTAGCCGCTACAGCCATTGCAGGACTAGGCACTCTATTTAACTTTTTCTACCCTTCAGCCAGTGTGCGAGGTTTAGCTATCGGACGAACCGTCATGCGCTATTTTGAAAAAATAGTGACGCATGATGCAACATTCCGCATTTTGTCAAAATTACGCGTACAAGTATTTGAAAAAATCATTCCTTTAAGCCCAGGGGTATTAAATCGTTATCGTAACAGCGATTTGTTAAATCGTTTAGTATCCGATGTGGATACACTTGATAGCCTATATTTACGTTTACTTGCGCCATTTTTCACTGCTGCATTTGTAATCATTGCCATGACGATTGGACTTAGCTTTGTCAATATTCCACTCGCACTTGGTTTAGGCTTATTTTTGTTAATTTTATTAATAATTATCCCAACTGTTTTCTATCGACTAGGTCAGGAATTTGGCGAACGCTTAATCCAAGCACGCGCGACCTATCGAACCCAGTTTTTAGAATTTATCCAAGCACAAGCCGAGCTTTTATTATTTAATGCAGAAGATAAATTAAAAGAGAAAATGACAGCCACAGAAAAAACATGGCAGGAAGATCAAGCCAAAGAAGCAAAATTAAGTGGATTTTCTACCGCGCTTGTTCTGTTTCTAAATGGTTTGTTGATTTCTGGCATGCTATGGTTTGCAAGTAACGCCGATTTTGGCACAGATGAATACCGCACGGCTTATATTGCACTGTTCACTTTTGCTGCGCTTGCCGCCTTTGAGATCATCATGCCATTGGGTGCTGCATTTTTACATATAGGTCAAGTGATTGCTGCAGCAGAGCGTGTAACCGAAATCATTGAGCAAAAACCGCTTGTTAAGTTTAATGGTAATGAGGAATTTGAAACAAAAGTGCGGTTGATTTCTACGAAGGATTTAAGTTTTTCCTATCCAGGGCAAGAAACGCTTGTATTAAAAAATCTTACATTAGATTTAGAACAAAGCCAAAAAATTGCTATTTTAGGCAAAACTGGAAGTGGGAAATCTTCACTCCTTCAACTTTTAGTGCGCAATTATGATGCGAATCAAGGTAAGCTTTTATTAGCAGAAAAACCAATTTCAGCCTATTCAGAAGAGACATTACGCCGCCAAATTTGTTTTTTAACTCAACGTGTTCACGTATTCAGCGATACACTTCGTCAAAATTTACAATTTGCAAGTGCGGATAAAATTTCTGATGAAAAAATGATTGAAGTGCTACATCAAGTTGGTTTAAGCAAATTACTTGAGCAAGAAGGAAAAGGTTTAAATCTTTGGCTTGGTGATGGTGGTCGTCCTCTTTCTGGTGGGGAACAACGCCGTTTAGGTTTAGCACGTATTTTACTCAATAATGCGCCAATTTTATTATTGGATGAACCGACAGAAGGCTTAGATCGCGAAACTGAACGTCAAATTTTACGTTTAATTCTGCAACATGCCGAAAATAAAACCCTAATTATGGTCACTCACCGTCTAAGTTCAATTGAACAATTCGATAAAATTTGTGTAATTGATAACGGAAGATTAATCGAAGAAGGAGATTACAATAGCTTAATCAAAAAAGAAAATGGTTTCTTTAAAAGATTGATTGAGAGGGTATAAGAAAAGGAAGTTGGGCGGAAACCTTCCCAGCTTCTTCTCGGCACACAGTAATTCCGACTTTGGCTGCTTCCTTCCGGACCTGACCGAGTAAACCAGACACCGTTGCGAGAGACCGAGAAGGTTTCCATTGATATCGCAGAGCGACTGCGGACTATTATGCAAGAATTACCATATTATTGCAAAGATTAATTCTCTTTAATTACAAAAGTGCGGTTAATTTGCTGAGAATTTACACCATATTCCAGGAGTTTAATAATATGAACTATCTTCAATACTATCCCACTGATGTCATTAATGGCGAAGGTACACGTTGTACTTTATTTGTCAGTGGCTGTACCCATGGTTGTAAAGGTTGCTACAACCAAAAAAGCTGGTCATTTTCAGCAGGTGTATTATTTGATGAAGCGATGGAACAACAAATTATTAATGATTTAAAAGACACTCGCATTAAACGCCAAGGGTTGACGCTTTCAGGTGGCGATCCACTTCATCCCCTCAACGTAGAAACATTATTGCCATTTGTGCAACGCGTAAAACGAGAATGTCCCGATAAAGACATTTGGGTTTGGACGGGTTATAAGCTGGATGAACTAGACGAACAACAACGTGCTATGTTGCCTTATATTGATGTGTTAATTGATGGGAAATTTATTCAAGAACAGGCTGACCCAAGTTTAGTTTGGCGGGGTTCAGCAAATCAGGTTATTCATCGATTTAAACTATAATATTACCGATACGCCATTATTGCGTCTTTTTATTTCGCTCTAAAGATTTATGCTGAATCTGCACTATTTTTCCTTTTGCCTGAAAATATTCTCCAAGTTGTTGTGCTATATAAACAGAGCGATGTTTCCCACCAGTGCATCCAATAGCAATAGTTAAGTAACTTCTATTATTTTTTTCTAAAAGCGGCAACCATGTTTCTATATAATTTCGTGTAAGATAAATAAATTCATTCACTTCTGTATGACTATTTAAAAATGCCGCCACAGGCGCATCTAATCCTGTCATTGGGCGAAGTGCCGGATCCCAATGTGGATTGGGTAAGAATCGCACATCAAAAACATAATCTGCATCAAGCGGAATACCATATTTAAACCCAAAAGATTCTATAATAATTTTAAGTTCTTTTTCGCCATACCCACAAATAAACTCTCGTAATTTTTCT
Organism: Haemophilus sp. SZY H8; assembly: GCF_018829755.1. Classification (NCBI taxonomy): domain Bacteria; kingdom Pseudomonadati; phylum Pseudomonadota; class Gammaproteobacteria; order Pasteurellales; family Pasteurellaceae; genus Haemophilus; species Haemophilus sp. SZY H8. The sequence continues at coordinate 402,663 of NZ_JAHKJY010000001.1, forward strand.
GCAAGCGTATGTGTCGAAAGATGTGTCGTATCAAGAATGAAATTAGCATGTTGGATTAGTGGCTCTAAATATTGATATTCTGCATCAATCGCAACTTCAAGGGACAGATCTTGAACAGAAAGTGGGTGTAAACGCCGAGAATCACTATATCGACGAATCAACGTACTGCGATCCGCCTCTAAGAAAATAATCCTAACCTGATGATGATTTTGTAATGTTGAAAGTGTTTGCTCTAACGTCGTCGCAGAATTTGGAATATTACGAATATCTAGACTAATCGCTACTGAAGATTGTGACTGAGAAAGAATCTGAGTTAATTGAGGTAGTAAATCAAAAGGGATATTATCCACACAATAATAGCCCATATCCTCCAAAGCGCGTAGTGCCACAGACTTTCCCGCACCAGAACGTCCGCTAATAATGATAATATCCATATGCCCTCCCACTCTTTATTTCTTATTCATTATTCTCAAAAGAGATATTTTCTGAGCTATCTGAAATTTCAAAAACCTGCCAAATTTCCTCTGCACTTTTTGCTGAACGTAACTGCTTCAAAAGATTTTTATCCGTTAGTCTTTCAGTTAAGAAAGATAAAATTGGCATATAGGTTGCGCACTGATTTTCAGGTACCAATACCGCAAATACAAGATCAACAAATTTACCATCTGATGAATCGTAATCAATCGGTGTATCTAATTGCATAAATACAGCTATTGCTTTGTCTGATAATGTTACAGGAATTTTAGCTTTAGGCATGGCGATACCATTTCCTAAACCTGAATTACCTAATTTTTCCCGTTCAAAAAGACATTCCAAACAAACTTGTTCACCTTTCTCATCATTAACTTGCTCAATGACAAAATGCGCAATAGATTCAAATAATCGTTTTTTACTGGAAAAACTTACCCCCTGACGAATATTCTCAGGGCTTAATAACTCGGTAACGTTCATCTTTATAACTTAAACTGATCACCAAGATAAACACGTTTAACATGCTCATCATTCATAACAGCCTCAGGCGTACCTGTCGCAATAATTTTACCTTCTCCAACAATATAAGCGCGTTCACACACATCTAAAGTTTCACGTACATTATGATCAGTAATTAGCACACCTAATCCGCGATTACGTAAATCAGTAATAATTTTCTTAATATCAGATACTGAAATAGGGTCAACACCAGCAAAAGGTTCATCTAATAAAATAAATTTAGGATTAGCGGCTAATGCTCGAGCAATTTCTACACGACGACGTTCCCCACCAGATAAAGATTGGCCGAGACTATCTCTAATATGACTAATATTAAATTCTTCGATTAATTCATCCGCTCTTTCACGGCGTTGCTCAGCGGTTAAATCTTTACGAATTTCTAAAATAGCCATCAAATTTTCATAGACGGTTAAACGACGAAAAATAGACGCCTCTTGGGGTAAATACCCAATACCTCGCTGGGCGCGATTATGCATTGGAAGTAAACTAATATCCTCACCATCAATCACAATCTTACCTTGATCTTGGCGAACGAGTCCCACCACCATGTAAAAAGTCGTCGTTTTTCCCGCACCATTCGGCCCAAGTAATCCCACAATTTCATTTGAATTAACTTGAAGACTAACATCAGATACCACTTTACGGCTTTTATAGCTTTTCGCTAAATTCTCAGCAATCAAAACTGACATGATTACTTCCCTTTCGCTTTTTGTAATTGAGACGGAATTAACACAGTAGTCACTCGTGATTTCGCACCACCATTGGCTCTAAGTTGCTGTTTCTTCACATCATAAGTGATAAGTTCACCATTAATTTTACTATCTAATTGTTTCAACTCAGCATTACCTGTCAATGTTAAAAACTCCGTACCAAGATCATAGTGCACCTTATTAGCCTTCCCATCAACAGGTTTCCCATCGTCAAGTAATTGATGAAATGTAACAGGGCTACCAAAAGCATCAACAGTTTCTTTTTTACCTGAGTTTTCTGGTGGACGTGTAATCACAACCTTACTTGCTTTAATTAAAATCGACCCTTGAGTTATCACAACATTATCCGTAAAAGTCACTACACTCTTTTCCATATCCAACGCTTGATTATCCGAAACGATATTAATCGGTTGATTGGTATCATCTTTAAGCGCAAAAGCCGATATGGATGTCATCATTAACGTTGTGAGTAAAAATATTTTATTATTTACGAACTTCATAATATGTTTTCACCTGTTCTTTTAAAGTAGCAACTTGTTGACGTAAATTGCCAACCATTTTTAATCCTGTTGAACTAAAATTTTGTCCATTAATCTTGACCATTGAGTCTGATGTCATATCCTGTGTTTTCAAATTGACAATTGCCATCTGAGTTTCTACACGCTGCAAATGAGAAGTTGGTTCCAAACTTTCCGCCACAACATCTCCCTCTAAATACAGCATTTCATCTTTTGTGAGCTTGGCTTTTTTAGCACTCAATTTCCAACTCTGTGATGCCAAAGCATGAGCAACATCCTTTGCTTGACTAGTATTAGATGAATTAACATCGAATAAATAGACTAATGGCATCTCAAAATCAGTATGTCCATCTACAGTATAATGTTTCACATTATCCGCAAGAGAAACATATTGTTTTTTCCCTTCTGGTGAAAACACTGTTGTTTCCATTTTATTGCCAATATAATCGGGGCTATCTGGCTTTTTCACCAAATTTGATAAATCAGGTGCATCCCGATTCAGTGAATAAAACCAACCTAGTAAACCAAAAGCAATAATACTTAAAATTACATTCCAACGAATATTCATTTTTTCTACTTTATTATCTGGATAAGTGCGGTTAAAAATATTGATAGCACTTGATTAAGTGCTCACAAAGCTAATCTTCCAGCATCAATGATTTCAGCATTTGATAAATATCTCGATATGCTTTTGAAGGTTTATTTTGTTCCCGCTCTTTCTGTGCAGAACGAATCAAATTACGTAATTTCTGGCGATCAGCTTCTGGATAATTATTTAATAAATTCGTCAATGCTATATCACCATTTTCGATCAACTCATCACGAATTTTTTCAATTTTATGTAACATCGCTTGCTGCTGATTATGCTTATTTTCGATTTTATCTAACGCTTCACGAATTGGGGCAACATCAATACCACGAAATAATTTTCCAATATATTGCAATTGACGACGGCGAGCCTCTTTTTGTAAACGCTGGGCAAGCTCAATGGCATCAAGCAAAGATTCATCAAGGGGAATTTTAGCTAAATTTGCTTTGGTTAAATTCACAATTTTTTCGCCAAGTTGCTTTAAATCTTCCGCATCTCGCTTAATTTCACTTTTACTTACCCAAATAATTTCTTCTTGCGCCTCATCTTCCCAATCAAAAGCTTCTTTTTTCTTACGTTTCGCCATTTTTTGTCCTTTATAAAAATTGGGGCGCATTTTACCATAAACTTTGAAAATAAGATAAAATGTTGCAAATTTTTAACAGGAAAAAACAATGAAAGCACCCGAAAATCAAACCGCACTTTTAAAAGCGCAGGAGCAAGAATTACGTCACGCTGTTAGTTTTGCAGTTGAATTAGCCCAAAAAGCTGGAGCCAGTGCAGAGGTGGCTGTAACCAAAGTAAGCGGCTTATCTGTTTCAACACGATTGCAGGATATTGAAAATGTGGAATTTACCAATGATGGCGCACTAGGTATTTCCGTTTATTTGGGACAACAAAAAGGTAATGCTTCTACCTCTGATTTAAGTGAAAATGCCATTAAAAATACTGTAGAAGCGGCACTTTCTATCGCAAAATATACATCACCCGATGATTGTACAGGACTTGCTGATGAGCAATTAATGGCCTTTGATGCGCCTGACTTAGCACTTTACCATCCTGCTAATATTGATGTAGAAAAAGCAACAGAACTTGCTCTCCGTACAGAAAAATCTGCTCTTGAAGCAGATAAACGAATCGTAAATAGCAATGGTGCAAGCTTTAATTCTCACACGGGTGTAAAAGTATATGGTAATACCTACGGTATGTTACAAAGCTATTTATCCAGTCGCTATTCATTATCTTGCTCAGTCATTGGGGGTGTAGAAGGTGCATTAGAAAATGACTACGAATATACAATTTCCCGTGAGTTTGATCGACTTCAATCACCGACTAGGGTCGGTGAAACTTGTGCGAGAAAAGTAGTTTCACGCCTAAATCCACAAAAGCTTAATACATGTGAAGTACCCGTCATTTTTTTAAATGATGTTGCAACTAGTATTATTTCGCATTTAGCGGCATCAATAAGTGGCGGTAGTTTATACCGAAAATCAAGTTTTTTACTTGATCGACTAGGAACATCCATCTTACCTGAATGGTTTAATATTAGCGAACGCCCCCATTTATTACGTGCACTGGCTTCAACGCCTTTTGATAGTGAAGGAGTCCGCACACAAAATCGTGAAATTATTGAGAATGGTATATTAAAAACCTATTTATTGACCAGTTACAGTGGAAAAAAACTCGGAATGCCAAGCACAGGTCATGCTGGTGGGATTCACAATTGGCTTATCCAACCAAATTTAACCGGAGGATTAACCGCACTCTTACATAAAATGGACAGAGGTCTATTAGTAACGGATGTTATGGGACAAGGAGTAAACCTTGTGACAGGTGATTATTCTCGAGGTGCATCAGGATTCTGGATTGAAAACGGTGAAATTCAATACCCTGTCGCTGAAATTACAATTGCAGGTCAATTACAGGATATGTTGAAAAACATTGTTGCCGTATCAGATGATATAGAACATCGTTCAAACATACAAACTGGCTCAATTTTATTAGAAAAGCTGAAAATTTCTGGAAACTAAAAAATATTTAATATTGATAATTATTCTTATTGACAGAGGTTAAAATTCTGATAAGATACCCACCATCTGTTAAGCGATTGCAGGTTGCTCCAACAGGTAGAGTAGAAAGTAAATTCGTTAGGGTTCAAAAGGCTGAAGATTAATCTTCAGCCTTTTTTATATTTCATCTTCCATCTCTAAATCTATCTTAAAAGAATCCAAGTTATTTATATTGAAATATGGAATAACACTCAGCGAGAAATTCTGATACACATGGCATAACGATCAATTTTTTTGTAGAATAGCAAACGATTACATTCCTTTTAAATTCACAAGGACATTTTATGAAAAAACACCATGTTGATGTTTTAATTGCAGAAAGCGATGTTCACTCTCGTATTGCAGAGCTTGGGGCCGAAATAACAAAACATTATCAAGAAAAACAAGTCAATAACCTTGTTGTTATCGGACTTTTACGTGGCTCATTTATGTTTATGGCTGATATTGTACGCCACATTCATTTACCTATAGAAATTGAGTTTATGACTACTTCCAGTTATGGAACAGGGATGACAACAAATCATGATGTGCGTATCACAAAAGATCTTGATGGCGATATTAAAGGTAAACACGTATTAATCGTAGAAGATATTATTGACACGGGTTACACACTTGAAAAAGTACGTGATATTTTGAATTTACGTGATCCTGCAAGTCTTGCTATCTGTACCTTGCTTGATAAACCCTCTCGTCGCGAGGTTGAAGTGCTGGTAGAATGGATAGGTTTTGAAATTCCGGATGAATTTGTGGTGGGATATGGTATCGATTATGCACAACGTCACCGTAATTTAGGCTATATTGGCAAAGTGGTTTTAGAAGAATAATGCTCATCAAGCAAGTGCGGTCAAAATTTATAATGAATTTTAACCGCACTTATTTTTTAACGTTTCGCTTTCTTAATAAACTTCATCAAACGTTTACGCTTACGCAATTGGTTCGGGGTAAGTTTATTTTTACGCCCCGCAAATGGATTCGAACCTTCTTGGAAAAGAAGACGAATTGGCGAGCCAATAATTTTCAAACTCTTACGATAATAATTAGATAAATAACGTTTATAAGAATCCGGTAATTTATCCATTTGGTTACCGTGAACCACTATAATCGGCGGATTATAACCGCCTGGGTGAGCATATTTTAATTTAATTCGACGACCGCCAATCATCGGTGGTTGGTGTTCATCCGTTGCCATTTGCAAAATACGAGTTAAAAGCGAGGTCGTCATTTTTTGAGTCGCACAAGCATACGCTTCTTTAATCGAATCAAAAAGATTACCCACACCACTTCCGTGCAATGCGGAAATAAAATGCACGCGAGCAAAATCAATAAAATCTAAACGACGATCAAGCTCAGATTTAACGCGGTCTTTCACATCTTGATCTAAACCATCCCATTTATTCACAACGATCACTAAAGAACGACCTGCATTTAAAATAAAGCCGAGCAAAGATAAATCCTGATCAGAAATGTTTTCTCTCGCATCAATAGTCAGTAATACAACATTAGCATCCTGAATCGCTTGCAAGGTTTTTATCACGGAGAATTTTTCAACAGCCAAATGCACCTTACCGCGCTTACGCACACCCGCCGTATCAATCAACGTATATTGCTGCCCATCACGCTCCATTGGAATATAAATACTATCGCGTGTCGTGCCTGGCATATCGTAAACCACCACACGATCTTCACCTAAAATACGATTGGTTAAAGTGGATTTACCCACGTTTGGACGACCAACAATGGCAATCTTAATATTTTTATCTTGCTCTTCTTCTGATTCTTCTAACGCCTCATCAAGCAATGCCGTATCTTCTTCTGAATCAAAATCGAATTCTTGTTCCCATTCGTCTTGTTCTTCCTCAGAAGTGCGGTCATTTTCATCGGAGTTTTCCATTTGCTCCGCAAAAGGCGCAAGTACTTGTTCCATTAACTGAGTGACACCACGGCCTTGTGAGGCTGCGATTTGCTCAATTTCTCCTAAACCTAACTGATAAAATTCAGCACAATGAGAATCCGCATCGATACCATCGGTTTTATTTGCCACCACAATCGTCGTTTTGTTTTGACGTTGACGTAAGTAATTAGCGATACCAATATCCGCTGCAGTTAAACCCGCTCTAGCATCCACAAGGAAAAGAACAATATCGGCTTCATCAATAGCAAGCAAAGATTGCTCCGCCATTTTTTCTTCTACGCCCTCTTCGGTTCCATCAATACCGCCAGTATCAATAACAATAAACTCATAACCAGCAATATGAGCATGGCCGTATTTTCTATCACGAGTTAAACCAGGAAAATCAGCGACTAACGCATCTCGTGTACGAGTAAGGCGATTAAATAATGTGGATTTTCCCACATTCGGGCGACCAACAAGGGCCACAACTGGAGTTGCCATAAAAAATCTCTTATTTTGTCAAAAATGGCGGCCATTATATCGGAAGTTAAAGGATTGGTAAAAAATGATTTCATAAAGAAAATAAAAAGCCACAGGATACAATCCTATGGCTTTCTAAACACTGTTTATTTATCTATAACCTAACGTTATAATAATGTCGCTTTCAAGTCATCACCTTGAAAGCGAGTGTTGCGCTTTTTCGCAACGTTTGAAGAGGATAAGAAAATGATTAAAGTCATTATCCTTGTCGTACTACTATTATTAGTGAGTTTACCGACTTACTAATAACACGACATACTAGGGAGTAGCAGCTCCCTAGTTCTTCAAATCTTAAAAGATTACTTTATTTTTGTCAAGGATGAAGCAAATTTCAGATACAAAAAAAGCACCGTTAGGTGCTATCTTTATTTATCTTAATTGGCGGAATGGACGGGACTCGAACCCGCGACCCCCTGCGTGACAGGCAGGTATTCTAACCAGCTGAACTACCACTCCGAGATAAGATATTAATTTTAAATTGGCGGAATGGACGGGACTCGAACCCGCGACCCCCTGCGTGACAGGCAGGTATTCTAACCAGCTGAACTACCACTCCGCTAAGTGGTGCGTATCATAATGACGAACATAAATCTCGTCAATCTTTTTTTATGATTTTTTTATTGTATGATTAAATCCTAAACGATTAGTGAATAACCTCTTTGTCTAAACGTTTATCCCATAAACAATTATCACCGCTTTTTTTATTAATCATTTTAATAAATTCTAAATGCGCCAATAATTCATCTTCACTCGGTTGTAATACTTTCAAATTATGCGAAATATTCACCGCACTTCGTAAAGCTGCATTTTTATTACCTGACATGGTTCGAATAAAATGTGATTCATTCACATCATTTTCATCAAACAAACTAGTTTGGCCGCCTGTCATTGCCAAATAAACATCAGCTAAAATTTCAGCATCTAGCAACGCCCCGTGTAGCGTACGTTTACTATTATCAATATTCAAACGGTCACAAAGTGCATCTAAGCTATTACGCTTGCCTGGATACATTTGACGCGCCATCTGTAGCGTATCTGTAACTAAGCAAATTTCATCAGTTTTCACATTAAGATTCAACTTACGAAACTCATAATCCATAAACCCCACATCGAAGGGCGCATTATGAATCAATAATTCTGCGCCTTTAATATAATCCAAAAATGGCTGTGCAATCTCATTAAATGAGGGTTTATCTGCCAACATTTCATCTGTAATGCCATGAATTTTAATTGCTTCAGGATCAACAGGACGATCAGGCTTAATATAAAAGTGAAAATTATTGCCAGTATAACGACGATTAATCATTTCTACCGCACCAATTTCAATAATACAATGTCCTTCATAATGCGCCCCTAATTGATTCATCCCCGTTGTCTCGGTATCCAGTACAATTTGGCGATTTGGATTAACCATTTGTTCAACCTATTTCTTTCCTTTAAAATGAGGGCCATTTTACACAACAACCCTTTTGTTATGCAAAAACAGATTGAAATTTTTACTGACGGCTCCTGCTTGGGCAATCCTGGCCCGGGAGGAATTGGCATTGTCTTACGCTATAAGCAACATGAAAAAACCATTTCCAAAGGCTACTTCAAAACTACAAATAATCGTATGGAACTTCGTGCTGTCATTGAAGCATTGAATATTTTAAAAGAGCCCTGCCAAATCACACTTTACAGTGATAGCCAATATATGAAAAACGGGATCACAAAATGGATTTTCAATTGGAAAAAAAATAATTGGAAATCAAGTCAAGGCAAGCCTGTAAAAAATCAAGATTTATGGCAAGCGCTGAACGAAGCCATTCAACATCATCAAATCAATTGGCAATGGGTAAAAGGCCATGCAGGACATCGTGAAAATGAAATCTGTGATGAATTAGCCAAAAAAGGGGCTGAGAACCCAATATTGGAAGATGAAGGATATTTTGAGACCTCAATATAAATACACAATAAATACACAGCTTCGATGTATTTTTATACCACTTCACTTAAGCAAACGATCACTAAAGCATTCATTTGAATACAAAATAAACAAAAATAGATAAAAAATGTGATCTTGATCAGATTTTTGGAAATTAAGCCTATAGGAGTGATTGACACAAAAAAAGGAATTTGGAATGATTTGCACGTCTATTTAGGCGGTTGGACTGCCATATAGGGAAAAAGTTCAATCATAGATAGTAAAACAACCATAAGGAATACAAATTATGAAAAAAACACTTGCAGCATTAATCATTGGTGCATTTGCAGCTTCAGCGGCGAACGCGGCAGTAATCTATAATAATGAAGGTACTAAAGTTGAATTAAACGGTTCTTTACGTATCAACTTAGAAAAATCTAACCAAGATGGTATTAATAAATCAGGGAACTTAAAACGTCATACTCATTCAGGATTGAAAAATGATGGTTCTCGTTTTGAAATTAAAGTACGTCATGATTTAGGTGATGGCTATTACGCATTAGCACGTACTGAAGTACGTTTTGATGGTGATGAAAAAGGTCTTAAAAAGAAAGACAACGATGGTTTTGGTAATTTAACTACGAAACGTGCTTATGTTGGTTTAGGCCACAAAGAATTTGGTCAAGTAACTTTTGGTCGTCAAGTAACTATTGTTGATGACGTAGTAACAGCAGAAGACAAAACATACGGTCTAATTGAACCAGATGATTACGTATCAAAAGCAGGAAAATCTGTTGTTCGTTACGACTACTATGGTATTGAAGGTTTACAATTAGGGGTTGGTTACCAATTTGCAGAACAACGCAAAGATAATAATGAAGTACTTGAAGGTTCTGTTCAAAACTCAAACCAATTTGGTGCTTTATATGAAAAAGATGGCATAATTGCTAAAACTGTGTTTGGTAGAACAAATTACAAAACTGGCAATACAGAAACTAAAGAACATAGAGATGGCGTTGTTGCTAGCTTAGGTTACGAGTTCAATGGTGTAACTCTTTCTGTGGATAGTGGTTACGCAAAAACCAAATTTAAAGATACCGATAAAAAAGAAACTCGTTTCTTTGTATCACCAGGTTTCCAATATCAAATTACTGACTTAAGTAAAGTATATGGTAACTATAAATATGAACAAGTTAAAAACACAGATAGTTCTAAAGATAAACAACACGGTTTCTTACTAGGTATTGACTATAAACTTCATAAACAAGTAGTAACCTACTTAGAAGGTAAATATCAAGTTACTAAATCTTATGACGAAGATGGTAAATACGTAGACGATAGCAAAGTTAAAGATAAAGCTATTGGCGTAGGTATCCGTGTATACTTCTAATTAGTTGATTAAAAACTACTGTATAAAAGGCGAATCAAATGATTCGCCTTTTTTATGTAATAAAAAATCTATTTATAACGAAAGTGCGGTAATAAAATAGTATTTTATTACCGCACTTTTTCCTATATTTTCACAGGCTTAACAATTTCGCTCGGATAGCACCCTAAAATCTTTAAATAATTACTATAATTTTTCAGCTCTTCCAAGGCTTGTTGCGTATCAGGATGATGAATATTCGCCTCAATTTCTAAATAGAACATTTCTTCCCATGGTTTACCATAGATTGGGCGAGATTCTAATTTTGTCATATTAATGTGGTGTTTTTTAAATACCAATAAAGCATCAACTAATGAGCCCACCTGTTGTGAAGTCGTCATCAACAATAGGGTTTTTGTTGGGATCTGAGAAGAAACCTCTCGAGGTGTCTTAGCAACCACAATAAAACGTGTAATATTATTTTCTTGATTAGCAATATTCGTTTTCAGAACATTCAAACCATATAATTTTCCACCGTCTTCATTACCCAATGCCGCAATATTAGGTTTATTCAAACTTGAAACTAATTGCATCGCATGGGAACTACTTTCGCAATATTCAATATGAACACGCTCAAGACTGTGAATAAATTGGCTACATTGTTGAATAACTTGAGGATGGCTATATAAGGTATCAATTTGGCTTAAATCTGTCATATCATTGACTAATACGCAATGTTTAATTGGATAAGCCAACTCTCCCACTAATGAAAGCTCCGTATGTTGAAGTAAATCATAAACTTCATTAATCGCACCCGAAGTAGTATTTTCTAAAGGAAGGATACCAAAATCAGCCTCACCATTTTGTACTTTTTCAAATACTTGCTCAAAAGATTGACAGCCTAATTCAATAAATTGTTTTTGGTAACGTGCCGCATAATTCCTTGCCGCAAGATTAGAATAAGACCCACGTTTCCCTAAAAATGCAATATGTAAATTTTGGCTACGCTGTTCATTTAATTTATTTTGTAGGTAAACTTGCTGCGTTAATACTGAATCTTCAATGATTTTTTGAAAAATTGATGTGATATATTGAGCCTCAAGTTGATAGTTCTCATTTTCAGCAAATTGAATCAATTCTTGCAAAAGTGCTTGTTCACGCTCAACATCTCGTAAAGCCTTTTGAGTGACTTCTTTGCTTCTTACAACATCAAAAGCTAAGCGATGACGTTCTGACAGCAACTTCAACAAACTACGATCAATTTGTGTAATTTGTTGCCGAATTTCTGATAATTCTAATGCCATAATGTTTTCCTATAAAATCATCCCGAAATTAACCGCACTTTTTCGCTTTACAATTAAAATGCGTACTAAATAAAAAAGCTATACTTCTTATCAGAAATATAGCTTTTTCAACAAAAAAAGAACTAAATCAATACTTGAACAGGCGCTACATACCCTTGCGGTACTTGAGCTTTATCTTCAAAGGTGACAAATTCCCACGCTTCTTGATTAGCTAAAACGGCGCGAAGCAATTTATTATTCAAACCATGTCCTGATTTATAAGCTTTGAAATCACCAATGATGTTATAGCCTGCCATGTAAAGATCGCCGATCGCATCTAACATTTTATGGCGTACTAATTCATCTTTGAAACGTAATCCATCCTCGTTAAGAATACGATAATCATCTAATACGATGGCATTATCAAGGCTACCACCTAATGCCAAACCTTGAGATTGAAGATATTCAATATCCTTCATAAAACCAAAGGTTCTTGCTCGGCTTATTTGATGAACAAATGCTTGAGCCGAAAATTCCATATCATAATTACGTACGTTTTTACCAATCGCAGGATGATCAAAATCAATAGTGAAATTTAAACGAAAACCATTATAAGGCTTAAATTCAGCCCACTTATCACCGTCTTCTACACGTACATATTCTTTAATACGAATAAACTTCTTCGCTGCGTTTTGTTCTTCAATACCCGCATCCAATAACAAATAAATAAATGGGCTCGCACTCCCATCCATAATAGGAATTTCTGGAGCATCGACTTCAATAATAATATTATCAATACCAAGGCCTGCTAACGCAGCATTTAAATGCTCAACTGTTGAAATACGCACACCTTGCTCATTTATTAAGGCAGTACAAAGCATAGTATCACGCACAGAATTAGGATCAGCTGGAAATGCCACAGCTGGATTTAAATCTGTACGGTAATATACAACCCCTGTATTTGGCATTGCAGGGCGTAAAGTTAATGTTACCTTTTTGCCACTATGCAAGCCTACACCAGTGACCTTAATGCTTTGTTTTAATGTTCTTTGTTTAATCATATTATTTACCCTTAATTTCAGGCAATACTACATCAATTTGATGAATTTTCATCACGTTGTGCTGCAGGGTTAAAGAAAGCATTGTTTTTAAACATATCTAAACGATCTGTAATAGGTTTATCAAGCGGACGATGATATTCCTCTTCTACTGTTTTAGTTTCTTCAACCGGTTCCGGACGACGAATATCTGGCACAATATTTACATCTTGTGGCTGGCGCACTGGGCGAACAACTTGAATTGGCTCATTAACTGAGATATCTCCTAATCCTGTTGCAACAATAGTCACTCGGATTTCGTCCGTCATTTCAGGCACTAAGCTGGTACCAATCACGACAGTAGCATCTTCAGAAGCAAAACTACCCACCGTTTCACCGACAATATTAAATTCTTCGAAAGAAAGATCCATACCAGCAGTGATATTCACCAAAATACCTTTTGCATTTGAAAGATCGATTTTCTCTAATAAATCATTACGTACGGCAATACGAGCGGCTTCTTCAGCACGCCCTTCACCCGCAGAACCAACAGCAGAACCAAAGCCAATCATTGCTTGTCCCATTTCTGACATAACAGTTCTTACATCAGCAAAGTCTACGTTGATTAAACCTGGTGAGGTAATCATATCTGAAATACCCATTACAGAATTACGTAATACATCGTTTGCTGCAGCAAATGCATCAATTAATTTAGCGTTTTTAGGGAGAACTTTTTGAATTTGTTGATTTGGGATAATAATCATTGAATCAACATATTGTGCTAAATCTTTAATACCCAATTCAGCAAATTGCATACGTTTTTTGCCTTCAAAAGCAAACGGCTTAGTAACAACCGCTACAGTTAAAATACCTAATTCTTTTGCAATTCTCGCTACAACAGGCGCAGCCCCCGTACCTGTACCGCCCCCCATACCAGCTGCAATAAAGACCATATCTGCACCTTCAAGCATTTTACGGATTTCTTCTTGATCATCTTCCGCTGCTTTACGGCCAATATTTGGATTTGCCCCTGCACCTAAACCTTTAGTCGTCTCTCCACCAATTTGTACAGTTTGTTGAACATGGCTTTTACGTAGAGCTTGTGCATCAGTATTTACTGCATAGAAAATAATGCGGCCATGCTCTTCCGATGTTAATGTGCTTTCCCCTAAGTAGGTACCACCCATTTCTTGTTTCACCATATTCATAACCATATGGTTAACGGCATTACCGCCACCGCCTCCCACACCTACGACTTTAATCAGTGCGCCGGACTCGTTAAAATTGTCGTACTCAGGGTACTCAGGGTATAGCATTGATGTTCTCCGTTATGATCAGACAAACTGACCCAATATATAAAACCTAAATTCTCTTTATTGTAGATGAAAAATCAAAATAATCAAAATTCTGACCGCACTTTATTGACAATTTTTTTAATTCCTTGCCAAATTGGCTGCCAAACACCACTCTCTGAATCATCACTACCCGAAATTAAATCATCATCACTATTGCTTTGATTATATTGTAATAATCCTACTACTGTAGAATATTGTGGACGACTCACATAATCCGTTAAACCAGTAATATTTAACGGGCTACCAATACGTACTTGGCAATTAAATACATCTGAAGCACATTCTTTTAAATCTTCAATTTGTGCGCCACCACCGGTAATCACAACACCTGCAATTAATTCAAATTTAATATGTTTTGCTTCTAATTCTTTCTTTAATTTATCTAATTCATCTTTTACTACACCTAAAAGTTCAGTATAACGAGCAGATGTAATTAAGGATAAATCACTTTTAGTTAAAGAACGAGGTGCTCGACCACCAATACTTGCCACTTCAATTTTTTTATCGCCATGTAAACGTGCTGGATAAAATGCACTTGCATAATTAACTTTAACACGCTCAGCTTCTGCACGTGAAATGGTACAAGCGTGTGCAATATCATTTGTCACAATATTCCCAGCATAAGGAATTACCTTACTAAAACGCAAAGCACCATTAGTGTAAACCATGACATTCATTGTACCTGCGCCAAAGTCAATTAAGCATACCCCTAAATCTTTTTCATCTTCAGTTAATACTGAATGGGTAGCAGCAAAACCAGAAAATACAACTTTATCAACCTGTAAACCACAACGTTCAACAGCTTTTTTTAAGTTATTTTGCCAATCTTGATGGCAAGCAATTAAGTGCACTTGAGCTTTTAATCGAACACCTTGTAAACCAAGAGGATTCTTGATATTAAATTGACGATCTACTGCATATTCTTGTGGAATAATATGTAATAAAGATAATCCTTCTGGCAATTTAATCGAACTTGCAGTGTGAAGTGCCGCATCAATTTCATCTTGTGTTACTTCGCGATCAGAAATAGGTACAAAGCCGCTTTCATTTAAGCTTTGAATATGCTCACCTGTAATTGCTAAAGTCACACTCATAATTTGGCAGTCTGCCATGGATTCAGCGCCTTCAATCGCACGTTGAATCGAATTGACGACAGCATCAAGATCAGTAATACTGCCACGATCAATACCTTTTGATGGGCAACTTCCCATCCCAAGAACATTTACCACGCCATCAGGGAAAACTTCCCCAACAACTGCGACAACTTTTGACGTGCCAACTTCTAATCCTACAATCGTTTTTGCTTCCACACCTTTAACCATTTTTGCACCTAGTTATTTTTATTTATCTGCCATACCTACAGCAGCACCTGCCGTATATCGTAAATCTACATAATCTATTTTTTTATTTTCAGGTACATCAATTTGTGGATAAATCGTTACAAAGCGCTCCAGTTTCGATTTCCACTCACCTCTGCCTAATCTTAACACAATATCATTATCAAGCGTAACCTGCCATGCACCACGCTCATCAATTGTCATGCCTTTTGCCATTAAATTCTTGGCTTTAAAATCAGCATAAATTTGATTCCATGCCTCCAAAACTTTTAAGCTTTGATAATCTGGCCCTCCTAAATAAGGTAACGTTTGCTTATTCAACCTTTCAAAAGGAAGCTGAAATACAACACCATCTTGTGTGACTAACTGGTTATGATTCCAAAATGCTACAGGCTGATATTCAGTTACCCAAATGCTTAAACGATTTGGCCATATTTTCCGAACAACTGCATTCTTAACCCAAGGCAAAGCTTCTATTTGAGCCTGAATAGGCTCAACATCCTGTCCCCAGAAGCCTTTTAACGATCCCATTTTTAATAGGCTTTCTTTTATATCTGCATCTGTCGTAAATGTTTTCTGCCCCATAAGTGCAAATGCCCCCATGGGTTTGTCATCCATTTTTTCTAAAAGTGTTTGCCAATTAATATATACGCTAAACACAAGCAAAGCGCCTAACAAAGCAAAGAAAGCCCGGATGTGAAAATAATACTTGGACTTTTTTTCGCCAAAACGAATATTCTGTGGTGTATTCCCTTTCAGAATGTTCATATTATGCACTTAACTCCAAAATTTTCACGACAAGTTGCTCAAAAGAAATCCCGACTGTCGCAGCTGATTTAGGAAATAAACTATGACTAGTCATACCTGGGTTTGTATTCACTTCCACTAAACGGAAATTGCCTTTTGAATCACACATGACATCAATACGGGTCCAACCACGACAACCTACTGCATCATAAGCACGTTTCACTAATAGCGCTAATTCTTGTTCACGTTCAGGCGTTAAGCCTGCAGGACAAAAATATTGTGTATTATCTGAAATGTATTTTGCCTGATAATCATAAAACTCTCCTTCAGGTACAATACGAATAGCAGGTAAAACCTTTCCATCTAATACCGGTACAGTTAACTCATCTCCAGCAAGCCACTCTTCAATTAAAATTGTATTATCAAATTTAAGGGCAAATTCTACCGCACTTTTTAGGGCTTCTACGGTTTTCACTTTTGTTAATCCCACACTAGATCCTTCTAAAGACGGTTTTACCATTAATGGTAAGCCCAGTCTTGCCACAACCTCTTCAGAATTAAGATTATTAAAAGTTTCACGCGTAACCACTTCCATTTCAGCGACAGGTAATCCAAACGCCCTCCATAGCATTTTTGTACGCATTTTATCCATCGTCAACGCAGAAGCCATCACGCCACAACCAGTATAAGGCAAACCAATTTGCTCTAATAAACCTTGCATTGTGCCATCTTCACCACCACGACCGTGTAAAATATTAAATACTCGATCAAAACCATCATTTTTAAGATTTGCAACTGGGTATTCTTTAGGATCTACTGGATGAGCGTTATACCCCTGATTCAACAAAGCTTCTAATACTGCTTTCCCCGATTGAAGAGACACTTCACGCTCAGCAGATGTACCGCCTAGTAATACAGCAATTTTTTCTTTTTTTAAGTTCATTTTTTATCCTGTTCGTCATTACCTAGGGAAAATATATCCTAGATTTCTTTCTATTCTATTTCATGAGAAATATAGCTGTTCCTCAACAGAGGATGATTATAAATAACCAAGAGCCTATATTAATTTTTCCAAGATTCAGCCAAACCACGAGAAATTTTACTCACACTTCCCGCACCTTGCGCTAGAATTAAATCACCGTCTTGAATAATTTGATCAAGCACATCGCCTAATTGTGATGTATCAGAAACTAAAATTGGATCAACTTTTCCCAAATTACGAATAGAACGGCAAAGTGATTTACTATCCGCACCGACAATTGCGGCTTCTCCTGCTGCATAAACATCAAGCATAATTAACGCATCAACTTGAGAAAGTACCTGAACGAAATCATCAAATAAATCTCGAGTACGAGAATAACGATGAGGTTGGAAAATCATCACAATTCGTTTATCGCCCCATCCTTCTCGTGCAGCTTTAATGGTTACACCAACTTCTGTTGGGTGATGTCCATAATCATCTACTAAACGTACTTTTCCATTAGGACGAATAAATTCACCTAATTGATCGAATCGACGACCAGCCCCTTGGAAATCAGCTAATGCTACTAAGATGGCTTCATTATCAATGCCTTCTTCTTTTGCTACCGCCAATGCTGCCGTTGCATTTAAGGCATTATGTTTACCTGGCACATTTAATAATACATTGATACGTTCACCATTTGGACAAATCACTACATAATGCCCTTGGAAACCAGTCTGTTCATAATCTTCAATGCGATAATCCGCATGCTCACTGAATCCATAGGTAATTACTTGACGACCAACTTTTGGCACAAGTTCCATTAATACAGGATCATCAGCACACATCACGGCTAAACCATAGAATGGTAAATTATGTAGAAACTTCACATAGGTGGCTTTCATTTTCTCAAAATCGCCTTCATACGTATCCATATGATCGGGTTCCATATTAGTCACCACTGAAACCATAGGTTGCAAATGTAAAAATGAAGCATCACTTTCATCCGCCTCCGCAATTAAATAGCGACTCGCACCAAGATGCGCATTTTTACCCGCAGATTTTACCAATCCTCCATTTACAAAGGTTGGATCAAGTTTTGCCTGGGTATAAATCATGGAAATCATAGCAGTAGTAGTCGTCTTCCCGTGTGTTCCTGCAACAGCAATACCATGACGAAAACGCATAATTTCAGCTAGCATTTGTGCGCGTTGAATAACTGGGATACGTTTCTCCTTAGCAGCAATAAGCTCAGGATTATCTTCATGAATCGCACTTGACACAACAACAACACTTGCGCCTTCTATATTCTCTGCCGCATGACCAATATAAATTTGCGCCCCAGCTTGCACTAAACGTTGAGTAACAACGCCATCGGCAATATCTGAACCAGAGATTTGATAGCCCTCATTTAATAAAATCTCAGCGATACCACTCATTCCCGCACCACCAATACCAATAAAATGGATTTGTTGTACACGGCGCATTTCAGGAATAATTTTTCTAATTTCTTCGTGGGAATGTTTCATTTATATTTCCTTTTTGACCTATTGGCAAAATACTAAAGTGCGGTTAAAAACTCACAATGTTTTTGTTATTACTTTGAATTTTCAATGATTACATCTGCAACTCGTTGCGCTGATAATGGTGTTGCCATTTCTTTTGCTTTGATTGCCATTTGCAATAAATTTTCACGTGAGAAATTTTTTAAATAGTTCACCAAAATATCAGGCGTTAAATCAACTTGCTCCACAATTTTTGCGGCACCAACATCAGCCAAATATTTAGCATTCAAATATTGCTGGCGATCTTTATGTTGGAAAGGTACAAAAATAGCTGCTGCACCAACTGCAGCAATTTCGCAAACCGTTAATGCACCTGAACGACAAATCACCACATCTGCCCAAGAATAAGCTTCTGCCATATCATCAATAAACTCTGTTATTTTAACTCGATGAGCATTTTCTGCATAAAGCGCTTTCACTTCATCTACTGCACCTTTCCCTACTTGATGGCGAATATCTAATTTATTCTCGAGTTTAGAGAAAACTTTTGGTAACGTATGATTCAATACTCTCGCCCCTTGGCTTCCCCCTACAACTAAAACGCGTAATTTATCTCCACGTTCAGAAAAACGAATTTCAGGATTAGACATCTGAAATAAATCTTGTCTAACAGGATTCCCAACAACCTCTGCATTTGGAAAAGCCGTTGGAAAAGCCTGCAATACCCGCTTCGCAATTTTAGCTAACCATTTATTCGTTAAACCCGCTATCGCATTTTGTTCATGCAAAATTATCGGTACACCACAAAGTTTTGCAGCAATACCGCCAGGACCTGACACATACCCTCCCATGCCAAGCACGGCATCAGGTTTCTCATGTTGAATAATTTTTTTTGCTTGTAGGATTGCGCGTAAAATAGCAAAAGGTGCAGTAAGTAAGGCTTTTAAGCCTTTACCACGCAATCCTGAAATTTGAATAAAATAAATTGGAATACCGTACTTAGGTACAAGCTGGGCTTCCATCCTATCTTTTGTACCTAACCAACAAATATCCCATCCTTGTTTCTGTAAAGTTTGTGCGACAGCTATTGCTGGAAAAACATGTCCGCCAGTCCCACCGGCCATTACTAATAATTTTTTATTTTTCATCTTTATGTCTCTAATCATCACGCAAACGTGCCTGGCCAGCTCGGAGTAGGCGATTTTCATGATCTATACGTAATAAAATACCAATCGTTGCTGACATAATAATAATACTAGAGCCACCATAGCTGACAAGAGGGAAAGTTAAACCTTTAGTTGGTAACATACCAAGAGCCATACCTAAATTGACAAATCCTTGGAAAAAAATCCAAAAGCCAATTCCTAATGCAAAAAAACCTCGAAAACGTTGCTCTAATATCAAAGACTCTTTACCAATTTTCAAAGCGCGAAATATAAGTAATCCCAATAAAGTGACAACAATAATAATACCAATCAAGCCAAACTCTTCGCCAATAATCGCCATGATAAAGTCTGTATGCGCTTCGGGTAAATAATCTAGTTTTTGAATTGAATTACCCAGTCCCTCACCAGTAATCTCACCTCGACCAAATGCCATAAGAGAATTAGTTAATTGGAAACCTGTACCGTATGGATCTTTAAAAGGATCTAAAAAACCTGTAAATCGTTTCAAACGATAAGATGCTGAAATAATCAACCATGCACCTAGTACCCCCCCTGTAGCCACTAATAAAACAAATTGAAAAAAGTGTGCGCCAACAATAAATAGCATACAGAAAGTTATTACAAAGAGCACCACGGTACTTCCCATATCTGGCTGAACCAACAGGAACATCCCCATTACACCCATAACAATAAATGGCTTCACCGCACTAAATTTACGACCACGTACTTCATCATAACGACGAGTAAAATAGCTTGCTAAAAAACAAGTTAGGGCTAATTTTGCAAATTCTGCAGGCTGAAAATTCAAAATACCTAAAGAAATCCAACGTTTAGCACCGTTTACCGAAGTGCCAATAAATAACACAGCTACGAGCAATACTACCGCAACCCAGAAAATTTTTGCATGCCATCTTTCTAACCTTTCAGAAGGTAAATACAACATGCTGTAGCAAGTTGCTAAAGATAAGCAGACATAGAGTGCATCACGTTTGGCAAAGTAAAACGGATCATTGAATAGTCTTGAGCTATAAGGAATGGAAGCGGATGTCACTGCAATAAGACCAATCAAAAGCAAAATTACAAATAGCCAGAATAGAGCACGATCATATAATAGTCCTTGTGGGGTAATACGAGTCCACTCATCGTAATTTTTTTTGAGCTTTTGTAATAATTCCATATATTCTATACGTTATTAAGTTGAGCCAAACGTGTAAATTCTTCACCACGTTTTTCAAAAGAGGTAAACTGATCTAAACTTGCACAAGCAGGAGACAATAATACCATATCACCTACACACAATATAGGGCGTAAAAATTCAATTGCCTGCCCCATTGTTTCAAATAAGTGACTTTGTGGAGAAAGTTTCGCTAATTGTGAACCATCTCGACCAAAACAATAACAAATAATGTGTGGTTGATTAATTAATTCAGCTAATTCTGAAAAATCAGCTCCTTTTCCATCACCGCCTAACAACAAATGCAATTTGCCTTCCACATAAAGGCCAGCTAATGCGGCAACTGTACTCCCCACATTTGTTGCTTTAGAATCATTAATCCAACGAATGCCATTAGCCTGATACGCTAATTGAAAACGATGGTCTAGCCCTTTGAAATGACGAAGTGCGGTACGAATTGAATCTAAATTAATACCAACAGCTTGTGCCAATGCCGTTGCCGCCAAAATATTCATATAATTATGGCGACCGACTAATGTTGCTTCTTCACAAGGCAAAATTACTTCATCTTTTGCCATTAAGTATTGCTTGCCGTTTTCCGTTTTTAGCCAATAATCTGCTGACTTTTCCGCAAAAGAAATGGTTTGTTTCGCTTGATTTTCATCTTCACCAAAAGTCAGCTTATCCTCATTATTCAAAACGCCGACCTCAGCATTATGATAAATGCGTAATTTTGCTTGGCGATAATCTTCTAAATCCACATAACGATCCATATGATCTTCAGTCACGTTTAAGACAGTTGCAGCCGCAGATTTTAAGCTGTAAGTTGTTTCAAGCTGAAAACTAGACAGCTCTAATACATAAAGTTCACAATCTTCATTCAACAATGACAAAGCGGGAATCCCAATATTTCCCCCCATACCAACTTTCACACCAGCAGCTTTCGCCATTTCATAAACCAAGGTAGTCACAGTACTTTTTCCATTTGAACCGGTAATCCCGACAATTGGCTTCGTCGCCGCACGGCAGAATAATTCAATATCACCAATTACTTCTACGCCAGCTTTAAGTGCGGTTTGAATTTCAGGTGTTTTTACCGCAAGCCCTGGGCTGATAACGATCATATCGCTTTCCAGTAACCATTCCTGATTTAAACTACCAGTATGAAGAGGGATATTTTGAGGAAGTTTATCAACACCAGTAGGATTTTTTCGGGTATCAATCACTCGAATATTAGCCTGTTGGGATAAGAGATAATCCACGCAAGAAAGACCTGTTTTGCCAAGCCCGATGATAGTAATATTTTTGTTTTGATAGGCGTTCATTTTCTTTCTTCTTAATTGCTATAAATTCTAAAATTATATTATGGATGGAAATATAAATTTCCTTTACTAACGTAAAAAGGTCGCCCTTTCAAAAACTGAAAGAGCGAACCTAGCTATATTTATTAACGTAACTTCAAGGTTACCAATCCCATCAACACCAACATTAAGGAAATAATCCAAAACCGAATAATGACTCTTGGCTCTGGCCATCCCTTCAATTCAAAATGATGGTGAATCGGTGCCATTCTAAAAATGCGTTGTTTGCGTAACTTATAAGATCCCACTTGCAAAATAACAGAGAGCGCTTCAACAACAAACACCCCGCCCATTATCACAAGCAAAAATTCCTGACGAACTAGGATTGCCACGACACCAAGCGCGCCGCCTAATGCAAGGGAACCTACATCGCCCATAAAGACTTGTGCTGGATAAGTATTGAACCATAAGAATCCTAGCCCTGCACCAACAATGGCTGTACAAAATACAACCACCTCAGAACTATATTTAATGTATGGGATGTGCAAGTATTCTGCGAAATTCACGTTACCCGTCGCCCATGCAATTAACGCAAACGCACCTGCGACAAGCGCGGTTGGCATTATCGCCAATCCATCCAAACCATCTGTTAAATTCACCGCATTACCGGTTCCAACAATCACAAAGTAAGACAACACAATATAGAACAAACCTAATTGAGGCATAATGTCTTTAAAGAATGGAATCACTAAACGGGTGGCATCAGTGTCGTGGCCAAGCCAATAAAGCCAAAGGATTGCCACTAATGCCACAACAGACATCCAAAAATATTTCCAACGCGCAATCAAACCATCCGTGTTTTTACGGGTAATTTTACGGAAATCATCCACAAAACCAATTGCACCATATCCAAATAATACAAATAAGCAAACCCAAATATAAGGATTAGCAAGATTTGCCCATAATAACGTACTTACGCCAATAGAGAATAAAATCATCACTCCGCCCATAGTGGGGGTGCCTTTTTTTGCAAAGTGACTTTCAGGACCATCATTTCGCACTTCTTGGCCAAACTTTAAGATCTGTAAACGTTTGATCACTTTTGGACCAATCCAAAGTGAGATAAAAAGTGCGGTTAATAATGCAAGAATTGCACGGACGGTAATATAAGAAATCGCATTAAATGCGGTTTCATAACGAATAAGATATTCAGCAAGCCAGACTAACATTTAATTTTATCCTTTAATGAATAAATCACATCTTCCATTTTCATTGAGCGCGAGCCTTTTCCTAGCACCACGACTTTGTTATTTTGTTGTAATTGTGTTTCAATCAATGGCACAAGAAAATCAACCATTTCCACCTTATCAGTAAAATGCTTACCCGAAACAGCCTCAGAAATAACCGCACTTTCGTTGCCATAAGAACAAACTAAATTTAAATTTGCCGAGTTGGCATGTTGTCCTACTTCACGGTGAATAGCGAGAGAGTTTTCCCCCAACTCTTTCATATCACCGACACACAAAATACGGAAAGCTTCATAACTTTTTAGGACATCAATGGCAGCACACAGAGAATCTTTATTTGCGTTATAAGTATCATCTAATAACAATAAATTAGGCGTTACTTGAATTGGGAATAAACGTCCTTTCACTTGTGAACGTTGTTCTAATCCAGCTTTTACATCCGTAAGGGTTGCACCGACATTCATCGCAAGTGCGGTAGCAGCCAAGGCATTTTTTACATTATGTTCACCAAGGTAAGGTAAGTTAATCTCCATTTCACCTTGTGGGGAAATAAGTGTAAAAGTGGAGCCTTGAGCAGTATGATGAATATTTTTTGCAGAATAATCTTTACCGTTGAAATATTGAATTTCATGTTCACCGATTTCTTTTTGCCAAAAATCTAAATGGTTATGTTCTGCATTAATAATCGCCACGCCATTCGATGTTAAACCACGATAAATCTCACCTTTAGCTTGTGCAACGCCCTCTAAAGAACCAAAGCCCTCTAAATGCGCAGGCGCAATATTATTAATCAATGCGGCATCAGGTTGAGCTAATTTTGTGGTGTAATCAATTTCACCTTGATGATTTGCACCAAGTTCGATCACAGCGAAACGATGTTTTTCTGTTAAGCGAAGAAGGGTTAAAGGCACACCAATATCATTATTAAAATTACCATTGGTAAAAAGTATTGCTTCCGAATCACCAGCAGTATGTTGCAAAATACTCGCCGTCATTTCTTTTACCGTAGTTTTACCAGAAGACCCTGTCATCGCGACAGTACGCGGATTAATTTTCTCACGTAACCATTTTGCAAGTTCGCCCAAAGCAATTCGAGTATCCTTAACCACCAGTTGTGGAACAGAAATGGAAGAATTTTCTTGCTGAACAACAACGGCTACCGCACCTTGTACTACCGCTTGTTCAAGATATTGGTGAGCATCAAACTTTTCGCCTTTCAACGCAAAAAATAAACTATTTGATACACTTTTTCGGGTATCTGTATTAATTTCTTCAACTTGCACATTTTTATCGCCAATTAATTTAGCTTGAAGAATCTGTGCTAATTGTTCAGTAGAGAGTTTAATCATAATTTAATTGTTATTATTTTACTTTAAAAAATCATGTGCTACATCTTGATCAGAAAATGAAATCACTTCATTACCAATAATTTGATAATGCTCATGACCTTTACCCGCAATTAAAATTACATCATTTTCAATAGTACTTTCAATTGCAAATTGGATAGCTTGTTCTCTATCAGGAATAATACCCACTTTATCCATATTAATAAAACCAGAAACAATATCATCCTCAATTTGTTTATAAGGCTCTGATCGCGGGTTATCTTTTGTCACGATAACTTTATCAGCAAATTGTTCTGCCACTTTTGCCATTAATGGACGTTTACCTCGATCGCGATCACCGCCACAGCCAAAAATGCACCATAATTCACCTTGACAGTGCTCCCGTGCTGCAAGTAATGCCTTCTCTAATGCATCAGGGGTGTGAGCATAATCAACGATGACCGTTGGCTTGTTTGGATACTGAATCATTTCCATTCTTCCACATACTCCTTTCAAAGATTTCGCCGTAGCGAGTAAATTTTCCAATGGGTAACCAAATGATAATAACGTGGTCATCACTAATAACAAATTGCTTACATTGAAAGCACCGATTAATGGACTATGCAATACGCCATTACCCCAGCTAGATTCAAAAGTAATCTCTGCGCCTTGAGCATGATAGTGGATATTTGTTGCCTTCATCCATTGATGTGAGTTTGCTTGGAAATCGGTGCTTGTACTAACTGCAATCGCATCAGGCAATTCACTTAACCATTGGCAGCCAATCTCATCATCCACATTAATCACTTTAATTTGCGTATCTAATTCGGTGAATAAGCGTTTTTTAGCGGAAGCATAATTTTCCATTGTTTGATGATAATCAAGATGATCACGAGTTAGATTTGTAAAAATAGCGGCCTTAAAATGTAATGCTTCTACTCGATATTGGGCTAAACCATGTGATGAAACCTCAATTGCAGCGAAATCGGCTCCATCTTGTCTAAATTTGGCAAGGGAAGACTGAAGTTCTACCGCAGACCCTGTCGTATTCTTAGCCTCAACTACGGCACCTAAAAGTCCATTACCAATTGTTCCCATTACTGCCGCACGATGGCCTAATAGCTCCGCCCATTGTGCTGATAATTGAGAAATAGTAGTCTTGCCATTTGTCCCAGTTACGCCAACAAGCGTTAATTTCTTAGAAGGCGAATCATAAAAAATATCTGCCAACAACGAAAGATGGCGTGCAAGTTGATAAAACTTAACTACTGGCACATTCCCAATAAATATTACTGTTAAATGCTCGCTAGATAATTCCGTCTCAGAAAGCACCGCACTTGCACCAAAGTGAATAGCCGAATCAATAAATTGATTTCCATCGACTTGATGTCCTTTTATTGCTACAAAAAGATCCCCTGTTTTAACTTTACGGCTATCCAATACCATATTATGGAGTTCTATCTCATCCTTTAATTCAGGTAAATCAAAAAGTGCGGTGAGTTTTTTCATTATTTTTCCTTAATTCATTTTTTCATTCTTACGCTCACCAACATATACAATGCGTTTCGCACTTTTCATTGTTTTTTCTGTTGGTTCCGCATCTTGTGGAATTCCGTTAGCACGTAATGCATAACCCATAATACTAGAGAACACAGGAGCTGAAACCGCACCACCATAATATTCCCCAGCTTTTGGATCGTTAATCAAAATGACTAAGGCATAACGTGGATCACTAATTGGTGCAATCCCCGCTGTGAATGCAACGTATTTATTCACATAATGACCATTCTCTAATTTACGTGCTGTACCCGTTTTTACACCAACACGATATCCTTCAACCATCGCTCGCTTATTTTTAATCGCTACTTTTTCTAAAATACCGACAATATCCTTCGTGATTTTTTCAGAAAAAACTCGTTTCCCTATTACAGGTGGATCAACTTTTGTAATAGAGAGTGGACGATAAATACCGAAGCTACCAAGCGTTGCATAAGCTCTAGCTATTTGGAGTGGTGTTGCAGTAATACCATAACCATAAGAAACCGTTGCACGTTCAATATCCGCCCAACGTTTACGATTGGCATTTAAAATCCCAGCCTGTTCACCAATCAATCCCAAATCTGTCGACTTACCTAAACCTGCATTTTGATAGGTTTCCATCAAGGCACTTGGGGGCATACGTAACGCAAGGCGACTTACACCACGGTTACTTGAATTAATTAATATTTCATCTAATGTTTGTTGCGCACGTGGTGCTACGTCTACAATTTCTTTTCCACTTACTGTAAAAGACCCCGTATTAATAACTTCATCACGACGAACTACACCACGTTGAAGTGCAGTTAACACAACTAAAGGCTTTACAGTAGAACCCGGCTCAAAGGTATCCGTAATAGCACGATTACGCATTAATTCTGATTTAACGCCAACACGATTATTCGGGTTATAGGATGGCGCAGTAGCCATGGCTAATACTTCTCCTGTACGAACATCAACTAATACAGCTGTACCTGATTCAGCATTATTTTCTGATACCGCTTTTTTAATTTCACGATACACCATAGATTGTAATTTTTCATCAATACTTAACGTAACATCTTGCGCATCATATTTTTTTTCATCAGAAATGTGTTCAACAATGTTACCTCGCTTATCTTTACGTACTGTGCGTGAACCATCTTTCCCCACAAGCATGGTATTAAAACTTTTCTCTATCCCTTCTATACCATTCCCATCAATATCAGTATAACCAACTAAATGTGCAGCTTCTTCTACACGTGGATAAAAACGACGATGTTCAGTTTCTAAGAAAACGCCTTTAACGTTTAATTTTTTAATATAATCTGCTTTATTTGACTCTACTTGACGAGCCAAATACAAATAACCTGATTTTGAATTTTTCTCAATTTTTTTAATCAAGTCATTGCTACTCATTCCTATCTCTTGTGCTAATGCATTAATACGCTCTTTATCCGCTAAAGCATCTTCTTTTAACATCGTTTTGGGATCAGCTACTATTGCACTCATCGGGACACTTACTGATAATAATTGCCCATTACGATCTAAAATTGAACCACGCACTGAAAGAATTTCATCTTTACGTAACGAGCGTTTATCTGCCTCGCCAGATAAGGTATCAGCATTAATAGATTGGACATAACCAGCACGAGCTACCAATGCACACAAACCAAGAAAAACAAAAAATACCGAAATAATATAACGTCCACGCATAAAACATTTATCAAACACCATTTTCGGTTTGTTATGTTTCACGGCTTCAGGTGCGGTTAATTTTCTAATTGTTTTTTTAGACTTATTTGATTTACGAGAAGAATTGAATTTAACCATCTTTTTACCTATTATTCTCTAATCTCAACTTCTTGTTCTGTCGTTAAAGGTTTCATTTTTAAAGTACCTACAGCAATAGATTCTACTCTTGTGCTATCCCCTTCAGTCGCTTCCTGCACCTGTAAATTTCGATATTCATTTTCAAGCGCTTGCCGTTGTAAAATAAGTGCACCATTTTCAGAAATTAACTGACGTGTTTTATGCGTCACCCAAATAGCGCCCATTGCGGATACCAAAATTGCTATTAATAAGAAAACAATTAACTTATTTGAAGAAAATAAATCTTCAACTAAAATCTGCTGTAACGGATAACGAGGTTTATTATTTTCAGACATCACTAAATTCTCTCCGCTACACGCAATACTGCACTTCTTGAACGAGGATTTGCTTGAATTTCCGCCTCACTTGGTTGAATTGCTTTACCAATTAGTTTTAATTTCTGATTACGTTGAATTTGGTCTTCTCGCAATGGTAAACCTTTAGGGATATCCTCACCTTTACTTTGTT
The DNA here is from genome assembly GCF_018829755.1 of Haemophilus sp. SZY H8. Lineage (NCBI taxonomy): Bacteria > Pseudomonadati > Pseudomonadota > Gammaproteobacteria > Pasteurellales > Pasteurellaceae > Haemophilus > Haemophilus sp. SZY H8. The sequence goes on from NZ_JAHKJY010000001.1 coordinate 431,532, forward strand.
TTTTCATAAAATGTTTCACCATTCTATCTTCCAAAGAATGGAAACTAATAATTGATAAACGCCCTTCTGGCGCTAACATGTCTAAAGCAGAATTGAGTACACTTTCCAATTCGTCTAGTTCTGAATTGATGAAAATACGAATGGCCTGGAAACTACGAGTCGCAGGATGTTTATGTTTATCTTTAAAAGGTACCGCTTGTGAAATAAGCTCAGCTAATTGACTAGTACGTGATAAAAATTCTGTGCCATTTTTGGCCGCACTTTTGTTGTAATCAACAATAGCAGTGGCAATACGTTTAGCAAAACGCTCCTCGCCAAAAGTTTTCAAAACCCAAGTTAAATCCTCAACCGATACTTGTTTTAACCATTCTGCTGCTGATAAACCTTGAGTCGTGTCCATACGCATATCAAGTGGGCCATCTTTCATAAAACTAAAACCACGTTCTGCTTCATCAAGCTGGGGAGATGACACGCCAAGATCAAGCAAAATACCATCAATTTTGCCAACCAAATTTAATTTTTCACAAATTTCAGGAATATGAGAAAAGCTGTTATGTTCAATCTGAAAACGTGGGTCTTGAATTTTTTGAGCTTCAGCAATGGCTCTAGGATCGCGGTCAACGCCAATAAGACGACCATTTGGGGATAATTTAGAAAGGATTAAGCGAGAATGTCCACCACGGCCAAAAGTACCGTCAATATAAATTCCATTTTCCTTCAATGCCAAGCCATTCACGGCTTCGTGAAGTAAAACTGTGATATGTTCAGGTGAAGAAAAGGAATTTTCGGTATCCATAAATACAATATAAAAGTAAAAAACGGTGAATCATTTTCTATAATGAGAAATCTTTCAGAGCCTCAGACGCAAAGTCTGCACTTGAACCAATTTCCATATCTTCTTCAATTTGAGCATGCCATTCTACAGCACTCCAAATTTCAAATTTATTAAGTTGTCCTACTAACATTAAACCTTTTTCTAATTTTGCATGTTGGCGTAATGGTCCACTAAGCAAAATACGGCCCTGAGCATCCATCTCACATTCAGTGGCATGACCAAGCATTACTCGTTGCAAACGGCGTTGGGTAGGATCAAAATTAGAAAGTTCGAGAAGTTTTTGTTCGATTTTTTCCCATTCATCAAGGGGATAAAGTAAAAGACAAGGTTGGCGAATATCGACGGTACAAACCATTTGCCCTTGGTTCTTTTCAAGAATTTCAGAGCGATAGCGGGTTGGGATCGCTACGCGTCCCTTAGAATCTAAATTAACCGCTGTTGCACCACGAAACATATTACGCCTTCAAAATTAAACTTATTTTGAGAAATTTTTCTAAAAATCTCCACAAAACACCACTTTTCTCCACATCTACGTAAGTTTATAATTTGTTTGCTTAAGTTGCAAGCGATTATCCCTGATATAACCCTATTTTTTATCAAAATAAAAAGCCGTTTGAGAAAATATCCCAAACGGCTTTTTTCAACCAGATGTTCTTAATTAATTATTCACATAAGCTTCTTCGTCACGATCACCGAATGGTTTAAGTAACGTAAAGAATAATATGATACATACTACTGTTGTTGCCAAACCTAAATATACTGACAATTGATAATCTAAGTGGAAACCAATTGGATTGTAATATAAATAAGTTGCACACACTGTGGTAATAAACCAAGCAGGAATAGAAGCAACCCAATGGAATTTATGATAACGATATAAATATGCAGCTGCTGTCCATAACATTACCATTGCTGTCATTTGGTTTGCCCAAGTGAAATAACGCCATAATACGCTAAAGTCAATGGTTGAAACAAAATAGCCTAATACGAATAGTGGTACAGCAATTAATAAGCGTTTAGATAATGAACGTTGGTCAATATGGAAAATTTCCGCTAATTGTAAACGAGCAGCACGGAATGCGGTATCACCAGAAGTGATAGGTAAAACAACCACACCTAACACAGCAAAAATACCACCAACAAAACCTAAGAAATGTAATGAACTGTCATATACAACTTTAGATGGTGATCCTGCAGAAATTGCATCTTGTAATGCTTGTGGATTTTCATAGAATGCGAGACCAACCATACACCAGATTAGCGCAATTACACCTTCAGCAATCATTGCACCGTAAAAGATAAAACGACCTTCTTTTTCATTTTCAGCACAACGCGCCATTAAAGGAGTTTGAGTTGCGTGGAAACCAGATAATGCACCACAAGAAATAGTTAAGAACAACAATGGCCAAATTGGAACATCACCCTTCACTTGGAAGTTTTGTGTGAATTTCTCTAAAGTTAAACCTTGACCATCTGCATTGATAGTACGGAAGAACTCAATAGGATCAACAGCACTAAAGTGTGCAGAAACTAAGCCATACACCATACCCACAGACATAAATAGCAATAATGCGCCAAAAAGCGGATAGATTCGACCGATAATTTTATCGATCGGTAATAAAGTCGCAAGAATATAGTAAGCAAAGATAATAATCGTCCAAACTGCAACAACAGTTGCTTTATCCATTCCCCATACTTTGATACCACCGGCTTCAACTGCATGATGAACAGCTTCAGCATCACCTAATTGTAACGCTCCTTGAGATGCGCCCAATAAGTCCATGGTAATCGTACCCATTAATTGAGCTGGGCTTGATACAAACACAACACCTACTAATAATAAAAGTACAAGCGCTAATGTGTTAATAAATACTTTTACAGGGCGACCTAAGAATTTACCGGCTAAATATGGCATTGTTGCACCACCATGACGGATACTCAACATACCGCAGAAATAATCATGTACTGCCCCAGCAAAAATACAGCCTAGTACAATCCATAACATCGCGACAGGTCCGTATAATGCACCAAGAATAGGGCCAAAAATTGGGCCAGTACCAGCAATATTCAACAATTGAATTAACCAAATCTTAGTTTTTGACATTGGCATATAATCCACACCATCATTTATTTGATAGGCTGGTGTTTGACGTTTTGGATTAATGACAAAGATTTTTTCGATAATTTTTCCATAAATAAAGTAACCAAGAATAAGAATGGCTACACAAAAGAAAAACCACAACATAGAAATACTCCTCAAAAGATGGGTAATAATATTTAGATATACTCTAAATTAGCGGCCGTATTCTATGTCAAATTGATAGAAATCAAAAATTGAATTTAAGAGTTTTTTTAAAATTTGTGACTTTTATCACATTTATTAATAACACTATTTACATTAAAAGAATAAAACAGATTGATACTCTCAAAGTTAAATACACCCTCCACAGCTCCCGCAGCGCCAATCGGCCTGATTTACTGCTTGATAAAATGCTCTCATTATATTTTCCTCTAAAGGAATATTATGCTCAATAAATACATCAGAAAGCCATTCAATATTTTCAACAATCCAATCATCCTCACCCAATCCCTCGCGATAAAGCTCATCTTCAGGATCCATAAAATTATAAATATTTTCTGTTCCCATATCTTTATCTTGGCGCTCTCGAGGTAACACGACGGGTAAACCAAGATATTTAATTTCCCAATGTCCCAAACATAATGTATGTCCCTTAGATGACCAGTTAACTTGGAATGGATTATTATTCATGTTGAATTTTTATAGAAAAAGTTGAAATGTGTAATGAGTATAGAATGAAGTAAAGAAAATTCCCATACTAAGTACCGGGTATTATTTCAACTAAAATTCACTTATAAATGACACTTAGGCTAATATTTTGCCCAAAACAAAGTGCGATTAAAAATATTTCTTTTTTAACCGCACTTTGATCTTATGAAATTATCGTTTAAACATTCCGCCTAAACCACCAAGACCGCCCAAGCCTCCGCCCATTAAGCCTTGCATTCCACGCATCATTTTAGCCATGCCACCTTTACGCATTTTCTTCATCATACGTTGCATTTCATCGAATTGTTTAAGTAATTTATTGACATCTTGCACTTGAGTGCCAGAACCTAATGCAATACGACGACGGCGAGATCCTTTGATAATATCTGGGTTGGCACGTTCTTTTAAGGTCATAGAGTTAATGATCGCTTCCATTTTGACAAACATTTTGTCATCCACTTGATTTTTAACGTGATCAGGCAAATTTTTTGCACCGGGTAATTTCTCAAGCATAGACATCATGCCACCCATTTTTTTCATCTCGATAAGCTGTTCTCTGAAATCATCTAAAGTGAAATCATCGCCTTTCTTGAATTTCTGCGCCATTTTTTCTGCTTTTTCACGGTCAACAGAACGTTCAAGATCTTCAATCAGTGAAAGCACATCGCCCATACCCAAAATACGGGAAGCGATACGGTCTGGATGGAACGGCTCAAGCGCTTCTGTTTTCTCACCCACACCCAAGAATTTGATTGGTTTACCAGTGATTTGACGAATTGATAACGCCGCACCACCGCGTGCATCACCGTCCACTTTTGTCAAAATAACACCTGTAAGCAGCAATGCTTCATTAAAGGCTTTTGCCGTATTGGCTGCATCTTGACCAGTCATCGCATCTACGGTGAAAAGGGTTTCGATTGGATTTAACGCTGCATGGACTTGCTTGATTTCATCCATCATTTCTGTATCAACGTGCAAACGCCCTGCCGTATCCACAATCAATACATCGTAGAATTTCAGTTTTGCATCAGCAAGTGCCGATTTAGCAATATCAACTGGGTTTTGTTTAACATCCGATGGGAAAAAATCCACGCCAACGGACTGAGCCAAAGTTTCAAGCTGCTTAATCGCAGCTGGGCGATATACGTCGGCAGAAACTACTAACACTTTCTTTTTATGGCGTTCACGCAAGAATTTTGCTAATTTACCCACGCTGGTGGTTTTACCCGCACCTTGTAAACCCGCCATTAAGATAACCGCTGGTGGTTGAGTTGCTAGGTTTAAACTCTCATTCGCTTCACCCATGGCTTTTTCAAGCTCACGCTGAACGATTTTTAAGAACTCTTGCCCCGGCGTTAAGCTTTTATTGACTTCTTCCCCAAGCGCGCGTTCTTTTACTTTTGCGATAAATTCACGCACCACAGGTAAAGCAACATCTGCTTCAAGTAATGCCATACGCACTTCGCGTAAGGTTTCTTTAATATTATCTTCCGTTAAACGGCCTTTTCCCGTGATATTGCGTAAAGTTTTAGAAAGGCGATCCGATAAATTATCAAACATAACTCGTAATCCTGTTTTTTTCTAAAAAAATTGCCTTGATTATACCGAAATTTAGGCGTTTTTCATCATTTCAAATAAATTTATAGCGAATTGTGTGTGAGAACGATAAAATACGAACCATTCCCAAACAGAGAAAAGAAATTATGTGGTTTGCTATTTTTTCGATTTTATTTTATCTAATTAGTGTGTTGATGATCGCTCCTTTACTTACGTCCGTAGAAAACACACAACATTCTCCGAAAAAAACACCGTTGTTTTTTACCTCACTTTTTGCGATAGCATTACACGGTATTACGCTTTTCCCTTCCTTGAAGGAATTAGCTGAAGAGCATACATTCACATTAATTCAAATTAGTTCATTAATGAGTGTTAGCATCTCTGCCCTTGCAGTATTTGCTATTTTATCAGTGAATTCTATCTGGTTCGTTTTACCTATCGTCTTTGCCTTTTCAATTTTTAACTTAATTTTGGCAACATTTATACCAAGTCATTTTATTCAATTACTCAATCAAGATTCTGCGATGTTATTTCATATAGGCTTATCAATATTTACTTATGCCGTATGCTTTATTGCCATGCTTTATGCAATCCAACTCAATTGGATTGATCGTTCATTAAAAGCCAAAAAAACCAACTTTTCTCCGATTATACCTTCTTTAATGACCGTAGAACGTCATTTTGCAAGGGTATTTGCTTTTGGTGAATTATTATTAACACTGACATTAATTTCAGGTATTTATCATTCTATCAATGCATTAACTGCGGAAAATATTCACAAAGCACTATTTTCATTTTTTGCTTGGATAGTCTTTGGCATCGCACTTTTTGGTCATTGGAAAAAAGGATGGCATGGAAAAAGGATGATAATTTATGCAATTTCAGGTATTATCTTACTCACGATTGCTTATTTTGGCAGTCGGCTGATTTAAAAATAAGGGCGAATTCAAATTCGCCTTTATTATTCCATAGGGCATAACTTATTACATAAACTTAATTAGCTAGACTAATTTATGCTTCAATAAATTACGCCCTATGATGTGATTAACGAACAAAAGGATTTTCCCTTGGACAGTATTCCCCTTAGTACTTTATTTATTATTCTCATTATCTGTTTAGTGTTATCTGCATATTTTTCTGGCTCAGAAACCGGACTACTCTCTCTCAATAAATATCGTCTTCGTTTTCTATCCGAACAAGGCAATAAAGGCGCACAAAAGGCAGAAAAACTGTTAGAAAAGCCAGATACCTTGTTAAGCTTTATTCTTATTTTTAATAACCTTGTGAATATCAGCGCATCAGCGATTGCGACCATGATTGGTATGCGTTTATACGGTGATGCGGGCGTGGCGATTGCAACAGGTTTGCTCACTTTCGTGATGCTTGTATTTTCTGAAATTTTCCCCAAAACGGTGGCTGCAATGCACGCGGAAAAAGTCGGTTTTGTTTCCAGCCACATTTTGACGGTATTACTTAAAATCTTCTATCCGTTAGTTTGGCTGATGAATATTTTTACCAAATCATTAATGCATTTGGTGGGATTAAAACCCGATATGCAAAAACAAGTAATTAGCCGTGAGGAACTTCGTAGTATCGTATCAGAAGCGGGTGAAGCGACACCTGATGAACAACATCCACAAATGTTGCTTTCTATTTTAGATATGGAAACTGTCACCGTTGATGACATTATGGTTCCGCGCAACGAAATTGGCGGCATTGATATTGATGATGACTGGAAAGCCATTATGCGCCAACTCAATCACGCAGCACATAACCGCGTTGTGCTCTACAAAGGCAGCCTTGATGAACAAGTGCTTGGTATTTTGCGCGTGCGTGAAGCATTCCGCTTACTGCTTGAAAAAAATGAATTTACCAAAGAAACCTTAATTCGTGCCGCTGATGAAGTGTATTTCATTCCTGAAAGCACGCCATTAAAAACTCAACTTGCGAATTTCCGTGCAAATAAAGAGCGCATTGGCTTAGTGGTGGATGAATACGGCGATATTAAAGGGCTTGTAACTTTGGAAGATATTTTGGAAGAAATCGTTGGTGATTTTACCACTTCCACCGCCCCAAGCATTGACGAGGAAGTAACGCAACAATCCGACGGTTCCATGATTATTGATGGCTCTGCCAACCTACGCGATCTCAACAAAATGTTTAACTGGGAATTGGATACTGAAGATGCCCGCACGTTTAATGGTTTAATCCTAGAACACTTAGAAGAAATTCCCGATGAAGGAACAGTTTGCGAAATTGATGGCTTGCAAATTACCATTCTTGAAGTGGGCGATAATATGATTAAACAAGCGAAAGTCGTCAAACTTTAATAATAAAAACTCAAACAAATTGAACCGCACTTTTGACTTAGATCATAAGTGCGGTTCTTTTTTTGCGCATTTTTTAGAAAACATTTTTATAATTATTTATAGGTATATCTTAATAGAAAAAGAAAGATATGGAACACGAATATCAACGGGCGGTGACTCGCGTGTGCGTACAAACGGCACTGCTCTTGTTACAACATGGGGCAGAAAGTACCGTGGTGGTGCAAATGGCGCAGCGTTTAGGCATAGCACTTGGCGTAGAAAGCGTAGAATGTGCGCTTACGGCAAATGCAGTGGTGCTGACGACCTTATCTGATAATCATTGCATCACCACCGCACGAAAAAATACGGATAAAGGCATTAATATGCAAATGGTTACTGATGTTCAGCGCATTGTGATTGCCGTTGAACATCATTTGTATGACTTAGAAAGCGCACAAAGAAAACTGGATCAATTAAAACCGCTAAAATATAACCGATGGTTAGTGGTATTCATGATAGGCTTATCTTGTGCAGCATTCGCCCATTTATCTGGCGGAGACTGGGTGATTTGTGGCATCACCTTTGTGGCTGCAGCCATTGCAATGTTTGTGCGACAAGAATTTTCTAAACGGCACTATAATCCTCTAATTGTCTTTTCCATCACCTCTTGTGTCGCCTCGCTGATTTCCGGCGTGAGCTTAAAATATAACTTAGGCAACGATCCTCAAATTGCTTTAGCGTCTAGTGTGTTATTACTGGTGCCGGGGTTTCCGCTGATTAATTCTTTGGCAGATATATTAAAAGGTTACGTCAATATGGGATTAGGCCGTTGGACGATTGCGACAGTTCTCACTTTTGGCGCATGTCTTGGCATTGTATTCGCTTTAAGCGTATTACATATTACAACTTGGGGGCATTAAAATGTTATTAGATATAACAATATTTATATTGAAATTACTCGATGATATGTTATTTGCCGCAATTCCAGCTGTGGGCTTTGCTTTAGTATTTAATGTACCGCCCAAGGCCTTAAAATATTGTGCAATTTTAGCCGCACTTGGGCATGTGACACGCACATTATTACTGCATATTAATATGCCTATTGTATTTGCCACTTTCTTTGCCACTTGCGTAATTGGTTTTTTAGGCGTGCATCTTTCCCATCGTTATTTAGCCCACCCCAAAGCCTTCACAGTTGCCGCAATTATCCCGATGATCCCCGGTGTTCATGCCTATAAAGCAATGATTTCAATGGTACAAATTCATCATTTCGGCTTTTCTGATGCTTTATTTGAACAAATGATTAGCTCCTTTATTAATACCAGTTTTATCCTAGGAGCAATAGTATTTGGATTAGCTTTGCCTGGATTATTGTTTTATCGACAAAAACCTGTGGTGTGACACTAAAATAGTTCAACAAAAAACCGGCCTAAGCCGGTTTTTGTACTATTCTTGTGATTTTTTCTTAAGGTATTCATAAAGCTCATCTTTAATCCGTAATTTTTCTTTTTTCAAAGCCTCAATTTCCATATGAGTGGCGAGCTGAATGTTTTCCTGCATATTCTTAATTTCATGATCTAATTCGTTATGCTTTTCAAAAAGACGATCGAAATAAGCATCATTACTTTTAAGTTTGGTGATTAATTCTCGGTATTCGGGAAACATAGCATTGCTCCTATAGTGGTTTTAACTGGTTTCAGTTTACTACATTCGCCCCAAATAAACAGAAAACAATCTTAAAAATTTGACAACGATCACAAAATTTATTTCTCTCAAATAATCCTTTACTCTTTTGCTTTTTTATTTCTTCCAGCACCTAAAATCAGCATCGCTAACAAACTAAGGATAATTCCAAAACCAGCACCAATACCCGTTGAGATAACATAAGGTTTCTCTGACATCACAAGATTAGGCTGTTGAACAAAATGAAATGCCACCAAATTATTATCTAACGGTTGAACAGATTGCATCATTTTCAATTTGTTTTCCCAAGAAACGTCAATTTTAGCGTCCGCTGCATTTTTCACTTGTTCAAATAACGATTTCCATTTTGTAATCAATTCATTATTTAATGTTTGGCGCGCTTGATTATTCACATAACGAATGTATTCCACAAAAAGTTGATCCACTTCTTCACGATCAAAAGAAGACAGGGTTAATTGATCAAGATTATTTTCTTGGGAAAATTTAAAGTGCGAAGCAATCTGCTGAATCGTTTGATTTTCAACTGTAGCTCTCGCTTTCACAAAATCAGATTGATTTAAAAAAGCTATTAATTGAGCGGGAGAACTCAGAATTTTTGTAAATTCATGATAGGCAGAATTTGTCGCCTTACGTTCAATCTTTGTGGCATCCACTGCATCCGCATCACCGCTAACTAAACTATATGTAGAAAAAAGAGAAAAATAATTACCTAGTTCACTCATTTTTGGCGTTTCAAATTGTGCACTAACCTGCCATTTTGTCGGATGAAAATGAGCCTCAGCAAAACCAAGCCCACCACCAATAATCATAAATAGAAAAGAAAGAATAAATTTTCTCATAACCCACCTAAAAATTTGATTAAATCGGCGCAAATTTTAACACAAAGTGCGGTGTATTTTTCTTTATTTTCAGAATCTCGCTTTTCACTAGGCTTTTAACTGGTTTATTTCAACAACGTGCGATAGAATAAAACCATTTTCATTTCAACGAAAAAAGTAAGGAAATACCATGATCGATCCAAATTTACTCCGTAATAATTTAGCGGAAGTCGCAGAAAAATTAAAAATAAAACGTAACTTTATTCTTGATACAGAAAAACTCACCTCATTAGAAGAACAACGCAAGAACTTACAAGTCACCACAGAAAACTTACAAGCTGAACGTAATACTCGCTCTAAAGCCATTGGCGCCGCCAAAGCGCGTGGTGAAGATATCGCACCATTATTGGCTGAAGTGGACAATATGGGCAACCAATTGACTGAAGCAAAAGCACAATTAGATGCTGTACTTGCGGAAATCAACAAAATTGCATTAACCATTCCAAATCTACCTGCAGACGAAGTACCATTAGGCAAAGATGACACCGAAAATAAAGAAATCTTACGTTGGGGTACTCCACGCTCATTTGATTTTGAAGTGAAAGATCATGTCACTTTAGGTGAAGATGCCAATGGCTTAGATTTTGCCGCTGGGGCTAAATTAGCGGGTGCGCGTTTTGCCGTGATGAAAGGTCAAATAGCAAAAATGCATCGTGCATTAGCGCAATTCATGCTAGATCTTCATACTGAACAACACGGCTATTTAGAAACCTATGTGCCTTATTTAGTAAATCACGCCACACTTTATGGCACAGGGCAATTACCAAAATTTGGTGAAGATTTATTCCATACTTTAGCCTTAGAAGGCGAACAACCTTACGCATTAATCCCAACAGCAGAAGTGCCTGTCACTAATTTAGTGCGTGATGTAATTATTGATGAAGCAGAATTACCAATAAAAATGACCGCACATACGCCATGTTTCCGTTCAGAAGCGGGTTCTTACGGTCGTGATACTCGCGGTTTAATTCGTATGCACCAATTTGATAAAGTAGAAATGGTACAAATCGTTGATCCAGATAAATCAATGGAAGCACTCGAAGAATTAACCGGTCATGCGGAAAAAGTATTGCAATTATTAAATCTTCCGTATCGTAAAGTTCTACTTTGCACAGGCGATATGGGCTTTGGTTCCTGCAAAACTTACGATTTAGAAGTTTGGGTGCCTGCACAAAATACTTATCGTGAAATTTCTTCTTGCTCAAATATGTGGGATTTCCAAGCTCGCCGTATGCAAGCACGTTGTAAAGCAAAAGGCGATAAGAAAACCCGCTTAGTGCACACCTTAAATGGTTCTGGCTTGGCTGTTGGTCGTACTTTAGTTGCTGTGCTTGAAAACTATCAAAATGCGGATGGTTCAATCACCGTGCCAGAAGTGCTACGTCCATATATGGGTGGATTAGAAGTTATCGGAAAATAATCCTTCTATAAAATAAAAAAGCGTGGATTTTAAAATTTCCACGCTTTTTTATTAAACTATTTCTACGACGACATCGAGTTCTGATTTAGGTTTTAATTCCCCCGCTTCATATAAATCAATACCCGCATCTTTGGCTATTTCAATGACCGTTTGAATGCTATTAGGCTCAACTGCCACTAACAAACCGCCTGATGTTTGAGGATCACACAATATCGCTTTTTGTTCTTCCGTTAATGCGCCAACTTTATGCCCATAACTTTCAAAATTACGCCCTGTTCCACCGGGTACGCAACCTTGAGCAATATAATCTTTAACACCGTCCAAGGTTTTAATTTTGTCCGCAAAAACTACCGCACTTAAATTTGAACCTTCACAGATTTCAATTAAATGACCAAGTAAACCAAATCCCGTGACATCCGTCATTGCGGTGACGCCATCCACTTGGGAAAATTGACTGCCAATGGAATTCATTTGGCACATGGCGGCAGTAGCTAAACCTTGATGTTCAGGCTTAAGTTTTCCTTTTTTCTCCGCCGTCGTCAAAATACCAATACCAAGCGGTTTCGTCATATAAAGCTTACAACCTAATTTTGCAGACGCATTACGTTTTACTTTTTCAGTGTCAATCACGCCTGTCACGGCTAAACCAAAAATAGGTTCAGGCGAATCAATGGAATGTCCCCCCGCCAAAGCAATCCCCGCTTGATGGCAAGCAAAGCGACCGCCATCAACAATTTTCTGTGCGACTTCTGCCGGTAATACATTGGTTGGAAAACCTAAAATAGCGATTCCCATAATCGGCTTACCGCCCATAGCAAAAATATCACTAATGGCATTGGTTGCGGCAATTCGTCCAAAATCAAAAGGATCATCTACAATCGGCATGAAAAAGTCGGTGGTACTGATAATTGCAGTTCCATTACCAAGATCATACACCGCCGCATCGTCTGCGGTTTCATTGCCGACGAGCAAACTTGGATCATAAAATTTTTCCAGTTCTGAATGTAAAATTGTCCCTAACACCTTAGGCGAAATTTTACAGCCTCAACCTGCACCATGGCTGTATTGCGTCAGCCGAATTTTTTCTTCCATTTTTATTTACCTTGTTGAATATCCATTTTCGAGAATATGACTTTCAAACCCCTATTCTTAATCATAAAGATCTTCGCCATCTTTCCTTGTACGCAATAATTGCAAAATCCAAACATATTGTTCTGGCGCTGGCGTAACAAAAGATTCTATTTCTTCGTTCATTGCTCGAGCTGATTGTTCAGGCTCATCACTTAAATTCATTGCTGGATGAATTTCCATTTCATATTTGCCAGTTTCAGCGTTATAACGAGGAAACATTGGAATAACAACGGCTTTAGAAAGTTTTGCCATTTTATTTAATCCCGGCAATGTCGCTTTATAAGTTCCAAAGAAATCAACAAATACGCTTTGCTCCGCACCAAAATCTTCATCAGGTAAGTAATAACCCATTTCACCTTTACGGACATGATTTAAAAAAGGTTTAATACCATTTTGGCGAGCATGCATTTTTCCGCCGAAACGTTGGCGTGTAATTGTCCAAAGCCAATCCACCAATGGATTACGGTGTGGATTATACATAGAAGTCATTGGCATACCTTGAGTGTGCAAAATAATACCAGACGCATCAATCGCCCAGCCATGTGGCACCATAAGAATAATATTCTTGCCTTCAGCTTTTGCCTGTTCAATATGTTCAAGACCGATAAATTCGCTGCGTTTTTGTAAATGTTTCTTTGAACGGATAGCAATCTCACCAATACCAAACATAACCTGAGCGACAACCTCGAACATTTTATCAATGACTTGATTACGTTGTTGCTCAGTCCAATGAGGGAAACAATATTGCAAGTTAGTTTGTGCACGCGTACGCTGTTTCTTTGCTTTATGTCCAATCCATACACCTAATTTTCCCGCCAATTTATCGCGCAGACGAAAAGGCACAAATGCTAACAACAATAAAAAGAAAATACCTAGCCAAATTCCCCAATATTGAGGCTTTAAATACGACCATGAAAAGTGCGCTTCATAACCCACTCTCGCCGTCAAACGTAAATTTTGTTGATTATCCGACATAATAAAATGTAATTAATTTTAACCGCACTTTTACGCGCTTTCCGAATTAAAAATGAAACCAGCCCTGATCGTAAACCATTTTAGCCGTCATCATAAAAGACATGATAACAACCATTGGTCGAATCAAAGTTTTACCTTTCGTCATCACCATTTTGGCGCCTAAATTTGCACCTAAAATGCTCCCTGCCATCATCACGAAACCCACTTTCCAAAGAATTTGTCCGCCCAATAAGAAAAGCGCAAAAGAAGCAAGATTAGACGTAAAGTTCATCACTTTTGCATGTGCTGTCGCTTTCGGGAGATTAAATCCTAGCAAAGTAACACAGGCTAAACTCATGATTGAGCCAGTTCCTGGGCCAAAGAAGCCATCATAAAAACCTAAAAATGGGCTAACTAAAAGACCAAATAACAGATAGCTTAAACGCTGTTTTCGATCTTCATCGCCTAATTTAGGGGTAAATAAAAAATACAGACCAATAGCTAAAATCAAAAAAGGCAGAATTTTTTTGAAAATAGCCACATCAATTGATTGAATTAATAATGTACCTAGGGCAGAACCTAAGAAAACCCAAATCAAAATAAACCAAATATTGCGTAAATTGACCGCTCTTTTTCGCAAGAAATAAAGGCTTGCGGATAATGCCCCCCCCATAGCTTGCAATTTATTGGTACCTAACGCCATTGCAGGTGGCATACCTGTCATGAGCAACGCTGGAATGGTGATTAATCCACCACCGCCAGCAATTGCATCAATAAAGGATGCGACAAAACCAACACAAAACAATATTGCTAAAAGATCAATTCCGATATCCATATTGATTTACCTTAATGCTATTCTAACCATTCACTCCGATTCGGTGAGTTCAAAATTTGTTGGCACAAAAATGGCTCTGGTGGTGTAACTTTAGGTTTACTCACTGAAGTGCCTGGTTTTGGCGGTTCAAACCAAGAATATAATTCGTCTCCACAACCATCACCAGCAGGCACAGGCGCTTGATTTTCACAATAAGGCGCATCTGCTGGGCAAGTTAAACGAACATGAAAATGAGAGTCGTGACCATACCAAGGTCTAACTTTGTGTAGCCAACCGCGATCATTGCCAGCGGTTTGGCATAATTTTACCTTAATCGCAGGATTAACAAAAATACGTGTTACGCTTGGATCTTGCGCGGCTAACTTGATTAACATCGCATGATTGCTATTCCACACTCGCTCATCTACTCGTTGTGTATTTCTATCCACAACTAATAAACCTTTGCCATCAGAGTTCAGCGCATCGGCGTCTGACATTTCACCCATTCTTAACCAAATATCTGCATCTAATCCCATCTGATGGCTAGCATGGCCAGTTAAAAATCGTCCGCCACCAGGCATGGCAATATCGCCTACTAACATCGTTGGCAACCCAGCAGCTTTAGCGCGTTGTCCCAAACGTTTAAGATACTGAATCATATTTGGGTGGCCATAATAGCGATTGCGATTCATACGAATCACTTGGTAACCTTCCCCTTTCGGCGGTAATGCTTGCGCCCCAATAATACACCCATTGGTATAACTACCAATAGGTTTTGCTTTCCCATCGTCACTTGGAATGGGACGTTTCACTTTTTGCCAATCTAGAGGAGAGGCAACAACGTTAATAGAGAAAAGTGCGGTAAAAATTATGGATGTTTTTAATAAAATTTTATTCATTCTAATATTATCATCAATAGTTTCATCGTCGATAAATATACCCACGATAAAAAATAACTCCCCTTTGAGGAACATTCATTGCTCAAAGGGGTAACATCAACGCTTATCTAGGAGATAGCGACCTAGCCTTAAATTTACATTAAGATCACTTACACTGTGCCTTAAAACGTAATAGATGATCTAATAAGACAATCGCCATCATGGCTTCTGCGATGGGTACAGCACGAATACCCACACAAGGATCATGTCGACCTTTTGTTACAACCTCTACGGTTTCACCATTAAGATTGATAGAACGACCAGGAATCGTAATACTTGAAGTCGGTTTTAGCGCAATAGTGGCGATAATCGGTTGGCCAGAACTAATTCCCCCTAAAATACCACCAGCATGATTGCTTTCAAATCCATCGGGTGTCATTTCATCACGGTGTTCACTTCCACGTTGCTCAACCACCTCAAAACCATCACCAATTTCGACGCCTTTTACTGCATTAATTCCCATTAATGCATGGGCAAGATCCGCATCTAAACGGTCAAATACTGGCTCACCTAATCCGACTGGAACATTTTCAGCGATAACGGTAAGTTTAGCGCCAATAGAATCCCCTTCTTTTTTAAGTTCACGGATCAATTCATCGAATTTTTCTACCGCACTTTCATCAGGACAAAAGAATGGATTGCTGTTTACCTTTTCCCAATCAATGTCTCCGATGGTCTGCGGAGCAATTTTCACATGACCAATTTGACTTAAAAAACCCCGCACTTCAATACCAAAATGTTCGCGTAAATATTTTTTCGCAATCGCTCCCGCTGCAACCCTCATCGCTGTTTCACGTGCTGACGAACGCCCACCGCCACGGTAATCACGGATTCCATACTTTTGCTGATAGGTAAAATCTGCATGACCTGGGCGGAAACGATCTTTAATATCACCATAATCTTGCGAACGCTGATCACCATTTTTAATGATCATCCCAATACTTGTGCCTGTCGTTTTTCCCTCAAACACACCAGATAAAATTTGAACTTCATCATCCTCACGACGCGGCGTAGTATATCGAGATGTCCCTGGTTTACGACGATCTAAATCTGGTTGAATATCTTTCTCAGATAATTCGAGATTTGGCGGTATCCCATCAACGATACAGCCTAATGCAATACCATGTGACTCCCCAAAGGTTGTCACACGAAAAAGTTGTCCGATTGTGTTACCTGCCATATTATTTCTCTTTAATTAGTTTTAGTTAATTTTTCCATATTAATAAATGGAATCTCTTCACCCGTGTCGTTATTTTTAATAAAGATATCCAATTGATTGAAAGCAATGTCTATATTATTTTCTTTAAATAATTGATTTACACGGCGATTTAATAAATCTAGCGTATCATTACGATCTGAAACCTGTCCGACATAAACTCGTAACTCATGGTCTAAAGTGCTTGCACCAAAATTTAAAAACAACGCTCTTGGCTCAGGCTCTTTTAAAACGCTCGGCAATTCATTAGCAGCTTGTAACAACAAACGTTTTACTAATTCTAAATCGGAGTTATAAGCAACCCCCACAGATATAACTAAACGAGTAATGGTATTTGATAATGCCCAGTTCGTCACTTGCCCTGTTACAAACGATTTATTCGGCACAATCACTTCTTTTCTATCAGGATCAATCATTGTAATTGCACGAATACGGATTTTCGCTACCGTACCGGTGACACCATTTATGGTAACGGTATCGCCCACTCGAATTGGGCGTTCAAACAATAAAATAATCCCAGATACAAAGTTTGCAAAGATTTCTTGCATACCAAAGCCCAAACCAACTGAAAGGGCTGCAAACAACCATTGCAATTTAGACCACGACATGCCTAATGTAGCAAATGCCCACGCCCCGCCAACCGCAACTAAAACATAAGTTAATAATGTAGTAATAGTATAAGGCGTGCCTTGTGAAAGTTTAACCCGTGAGAAAATTAGTACTTCTAAAATACCTGAGATATTGCGTACTAACACATAAGTAATCCCTACAATAACCAAGGCAACGAGAAGATTAAATAAAGTGATACTTTCCATCACTGTGCCAGCTTCAGTAGTTGTTGTTTGCTGCCATAAGGTAACTTCACGCAAATAACTTGCCACCGTTACAAGATCTGACCAAACATAGTAGAAAATGCCAAACAAAGCAGTCCAAATGAAAAGATCCGCAAAACGCAATAATTGGCTACGCACTTCATTCAGCGCTAAGCCTTCTTCTTTTTCATTAAGAACAAGCTCATCGGATGTTGATCCTTCATTGATGCTTGCCCGTTTCTGATTACGTTTTTCTTCTAAACGGCGATGAGCCAAGCGACGAGAGGATACAGTAATACCACGATAAATCACTTGACGAATTAACCACCACACACACCATGCGATATAAGAATTAATCAGATGCTGTATTAAATTCAACGCAGTGTAATAGTATCCCAAGGCAACTAATATCACTAAGCCAACAGGAATAATCTGTAAACCGAATTGAACGATTTTGACAATAATGTGGTTATGGCTTTTTTTCTCATCTTCGTAAGAACGTAGCACATTTTTGAAACGTGGGGCGATGATAATAATGCAGAACAGCAATGAAACTATTGTATTCACCTGTCCAATCACATCATTTGCTAACCCATAATCGGTCACGTTACTAAATACTGATGTATTCAGTAACAACACAACCGCTACAACAATACGTTTAATTACACTTTGAAAACGCACCGCACTTTGTTGAGAAAATTCAAAGTGATGGACAAAAATCCCATTTGGGCGGAATAAAGAAAGCCAAAACGTGAAGAACCACCAATAGCCCGCCATACTAAACGACCAATCCCAAAACTCAGTTGGATTTTTCACAAAAAAGAAACCAATCATTTGACAAATGGCTAAAAACCATAATGTCCCTGAAAGAGTTAAAAATGCAGTCAATAATATAGCTAATGGAGTATTCCATTGATTGTCATATTTCAAACGATTAATTTCACTATTAATTTTGGCTAAACGCTGTTTAATACGTTCTTTAAAGCGAAAAATCGCACCGCCTACAACAAACAGAGCAAAGAAATACATCAGCAAATAAGGTAAATTACTATAGTTGGTTGGAAAACCAATTTTCTTCACAATACCATCTACTTGAGCAACAAATATATGTGGTAATTCACTAAACCAATCTAAATTAATAGGATTATTACTTTTAACCCAAAAACTTTGTTGATCTAATTTAGCTTGGACTTGATCACTTATTTGAGTAATTTGCTGCTGAGTAAGCTCTAATGAAATAGCTAAATTAAGCTGGCTATTCAATGATTTAATTAAGTCAGATAAAACTTTCCGACGCTCAGTTAATAAATTCGTTAATTGAATCTTCTCTGTATTACTAAATTTTTCGCCTTCATCTGATTCTACTTTAAGAATATAAGCATCTAAATCGTAAAGCTCATTACGTTTTTGAGTAATATCAAAAATCTGAACCCTCAAATCCGCAATTTGTTTTGATAAACCTTGAATATTTAAATTAGTTGGTAATTTTTGTTTTTGTTGCTGAATAATACGAGAAAGTACCAATGTACCTTGTAAAGCGCTAATTTGTTCATCAATCGTATGTTGAGTTTGAGTAAGACTCTCCAACACATTACGCATTCTCAAGTCATCTTGCGTCAAGATATTAGTTTTCTCAGTTTGTTGTAGCAAATATTGACTCAAGTCCGCATTACGCGCCAATTCTTTCTGAATATAGGCATTTTTTGCACTATTTAGTTGCTGTTGCTGAACTTGTTCCACTTGGTTTTGAGTTTGCGCTAAGTTTTTCTGATTAATCACTTCTTGGATCGCCACAATTTGTTGCTGTAGCACCTGTAAACGAGCATTTAACAAATCATAGCGACTTTGATAAAGCAATGTCAGCTGATCACTATTTTTCAATAAATCTTGGTTGTAAGCGTTTTTTAAATCAATCAGCTGTAATTCTATTTGATTTTTTTGACGTAAAGTTTTTGTAAGATTGCTATCGGCTAATTGTTGATTAATTTCTTGTGTACGTTTCAAATTCTCAGTAAGACTGGTTT
Source organism: Haemophilus sp. SZY H8 (assembly GCF_018829755.1). Taxonomy (NCBI): domain Bacteria; kingdom Pseudomonadati; phylum Pseudomonadota; class Gammaproteobacteria; order Pasteurellales; family Pasteurellaceae; genus Haemophilus; species Haemophilus sp. SZY H8. The sequence continues at coordinate 450,912 of NZ_JAHKJY010000001.1, forward strand.
GTGCACGCTCAGATACAGAACTTTGCCCCGCTAATTGAGTATTCGCTTTACTTAGTGCTGTTTGCGTTTCCTGCTGTTGAGCACTAAGTTTGCTTAATGCAGCCTGTAAATCTGCTAAATTTTGTGCTTGATAATCGACTGATTTAGATTGTTCTAACTGCTTCTTAAACGCTAATAAATCCGCATTATTTTTTTTAATTTCACTGTCAGCATGGGCTAAAACATCATGTAAATCTTCATTATTTTTTTGTTGAGTTTGAATGAGTTGCAATAAATCTAAAGAGGTTTGCAATTCATTAATAAGTGCTGTTTTTGCACCACCATCAGCCATTTTTTGCACATCAGCCAAATCTGCGGTGAGCTCTTGCTCCGTAGGTAATAATATATTGCTTTTATTTGCAGCCAATGCTGGATGCACCATCGCCCAACCAATTAAAGCTGTAGCTAAAAGTGCGGTGAAAAAACGTGATGTTTTCATAATTTACCTGTATTTTTTATTGTTCGTTTATTTGTTTTGCTAACCAATCGGCAAGCACTTTACGTGATATTTTTATTGCGCCAGCAGATAGATCTACTGGCAATTCATAATAAGCTATTGGCTGTTTAAAACGAGCCAATTTATCTTGTAAAAATTCAGTGAGTTTTTCGACCGCACTTTGATTAAAGGGTTCATTCAAAGCAACAATCGCAACTGGGCGATAGCCAAATTCATGATCGGCTTTGGGAAAAACAAAAACTTGTTTCACCATAGCATTTTTCAGAATCACTTGCTCTATTTCTTCTGGCTGAATATTTTCACCGCCTGAAATAAACATATTATCAAGTCGTCCGATAATAACCAGTTCGCCCTCTTGCAAAATGCCTTTATCTTTTGTCTGAAGCCAGCCGTCGCTATTCGTTAATGGAAAAATTTGTTGTTCTTTCCAATACCCCATCGCCAAACCAGCGCCTTTTAGCCAAACTTCATCGTTCACCAAACGATATTCTCGAGCTAATAGCGGTTGCCCTACGCCTTGTTTTTTATCAGATTTTTTGGCAAAAACCGTAGAAGCCATTTCTGTCATTCCATAGCCAGAATACGTTTCGATACCATATTTCACCATTTTTTGTGTAAGTTCTGTCGGAATATGCGCACCGCCCAGTAAAATATGGCGTGTAGCAAATGAAATGCTCGGATTTTTCTGTAAATAATCTAATAAACGCTGTAATTGTGTTGGTACAAGAGAAACGTGAGTCGCCTCCAATAATGAAGCGTAAAAATCCGTTTTCGGAAAATGCAATTCAGCACCACAACTCAACCAACGCCAAACAATACCTTGTCCTGAAACATGATATAACGGCAAGGAAAGTAGCCAAGAATGTTCGCTATCAAACTTCATCAATTCGCATACGCCCTTCGCATTATCTAAATGCGCTTGAACATTATGTACTACCGCTTTTGGCAAACCTGTAGAGCCAGACGTGAGCGTCATTGTCGCAGGGCGAAAGAAATCAGCTTTTTGGATTACAACATCGGCTTTTGGCAAATCCCTCAAATCTTCATCATAAAAACAAAAATCGATGTGATGAACTTCACACAACTCAGCAATTTTTTCTTGAGGGAAAGCCGGATTAATACCTAGAATTTTTGCACCAAATTGGATTGTGGCAAGATATAAAAATAAAATGTTTTCTGTATTTTTTCCAATAAAAGCAACCGCACTTTCAGGATTTACACCTTTATTTTGTAAAAAGGAAACAGTTTGGTTCACTTTCTCGGCTACTTGCGCCCAATTAAAAATATCGCCCTGTGCAGTGCGCAAGGCGATTTTATGAGAAAACTTAGGTTGGATAGCAAATGCTTGCCAAGGATACATCATTAATTTACCGTGAAATATGCCCGCACTTCGTCAATTAAACTTTCAGGCAAATCCATTGATTGCATTGCGCCTTCCAACATCAGCATTTTACGACCACTGTTTGTATTAGTAATAACCCAATAAGGCGTATCTGGAATTTGTTTGGGTTTTGTATGATTGCCGGTCATTAACAATGTCGCTTCATCACGCGCAAAATAAACTCGAGTACGGCCTTGTAAAGATTCTGTGGCTTGTGCAAAACTCTCAGGATTAGTGCGATAAAGCACGCGTAGAATAGCTAAGAAACGCGTAACAGCTTTGCCTTCTTCTTGAAATTCTGTCGAGTTCAACAACGTTTGAACTTTTTCTACGATCTGATTAATCGCAGTTATCGGCTGTTTTTTGGTCGGTTTTACACTTTCTGACTTAGCAGGTTCAGTCAGTACTTCCACTTTTGATTCTGTTTTTTCGTTATTTTCAGCCGGAACAAATGTTAAGTCATCGGCGAAAACACTCGCATGTGCCGGTAAATTAAGCAAACGGCGTAAAATATCCGAAGCACTTTCCCCAATAGAGCGGGTTTGGCTCGCAATGTATTGGTATAATTCTTCATCAACTTCAATGATCTTCATTTTTTTCTCTCTGTTTGCTAGAATTTTTTTAATTATAGCGACTTCTTTACAAATTCTCACGCAAAAATTATGGCAAATTCATTGCTCAATTATCAATTTAATCAAGTAAAACAAACGATTAATTCTCCAACTTTAGTTTTTATTCATGGTTTGTTCGGGGATATGAATAACCTTGGCATCATCGCCAGAGCTTTTAGCGAAAATTACAATATTTTACGCGTAGATCTGCGCAATCACGGACATAGTTTTCATTCGGAAAAAATGACTTATCAACTTATGGCTGAAGATGTTATTGCAGTCATTCGCCACTTAAATTTACCCAAAGTGATATTAATTGGCCATTCTATGGGGGGAAAAACCGCCATGAGAATCACCGCACTTTGCCCTGAATTAGTCGAAAAATTAATTGTAATTGATATGTCTCCCCTGCCTTACGAAGGATTTGGACATAAAGATGTGTTTAATGGCTTATTCGCTGTAAAAAATGCAGCCCCTCAAACTCGTCAAGAGGCAAAACCACTCTTAGAAAAGGAAATTGACGATCAGGATGTCGTGCAATTTATGCTGAAATCTTTTGAGCCCAGTTCACCTAATTATTTTCGCTTTAATCTCACCGCACTTTTCAACAATTACGCTAACATTATGGATTGGGAAAAGGTACATGTACTCACGCCGACGCTGTTTATTAAAGGCGGAAATTCTTCTTATATAAAAATAGAGAATAGCGACAAAATTTTAGAACAATTTCCTCATGCGACGTCTTTTACTATCAGTGGTTGTGGGCATTGGGTGCATGCTGAAAAGCCTGAATTTGTTATACGTGCGATAGAGCGGTTTGTAAATAAGAATTAATTAATTTAAATGAGAATACTTTTGTAGTATACTCCCATATAATTTAGGGTATATCCCCTATTTATAATCAATTCATTAAATTTTAAAAGGAAAGAAAAATGGCAGTTGTTGGTCTATTTTATGGCAGTGACACAGGCAATACCGAAAACATCGCGAAAATGATCCAAAAACAATTAGGTAATGACTTAATCGATATTCGTGATATTGCCAAAAGTAGCAAAGAAGATATTGAAGCATACGATTTCTTACTTTTCGGTATTCCGACTTGGTATTACGGTGAAGCACAAGCTGACTGGGATGATTTTTTCCCAACGTTAGAAGAAATCGATTTTACAGATAAACTCGTAGGTATTTTCGGCTGTGGCGATCAAGAAGACTATGCTGATTATTTCTGTGATGCTATCGGCACCGTGCGTGACATCGTAGAACCGCACGGCGCAATCATTGTGGGTAACTGGCCAACTGAAGGTTATACTTTTGAAGCATCAAAAGCATTATTAGAAGATGGGACTTTCATTGGGTTGTGTATTGATGAAGATCGCCAACCTGAACTCACAGCAGAACGTGTAGAAAAATGGTGTAAACAAATTTACGATGAAATGTGTTTAGCCGAGCTCGCTTAAAATTTTTCACATAAAAGGAAGGGAACTTTATGTCTGAAGAAAACATTAAATTACTAAAAAAAGCTGGATTAAAAATTACTGAACCTCGTTTAACCATTCTTGCTTTAATGCAAAATCACAAAAATGAGCATTTTTCTGCAGAAGATGTATATAAGATTTTACTTGAACAAGGTAGTGAAATTGGGCTTGCAACGGTTTATCGTGTACTTAATCAATTTGACGAAGCACACATTTTAATCCGTCATAATTTTGAAGGAAATAAATCAGTATTTGAATTAGCTCCGGTCGAGCACCACGATCACATTATCTGCGAGGATTGTGGAAAAGTATTTGAATTCACAGATAATATTATTGAACAACGCCAACGCGAAATTAGCGAACAATATGGTATTAAATTAAAAGCTCACAGTTTATACCTTTACGGTAAGTGTAGTGACATCAATAAGTGTGATGAAAACTCAAATAAATAATCTCAACAAGGCGACTAAAAGTCGCCTTTATTTTTTCCATTTATCAATTTCAATAAAAATACCCAATCGCTTCTCTAACCTACTTAATTGGTCAGTTTTTGAATCTAAATGTGAGTCGATAGGCAATAAACTTATTATTGCTTACGCCAAGTTGTTCCATTCGGACCATCTTCTAATACGATACCCATAGCGGTAAGGTCATTACGCGCAGCATCTGCAGCTGCCCAATCTTTAGCAGCGCGGGCTTCATTGCGTTGTTTAATCAGTGCTTCAATTTTTGCCACTTCATCATCGTTAGAACCCGCTTGTAAGAATTTCTCTGGTTCTTGTTGAAGTAATCCTAAAATCGCCCCCAATTCACGCAAACGCGCGGCAAGTCCATTGGCTTTCTCAACATCTTCTGTTTTTAACTTGTTAATTTCTCGCGCCATTTCGAATAAAACAGAAAGTGCATTTGGCGTATTAAAATCATCATCCATTGCTTCACCGAAAGTTTCTACAAAATTTTCTCCGCCAAAAGCAACCGCACTTTGATCCGTTCCGCGTAAAGCCGTATATAAACGTTCCAACGCACCCTGCGCTAAATTCAAGTTTTCTTCGCTATAATTGAGCTGGCTACGATAATGTGCCGTTAATAAGAAATAACGCACTGCTTCTGCATTGTAGTGGTTTAATACATCACGAATAGTGAAGAAATTGCCGAGGGATTTAGACATTTTTTCTTTATCCACCATAATCATGCCAGAATGGATCCAATAATTCACATATTGGCCGCCATGCGCACAGCAAGATTGTGCAATTTCATTTTCGTGGTGTGGGAACATTAAATCAGAGCCACCACCGTGAATATCAAAATGTTCGCCAAGCTGTTTGCAGTTCATAGCCGAACATTCAATATGCCAACCCGGACGACCTGCCCCCCAAGGGGAAGACCAACTGGGTTCGTTTTCTTTCGACATTTTCCAAAGCACGAAATCCATTGGATTTTTCTTGATTTCATTGATTTCAATACGAGCACCAGCTTGTAATTGCTCAAGATCTTGACGAGATAATTTGCCATATTCTTTGAAACTTTCTACATCAAACATCACATCACCATTATCCGCGACATAAGCATGTCCACGTTTAATCAATTTTTCCACAATTTCAATGATTTCAGGAATATGATGGGTTGCGCGAGGCTCAAAATCAGGGCGTAAGACATTAAGTGCATCAAAATCTTTATACATTTCCTGCACCATGCGATCTACTAACTGATCGCAGGTTTCTTTGTTTTCTAACGCACGTTTAATAATTTTGTCATCTACATCCGTAATATTGCGCACATAAGTTAAATCGTAACCCAAAGAACGCAAATAACGGGCAATCACATCAAAACACACAAAAGTGCGTCCATGACCGATATGGCACAAATCATAAACAGTAACGCCACAAACATACATTCCCACTTTATTTTCGTGGATAGGTTTAAAGATTTCTTTTTCTCTCGTTAAGGTATTGAAAATTTTTAGCATTTTTAAGCTCGTAAAATGAAATAAAAACAAACCGCACTTTTATAGCACTTTTACCTCGATTGTGGAATAATACGACCCTTAATTTTTCAGAAGGAAAACAAAATGGTTACGTTACACACAAACTTTGGCGACATTAAAATTAAATTGGATTTTGATAAAGCTCCAGTTACAGCAGAAAACTTCTTAAATTACTGCAAAGACGGTTTTTATAATAACACAATTTTTCACCGTGTTATTGATGGCTTTATGATTCAAGGCGGCGGTATGGAAAGCGGTATGCGTGAAAAAGCAACCAAAGCACCAATTCAAAATGAAGCGAATAATCGTTTAAGTAACAAACGTGGAACCATTGCAATGGCTCGCACTTCAGATCCTCATTCAGCGACAGCACAATTTTTCATTAATGTGGCAGACAATGATTTCTTAAATTATCGTTCAAAAGAAATGTTTGGCCGCGAAGTCGTTCAAGAATGGGGCTATGCGGTATTTGGTGAAGTGGTTGAAGGGATGGATGTTGTTGATAAAATCAAAAAAGTGAAAACAGGCAACAAAGGCTTTCATCAAGATGTTCCAACTGAAGATGTAGTGATTACATCGGTTTCAGTAGAATAATAGTGAATGGCGGATGAATTCCGCCATTTTTATCGACCTAAAGGAAAATGCTCATGCCTTTCTTCGACACTCACACGCATCTTGATTATCTCCAACAATTTACTGGGGAGAATTTGTCGCAGATTGTTGATAATGCTAAACAAGCCGATGTGCAAAAAATACTGATTGTGGCGGTGAAAGAAGCTGATTTTAAAACAATCCAAAATATGACCGCACTTTTTCCTGATAATTTGTACTATGGGCTTGGGCTCCATCCTCTTTATATTCAAGAACACGCCGAAAATGATTTGATTCTGTTAGAACAAGCCTTAAAAAATCGTGATGCAAATTGCACGGCGGTGGCAGAAATTGGTTTGGAACGTGCGATTCCCGATTTGCTCACCGATGAACTTTGGGCAAAACAATGTCATTTTTTTGAAAGCCAACTTTATTTGGCAAAACAATTTAATTTACCCGTCAATATTCACAGTCGAAAAACCCATGATCAAATTTTTACTTTTTTAAAACGTATTCCATTATCTAAACTTGGCGTGGTACACGGTTTTTCAGGAAGCTACGATCAAGCAAAACGCTTTGTTGATTTAGGTTATAAAATCGGGGTTGGCGGCACTATCACTTATGAACGCGCCAATAAAACTCGTCAAGCGATTGCAAAACTACCACTTGATGCCTTAGTATTGGAAACAGACAGTCCAGATATGCCTGTATTTGGTTTTCAGGGCCAACCTAATCGACCGGAGCGTATTGTAGAAAGTTTCAAAGCTCTTTGTACCTTAAGAAATGAACCTACTGAATTGATTAAAAAAGTTACATGGGAAAATGCTTGCCAGATTTTTTCTTGATCCACGTCACATTACTGAAATTATTTTGAATTAAATACTAGAAAAAAGAAACCGAGCATAATAATATCCGCCTTGTAGAAAGTTTTTCTCAACACACAATAAGGATATATTATGTCGCAAATCTATACTCAGGTGAGAAAGTTAGCGGAACAGTTTATTGAGCCTTACGCCGACGACCTCGATCAAAAAAAAGAATTTCCTGTTCAGGCATTTAAGGAATTAGGTAAAGCTGGTTGGTTTTCACTTTTAATTCCAAAAGAATACGGCGGAATGGGATTAACCCTAAAAGAACACGCTGAAGTCTGTATGGCATTAGCTGAAAGTTCAGCCTCTGCTGGTCTCTGTTACATGATGAGTAACGTTGCAGTGAATTGTTTAAATCTATTCGGCAGCGATCAACTCAAACAAAAAATCTTTTCTGACATTGTTAAAAATCAAACCTTTGCCGCACTCGCCTATAGTGAATTAGGTACGGGTACTCACTTCTATATTACCGATGCAACCGCACAATTTAATGCTGAACATGCAGTATTCAATGGCTTAAAATCCATGGTGACATCGGGCAATTATGCCTCTTATTATTTAGCGCTTTTGCCTTCTGAAAATGGTGAAACTATTGATAACTGGGTGCTTCCACTTGGCACTCAAGGCTTAACTTTTGAAGCCGATAGCTGGAATGGCTTAGGTATGCGTAGCAATGTCTCTTGCTTTATGCGAATGACCGATATGCCATTAGATCGAAGCTGGCGTATTGGCGAAATTGGCGCCGGCGCAGAACAAGTATTTGGTGGCATTGCGCCAGCCTTTATTTGTGGCTTGGCTGCTGTCTATAGTGGCGTCTGTAAAGCCGTGCTTACTGAAGCAATTAAACATTCAACACACCGTAAATACACATCGGGCACTGCATTAGCTGAAATCGAAACCGTGCAAATTCACTTAGCTAAAATCTATGCAAACACAAACGCTGCTGTATGTGCTACGCAAGATGCGGCTCGTGCAGCCACAGAAGGTGATGCTGATGCATTAGCTAAATTATTAGCAGCCCGAATTCTCGCGAGCGAAAACGCGATTACTCTTGCTCAAATTGGTATGCGTATTGGCGGTGGCAAGGCTTATAACAAAATGGGACCAATGGAACGCTATTTACGCGATGCATTAGCAAGCCAAGTGATGGCGCCAAGTGTCGATGTGCTAAATATTTGGTTAGGTAAAGCCATTACAGGTCAACAAATTCCATAAAGTGCGGTGAAAAATGAGTGAGAAATTAAAAATTGGGGCGGTAATCTACGCCCCACAAGTGACGGTTATTTGGGGCATTATTGCAGACTTTTTCGAAAAAGAAGGCTTCCCTATTGAACCCGTGTATTTCAAAGACTACAAAGGACAAGTTGATGCGTTACTCAATAATGAAATTGATATAGCGTGGAACTCTCCCCTAGCTTGGTTAGATGGTTACTTACGTAGTGGTGGTAAAACCTTAAATGGTGCCATGCGTGATACAGACCAAGATCGTCAAAGCTATTTAGTTGTTAATGATCCAAACATTCAATCTATTGAAGATTTAAAAAATAAAACTATAGCTTTTGGTGCAATTGATTCCCCACAAGCGCGGTTAATTCCTATCGAGTTTTTACATCAACATGGCTTGGAGTTTGGTCAAGATTATGTAGAAAAACGCTTTGATGTGGATGTTGGTTTGCACGGCGATCATGTAGGCGGTGAATTAGATGCCGCCAATGCATTAAAAGATCGCCAAGTTGCGGCAACATGGATGTTAGATTTCAACTTTGAACGTTGGACAAAAGATGGCACACTCGATCCAGCAACAGTTCAAGTACTTGCAAAAACACCATTATTTGACCATTGTATTTTCAGTGGGCGCGTGGGATTAGATGAAACCAAATTCAATGCATTCACCGAAACCTTGTTCAAAATGGATTACAACAATCCAGAACATAAAGAAATGATGGATTTGGAAGGATTAAAACGTTGGGTTGCGGGTAGAACAAAAGGTTTTGCTCAATTACAAGCTGCCAATGAATATTTAAAATTCTTTTAATATCAATATGTCATGATGGGCGTGTAATAAACGCCCATCATTGTGGATTTTCTATGAAACCTTTCACTACTTCCCTTTTAGGCTCAATGCCTCGCAGCCAAGCACTTTTAATGGCACGTAAAAAACATGCACTCGGAAAAATAACCACAGCAGAACTTAATCAACTGGTTATTCAAGAAACAAAACAAATTGTCGAACTTCAACAACGAACTGGCATTGATATTATCACGAGTGGTGAATTACTTCGCGACAATTACCTTTCTTTTATTGCACAAAAAATTCAAGGCGCGACCTTAATGAGCATGAGTGAAATGCTCGATCACATTAAAGAAAAGCAAATTTTTGAGTCAATGCTAGAAACCTTGGATGTTCCCGCACTCTCCATAAAAAATGCGATTTGCGTAGGAAAAATTAGCTACAAACAATCTTTAGTAGCAGATGAAATGCTACTACTGAAAAATCTAACCAAGCAACCAATTAAAGCAACCTTGCCAGGGCCTTACTTAATGGCTCGCTCCATGTGGCTTTCGCCTGTGTCTGGGCAACATTATTCATCAAAAGAAGAAATGGCAAAAGATGTTGTTGCTATCTTAAAGCAAGAAATTGATCATTTATGTGAGCTAGGCGTAAGTGTAGTTCAATTTGATGAGCCTGTTTTGACAGAAGTTATTTTTAGCCATCATCAAACACGTTCATTTATGTGTGCGGCGTTAAGCGAAAAACAAGATTTTGCTTCGGAACTACAGTTTGCAAAAAGTTTAATTACTCAAATCTTTGAGTATGCAAGAAATAAAAATATCAAAACCGCATTACATGTATGCCGTGGTAACTGGAGCAAAGATGAAAGCGTATTACTGCGCGGGCCTTATACATCATTAGTGGATTTATTTGAATCGGCATTACCCGATATTTTAATGCTCGAATTTTCTACGCCAAGAGCGGGAGAATTAAGTTCGTTATTAGAAAGTAAAATCCTAAGACAAAAATGTATTTTAGGCTTAGGCGTCATCAATCCTCGTTCTGATGAAGTGGAAACCGTAGATCAGATTGTTCAACGAGCAGAAAAAGCCCTAAATTTCCTTCCACCAGAGCAAATTTGGCTAAATCCAGATTGTGGATTTGCTACTTTTTCTAACCGCCCTTTAAATGGATTGGACATTATTGAAGCCAAACTTAAGGTATTAAATGATGCAAAATCAATATTGAGGGAACGTTATGTATAACGTACCTGAAAGTGAATGTTTTACTGCTAAATATCGAGCCGTATTACGCGGAGAAGAAATTAAATTATTCACACCGAATGACAGTATTTCGCTCTATTCACAAGTCAATTTCGATAACCAATCATTACAAAAAAGTGCGGTGGATTATTTCGCTGTTTCTATTTTAGGGGGCATTTTGAGCAGTGTAAAAGCGCATTTTGTTCAACAACGTGCCGATATTGTAGAAATGGAAGGAAAAATTTGGCTCAACCTCGCCAATCCTTTAACCTTACTTGGCGTCCGAGGTTATAATGAACCCCCCCAAATAACTGATTGTAAAATCAAGATTTTTATTTCATCTGATTTAAATGATCAAACATTTGCTCACCTCACTCAAACTGCATTAAGAAATTGTTTTATCTATAACACATTAAATAAAACGTTTTCTTTTACCGTCTTGTTTGAGCAAGTGTTGTGATTCATTATATTAATCAAAAATACAACTTAAACACCATCGATATTTTTATAAATTGAAATAATTATTACTTTTTGATATAATAAACGAAATTTTGGAAACAATCCTTCATATTCTACTGAGCGTTTCCTTCAAAATCGCACTTCTCCGTGCTACCATTTGCGATGGTTCCATCTCACCATTTAGGGCTTAAGGCCTTATTTTATTTAATCTGATTTTATTTTTATTCACTTAATTTTAAGGGGGAAGCGTTGTCTTTATCTAAATTTATGGAAAAGCAAACGTCGTTCAATCCTTTAGTGATTGGTGCAACGTTATTTTTTGTGGTGTTACTCGTTGCGATGATTTTAATCGCTCCGGAACAAACGCAAACTTTATTAAATGCCGCCAAATCGGGCATTTTTGCCAGCTTTAGCTGGTTTTACGTATTAGCATTCTCAGTATTTTTGGGCTTTTTAGTCATTTTATCGGTCAGTAGCCTAGGTAATATCAAATTAGGCAATGATGAAGAAGAGCCTGAATTCGGTTTTCTCTCTTGGTTGGCAATGTTATTTGCTGCCGGCATGGGTGTAGGGTTGATGTTCTTTGGTGTAGCCGAACCCTTAACGCATTATTTATCTGATATTACCGCGGGTACAGCAGAACAAAAACAACAAGAGGCCTTGTTACACACCTTATTCCACTGGGGAATTCATGCGTGGGCGGTGTATGGCACGATTGCGTTGGCATTGGCTTACTTTGGATTCCGTTACAAATTACCTTTGGCATTACGTTCTTGTTTCTATCCGTTATTGAAAGAGCGTATTAATGGCAAGTTAGGCGATCTTATCGACATTATGGCGTTACTTGCCACCTTATTTGGTGTTATCACGACATTAGGTTTTGGAGCATCACAATTGGGTGCAGGCTTACATCAATTAGGCTGGATTAGTGAAAATAACTTCAGCTTGCAAATTATTGTGATTGCTGTGGTGATGACTTTGGCGACATTTTCCGCGATTTCTGGCGTAGGAAAAGGGGTAAAAATCTTAAGTGAGCTGAATTTAACACTAGCTTTCTGTTTGTTGATTTTCGTGTTAGTGGCGGGACCGACACTTTATTTATTATCTGCTTTTAGCGACAACATCGGAACTTATCTCAGCAATTTAGTACAATTAAGCTTCAAAACCTATGTGTATGAACAAGAACATACTGACTGGTTTAGCGGTTGGACAATTCTATATTGGGCATGGTGGTGTTCTTGGGCGCCATTTGTAGGTTTATTTATTGCGCGTATCTCGAAAGGACGTACCATTCGCGAATTTATTTTTGGCGTGCTGGTAATTCCTAGCATGTTCGGTATCTTGTGGTTTACCGTATTTGGTAATACGGCCATTTGGTTGAATGATGGTGAAGCTGCAGGTACGTTAGGACAAATGATTTCCTCACCTGAAACGTTGCTTTTTAAATTCTTAGATTATTTACCGCTTTCTAGTGTGACCGGTTTAGTGAGTTTGGTGGTGATTTCTTTATTCTTTATCACCTCGGCAGACTCCGGTATTTATGTATTAAATAACATTGCATCACGCGATAAAAGCCTTGCAGCACCTCGTTGGCAGGCCATGATGTGGGGTGTATTAATGTCAGTCGTCGCAATTGTTTTAATGCAATCAGGTGGCTTAGCTAATCTACAGGCAATGACCTTGTTAGTGGCGTTACCTTTCGCAACGTTGATGTTATTGATGTGTTTTAGTTTATGGAAAGGCTTGAATGCGGACAAAAAATATTTTGATACCAAAGTTAATCCAACCAGTATTTTCTGGACGGGAGATAAGTGGAAAGAACGCTTGGAACAAATGATGAACCAAACACAAGAAAAAGATATTTTACATTTCCTTAAACATACGGTATTACCGGCTATGCGAGAATTACGTCAAGAGTTGATTGGCAAATATGACTTGAGCGTGCAAATTAACACGTTATTTGATCAAGATGAACCTGCAGTCGAGTTAGTCATTCAGAAAGAGTTGATGCGAGACTTTATGTACGGGGTAAAATCTATTGGTCGCGAGGTATCAGAGCAATTAATCAATGATGATAACTTGCCACATATCCAACATAGCATGACCTATGAGCCATACACCTATTTCTTTGATGGTCGAGTGGGTTATGATGTGCAATATATGGATCAAGACGAATTGATTGCTGATATGTTGAAACATTATGAACGCTACTTAAGTTTGTTAGATGATGTGGGGCAAGAATTGATGGCGCACGAGCAAACAGAACTGGCTGAATAATAAGACTAAAGTGCGGTTGAAAATAACCTTCTTTTTGACCGCACTTTTAAAATTACCTCTTGAGGCCAATGCATAAAAAGAGTATATTCAAGCCCAAATTTTCAATTTAATTCTAACGGAGTTTTTCTATGTTTGGTTTATCCCCAGCACAAATGATTATTTTATTAGTCGTGATTTTATTAGTATTTGGTACTAAAAAGTTACGCAATGCGGGCTCTGATCTTGGTGCAGCAGTAAAAGGTTTTAAAAAAGCAATGTCTGATGACGAGCCTAAAAAAGATGCTGAGTTTACCCAAATTAAAGACGCTACGACAACCTCTGAAAAAACTGAAACTGTAAAAAATAAAGAACAGGCATAACCGTGTTTGATATTGGTTTTTCCGAACTTGTTTTATTGATGCTGGTGGGCTTAGTGGTGCTAGGCCCTAAGCGTTTGCCCGTGGCTATTCGTACAGTTATGGGTTGGGTAAAAACCATTCGCGGCTTAGCTGCCAATGTGCAAAACGAATTAAAACAAGAACTAAAATTACAAGAATTACAAGATAGCATTAAAAAAGCTGAATCTTTAAATTTACAAACACTTTCTCCAGAATTAAGTAAAACGGTAGAAGAATTAAAAGCACAAGCAGATAAAATGAAATCCGAGCTGGAAGCCAAAGCTGCTGAAGCAGGCACGACAGTAGAAGAACAAATCAAAGAAATTAAAAATGTGGCAGAAAATGGGGACAAATCCAAAGATGCTGTAGTAGCAGTGGATTCATCAGAAATTTTGCCGAAAGAAGAAAATCAACTCACTGATTTAACCACGCTTGATGCTCACGAGCAGGCAGAACTCACGGAACGCCTATCTGATTACTATCCCCCTGATGATATCGAAGTCATACCTGTATCGAAATCTCAATCGAAAAAATCTGAATTATAGGGAATTTGTATGAGTAATGTGGATGAATCTCAACCCCTAATTACACACCTTGTTGAATTAAGAAACCGTCTTTTACGCAGTGTGATTTGCGTTGCATTGGTATTTGTTGCGCTCGTTTATTTTTCAAATGATATTTATCATTTTGTTGCAGCTCCCTTAACTAACGTTATGCCAAAAGGCGCAACAATGATCGCAACAAATATTCAAACCCCCTTCTTTACACCTATTAAATTAACGGCAATCGTCGCAGTATTTATTTCCGTTCCTTATTTGCTCTACCAGGTTTGGGCATTTGTTGCACCAGCTCTATACCAACATGAAAAAAGAATGATTTACCCATTGTTATTTTCAAGCACTATTCTTTTTTATTGTGGGGTGGCTTTTGCTTATTATGTAGTGTTTCCTTTTGTATTTAGCTTTTTTACCCAAACTGCACCTGAAGGTGTCGCAATTGCCACAGATATTAGTAGTTATTTAGATTTCGCATTGGCATTATTTTTAGCTTTTGGCGTCTGTTTTGAAGTCCCAATTGCTATTATTTTACTTTGTTGGACAGGTGTAACAACGGTAAAAGCCCTTTCTGAAAAACGCCCTTATATCATTGTCGGTGCATTTTTTATTGGAATGATTCTAACCCCACCCGATGTATTTTCACAAACGCTACTTGCTGTACCAATGATTCTTCTATTTGAATTAGGTTTATTAGTTGCTCGTTTTTATCAGCCAAAAGAAGATGAAAGTGCAGTTGAAAATACTGAAGAACCAAATAAAATGGAATAATAAATTGGGGGGCATCGCCCCCTTTCTCATTATATAAGAAAAAGGACTATAATATGACTCAACAAATTTTTACAGGATTTCCTACCCGCCGCCTACGTCGTTTACGTAAACATGATTTTAGTCGTCGTTTAATGGCTGAAAATAAACTCACCGTAGACGATCTTATTTATCCGGTATTTATTCTTGAAGGTGAAAACTATCGTGAGGCTGTTCCCTCTATGCCAGGTGTTGAACGTCTAACTATCGATCAACTTCTTATTGAAGCAGGTTTACTAGTTAAATATGGTGTTCCTGTCATTTCATTATTTCCTGTAATTGAACAAGATAAAAAATCTCTAATGGCAGAAGAAGCCTATAATTCAAACGGTCTAGTACAACGCGCAGTTCGAGCATTAAAAAATGCTTATCCAGAATTAGGGGTATTAACAGATGTTGCACTTGACCCTTATACAAGCCATGGACAAGATGGAATTATTGATGAAGACGGCTATGTTCTTAACGACATCACCTCTGATATTCTTATCAAACAAGCTATTTCTCATGCTGAAGCAGGCGCTGATATTGTTGCGCCAAGTGATATGATGGATGGTCGTATTGGCCGTATTCGACAAGCATTAGAAGAAAAAGGATTTATTAACACACAAATTATGGCATATTCTGCCAAATATGCTTCTAATTATTATGGACCATTTCGTGATGCTGTCGGCTCATCAGGTAATTTAAAAGGCGGTGATAAAAAAACTTATCAACTTGATCCTGCAAATGGAGATGAGGGTTTACAAGAAGTCGCATTAGATCTACAAGAAGGCGCTGACATGGTCATGGTAAAACCTGGTATGCCATACTTAGATATGGTGTATCGCGTAAAAACACATTTTGGCGTACCCACTTTCGCTTATCAAGTTTCAGGTGAATACGCAATGCATATGGCAGCCATTCAAAATGGCTGGCTAAAAGAAAAAGAATGTATTATGGAATCACTACTTTGCTTCAAACGAGCTGGTGCCGACGGAATTTTGACTTATTTTGCAAAACAAGTCGCAGAATGGCTTTATTTAGAAGGGAAAAATAAGTAAAACCATAATATTATGATTAATAATTTAGATTTTATTTAAAAAAAAGCAAGAAAATTTAATTTTCTTGCTTTTTTTATTCTCTTTTTATCTTTTTATCACAATAAATATTGCAATATTAAGTCTCTCGTTACATATTGTCATTAAGCCCCATCTAGAGGGTGATTCAAATACATACAGAAAAATACAACATCAATAGAGGAAACACATTATGACAATAATTACATCATTAGACGAATTTCTTGGGAAAATCGCTCAAAGAGATGCTCACCAACCTGAATTTTTACAGGCTGTTCGTGAAGTCTTCACTTCAATCTGGCCTTTCTTGGAAGCAAACCCTAAATACCGTTCAGAAGCTTTATTAGAGCGTTTAGTTGAGCCAGAGCGAGCATTCCAATTCCGTGTGGCATGGACTGATGATAAAGGCCAAGTTCAAGTAAACCGGGCTTTCCGTGTACAATTCAACAGTGCAATTGGTCCTTTTAAAGGGGGAATGCGTTTTCATCCATCCGTTAACTTATCGATTTTAAAATTCTTAGGTTTTGAACAGATCTTTAAAAATGCCTTAACCACATTGCCAATGGGTGGTGCGAAAGGGGGATCAGATTTTGATCCTAAAGGAAAATCAGATGCTGAAGTGATGCGTTTCTGTCAAGCTTTAATGGCCGAATTGTATCGTCATATTGGCCCAGATACAGATGTGCCCGCCGGTGATATTGGTGTAGGTGGTCGTGAAGTCGGTTATCTTGCAGGCTATATGAAAAAATTATCAAACCAAGCGGCTTGTGTCTTTACCGGTCGTGGTCTTTCATTCGGTGGGAGCTTAATTCGTCCAGAAGCAACCGGTTATGGATTGGTTTATTTTGCCCAAGCAATGCTTGCTGAGAAAGGGGATAGCTTCCAAGGTAAAACGGTTTTAGTTTCCGGTTCAGGTAACGTGGCACAATATGCGATTGAAAAAGCGATGGAGCTTGGTGCGAAAGTCGTAACCTGTTCAGACTCAGCAGGTTATGTGTATTTGCCTGAAGGATTTGATCGTGAAAAATTAGAGGCTTTATTAGAGCTCAAAAATGTAAAACGTGGTCGAGTAGAAGAATTTGCAAAACAATTTGGTCTTCAATATTTTGCAGGCAAACGCCCTTGGGAAGTGAAAGCCGATATTGCTCTTCCTTGCGCAACCCAAAACGAATTAGAGATTTTAGATGCGAAAGCCTTGATTAAAAATGGTGTGAAATTAGTCGCTGAAGGTGCAAACATGCCAACTACTATCGAAGCAACAGACGCATTCTTAGAGGCTGGTGTATTATTTGGTCCAGGTAAAGCAGCCAATGCTGGTGGCGTAGCGACCTCTGGCTTAGAAATGGCACAAAGTTCCCAACGCTTATATTGGACAGCAGAAGAAGTTGATGCCAAATTGCATCGTATTATGTTAGATATTCATTCTAACTGCAAAAAATATGGTTCTATCGCAGGTCAACAAAATATTAACTATGTGGTAGGAGCGAATATTGCAGGTTTTGTTAAAGTTGCGGATGCCATGTTGGCACAGGGTGTATATTAATTCAACACATATAACGTAAATGTCTCTTATTAACCGCACTTTAATTAGTTAAAGTGCGGTTATTTCTTGTCGCTTAATTTGATACTACATTTCTATATCTGGAAATAACATTTTAATAACGTTCTTAGTCAATCTTCTTGATTTACCTTGATAAGGGAAAATATGCATCATCATCATTGGATTAAAATTAGCTTCAATTACTCCCCAGGAGTTTAAGGATGGTTCAGCTTGTTTTGTTAAATCAGGAATAATTAAATCGACCCCGCAAACTTTAGCCCCCATTGCATGAGCAACTCCTACAGCAATCTGTTTATAACTCTCGTGCATTTTATCAGTCATATCAATAGAATCCCCTCCCGTACTGATATTAGAATTAGCACGTAACTGCACAATTTGGCCGGCCTGAGGTACACTATCTGGTGTTAATCCTTGTTCTTTTAACTGTAATAATTCTATGTCACCTAAAGCGATCTTTTTGAGAGGTGAGCGAGAACCATCTCCCCGTAAAGGATCCGCATTTTTTATCTCGACCAATTCACGCACCGTGTTCTTTCCATCACCTATAACATTTGCAGGCACACGCAACAACACTGCAAGCGTTTCATCCCCCAAAACAAAGAAGCGATATTCTGTACCAACTAAATAATCTTCAACCATCACTTCTTTATCTTCTCGAAAAGCAATTTCAATCGCTTTGACAAAATCATCTCGATGTGTCACACCCTGTTTGAAAATTGTGATACCTAAACCATAATTTGTGGATTTTGGTTTAATAACAACAGAGCGTCCTTCAAATAAAGCATAATGTGCAACGGCCTGTTCAATCGATGTAAATTCCAAGCTTTTTGGTACATTAAAACCAGCCTTTGATAATACTTTCTTTGTCACTACCTTATTTTCCATAATCAATGGAGAGATATATTGATCATGGCTAGTCATATTACCATTTTTAACATATTCAAGGTGTTCACCAAATTTAAGCGCAAGAAATTGATCATTCTCATCTAAAATTTCAGTCGTAACACCTTTTTGAATTAAATCAAATAATAAAGCCTGAGTGGAGAGTTCCATATTATCAAATGAAGATAAAGCATAAAAACGTTTAAAAGCTAGAGCTTTATATTGCTTCGCAAGTTTTACCCCCAAGGCTTTATAACTTCCCTCCTGCTCAATCGCTTTGAGCAATTTTCCATTTACTGTTAGACTTGGTTCTGCCAATTGCACCAATTTTTCTTCCGAAATTTTAACCGCTCTTTCATCTGCATTGATAATTTTCAACATATCAATAATTTGGCTTAATATTGCTTCACCTTCTTCTCTAAATGCTGTTTGCTCGCGAGGATCTTCAAGAGATACTTGATATAATCTTTGTTTACCAAGCTCTACTTCTTTTTGACCACTTGTCTCATCAAGCCATAACATTCCTAATAAGAAAATATGAATAAATTTTGCATCATCTAGACTGATACCATATGGCTCAAGTGGATTCAAATCAAACAAACGAAATTCTGCATATTGAACGCCTTTTTCTAGCAATTCACGAGCTTTTTTCGAACCTCGTAAACGAACATTAGAATAAAATTCTTTTTCTGCAATCAAATGACCAGATTTAACTTGAAACTCTAATGTTTCTACATAATTTTCAAGGTTATCATGATTCACCACAACATTAGATGAATTAACGTAACCATAGGGACTAGAACGTAAACTACGTACTAACTGCCCCTCTTTCAAAGGAAAATTCAGTACACCATTTCGAGAAAAATAATTTGCTTCCACTGTCGGACTTGCTGCAAGTAAATAGACTAAAATCCACTGATAGCGTAGAAAATTATTAGCCAATTTCATATATAAGGCATTTTGAAAATCTTTAAGATGAGTATATTCATCTTGCAACAAGAATATAGCTTTCACAAATTCAGATGACAGTTGGAAATTGTAGTGAATTCCACTTACCATTTGCTTGTATTTACCATATTGTTTAGACAGATGCTCGCGATATTCAACATCTTCCTGTTTATCAAGCTGCGCCTCTTGAATCTCATTTTCTGGTGGTAATCCCGCTGGCATACTAAATGGGAAAATGTATTCATTTTCAGGTAAAGAACGCAACACCACCTCATGAATTGCAGAAAGCCAACGTAGGCTATCTTCCAGTTTAGTATTTGGTGGCGTAATCAACTCAAGCTGGCTTTCGGCAAAATCTGTTTGAATATAGGGATGATAAGAACGATTACCAAATACACGTGGATGAGGCGTCGTTACAATATTTCCCTTATCGTCAATACGTTGACTTTCCTTTTCTAAACCAAATTGACCTTGCTGAAAAAGTAAACCTAGTTGATATTGTTTAACCCATTGTTGTAATTTCATTATGTCCTCTTTCAAATAAAACTTTTGTTGAAATAATATCACACTAAAAGAGTCTGCTTTATGTTGAAATGGAACTGAATAGATGGTTTAGTTATATAAAAATTAACTAAATAAACTAAAAGGGCCAAGTTCCTCAAATAACAGAACTCAGCCCTTAAATTATTTTTAATCTTCTATTTCATCCGTTTTCTCATTCGAATATTTATCATTTCGACCACAACAGAGAATCCCATTGCAAAATAAATGTAACCTTTCGGGATGTGAATATCTAAACTTTCCGCAATTAAACTAATTCCGACTAAAATTAAGAAGGCTAAAGCCAGAATTTTCAACGTTGGGTGTGTATCCACAAAATCGCCGATTGGTTTTGCCGCAAACATCATCACCCCCACGGCAATAATAATCGCAAAAATCATAACAGGAAGATGGCTTGCCATACCTACCGCGGTAATGACAGAATCTAAAGAAAATACAATATCTAGCACAGCAATTTGAATTAATACACCAAGATAACTCACTTTGTTTTTGCTTTCCGATTCATGGTGTTCTTGATGATTTATCGCCTCTTTAATTTCGCCAGAACTTTTTATAATCAGGAATAAACCACCGATTAATAAAATCAAATCACGCCCAGAAATTTCTTGATTAAACACAGTAAATAACGGTGCAGTAAGCTTCATCATCCAAGCAAGTGACATTAAAAGTAAAATTCTTGTTATCATTGCCAAACCAAGTCCAACAATACGACCAGACTGGCGTTGTCGTTCAGGTAAACGTCCAACTAGGATGCTAATAAAAATGATATTGTCGATCCCTAAAACGATCTCCAACGCGGCAAGTGTCGCAAGTGATACCCACGCCTCAGGATCGGTAATCCATTCAAACATAATTTTTCCTATAATAGAGTTAAATAAATCCGAAAGTGCGGATCATAATGGCTTTATGATGAAAAGCAATCGTTATTTACATTTAAGAGATAATTGATTAATCGTTTTTGAGCGTTTCAAAAATCGTTTCGGCAAGTTTAAGGGAAATTCCAGGCACAGAGGCTATTTCATCTAAGGTTGCCTTTTTCACACCTTGTAAACCACCAAGATATTTCAGTAAAGCCTGACGACGTTTAGCGCCCACACCTTCAATGGTTTCTAAACCACTTTGTGTAAAGGCTTTTTGACGTTTTTTACGGTGTCCGCTTATTGCGTGATTATGGCTTTCATCACGGATGTGTTGAATCAAATGCAATGCCAAACTATCATCAGGCAAATGAATTTCGCGGTCTTGTTTGCTGATGATCAGCACTTCCTGCCCTGCTCGACGATCCATACCTTTTGCTACGCCAATTAAGTGCGGTCTATTTTTATCCCATTTTACTTGAAGATGTTGGAATACTTTCATCGCACGATTTAACTGTCCTTTTCCACCATCAATAAAAATAATATCGGGAATTTTATCTTCTTCTAAATCACGCTCATAACGTTTCTGTAACGCTTGTTCCATCGCAGCATAATCATCCCCGCCAGTAATGCCTTCAATATTAAAACGACGATAATCAGATTTTAGTGGACCTTCTTGATTAAAGACAACACAAGATGCTACCGTTTGATTTCCCATCGTGTGGCTTATATCGAAACATTCCATACGCTTAATTTCAGGAAGATTTAACAGATCACACAACGCTTGATAACGCTCCGACATTCGTGAAGATTGTTTAAGTTGTACATTTAAAGCCGCTTTAGCATTAACTTGTGCGAGCTGTAAGTATTTACTCTTATCGCCTTTTACGCTTTCTTGAATTGTCACTTTTCTGCCTGCTTGATCCGTAAGAAGTTGCTCAAGCTCTGGTTTTTCAGATAATTGACGATCGACAATAATGCTATTCGGGATACTTCGTCCTTGATGACCTTGTAAATAAAATTGCCCTACAAAAGTTTCGGTAAGTTCTGATAAATCTGTATTGGCGGGAACCTTCGGGAAATAACTGCGATTGCCTAGCACTTTTCCTTGACGAATAAACATCACTTGTACGCAGGCTAAACCATGTTGGTAAGCGATAGACATAATATCCATGTCATCTAAACGCTCATTGGATACAAATTGTTTTTCTATAACTGAACGCACCGCTTGAATTTGATCGCGATAACGAGCAGCCTGTTCAAAATCTAAATTTCTGCTTGCCTGCTCCATTTTACCGATTAAATAATCTAACACCTGTTGATCTTTGCCTTGTAAAAACAAGCGCGCTAATTCAACTTGCTGATTATATTCTTCATCAGAAACATATCCCTGTACACAAGGCGCAGAACAACGCCCAATTTGATACTGCAAACAAGGACGAGAGCGGTTGGAATAAACGGAATTTTCACATTGGCGAACAGGGAAAAGTTTTTGCAAAAGCGATAAAGTTTCACGCACAGCCCCCGCGTGAGGATAAGGCCCGAAATATTCGCCTTCAAATTTTTTAGAACCACGATAAGAAGTAATTCTTGGGTGGCGTTCTTTGGTTAATAAAATAAATGGGTAGGATTTATCATCACGCAATAATACATTATAGCGAGGCTGATAAAGCTTGATGAAATTATGCTCTAGCAGTAAAGCTTCCGTTTCAGATGAAGTTAGCGTGGTGTCAATATGATGAATTGACGCCACCAACGCTTCTGTTTTTTTACTGCTCAGATTTTTACGAAAATAGCTTGAAAGACGTTTCTTTAAATCCTTTGCTTTCCCAACATAAATAACCTGATCTTTATCGTCATACATACGATAAACACCAGGTTCGTGAGAGACATCCGCTAAGAACTTTTTAGCATCAAACATTTTAATTCGCCGCTAAAATTGCCCGCACTTTTTCCAAATCTTCAGCGGTATCGACCCCCACAGCAGGCACTTCTTTCGCAAGTTCAACATGAATGCGTTCGCCATTATATAACACACGAAGCTGCTCTAGTTTTTCTAGATTTTCAAGTTGAGTCGGTGCCCATTGCACATATTGCTTTATGAAACCCGCACGATATGCGTAAATGCCAATATGACGTAAGTAAGCGTCCGCAAGCTGTACTTTCTGAACATCCTGTAAATTCATAAACTGATCACGATCGTAAGGAATAACCGAACGGGAAAAATACAGTACATAGCCATCTTTATCTGTTAACACTTTCACTGCATTTGGATTGAATAATTCCTCAGCATCATGAATTTTTACTGCAAGGCTTGCCATATTGACGTTAAATTTAGCTAAATTATCTGCTACTTGTCGCACAATAACGGGTGGAATCAAAGGCTCATCGCCTTGAATATTGACAATGATTTCATTGTCAGGAATCGCTAATTTTTCTACAACTTCCGCTAAACGTTCTGTACCAGAATTATGATTAACCGAAGTCATACACACTTCAGCACCAAAACGTTTGGCAACATCAGCAACATTTTCATTATCAGTGGCAATAATCACTCGGCTCGCTCCAGACTGCAATGCTTTCTCAAATACATGTTGAATCATTGGCTTACCTGCAATATCAGCAAGAGGTTTTCCTGGCAAACGACTTGATGCAAAACGAGCGGGGATAATCACGGTAAATGACATAATTTATTCCTTATTCTTTAATATTTCAGCTTTATCGGCAAGCAACACTGGCACACCATTTTTAATAGGATAAGCAATCTGTTCATAACAACAAATTAATCGTTGATTTTCTTGATCATATTGCAATCGAGCTAAACAACGCGGGCAAGCAATCACTTCAAGCAACAGAGGATTAATCTTTTCTGACATTTCTGTATTGCTCCACAAGTTTGTCTATTTTGGTCCAAAAGAGCAGTAAACTTTCACGTTGTTTTTCAGCCTCAAGAATCTCCGCATCCACAGGAACATACCACCAATTATCTTTCGCAAAAGATTGGCATTTTACGGCATCTTTTTCCGTCATAAAGAGCGGTTGATTTTCTGCAAGTTTTTCTAATTGAGATGCCTCAAAATGTTGATGATCTTGAAATGCTTGAGTTCGCTCTAATTGAATCCCTAAGTTTTCTAACATAGTAAAAAAACGCTGTGGATTGCCAATCCCTGCGATGACAACACCCGATTGAAATTCATTTAATTGGCGTTTTTCATTGGTTTTTAAATTAATCGCGAAATGAGGCACAAGACACATAACTGCATCTGAATACTGATTTTTTCCACCATTAGTGATTACAAAATCTACGGATTTTAATCGACTTGGTAATTCACGCAATGGGCCTGCTGGCAATACAAAACCATTTCCCAATGCGCGCTCAGCATCCATTACGACAATTTCTAAATCACGCTGTAATTTATAATGCTGTAAACCATCGTCAGAAATAATAATATCGCACTCTGCTTGGCTTAAGAGTAATACAATCGCTTCCTGGCGATTCGGGGAAATCACAACTGGCGCATTGGTGCGTTTAGCGATCAATACAGGCTCATCGCCACCTTCAATCGGATTCGTATTTTCAGTAACGAATAACGGATACGTTTTAGATTTACTGCCGTAACCACGAGAAATCACACCTACGCGCAGACCTTGTTTTTTTAATTCTTCCACAAGCCAAACAACCACGGGCGTTTTGCCATTTCCACCAACAGACAAATTTCCCACAACTATCACTGGTTTTGGTGCGCGATAAGAAGACTTGAGCCCCAAAGAGAATAAGGCGCGACGAATTTGGCTAATCAACCAAAACAATAAAGAAAAAGGCGATAAGAGCCAAATAAGTTTGGAGTTGGAATACCAGAAGGGCATAGAAAATCCTTTCTAATAAGTGCGGATAAAATAACGCGAGTTTTTCAACTCGCGTTTTCGATAATTAATAAATTAACCACTAAACTGCATACTGTGTAATTGTTTATAGGCGCCATTTTGTTCAAGCAATGCCTTATGGTTACCGCGCTCACGAATTTCTCCGTGATCAATCACAAGAATTTCATCCGCATTTTCAATTGTTGATAAACGATGAGCGATTACGATAACAGTACGGTCCTTCTTCAATTCATCTAATGCAGATTGAATTGCTCGTTCTGACTCTGTATCTAGTGCAGATGTGGCTTCATCTAAAATTAATACTGGAGAATTACGCAATAAAGCACGAGCAATCGCTAAACGTTGACGTTGGCCACCGGACAGGCTCGCACCGTTTTCACCAATGACCGTATCAAAACCTTGTGGTAATTTTTCGATAAACTCTAAAGCATAAGCCGCTTTTGCTGCAGCGATAATTTCTTCGCGAGAATACTTATCTTGTGCTGCATAAGCAATATTATTCGCAATGGTATCATTAAATAAATGTACTTGTTGAGAAACCACAGCGCAGTTTTCACGTAAATTAGATAAACGATAATCTTGGATATTTACGCCATCCAGTAAAATTTCACCTTGATCAATATCGTAAAAACGCGTCACTAAATTAGCGATGGTTGATTTACCCGATCCAGAACGCCCCACTAGGGCTACGGTTTTTCCTGCTGGCACGCTGAAAGAAATATTATTTAATGCAAGTTCCTCTTTTCCTTGATATGCAAAACTCACATTTTTAAATTCTAGCGCACCTTTCGCTGGTTCAGCTTGGTAAGTCCCATTATCTTTTTCTGGTTCTAAATCTAAAATGGCAAATAGCGTTTGACACGCTGCCATTCCACGTTGGAATTGAGAGTTTACATTCGTTAAAGATTTTAATGGACGCATCATCGCCAACATAGATGAGAAAACCACCGTAAAAGAACCCGCACTTAGGTTATCTTCCGCAATCAACGGAGTCGTCGCTAAAAACAATACTGCCGCCAAAGCAAGAGAAGCAATAATCTGCACAACAGGATCGGAAATGGAGTCTGCGGTGACCATTTTCATACCTTTACGACGCATATTGTTACTCACTTTATTAAAACGCTCTTCCTCTACAAGCTGACCACCAAACGAAAGCACGACTTTATGTCCTTTCAACATTTGCTCGGTCGTTGCAGTTAATTCGCCCATTGAATCTTGTAAATTCTTACTCAATTTACGGAAAATTTTTGACACGATAGTGATCAATACCGCAATAATTGGCCCGATAACAAATAAAACAAGCGTTAATTCCCAGCTTGTATAAAACATTACGACCAATAGCGAAATAATATATGCCCCTTCTCGCACAATAGTAATTAAGGATCCTGAAGAAGAACTTGCAATCATCTCAGAATCATAAGTAATACGAGAAAGTAATTTGCCTGTTGAATTTCTGTCAAAGAAACTCACTGGCATAAACATCAAATGTTTAAACAAGCGGCGACGCATTGTCATGACAACTTTGCCTGATACCCACGCCAAACAATAATTAGAAATAAAGTTGGTAATGCCGCGTAAAATAATCATTCCAACGACGACAAAAGCCATAATTTTCAAAAATGAATTATTTGCCTTGCCAAAACCATCGTCCAACAAAGGTTTTAACAAGTAAATCAAACCTGAATCAGCCAACGCGTTCAAAACTAATGCTATGCCCGAAACAACAAGCCCCGCTTTAAAAGGTTTAATTGTTGGCCATAAACGCTTAAAAGTTTGTAAGGTTGAAAAATCATTTTCTTGTAATTTTTGCTCTTGCATAATCGCTATCTAATGGTAAAAATTGCGCGCATTGTACCTTTTATTCGTTCGAGAATCCAATTACACGCGCATACCAAGGGGAAAATTCTGTGCGCGCTTGTTGGATTTCTAATCGGTCTTTAAAGAAATTTACCCTTACTTGCCCTGAAATTGCGGTATTTTCTACCGCACTTTTATAGCGTTGAAGCCTTTCTATAACCGAATAATGGGGGAATTTCCACGAATTCCAACGTCCACTAGAAATAATGGCTACATCTGGTCTAACCTGAGAAAGCAAGTATTCACTTGTCGATGTTTTACTCCCGTGATGCCCTACTTGTAACACATCAATTTTGCCTAAAGTTCGGGCAAAAATTTGCTCATTTTTTACTTCAGCATCGCCAGTCAACAAAACGCTATGCTTTCCATCATCAACTAAAATCACACAAGAATGGGGATTATCTGCTCGCTCCACAATAGAGTGTGGTGAAAGTATTTGAAAATGTAGCCCTTGCCAATCCCAATCACGTCCAGCAGTACAAAAAGTGCGGTGATTTTCCCCATAGTTTTTTCGTGAAGGAGTAATAAATTCCACATTCCGATACGCCTTTAAAATTATCGAAGCACCACCTGCATGATCGTTATCGTCGTGGCTCAAAATCAATTTTTCCAAAGTAATCCCTTCTCGTTGCAAATAAGGCAAAATTTCTAATTCAGCCATATTTCCCCCTTGCCATGCAGGGCCTGTATCATAGAGAATCCCTTTACCATTTTTTACAATCAAAGTAGCTAAGCCCTGCCCCACATCTAAAGTATCTACCTGCCAAATTGGCTTGCTTAGTTGCTTGAACAACAAAATCATAAAACACAGCGACATAATGCCGAAAGAACATCGCAAAACGTTGATTCGATCATTTTTTAGCAAAGGTTTACTGAGATTTAATGTAAAAAATCTTGCTCGTTTTATTTGTTTGGTTGATGATAAAACCTTGGGTTCTCGGTAAATACTCCAAATAATTAACATAAACATGCCACAACAAAGTGCGGTTAGAACCAGCGCTAAATTAAATGAAACACTGAACCAATTTCCTTGAAAAAGAGAAATTAACCAAGTAATTCCTTCGGCTAACTTATTCGCAAGTTGCCAAGAAAAAACCGCACCGTTGGTAAAAACAGCAAATAAAATCAAAGGAACAAGCAAAAAACTATAAAGTGGTACGGCAATAAGATTGGCTAAAAACCCGCTCAACGATAAGCCATTAAATAAAAAAAGTTGCAAAGGCGTAAAAAAGAGCAATAACCCAAATTGCAAATGAAATAAACTCAAAATCCACCGCACCTTTGATGAAAAGGGACGATTTTTCCATTGAAAAACTGAAAAAGGCACATAACGATACCAGACAATCAAACAACCAACTGCACCACAAGAAAGCCAAAAACTGACAGAAAGAGGCATTAATGGATCGCAGAAAAGCAAGAATCCGACAACCAGCATAAAAAGCTGAAGGGGTGAATAATGTCGCCTCATTATTTGAATGAAGAAAACGAAAACAAGTGCTGAAATGGCACGAAAAGTTGGCACGCTAAAACCAGCCAAATACGCATAAATTAAAGCAAATAAAACACCAAAAACTAAAGGAAAATAAGGATGAATAAAACGGGTGGGGAAAAATACTTGCAAAACACGCGCCAAGTAAAATCCAATTCCCATAGCCAACCCAATATGTAAGCCAGAAATAGCAATAAGATGTGCGGTATTGGTTTGTTGGTAAATTGACCAAGTAGTTTTATCTAACCAAGCCCGCTCACCAAAAGCTAATGCAATTAATAAACCTTGCAGTGATAACCCTTCCGTTTGCTTCTTTACTTGTTGCAATTTTTCTGCTCGCAATGATGAAAAATCAGCAATTTTTACCGCACTTTTTACAGTTCCGACAGCCGTAATCTCCTTTGAAAAATACCATTGTTGCCGATCAAATCCACCAAAATTTAATCTCGCAGAAAGGGGACGTAAAGAAATTTCCGCTTGCCAAATTTCTGATAATTTAGGCACCTCTTTTGCTTTCCAATTTAAAAAAATTCGTTGCTCTTGTAAGTTATCCGCCAATGTTGCTGTGGCGATAAGCGTTTGATAATCCTGTTGGTGCAAAATTTCTTGAATCTCAAAAGTCACCACTTGTTTTTGAGCGGTAATACTTTGAGCCTGTTGTAACAAGCTAAGTGCCGAATGGTGTGTATAACCTAGAGAAACAACAAAAAAGGCAAGATAAACTAAAACGTTTCTACGGAAAAAAATAAAAAGAAAAATCAAAACAAGCGCAATAACGAGAGCAACTTGCCAAGGCAATAGCAATGACTGTGGTAGAAATAACAACGTTAAATCCGCAACAATCAACAAGATAACCAAAGTTATTAAGTTTAATTTCATTTTTATAGCTATTTTAGGCTTATCGTTCTAAGCCTAAAATAGATTCATCTCAATGTGCAAAAGGTTGCTGACGTTTCTGCGATCTATATCGCAAAAATAAATGTTTCAGGAAAATTTACTTGCTAAAAAAAACAACTTCTGATATTTATAGCGCCCTCAAAAATTGGGTTCCTAAAAGTGCTGTCAGGAACAAACTAAAATAACAAGACAGGAAGTCGTGAAGTTCACGCTTAAATTCTGTATGTATTAGGAGTGAGAGATGTCAAAAGCATCGTTGAGCTTGCTAGATTTAGCAGGCGTAAAGCCTTATCAAATGAAAAAAGATGAAGAATATATGAGTGAAGATCAAATTCTTCATTTCAGAAAAATTCTTAATGCTTGGCACGAGCAAATCGTGGAAGAAGCTTCTCGCACCGTTGCACATATGCAGGATGAAGTGACCAATTTCCCCGATCCCGCAGACCGAGCAACTCAGGAAGAGGAATTCAGTCTAGAATTACGTAATCGCGATCGCGAACGTAAACTAATGAAAAAAATTGAAGCAACCCTGAAAAAACTTGATACCGATGATTTTGGTTACTGCGATTGTTGTGGTGAAGAAATTGGCATTCGCCGTTTAGAAGCACGCCCAACAGCAGATCTTTGCATTGATTGCAAAACTTTAGCTGAAATCCGCGAAAAACAAGTCGCTGGTTAATTGATTCTATTGAAAAATACAAAAGTGCGGTTAAAATTAGCCGCACTTTTTTGCATTTAAAAATGCGGAAAAATCCCCTTGCCTTTTCTTTACAGAAAAAGAGCTAAACCATTTATTTCCAACTAAAAAAACGGAGTAAATTATTCTTACTTATATCAAAAATTTGTTTGGCAAGAAGACAAAAAAATCAAAAGAGGTTGCCAAAACAAGTGCTCATTCTAAACGAGTTGAGCGTTCCAATACTCAAATGCCAAAAGCGCGGGCAAAAAAATCAGAACAAACACACCGCTACGATAAAAATGTAATTAAAGCGGCTCAATTTGATATTTCACCGCGTGATTTTAGCCGTAATGCACTCACCGTAGTGGAAAAACTGCAACGTCAAGGTTTCGAAGCTTATATCGTCGGTGGATGTATCCGCGATTTATTGCTCGGTAAAAAACCAAAAGATTTTGATGTTGCAACAAACGCCCGTCCTGAGCAAATCCAAAATATTTTCCAACGCCAATGCCGTTTAGTGGGTCGCCGTTTCCGATTAGCACATATTATGTTTGGTCGAGATATTATTGAAGTTGCCACTTTCCGTGCCAATCACAGTGATGCTCGCAATGAAAATCAAGCGAAACAGAGCAATGAAGGCATGTTACTGCGCGATAATGTTTACGGTACGATCGAACAAGATGCAGAACGCCGAGACTTTACGGTCAATGCGCTGTATTACAATCCGCAAGACAATACCTTACGTGATTATTTTGATGGTATTCATGATCTCAAAGCGGGAAAACTACGCTTAATTGGTGATCCAGTTACGCGTTATCAAGAAGATCCTGTACGCATGCTACGCTCCATTCGTTTCATGGCAAAACTTGATATGTTCCTTGAAAAACCGAGCGAACAACCAATTCGTGAACTTGCGCCTTTATTAAAAAATATTCCGCCAGCTCGCTTATTTGATGAAAGTTTAAAATTATTACAAGCAGGAGAAGGGGTAAAAACCTATCGCTTATTACGCCAATATGGTTTATTTGAACAACTTTTCCCTGCATTAAGCCCATATTTTACAGAGAAAGAAGATAGCTTTGCAGAACGCATGATCGTCACCGCACTTACTTCTACGGATGAACGTGTTGCGGATAAACTTCGTATTAATCCTGCATTCTTATTTGCAGCATTTTTCTGGTATCCATTACGCGAAAAAGTGGAAATATTGAAAAATGAAGGCGGTTTAAATAATCATGATGCTTATGCTTTGGCGGGGAATGAAGTTTTAGATTTATTCTGCCGTACTTTGGCTGCACCTCGTCGTCATACTGCTGTCATTCGGGATATTTGGTTCTTACAGCTACAATTATTAAAACGTACTGGTTCAGCACCAATGCGCACCATGGAACACCCAAAATTCCGTGCTGGCTTTGATTTACTGGCTATGCGTGCGGAAATTGAAGGTGGAGAAACGATTGAATTAGCCAAATGGTGGCACGAATATCAATTCAGCAATGGTGAACAGCGCGAACAGTTGATACACGAGCAACAACGCCTACATCCCAAACCAAAGAAAAAATACTACCGCCCACGCCGTCGTAAAACAACGCGCTCATCAGAATAAGGGAAGAGATGATTACTGCATATATTGCCCTTGGTAGCAATTTGAATACACCAGTAGAACAATTACATTCT
Source organism: Haemophilus sp. SZY H8 (assembly GCF_018829755.1). NCBI lineage: Bacteria > Pseudomonadati > Pseudomonadota > Gammaproteobacteria > Pasteurellales > Pasteurellaceae > Haemophilus > Haemophilus sp. SZY H8. The sequence goes on from NZ_JAHKJY010000001.1 coordinate 482,396, forward strand.
GCGCTTAAAGCGATAAGTCAGTTACCAAACACACATTTGGTAACGACGAGCGCTTTTTATAAAAGCAAACCACTCGGCCCACAAGATCAACCCGATTATGTGAATGCCGTTGCAAAAATTAAAACCGACCTTAGCCCGCTTGCACTATTAGATGAATTGCAACGCATTGAAAATGAGCAAGGTCGAGTACGTTTACGTCGCTGGGGTGAGCGTACGTTAGATTTGGATATTTTGCTTTACGGCAACGAAATCATTCAAAACGAACGCCTAACAATTCCTCATTATGATATGCATAATCGTGAGTTTGTCATTGTGCCGTTGTTTGAAATCGCATCGGATTTGGTCTTACCTAACACTCAACCACTAGCAGATTTGGTCAAGCAATTTGATGACCATGAAATGATAAAATTAAATCCCTAGAAATTTCACCGCACTTTTATGAACCTCAAAAGTGCGGTAGAATCTGCCCACATTTTTCTTCATTCATGACCCGTTATGGAAAGCTTAACTCAATATATCCCTGATGAATTTTCTATGCTCCGCTTCGGCAAAAAATTTGCGGAAATTCTTCTAAAATTGCATACCGAAAAAGCAATTATGGTTTATCTTAACGGTGATCTTGGGGCAGGAAAAACAACGCTGACACGCGGAATGCTGCAAGGTATCGGCCATCAGGGTAATGTAAAAAGCCCAACTTATACGCTGGTTGAAGAATACAATATTGCAGGCAAAATGATTTATCATTTTGATTTATATCGTTTAGCAGATCCTGAAGAGCTCGAATTTATGGGCATTAGAGATTATTTTAATACGGATAGCATCTGCTTAATTGAATGGTCTGAAAAAGGCCAAGGCATATTGCCGGAAGCGGATATTTTAGTAAATATTGATTATTACGATGATGCACGAAATATTGAATTAATCGCACAAACAAACTTAGGTAAAAATATTATAAAAGCATTCTCTAATTAATTTATTTATGAAAACTAAAATTTTATTTTTTCTTTTTTTCTCAACGTTTAGCTTCTCTCTTTTTGCAGCCCCAATTACGATTGCAATTGACCCAGGTCATGGAGGAAAAGATCCAGGTGCAATCAGCCGAAACTTGGGCATTTATGAAAAAAACGTCACCCTTTCGATTGCAAAAGAGTTAAAAGCCTTACTCGATAAAGATCCAAATTTTCGTGGCGTATTAACACGAAGCGGTGATTACTATATTTCCGTGCCTGAACGTTCAGAAATCGCACGTAAATTTAAAGCGAATTATCTCATTTCCATTCATGCGGATTCATCTGAATCACCTGAACGTCGCGGTGCATCAGTCTGGGTGTTGTCAAACCGTCGAGCCAATGATGAAATGGGTCAATGGTTAGAAGACGATGAAAAACGCTCCGAATTACTCGGTGGCGCAGGAAAAGTGCTTTCACACAATAACGATAAATACCTAGATCAAACTGTGCTTGATTTACAATTTGGTCATAGCCAACGTACAGGTTATGAACTTGGCAAGCATATTTTAAGCCATTTTTCAAAAGTGACGACCTTAAGTCGCAGTGTTCCTCAACACGCAAGTCTTGGCGTTTTACGTTCGCCCGATATTCCTTCCGTATTAGTGGAGACAGGTTTTCTATCAAATTCTGATGAAGAACAAAAACTTAACTCACCAGCTTATCGCCGTCGTATCGCCTATATGATTTATGAGGGATTAGTGGTTTTCCGCGGCGGAAAAGCTAAATCTTTCATAAGTGATGATATTGTTCAGAATAGCAAACAAAGTGATACAAAAAATACTGAAAAAAATGACCGCACTTCCGATAAAAATACCAATGAGAACAGCGTAAAAGATAGTGGACTTCGCCACACCGTCAAAAATGGGGAAAGTTTAGGAAGCCTTGCGAATAAATATGATGTCAAAGTGGCGGACATTGTGGCGTTAAATAAATTAAAACGCGAAGCGCTTTGGATTGGTGAAACCATCAAAATTCCAGATAATGGAAAAACTCAAAAGGCACAAGATGAAAAAATAAATTCATCAAAAAATAAAGAAAGTGCGGTGAAAAAAGCAGAGAAAACGACTGAGAAAAGCAATACTTTAAAAGTAGAAAAATCAGAAAATAAAACGGATAAAAATAAATCCTCAAATAAAACGAAAAAAGAGGAAACCTCATCCAATAAAAAATCTGATGAGAAAAAAGAAATTCCGCTTTACCATGTCATTCAAAAAGATCAGACAATCTATGCTGTATCGCGAGAATACAATATTTCAGTTAACCAAATTTTAAAACTAAATCCAAAATTAAAAGATGGTAAAGCCCTGAGCGGACAAAAAATTAAATTAAGAGAAAAATAAATGCCAATTAAAATTCTTTCCCCACAACTTGCTAACCAAATTGCTGCTGGTGAAGTGGTAGAACGCCCTGCGTCTGTGGTGAAAGAATTAGTGGAAAATAGCCTTGATGCAGGTGCAAATAAAATCCAAATCGATATCGAAAATGGTGGGGCAAATTTAATCCGCATTCGTGACAATGGCTGTGGCATCCAAAAAGAAGAATTAAGCCTGGCTCTAGCTCGACATGCTACTAGCAAAATAGCCGATCTTGACGATTTAGAAGCCATTTTAAGTTTGGGTTTTAGAGGTGAGGCATTGGCAAGTATCAGCTCTGTATCTCGCTTAACGCTCACCTCTCGCACCGAAGCGCAAACTGAAGCGTGGCAAGTTTACGCGCAAGGCCGTGATATGGAAACAACGATCAAACCTGCATCACATCCTATCGGCACAACAGTTGAAGTCGCCAATCTTTTTTTCAACACGCCAGCTCGTCGAAAATTTTTGCGCACAGACAAAACAGAATTTGCTCATATTGATGAAGTCATTCGCCGCATTGCTTTAACAAAATTCAATACGGCATTTACATTAACGCATAATGGGAAAATCATCCGTCAATATCGTCCTGCTGAAACGCTTAATCAGCAACTAAAACGTGTCGCCGCTATTTGTGGGGATGATTTTGTCAAAAATGCCTTACGAATTGATTGGAAACACGATGATTTACATTTATCAGGCTGGGTAGCCACACCAAATTTTAGCCGAACTCAAAATGATTTAAGTTATTGCTATATTAATGGTCGAATGGTGAGAGATAAAGTGATCAGCCATGCTATTCGACAAGCCTATGCACAATATTTACCAACCGATGCTTATCCTGCGTTTGTGTTGTTTATTGACTTAAATCCACATGATGTGGATGTAAATGTTCATCCAACCAAACATGAAGTGCGATTTCACCAACAACGTCTCATTCATGATTTCATTTACGAAGGCATCAGCCATGCTCTAAACAATCAAGAACAGCTTAATTGGCACACAGAGGCAAGTGCGGTAGAAAATCCCGAAGAAAATACGGTGCGTGAACCCCAACCGAATTATAGCATTCATCCTAATCGTGCAGCTGCGGGGCAAAATATCTTTGCGCCACAATATCATGAGAAATCACAGCAAAATCCACCGCACTTTTTTAATACACCAGTGTTGCCAAATCATGTAAGCACTGGTTATCGAGATTACCGTTCTGATGCACCGAGTAAAACAGAGCAACGTTTATATGGTGAATTGTTACGCACATTACCGCCTACAGAGCAAAAGGATATATCGAATACAGCACAACAAAATATTTCAGATACACCTAAAATCATCTCAACTGAAATAATTGAGTGCCCATCACATCTGCGCGCCCTTTCACTTATTGAGAATCGCGCGCTGTTATTACAACAGAACCAAGATTTCTTTTTGCTTTCATTGGAAAAATTACAACGCTTGCAATGGCAATTAGCTTTACAACAAATACGCATTGAACAACAGCCCTTATTGATTCCCATCGTGTTTCGCCTAACTGAATCACAATTTCAAGCATGGCAACAATATTCAGATGACTTCAAAAAAATTGGCTTTGAATTTATTGAAAATCAAGCACAATTACGCTTAACCTTAAATAAAGTGCCAAGTTTATTGCGTACACAAAATCTACAAAAATGCGTGATGGCAATGCTGAATAGAGAGGAAAATTCATCACCATTTTTAACCGCACTTTGCTCAGAATTAGAATGCAAAGCCTTTAATGCTTTAGCGGATGCACTTAATTTATTGAGCGATACAGAACGTTTACTCACGCAAACAAATCGCTCGGCATTTACCCAGTTGCTAAAACCTGTTAACTGGCAGCCTTTATTAAACGAAATTTAGATTCTTCATGAAACCAACCGCAATTTTTTTAATGGGCCCAACAGCCTCAGGCAAAACAGATTTAGCTATTCAACTACGAAGCGCGCTTCCAGTCGAAGTGATTAGTGTGGATTCAGCTCTCATTTATAAGGGAATGGATATTGGCACAGCGAAACCATCAAAAGAAGAACTTGGCCTTGCGCCTCATCGATTGATCGATATTTTAGATCCGTCAGAAAGCTATTCCGCAATGAATTTTCGCGCCGATGCGCTACGCGAAATGGCAAATATTACTGCACAAGGCAAAATTCCATTATTAGTGGGCGGCACGATGTTGTATTACAAAGCCTTAATCGAAGGGCTTTCTCCCTTGCCTTCTGCTGATGAAAATATTCGAGCTAAGCTTGAACAAAAAGCGGCTCAACAAGGTTGGGCAGCATTACATACAGAACTCGCCAAAATCGATCCTATTTCTGCCGCTCGAATTAATCCAAGTGATTCTCAACGAATCAATCGTGCTTTAGAAGTTTTTTACATCACAGGAAAATCACTCACAGAGCTGACGGAAGAAAAAGGCGAAGCCTTGCCTTATGATTTTGTGCAATTTGCAATTGCGCCACAAGATCGTCATATTTTGCATGACCGAATTGAACAACGCTTTCATAAAATGATTGAACTGGGTTTTCAAGCTGAAGTGGAGAAACTTTATGCGCGTGGTGATTTAAATATTAATCTACCTTCAATTCGCTGTGTAGGCTATCGTCAGATGTGGGAATATTTACAAGGCGATTACGATCACGAGGAAATGATTTTCCGTGGTATTTGCGCTACGCGCCAACTTGCAAAACGCCAGCTCACTTGGCTGCGCGGTTGGAAAACACCAATACAATGGCTGGATAGTTTGCAACCTCAACAAGCGAAAGAAACCGTATTACGTCACTTAGATTCTTATCAAAAAGGTTAGAAAAAATGACCGCACTTTCTGCCCTCATTGAACAAAAATTACAATCTATTGGTACAATCCTGTGCCAATCTTTTCCAGAACTTTCCCCAGAAAAAATTCACGAAACCATTCAACAAAATTCAAATCATCCTGAAATGCCTGTTTATCAATTAGGCTATGCTATGGCAATGTCTGACTTTGTGGAAAAAGTTTTGCAAAAATACCCGCACTTAGTGAAACAATGGTGGGAAAAATCGCCCTGTTTTGCAGATTGCTCTGACTATACTGAACGTTTGAATAGAGAGTTAGCCAATGCACATAATGAAACCGCACTCTATCAAACATTACGCCAATTCCGTAACATTGAAATGGCAAAATTAAGTTTTTGTCAAAGTTTGAATCTTGCCACTGTAGAAGAAATTTTTGTTCAGCTTTCACAACTTGCAGAAAGTTTAATTATCGCTGCTCGCGATTGGCTTTATCATCAAGCCTGTGCGGAGATGGGCATACCAATGGATGAACAAGGCAATCCGCAACAACTTTATATTCTAGGAATGGGGAAACTAGGCGGCTTTGAACTCAATTTTTCCTCGGATATTGATTTAATTTTCACTTATCCATCACAAGGGGAAACATCCATTGAGAATGCGAATGCTCGACGTTCTGTGGATAATGGAAAATTCTTTACGCGTTTAGGACAACGCCTTATTTCTGCCTTAGATGAATTTACCTCTGATGGTTTTGTGTATCGAACCGATATGCGCTTGCGTCCATTTGGTGACAGCGGTGCGCTTGTTCTCAGCTTTGCCGCAATGGAGCAATATTATCAAGATCAAGGTCGAGATTGGGAACGCTATGCCATGATCAAAGGGCGAATATTGGGCGCACAAACAAAGGATCCCAACGTTTCAAAATTACAAAAAATGTTACGCCCTTTTGTGTATCGCCGCTATATTGACTTTAGTGTGATTCAATCTTTACGCGAAATGAAAGGCAAAATTGAGCGAGAAGTACGCCGTCGTGGTTTGAAAGATAATATTAAATTGGGTGCAGGGGGGATTCGTGAAGTCGAATTTATCGTGCAAGTATTTCAACTCATTCGAGGCGGGCGAGAAATCAATCTACAACAACATTCACTCTTAAAGATCTTGCCTGAAATTACCAAACTAGGATTAATTACCGAGCAACAATTCCACGATTTACGTGAAAGTTATATTTTTTTACGCCGAGTAGAAAACATTCTACAAGCTATTAACGATCAACAAACTCAAACACTACCAACCGATGAAATAGATCAAATTCGTTTAATCGAGGCATGTAAAACATTCACCTGTTTAAATGAAAATAATCAAACTATTGAAAAACATTATCCAATAGAAAATTGGGACAATTTTTACCGCACTTTGCAACAAAAACAAGAAAAAGTGCGGGCAGTATTTACTCAATTAATCGGTGATGAACAAGATGAGCCTTCACAAACTGATAGCCAATGGCAAGATTTTTTAGAATTAGATTTTGAGGATATTGAACAAACATTATTAGAGAGTGGTGTATCAGAAAATAATATTGATGACGTTTTAGAAAAGCTTGCTCAATTCAAAGACAGCCTAAATCACAGAGTGATTGGTTCGCGTGGGCGTGATGTTTTGAGTCATTTAATGCCAATAGTACTTGCACTTATTTTTGAACAAGAAAATTACCGCACTTTGCTCCCCCGAATTCTGAACATTATTGAAAAAATTTCGAGTCGCACGACTTATTTAGAATTATTATTGGAAAATCCTCGTGCCCTTCAGCAAGTTATTGAACTTTGTGCGCAGTCTCAACTTATTTCAGAACAACTGGCTCGCCACCCTATCTTATTAGATGAATTGCTTAATACAGAGGCGCTACGCCATCCGTTACCATTTACCCTATATCCTGCAGAGTTACACCAATATTTACTTCGTTTACCACCTGATGATGAAGAACAGCTTATTGATGCTTTACGTCAATTTAAACAAGCAACCCTATTAAAAGTGGCCGCAGCAGATATTTTGGGAGCATTACCAGTGATGAAAGTGAGCGATCATTTAACCTATCTTGCCGAAGCGATTATTGAAGTCGTTGTGAATCTAGCTTGGAAACAAGTTTCCTCTAGATTTGGCATACCTGAACATTTACAAAATGATGAAAAAGGATTTTTAGTGATTGGTTATGGAAAACTGGGCGGTATTGAACTCGGTTATAAATCCGATTTAGACCTAGTATTTTTGTACGATGCCGTAGAAAGTCAAACAACAGGTGGCAAAAAAGTGATTGATAGCAATCAATTTTACCTGCGTTTGGCACAAAAGATTGTGAGTATTTTCAGCATAAATACTTCCGCTGGCGTACTTTATGAGGCAGATATGCGTCTACGCCCGTCTGGCGATGCTGGCTTAATTGGCTGCTCTCTTTCTGCATTTGCCCATTATCAATTAAATGAAGCTTGGACATGGGAAAAACAAGCTCTTGTGCGTGCTCGCCCTGTATTTGGTGAATCATCTCTTAAAGCTAAATTTGAGCATATCCGCCAACAAGTACTTTCTGCATCACGAGATATTGAACAATTAAAACGAGATGTTGTGGAGATGCGAGAAAAAATGTTCACACATTTGTCCCATTCAAAAGATGGTGAATTTAATCTTAAAACAGATCGCGGCGGTATCACTGATATTGAATTTATCGCTCAATATTTAATGCTTGCCAATGCCCCTCAAAACTCACAATTGACAAAATGGTCAGACAACGTACGTATTTTCGATGATATGGCAGAGGCTCAAATTATTAGCCAAACAGACTGCGACACATTAAAACAATGTTATGTTGATTTACGCAATGCTATTCACCATTTAAATTTGATAGGTAAATCCTCCGTTATGGATGAAACTGAATTTGTCAAAGAGCGGTCATTTATTCAAACATTTTGGGATAAGCTATTTAGTTCATAAAATAGTAATTAAATCCCATTTTAATGAACTAAATCTAACATTTCCTGTGCATTGGCTAAGGCTAATTCGGTAATTTCACTTCCGCCCAAGAGTCTTGCCAAGGCTGGTACACGTTCAGCTTGTGAAAGTGCGGTCATTTGTGTTTCAGTTTTATTATCAACAGTAAATTTTTCTACATTGAACTGATGATGGCCATGACAAGCAACCTGTGGCAAGTGGGTTACGCATAATACTTGGCAACGTTCACTTAATTGACGTAAAAGTTTTCCGACAACACTTGCTGTTTTTCCGCTAATACCCACATCCACTTCATCGAAAATTAACGTTGGAATAGCCGATTGATCAGAAGTTAAAACTTGAATGGCTAAAGAAATACGAGAAAGCTCACCACCAGAGGCAATTTTAGCCAATGGTTGAGGTTGTTGACCTAAATTACTACGCAAAGTAAAAATCACATTATCCGCACCGTTTGATCCTACTTTATCTAAATCCGTATTCAACTCTACATAAAATTCAGCATTTTCCATTGCAAGTTGTTTTATCGACTGCGTGACATTCTGCGCTAAGCGAGCTGCAGATTGCTGACGACTTGCTGTTAATGATGTAGCCGTTGCTTGCATTTGTTCAAATGCGAGTTTTTCTTGCTCAATCAACATCTCTTCACTTTCAGAAAAATCTAAAAGTGCGGTTAATTCTGCTTTTAATTTTTTGTGATGTTCCACAAGATCTTCAGGTTTAACTTGATGTTTACGAGCAAGTTGTAAAGCCTGACTAATTCTTTGTTCGATTTCCTGTAAAAGTTGAGGATCTTGCTCGATATTACTTGATAAATTTCGCACTTCACTGGTTGCTTCTTGCACTTGAATCAATGCATCATTCAACATACTTTGCACTTCAGCATATTGCGGATCAAGTTCAGCTAATTCATCAATATATTGTGTCGCACGATAAAGCAAACTATCAATATTTACCGTGTCATTTTCACTTAAAATTTGTAGGGCTGATTGAGAAAGTTGGGTTAGCTGTTCGCTGCTAGATAAACGACGTTGTTCATCTTCTAATTCCAAATATTCATTTGGTCGAAGATTAAATTCATCTAATTCATCCACTTGATACTGTAAAAGTTGTTTACGTGCTTCATTTTCTGCCACTTTTTGTTGAAAGGTTTTAACTTGATTTTGAAGATTTTTCCATGCCTGATAATCTTCACGCATTTTCACAAGTAATTCAGGATGAGCGGCAAAATTATCAACTAACTGAAGCTGATAGTCATTTTTTAGCAATAATTGAGAAGCATGCTGCCCATTAATATGAACAAGATATTGACCAATTTCTTTTAATTGAGACGCGGATACAGGAGTACTATTAATAAAAGCTTTAGAACGTCCGTCGGCATTAATCACACGACGCAAAATACACTCAGTGGGATTATCTGGATCTTGCAATTCTTGCTCATTCAACCATTGATAAGCAGGATTATGCGATTCTAGTTGGAAAGTTGCACAAATTTCTGCACGTTCTTGCCCTTCGCGTACCATTGAGGTTTCTACTCTTTGTCCGAAACATAAACCTAAAGCATCAATGGCAATAGATTTACCTGCCCCAGTTTCCCCAGTAATAACAGACATTCCTTTCGCCAATTCGATATCAAGCTGGCGAACAATCGCAAAATTATTGATAGTAAGTTGAGTAAGCATAGCAAAATCCTTTAACTGTATATCAATCATATTACAACTGATTCAATTTACAGTAAAGGATTTTTTTACAGTATTTTACTGATACATTTCCACTAGGCTTTTTATAAAAATCAAAATGATTTCAGCCAACCTAATTTGGTACTTAATACATTGTAATAATTATAATTTTTTAGATGAAGCAATCGGAGTTTATGCTCACTTTTTTGAATATGAACCACGTCATCAGGCGTAAAAGGTAAGGCTATTTGACTATCACAGCCCACTTCCAATTGAGATGTATTATGCTCAGCAAAACGAATCGATATTTTGCTATCACCATCAATAACAAGAGGACGAGAAGTTAATGTATGTGGAAACATAGGCACTAGCGCAATCGCATTAAGATTCGGTGTCAAAATCGGACCACCAGCGGAAAGAGAATAAGCCGTAGAGCCTGTTGGAGTAGAAACAATTAATCCATCAGAACGTTGTGAAAATGCAAACTTATCATTGATATACACATGAAAATCGATCATATGCGCAATTTTTGCAGGGTGGATAACCGCCTCATTCACTGCATTCCCAGTCGATACAATTTCACCTGCACGCTCAATTTTTGCTTCCAATAAAAAACGTTCTTCCACGAAGAATTCTCCACGCTCTAAACAAGCTTCAAGTTGAGCATAAGCATTTTTCGGGTCAATATCTGTTAAAAATCCCAAATTACCACGGTTGATACCAATCAATGGAATATCATATTTTGCTAATACACGAGCACGCCCCAACATATTGCCATCACCACCAATCACGATAACCAACTGCGCTTGGCAACCAATTTCATCAAGTGTTGCAAGATTTTCTGCGGGAAGCCCCAGTTTTTCAGCAACATCTTTTTCCATCATTACTTGATAGCCACGTTCCGTTAACCAGTGAAACAAATTTTTGTGCATTTGTAGGTTAATGTCATTTCTAGGTTTTCCTACAAGCCCAATGGTTTTAAAGGAACGATATAAATTATTCATAAAATAAACCGCACTTGAATTTAACATTTTCGTCATTATATAGTTTTTTGTTAGACTATAGCTAACGACTATGGCGAATTTTGTATTTACGGAGAAAAAAATGTCAGAACAAGAACAAAAAATTGAAACCCCAGAAGTAGAAAAGCAAGAAGACGCTGTTGTGGAAGAAACACAACAAACAGAGCCTTCTCAAGAACTTGATCCTTTAGAAGAAGCGATTGCGCGAGTGCAAGAGCTTGAAGAACAGCTAAAAACTCAAATAGAAGAAGCGGCAAACAAAGAACAGGATATTTTACTTCGCTCTCGTGCTGAAATTGAAAATCTTCGTCGTCGTACTGAACAAGACGTAGAAAAAGCACATAAATTCGCATTAGAAAAATTCTCAAAAGACATTTTGAATACTATCGATAACCTAGAGCGTGCACTTGCCACTCCAGCAAATAAAGAAGATGAAAGCGTAAAAGCCTTATTTGACGGCGTAGAACTGACCTTAAAAGAATTAGTTTCAACCGTTGGTCGTTTTGGTGTAGAAGCTGTGGGGGTTGTCGGTGAAGCATTTAATCCTGATTTACATCAAGCCATTTCAATGCAGCCTGCTGAAGGCTTTGAAACCAATCAAATTAGCGTCGTATTGCAAAAAGGCTACACCTTAAATGGTCGAGTCATTCGCCCAGCAATGGTAATGGTGGCCGCTTAAGCCATAAGATAAAAAAGAGCGGTCGATTTTTCGGCCGTTTTTTATATCCATAAATAAAAATTATATGATTAATTTTATTGTTCCCCCTCCCCTTCCGTTTTAAAAATGAAAACTTTGATCTCGCTCACAAAATCAAAAAATATTTGAGAAAAGTTCTCAACAACTTAATTTGATATTTTTCTAATAAAATCAATCTCTAACAAAATCCTCGTATGATAAAAGGCCTAAAAACACTACATATTGTGTGTTGATTATCTTTTTAGATCTATATATAGTGCACTCCGCATTTCAAAAACACTATATATTGGAGCTATATCATGAGTAACTTTGGAGTCATCAAGCGCGATGGTTCTCGTGCAGAGTTTGAGATTCAACGTATCATCAATGCCATTAAAAAAGCCGCAAGTGCGGTCAATATTTCCGATGAATTTTATTGCCACCAAATTGGGCAAGAAGTAGGAAATGAAATTTTCACCTATCATCAAGGCGAGATTGATATTAATCAGATTCAAAAAATCGTTGAAGATAAATTGATGGCAAGTCGTTATCCCGAGGTTGCTCGTGCGTATATCGAATATCGTCATGATCGTGATTTAGCCCGCGAAAAACGTAGCCAGCTAACAAAAGAAATTGAAGGTTTGATTGAACAAAGCAACGTAGAATTACTTAATGAAAACGCTAATAAAGACGCGAAAGTGATTCCAACACAACGTGATTTGCTTGCTGGGATTGTGGCAAAACATTATGCAAAGCACCATATTCTTCCCCGCGATGTAGTAGAGGCTCACGAAAAAGGTGAAATTCATTATCACGATTTAGATTACGCACCGTTCTTCCCGATGTTTAACTGTATGTTAGTGGATCTAGAAGGCATGCTTTCTCGTGGTTTTAAAATGGGTAATGCAGAAATCGAACCCCCTAAATCCATTGGCACCGCTACTGCAGTGACTGCACAAATTATCGCCCAAGTCGCTAGCCATATTTACGGCGGCACAACCATTAACCGTATTGATGAAGTGCTTTCCCCTTATGTGCAAATCAGTTACGAAAAACACCTCAAACATGCCCAAGAATGGAATGTGCCTGATGTTGAAGATTATGCCAAAGCATTGATTGAAAAAGAATGTTTCGATGCCTTCCAATCTTTAGAATATGAAGTTAATACACTACATACTTCGAATGGGCAAACACCATTTGTGACCTTTGGTTTTGGTTTAGGTACAAGTTGGCAATCCCGTTTAATTCAGCAAGCTATTTTGAAAAATCGTATTCGTGGACTCGGAAAAAATCATAAAACGCCAGTCTTTCCAAAACTTGTTTTCACCATCAAAAAAGGCTTGAACCAAACTAAAGGCGATCCAAATTACGATATCAAACAACTCGCATTGGAATGTGCATCAAAACGTATGTATCCAGATATTCTCAATTACGATCAGGTTGTCAAAGTCACGGGCTCTTTTAAAGCCCCAATGGGATGCCGTAGCTTTCTAGGTGCATACGAAGAAAACGGACACGAAATTCACGATGGGCGTAATAATCTTGGCGTGGTGAGTTTAAATTTACCGCGTATCGCGTTGGAGTCTAAAAACGAAGAAGATTTCTACCGCACTTTAGATGAACGTTTGGCTATTGCGAAAAAAGCATTAATGACGCGAGTTGCTCGCCTTGAAAATACCAAAGCTCGCGTTGCTCCCATTCTTTATATGGAAGGCGCATGCGGAGTGCGGTTAAAAGCGGATGAAAATGTAGCACAAATTTTCAAAAATGGACGCGCCTCTATTTCGCTCGGCTATATCGGTATTCACGAAACCATTAATGCGCTCTATAACAAAGGGCATATTTTTGATGATGGACAATTACGCGAAAAAGGCATTGCAATTGTTCGCCACCTTAGCGAGGCAGTTAAACGCTGGCAAAAAGAAACAGGCTATGCCTTCAGCCTTTACTCCACACCAAGTGAAAACTTATGTGACCGCTTCTGCCGTCTAGACACTAAAAAATTTGGCGTGATTGAAGGCGTAACGGATAAAGGCTACTACACAAATAGTTACCACTTAGATGTAGAAAAGAAAGTGAATCCTTACGATAAACTAGATTTCGAAATGGCATATCCCCCACTCGCTAGCGGCGGTTTTATTTGCTACGGTGAATATCCAAATATTCAACACAACTTAAAAGCATTGGAAGATGTGTGGGATTATAGCTACGATCGCGTGCCTTACTACGGCACAAACACACCGATTGACGAATGTTATGAATGTGGTTTCACTGGCGAGTTTGAATGTACCAGTAAAGGTTTTGTTTGCCCGAAATGTGGCAATCACGATAGCACAAAAGTGTCAGTCACTCGCCGCGTATGTGGCTATCTAGGCAGCCCTGATGCCCGCCCATTTAATGCGGGAAAACAGGAAGAAGTGAAGCGGAGAGTGAAACATTTATAAAAGTGCGGCTAAATTTAGTCGATAACTTAGGACATTTCTTGAAAAATAATAGGGCGTGCAATACGCCCTTTATTACTCCTATATTACTCCTATTAGCTTTCGATATTTTTATCAATAATAAATCTATATCTACCTCAATCCCTTTCGAACAGGGCAATGTCTTTCGACTTAAGAAATTCTGCTACTTCAATTTTGTTGTCATGGATGTAATTGAATATCATAGTAAAAACAAAATCGGGTACAGGTCGAGATTTATCACTACCAGCTTTACGTTGCCAACAGTTTACTTGGGATTTTGTGATTGAATAACCTTGCTCTTTCATGTAATCAATGAATGATTCGACATTATAAGAAAAAGGGGTCATTCTAAATAATTTAGCAAATATTGTATTTTTATCCATATTTTTGTAAATGTTCAAAATCATTGTTAAAACTCCTAAATTATAACTGTTTAAAAAGAAAATAGCCCTATAAATAACACGTAGGGCATTAATTATTTATGTATTGGCCTAGTTGAAAGACATTGCCCTGTTCCAAAGAGATGAAAATTAAGTTTTTACTTCTATCTTAAAATTATTGCTAGCTTTGGCATTCTCCAAAATCTCCGCTAAAATAACCGCACTTTTATCGTCTCTTCAAGCAAAGCAATATGTCAGATATTCTCAATAACCTTATTCATCTTCTTAAACTTGAAAAAATTGATGATTTAATCTTTCGCGGTGAAAGCCAAGATTTAGGTTTTCGCCAAGTATTTGGCGGGCAAGTTGTAGCTCAAGCGTTATCTGCGGCAATGCAGGTGGCGCCAGAAGATCGCATTTTACATTCTTGTCATGCCTATTTTCTTGCTCCGGGAGACAGCCAATATCCGATTATTTACGATGTGGAAACCTTGCGTGAAGGGCGTAACTTTTCTGCATTACGCGTAAAAGCCATTCAACATAAAAATACTATCTGTCATGTAACCGCTTCTTTCCAAGTGCCGGAAAAAGGTTTTGAGCATCAAAATACAATGCCAAATATTGGCGCACCTGAAGACTTTACAGATGAAAATATGATGCTACAAAAAGTGGCTCAAACCTTGCCAGAACCACTCAATGAAAAATTTGCAGCAGAGCGTCCATTTGAGGTACGTACCAAATATTTGAATAACCCATTTAACGGGACAAAATTGCCAGCCGAGCAATATTCTTGGTTTAAAACCAATGGTGAAACGCCGCTTGATATAAAAATTCAGCAATGTTTATTGGCTTATTTTTCCGATTTTCACTGTATTTTGACCGCACTTCATCCGCATGAAAAAGGCTTTTTACAAAAAGGAATGAAAGTGGCAACTATTGATCATAGTATTTGGTTCCATCGTCCGTTTGATTTAAATCACTGGCATTTGCACGCAATTGAAAGCAATAATGCGTTTGGAGGGCGAGGCTTGGCACGCGGGCAAATTTTCTCGCAAGATGGTCAATTAATCGCGACAACACAACAAGAAGGCTTGATCCGTTTTAACGAATAAGAGAGAAAAAATGACCGCACTTATTACACAATTTTGGCAACAAGTTGAAACCGCACTAAAAACAGCGAATCCACAAGAAAAATGTCGTTTAGTCAATGATCTCTACGATAATCTTCTGCCACAAATTCAGTTGATTAAATTAGACGATTTTCCCGAAGTCGTGCCGCAAGATAATATTGCCGCTTTTCCTAAAAAACCACTCTTAGTTGCACCGAAAGATGTGCCAAAACGTTCTTTTGCCACAGAAGAAGGCTATGCTGCCACATTGCACGCTATCGCACATATTGAGTTTAATGCGATTAATTTAGGCCTAGATGCAGCTTGGCGATTCGGACGTAATGCACAAGAAGAACTAGGAGAAGGTTTGGCCTTTGTGAAAGATTGGTTGCGTGTCGCTCGTGAAGAAAGCACGCACTTTTCCTTAGTCAATGAACATTTGAAAACATTGGGTTATCAATATGGTGATTTTGAAGCTCATGCTGGATTATGGGAAATGGCGCAAGCCACCGCTCACGATATTTGGGAACGAATGGCGTTAGTTCCTCGTGTATTAGAAGCACGGGGCCTCGATGCAACACCTGTTCTGCAAGAGAAAATCGCACAACGTAAAGATTTTGCCGCAGTGAGCATTTTGGATATTATTTTGCGCGATGAAATTGGCCATGTATATATCGGCAATCATTGGTATCACGCACTTTCTAAAAAACGTGGTTTGGATGCGATGAAGTGCTTTACTGAGCTATTACACAAATACCGTATTGTAATTTTTAAAGGTGTCATTAATACCGATGCTCGTATTCAAGCGGGTTTCACGCAGCATGAGTTGGATTGGATTTATGAAGTGGAACAAACATTAAAATCTTACATGAAAAAATAAATATCTTGATGTCTTAGACTTTTTTCGTTTATGCTATTTCTTATTTCCTCATAATGATCTTCAAACTGGAAAACAGAACGCCCAACCCAGTCATCATAAAATAACTACAACAAACAGCCACTCAAATTAAAATGAGTGGTGATATAAAAAAGCCATACAATTTTTAACTGTATGGCTTTATAGAACATAAAATTAAATGTGTTGATTAATAAAATTTGCCAATTGTGTTTTTGGTAATGCCCCAACTTGAGTAGCAACAACTTGACCATTTTTGATCAATAATAATGTTGGGATACTACGAACACCAAATTGTGCTGGCGTTGTTTGGTTATCATCCACATTCATTTTTACAATTTTTACTTTACCTGCAAATTCAGGAGCAAGCTCATCTAAAACAGGCGCAATCATTTTACAAGGACCACACCACGGTGCCCAAAAATCTAATAATACAGGGATATCTGAATTCACAACGATACTTTCAAAGTCAGCATCATTAATATGTAATACTTCGCTCATTTTTATTTCCTTATTTTATGAATAATGTTCAAAACGAGAACATTTTTGATTTACTAGTGGAATGAAGAATAACACTGTTTTAACAAATGTAAACTTATTGTTTTAATTGTCAAAAACTAAATAGCAAGTAAAATCTCACTTCATCCTCATTATTTCAAATTAGAAAATGCCTGTAATAAATCAGCCTTAATATCTTCTACATCTTCAATACCGACTGAAAAACGCAGCAAGGTATTCGTAATTCCACGGGCTACACGCTCAGATTCTGGAATATCCATATGAGTTTGAGTGGCAGGATAAGTAATAAAACTTTCTGTGCCGCCTAGACTTTCTGCAAAAGTAATCAATTTGATGGATTTTAAGAACGGATTAACCCAAGCTTCATCTTGCAAACGGAAAGACAACATCCCACCTTTATTTGGATAAAGCACAGATTCCACTTGTGGTTGAGCTTTTAAAAACTCCGCAATAGCTTGGGCATTTTCTTGATGACGTTTCATGCGTAAAGAAAGGGTTTTCATACCACGAATAGTCAGCCAAGAATCAAAAGGTGAAAGCACCGCTCCTGCACCATTTTGAATATAAGCAATGCGATCACAAAGTTCTTGCCCTTTCGCAACAATCAGCCCAACAAGTGCATCATTATGACCTGCAATATATTTAGTCCCGCTGTGAATCACCACATCTGCGCCTAAATCCAATGGACGAGAAAGCACAGGTGTTAAAAACGTATTGTCCACGATCAACATCAAGTTATGTTTTTTCGCAAGTTTTGCAATTTCAACCACATCACATTCTTCCATTAAAGGATTTGATGGAGTTTCAATAAAAATTGCTTTCGTATTTGGGTTAATTGCCGCCTCAATTTCAGAAGCAGATGCTGTATTGACATAAACAGGCTTTACACTATTGTTATTTTTATAAGAGAAATCTAATAGTCGATAAGTACCACCATACACATCGCTAGAAACGATCCATTCATCTGGGGCAGTGAAAAGCGTTATCAAAACTTGAATTGCAGCCATACCAGAAGAAAAAGCAAAACCACGATCTCCATTTTCTAATTTAGATATCGTTTCTTCTAATACTGTACGAGTTGGGTTTTTAGTCCGCGTATAGTCAAACCCTGTACTCTCACCAATTCCATGATGCCCATAAGCCGTAGAAAGAAAAATTGGCGCAGAAACTGAACCAGTTCGCTTATCACTTCGATTACCAGATTGCGCTAATAAGGTATCAATTGCATATTGTTGTATCATAACATCCTCTAAAAACAATAAAAATTCACCGCACTTTCATGCTATAAAATATGCTGAACATTTTGGCACAAAGGGGAAAGTGATAAAAGCAGAAATTATGTAATTGAATAAATTTCTATTTATTCATCATTTTGTGAGAATTATTTAAACAAAATGAATCTTTTTTAAACGGTTAAAAAAAATTTTTTACTCTATGATTGACAGCTTTTTAAATTTCCGTAAAATGCGCACCACTAACAGCGAATGCGGGAATAGCTCAGTTGGTAGAGCACGACCTTGCCAAGGTCGGGGTCGCGAGTTCGAGCCTCGTTTCCC
The DNA here is from genome assembly GCF_018829755.1 of Haemophilus sp. SZY H8. NCBI lineage: Bacteria > Pseudomonadati > Pseudomonadota > Gammaproteobacteria > Pasteurellales > Pasteurellaceae > Haemophilus > Haemophilus sp. SZY H8. The sequence goes on from NZ_JAHKJY010000001.1 coordinate 500,843, forward strand.
GCTCCAATTCGTGGCGTGTTAGCAAAGCGGTTATGCACTGGATTGCAAATCCATGTAGCTCGGTTCGACTCCGGGACACGCCTCCATAATACGCAAATGTTAGTTGTCTATATGCCCGAGTGGTGGAATCGGTAGACACAAGGGATTTAAAATCCCTCGCCTTTCGAGGCGTGCCAGTTCAAGTCTGGCTTCGGGCACCATTTAAACACCAATCCAAAGATTTTAAAATTTACTTTAAAATCATCTAATTGGGTCGTTAGCTCAGTCGGTAGAGCAGCGGACTTTTAATCCGTTGGTCGAAGGTTCGAATCCTTCACGACCCACCAATATTAAAAACTTACAACGCTTAAAATTTTATCTTGCGATTACACAAAAAATACTAAATATATTATTCATATTCTATTTAAAATGAAAAAAAATAACTGCACTTAGTTTCCTAATATACAGTTATCTTCGTATTAGCCAGAGAAATTAACGTACCTGACCTAATGGAATTTCAGCATCCGGTTCATTTGTAATCCGATTACGTAAATCACGACGAATCACTTCAATAGTCCAGAACCAGAAAATATGTCCCACTAATTCAGAAATATGTTCATATAATGGCCACTCTGCAACTGGCGGTGTTAAACCTAATGCAGGGAAAGTAATATAGTGAACACAAATATTGGCAATAATACCAGCTCCGATACCCTGCCAAAATTTAATTTTAGGGAAGCGTTCTGCAACTATACAATAACCAATAGCAAATACTAAAGAGAAAATAATATGCGTGACACCAATCCAGTTAAATGCATGATCCGCAAATGTAAATGCAGCTTGAGTTGGGTCAATACCAATGTAATCACGTAAAAAAAACATGTGGTGGATTTAGAAATGCACGTGAGCATACAGAAAGAATCTGGTCTTGACTTAAACCTGTCACATCCACTTTACAAGCTGCGGCAAAGAAGTCAATTGGACTGCGTGGTGGAAATGGATGCTCTGCTCCCCATTTTACAAATGCAGAAATAATTCCTGCGATGATGCCTACAAAAATAGCTACGCCATAACGATGACGATTTGCAGGGCTTTGAGTAAAAATACCTGACATATTTTGCTCCGAAATTAAGAAAAAATAACCGCACTTGCTATACAAAACTCAGTCATAACTAAAATGCGACACAAATTTTGTTTTAATAACAAAATCTAGGTAGGGAGTGTTAAAGAATTTAAAAGATTAGTCAAGTGCCAACTATAAACAACAAATAATTTCACTTATAATGACCCAAAATATTCATTGAGAAGTACTATGTTAGAAATGTTGAGAAATTGGTATATACGCCGATTAAGCGATCCTCAAACAATGGGATTACTTGCTATTTTATTGTTTGGCTTCCTTGCTATTTATTTTTTTGGAAATCTAATCGCACCGCTGCTTATTGCTATCGTATTAGCTTATTTACTCGAAATGCCAATTCGTTTCTTAAACTTACGTTTACGCTTTCCAAGGATCATGGCCACTATTCTTGTCTTTGGTAGCTTTATCAGTATCGCTACCATATTCTTTTTAATTCTTGTACCAATGCTTTGGAATCAAAGTATTTCCTTATTAAGCGATTTACCTGCGATGTTTAATAAACTCAATGAATGGTTACTTAATCTACCAGAGCATTATCCAGAACTCATTGATTATTCTATGGTAGATTCCATTTTTAATTCCGTGCGAGAAAAAATTCTTGGTTTTGGTGAATCAGTGGTGAAACTGTCGTTAACATCAATTATGAACTTAGTTTCTCTCGGTATTTATGCTTTCTTAGTACCACTAATGATGTTTTTCATGTTAAAAGATAAAAAAGAACTTTTACAAGGGGTGAGCCGCTTTCTGCCAAGAAACCGTCATTTAGCTTTCAAGGTTTGGATAGAAATGCAACAACAAATTTCTAATTATATTCATGGTAAATTATTAGAAATTTTGATTGTAACTTTAATTACTTATATTATTTTTCTTATTTTTGGCTTGAATTATCCACTTCTCTTGGCATTTGCTGTAGGGCTTTCAGTGTTAGTGCCTTATATTGGAGCTGTGCTTGTCACCATTCCAGTTGCCTTGGTCGCATTATTCCAATTTGGTGTAAGCCCAACATTTTGGTATATCATCATTGCTTTTGCCATAAGTCAACTTTTAGATGGCAATTTACTTGTTCCTTATTTATTCTCTGAGGCAGTAAACTTACATCCATTAGCGATCATTATTTCAGTATTAATTTTCGGTGGATTGTGGGGGTTCTGGGGCGTATTTTTTGCCATTCCACTAGCAACTTTAGTGAAAGCCGTTCTAAATGCTTTACCTGAAGATTAATATGAAATATTCAGATAAAGGAATAATTTAAAACAGTTTATTTCATTACTACGCGTTTTTAATTACCCTCTAGGATGAAATCTTTCATGCAATCGTTTTAATCGCTCTTTTGCCACATGAGTATAAATCTGTGTTGTGGATAAATCTGTATGCCCTAGCAACATTTGCACCACGCGTAAATCCGCACCGTGATTCACTAAATGGGTGGCAAAAGCATGGCGAAGAACGTGAGGGGAAAGTGCATCAGCATCAATATCTGCGAGAATGGCATAATGTTTTACACGATGCCAGAAAGTTTGACGAGTCATTTGCTGTGCACGTTGACTTGGAAAAACAACATCAGAACTCTGCCCATTTAATAGAACAGGGCGACCATAAAGCATAAATTGACGAACCCAATAGGCAGCTTCTTCCCCCATTGGCACAATACGCTCTTTGTTCCCTTTACCAATCACTCGCACCACGCCTTGTTGCACGCTCATGTTTTCAATCGTAAGCGAAACTAACTCCGTTACACGAAGCCCCGTTGCATAAAGCAACTCTAACATAGCTTTATCACGCAATTCCAAAGGAACTTCCACATCTGGCGTATTGAGCAAATCTGACACTTGTTGCTCAGTTAAATATTTTGGCAAGCGACTGGGTAATTTAGGCGAACTTAGTACCGCACTTGGATCATCTACTCGGTATTTTTCCCGATATAAATATTGGAAAAGTTTACGCATTGCACTTAACGTTCGCGCGGTGCTCGTGGCTTTGTAACCTTTCTCCAAACGTTCGCCCAGAAAACCTTGCAAATCAACAGCATCTAAAGTTTCCAAAGACAAGTCGTTTTTATCCAACCAATCACAAAGTGCGGTTAAATCCAAACGATAAGATTGAACGGTATTTTCTGAGAGACCTTTTTCAATCCAATATTCATTAAGAAACAAATCAATGAGCGCAAGATTTTTCATATTACTTTTCTACAAAGAAAGTGATGTGTCCTATTTATGCTGAACAATCAAAAAGGCATTTAACTTGCGTGGAATCACAAAAAATGCTGCTGCCGCGATGATACTCATAAATACAAATGTCATCGCTGGCGACGTTGGATAAATCATACCTGCAATCGCGGTGAAAATGGCAATGAGCACACCATTCGATAAACCATTATACAAACCTTGTAACTTCGCAATATGACTTTGCGGTTGCGTAGTGATATAGCGAACAATCGCATAATGGCACACGGCATAAGTCAAACTATGCATAAGTTGCAATAAGAATATCAACCAAAAATCTTCAATATATCCCATTACAGCCCAGCGTCCGATGCACGCAAGCGCAGAAATATAAAGTAGCACACTGATAGAAATATTTTGAAATAAGCGACGAGAAAAGAAAAATAATACAATTTCCGCTAATACGCCAATGCCCCAAAGTAAGCTCGTTTGAGAAACAGAGATCCCAATACTTGTCCAATAAATTGTGCTATAAACATAATAAGCCGCATGAGAGCCTTGAATCAGCCCCACTGCAATCATGACTCGCAATGTAATAGGATTTTTCAGTAACGCAATAAAACCAATATTATTTTGATCGCCACTTTCAGGTATTTCATCTTTTGGGGGAATGGTCGGTTTTAAAAGCTGAATGATAGTATAGAAGGATAAAAGTGCGGTTAAAATCCACACGATATTTTGCTCACCTACCCAGCCAATCATGCCACCAAACACTACTACACCAAGAATAAAGGCAGCAGAGCCAATCAAACGTACTTTGCCATAATCCAAGCCGATTTGTCGTTGCCAAGTGGATGCCAACGAATCTCCAATCGGCATTCCCGCTGAATTCACAGAGGCATATAAACCGATAGCAATAAATAACAGCCAAAAATTATGCGCAACTAAGCTCATTGCCGCCATAATAATGGCCGATGCTAACGCCAATAGACGTAAGGAACTAATAATATGATTGGCTTTTTTAATCAGCGATGAAAAAAATAATCCGCCCGCAAATCGAAAAATATAAGCACTCCCGATAACTAAACCAATCATTTCTTCACCATATTGTTGTGATTTCAACCATGCGGGGAAAAACGGCAAAAACACACCATAAGCGCAGTAGTAACCTAGAAAGCTCAGTGCGAGCCAATAAAAAGGACGAACTTGCATCAGAATAAAGTTTCCATTTCTTGTGAACGAGACAAACAAGCCTGCATAGCTTGCTCTATTGTTTGATTAAAATGTTGTGCGTCAAATACTGCTAACGCTGCCGCAGTGGTGCCACCTTTCGAGGTGACATTTTCACGCAAAGTTGAAAGTGCAATTTGCGGATTTTCTATCACCATTTTTGCTGCACCAAGCATGGATTGCTGCACTAATTCACGCGCAGTTTTTTCATCTATATTCATTTTGATTAAGGCTTGCTGCATCACTTCCAGCATTAAAAAGAAATAAGCGGGGCTACTTCCTGAAGCAGCGGTTACTGCGTGCATTTGAGTTTCATCATCCACCCAAACCGTTCTTCCCACAGTTCCCAATAAATCTTGTGCAAAAGTGCGGTAATTTTCACTCGTATTTTTTGGTGCAAATAACCCCGCCATGCCTTCCCCCACTAATGCGGGCGTATTTGGCATGACGCGCACTATTGATTTTATACTTGGAATTAATGCGTTCAAGCGTTCAGTTGAAATACCCGCAGCAATGGAAATTAATAATTTATCAGAAAAATCCACCGCACTTAGCGACGAACAAACTTCAGCCATCATTTGAGGTTTTACCGCAAGCAACACAACTTCCGCTTTGGTTGCACTTTCCACATTATTTTCTGACGTTGCCACGCCAAGATTAGCAAAAAATGCTCTTTTTTCCTCATTCGGATCATTCACAATAATTTGCTCGGCAGGATAACCTTGTTTCAACAAGCCAAGAATAATAGCCTGCGCCATATTGCCGCCGCCAATAAAGGCAATCAATTTGTGTTGCATCGTTTTTCCTACTTTTATGGGCTATAATGCCGCACATTCTACCCTATATTGAAGGAAGTGTTACGATGTGGTTCAAAAATTTAATGACTTATAGACTGACTAAACCGCTAGATTGGGATCTTGCACAGCTACAAACTCAACTGGAAGATTGTCAATTCCATCCTTGCGGTGCTCAAGATCAAAGTAAATTTGGATGGTCAGCTCCATTACGAGGCGCTGATTTACTCTATTTTTCTGTTGGAAAACAAATTCTATTAATCGCCAAAAAAGAGGAAAAAATCTTGCCAGCAAATGTGGTCAAACGTGAACTTGATGAACGCATTGAAAGCCTTGAACAAAAAGAAAATCGCAAACTTAAAAAGGTAGAAAAACAAACATTAAAAAATGATGTCGTGATGAATTTATTACCTCGTGCGTTTAGTAAAAATCAGCATACCGCGCTATGGATTGATACAGAAAATAATCTTGTTCATGTTGATGCAGCATCGAGTAAACGCGCGGAAGATGCGCTCGCATTACTGCGTAAATCCTTAGGTTCGCTCCCTGTTGTGCCTTTAGCCTTTGCTAATGAACCCAGCACGATTTTAACGAATTGGATCCTTCAAGATAGCTTACCGCATTGGTTACTTGCATTAGAAGAAGCCGAGCTTCGTGGCAGTCAGGAAGACAGCGTTATCCGTTGTAAAAAACAACCATTAGAAAATGAAGAAATTCTCGCACTTCTGCAAGATGGCAAAAAAGTAGTGAGCAAATTAGCCTTAGAATGGGAAGATACCTTAACTTTCGTTTTTAACGAAGATTGCACCCTCAAACGTTTAAAATTTGCAGATAGTGTACGAGAAAAAAATGATGATATTCTGAAAGAAGATTTTGCACAGCGTTTCGATGCAGATTTTGTACTGATGACAGGTATTTTAGCCAAACTCACCGAAAATTTATTAGATGAATTTGGCGGAGAAAAAACTAGATTATAAAGATATGCGGCTAAAAAATGCCGCAATTTTATTTTTTAATGTTAGTAAATAACTTTCCTATAAAAATGCTCACTACAAGCATCACGAATGCTGGCACTAACCATGCCATTCCCTCTGATGAAAGAGGAAAATCTTTCAATAATATGTTAATGCTTTCAGGTAACATTTGTACATTATTCAAACTGTCACATAAGCTAAAGCATAGCGTGACAATTAAAGAACTATAGTAAGTCAATTTGATTGATGGTAATTTATCACGTAAAAATTGCAAAAACACTAATACAATCGCTATAGGATAGATCAATAATAGGGCCGGAATCGTAATACGAAGCAAATCAGTTAAGCCATATTGAGAAACAGTAATTGTCATTGCAGTAAAAATTGCTACCCAAAACGGATAAGAAAAACGTACTGAAAATTTCGCAAAATAATCAGCAGCAGCACTCGTTACACCAACAAGAGTAGTTAAACTTGCTAGTACGATAATTCCCGCCATAATCCAAGTACCTGCTGAACCAAACAATGCCCCCACATAACGTGAGAAAACTTGTCCCCCATTTGTTACACCTTCAGCAACCGAGGCACTTGTTGCACCAAGGTAAAAGAGTGAAAAGTATAATCCAGCAAGCAAAATGACTGAAACAAAACCTGCTGAAATGGTATATTTCACAATATCTTTTGTATGAACCACATTTTTTGCGGCAAGTGCACGTGAGACAATTCCTCCAAATGCAATGGCAGCAAGCACATCCATAGTTTGATAACCACTTGTTAAACCGATGAATAAAGCCTGACCTGACTCATAAGCTTTTGTGGGAGCCTGAATCTCGGATAATGGAGAAATAAAAACTGTCACCGCTACCACAACTAATAACACCAATAATGCAGGCGTCATAAATTTACCTACACTTGAAATAATCGTATTTGGACGAATCATAAATCCCATAGCGATTAAGTTAAAAACAAGAGAAAAAACAAATCTAACTGTTGAATTATCCTCCATCAATCCTAAAGGTAACCATGCCATTTCATAAGCAACATTTGTAATTCGCGGCATGGCAAAGGTAGAACCAATTGTTAAATATAAAATAACAAGAAAAGCAGTCCCTGCCCATTTAGGTAAATCTTTCGTTAATTCTTCTCCTCGCCCTAAAATAGAAACAATAACCAATGTAATAAAAGGCATAAAAACACCAGTTAATACAAATCCAAAAGAGGCGCTAGCCCAATTGTACCCGGCAGTAAAACCTTCCATTGGTGGAAAAATAATATTCCCTGCTCCTAAAAATAAAGCGAAGATCATCATCCCCAAAACAATAATATCTTTACGTGAAAACATAATTTCTAACCCTAAAATCGAAAGGAGTGCATTCTACAATAATTTGTTACAATGCACATAAAATCACTATTTAATAATACGAAAAATGAGATATTCATCACAATATAATTCATGTTATCAGCAATTCATACAAAATGCTGGCAAAATCTTTCTCTCGCTCCCCATTTCATATAAAAATATGCTAGTATGCGATCTTTGTTAATTTTTTGTTATTGATTTTTGAAGGGGGATTACGTGTTACAACTTATCCAGCGATTTTTAAAATTAGAATCTGCCGGTGGAATTTTATTACTTTTATCTGCTGTAGCTGCAATGTTATTGGCCAATTCACCATTAAGTGAACAATATAATAACTTCTTAAATTTACCCGTAAGCATACAAATTGGCCATTTTGCAATCGATAAAACATTAATTCATTGGATCAATGATGGCTTTATGGCTGTATTTTTTATATTGGTCGGTATGGAAGTCAAAAAAGAATTATTTGAAGGCTCACTTTCTAGCTATCAACAAGCTATTTTCCCTGCTATAGCCGCAATAGGAGGAATGATTATTCCTGCTATCGTATATTGGTTTATTGCTAAACAAGATCCTAGTTTAGTGAATGGCTGGGCGATTCCTATGGCAACAGACATAGCCTTTGCTCTTGGCATTATGGCGTTGCTCAGTAAACAAGTTCCACTTCCACTCAAAATTTTCTTGCTAGCGCTCGCTATTATAGACGACTTAGGTGCTATCGTTGTCATAGCCCTATTCTTTTCACATGGATTAAGCGTGCAAGCACTCTTCTTTTCAGCTATCGCTATTATCGCATTAGTTTTATTAAACCGATTCAAAGTTTCTGCACTATGTGCCTACATGGTTGTTGGGGCAATTTTATGGGCTTCCGTTTTAAAATCAGGCGTTCATGCAACATTAGCTGGCGTAATTATTGGCTTTTGTATCCCATTGAATGGGAAAAATGGTGAAAAACCACTACATGATTTTGAACATATCCTCGCACCTTGGTCGTCATTTATTATTCTGCCTCTATTTGCTTTTGCTAATGCTGGGGTAAGCTTTGAAGGACTCGATTTCACAATGCTCTCTTCCCCGTTATTATTAGCTATTGCACTTGGCTTAATTATAGGCAAGCCAGTAGGTGTTTTTAGCTTTAGCTATATCTCCGTAAAATTAGGTTTAGCCAAATTACCTAACGGTGTTAATTTTAAACAAATTTTTGCCGTTGCGCTTTTGTGTGGAATTGGCTTTACAATGTCAATGTTTCTCGCAAGCCTTGCATTTGAGGCTGACGCAGGTGAAACTATAAATACTCTATCAAGATTAGGTATTTTATTAGGATCAACTATTTCTGCCATCATCGGCTATTTTTGTTTAAAACAAACGACAAAGCCTTAGCATTATAATTGCAAAGTGCGGTGATTTTTTACCGCACTTTATAACACAATACCACTATCCGCCTTTGTAAAATTCATTACAAATAAACTTTTGAAAGTACGCACATGATACTCCCCTGTTAAAACACGACGAGTAAACGCATGATAACTTTCCATATCTTTAACATGTAATAGCAACATAAAATCATAATCTCCAGAAATTTCATAACAACTGACAACATCTGATTCTTGTCTCATTTTACGCTCAAACTGCTCTTGATAATAAGAATGTTGATTGTTCATTTCCACCATCACAAATACACTAATTGTCCGCCCTACAGCTTTAGGAGAAACAATAGCCACTTGTTTAGTTATCACGCCTTTTTCTATTAAAAATTGAATTCGTCGTTGGCAAGTTGCAATAGAACTATTAACATTTACAGCCAATTCTTTTAAAGGTATTGTTGCATCTTGTTGTAATGCATTTAGAATATCTCGATCTAATTTATCAAGGGAATTCATAAAAATTTTTCTCACAAATCTGGCTAAATAGATAAAATTTATCACAAAACCTCATAAATTGAGAATTTTTATTTCTATAACAACCTATAATAATTTCATCTTCAATGATGGAGTTTTCAATGAAATTAATGACTCAAGGCATATTGCTTTGCATCTTTTCTCAACTTTTATTTGGTGTCCTTTATTTATTCAGCTTATGGTTACAACCATTAAGTGGAACTGACGTTTTCGCGTGGCGAATGGTAACAATGATATTTGGTCTATTATTGATTTTATTTCCAACAATTGGTTGTAAATCAATTTTACATTTAATAACCAACATACTTGGCTATAACTGGAAACGTTGGATACTTTTCTTACTCGGTACATTTGATGCAGGAAGCCAATTTTGGCTCTTTATGTGGGCTCCGCTTAATAACGAAGGTGTAAATATTGCTATGGGATACTTCCTTTTTCCGCTTGTGATGGCTCTATTTGGAAGAATTTGGCTTAAGGAACAATTATCATCCACTCAAAAAATTGCTTTATTACTTGCCGCTTGTGGTGTATTCCATGAACTCTGGCATACACAAAGTTTTTCATGGACAAGCCTTTGGGTTTGTGCAGTATATCCCTTCTATTATTTAAGTAGAAAAGCCATGAAAATTCCTGCCTTGCAAGGCATTACCCTTGATGTAATCTTAATATCCATTCCTTCTGTCATTTATTTATCTTACCAAAGCGATAGTTTGTCTTTGATTCTTAATAATTTTCACTACTGGTACTTATTACCAGCACTAGGAATTGTCAGTGCAGTTTCACTTTCTGCAAATTTAAAATCTAGCCAGCAAATTCCTGTTAGCATTTTTGCCGTATTAAGCTATATCGAACCAGTCTTATTATTTCTAGTTGCAGTATTTATTTTAAATATTCCAATGACGATAAGTGACTACTTCACCTACGTTCCTATTTGGCTAAGCTTAGGCTTGTTAGGATTAAATGGATTAATAAAAAAGCGAGGTAATTATTAATTACATTATATGATTGCTTACTATCAGCTTTGTTCCTTTATAACAATAAAATTCCCCTTATAGGATCATTTCACACTAGCCTGTTTTAATCCTTTCGGCTAAAATCTCGCCATTTCTATTTTAATGAGGAGAAAATCTATGAACTTCCCGAAAATAGCTGAACAAGTGATTGAAAAACTTGGTGGTAAAAATAACATTGCTACAGCAGCTCACTGTGCAACACGTTTACGTATCGTATTAAACGATGAAAGCAAAGTGAATAAAGAAGGTATCGAAGCAATTGAAGGGGTAAAAGGCCAATTCTCTGTGGCGGGTCAGTACCAAATTATTTTTGGCTCAGGTACGGTCAATAAAGTTCATGAACAACTTACTAAACAACTTGGTATTGGTGATGTAAGTAAAGCTGAAGTTGCAGAAGCAGCCTTAGGCCAACAGAATTTACTACAACGTATAGTAAAAGGTTTAGCCGATATTTTTGTCCCAATTATTCCAGCTATCGTTGCTGGAGGTCTATTAATGGGACTTTATTCAATGCTAACCTCTATCGGTTTCTTTTGGGATAATCATTCTGTTGTCACAAAGTATCCTGAAATATCTGATTTAGTTGATTTCATCAATACAATTGCAAATGCACCGTTTGTATTCTTACCTGTATTACTTGGTTTTTCAGCAACACGTAAATTTGGTGGAAATCCCTTCTTAGGCGCAGCATTAGGTATGCTTTTAGTCCATCCTTCATTATCTGATGGCTGGAATTATGCAAAAATATTGATGGAAGGAAATATTAAATACTGGAATGTATTTGGTCTTGAAATTGAAAAAGTTGGCTATCAAGGAACAGTTATTCCAACAATTATTTCGGCTTGGGTATTAGCAACATTAGAAAAGAATTTCCGTAAATTTATACCATCTTATTTAGATAACTTAATTACCCCAATGTTTTCACTTTTTATTGCGGGTTTCCTTGCATTTACGGTAATTGGTCCATTTGGTCGAGAGGCAGGCTCTCTTATTTCAGCTGGATTAACTTGGTTATATGATACATTAGGTTTCTTTGGTGGAGCGATTTTCGGTACTTTATATGCACCAATTGTCATTACAGGTATGCATCAAACCTTTATCGCAGTAGAAACTCAATTGCTTGCCGAAATCACACAAACTGGAGGAACATTCATCTTCCCAATTGCAGCAATGTCAAATATTGCACAGGGCGCAGCTTGTTTAGGTGTAGCCTTAGCATTAAAAGATGCCAAAATTCGTGGATTAGCTGTACCTTCAGGTATTTCTGCATTATTAGGTATCACAGAACCCGCTATGTTTGGCGTAAATTTACGTTACCGCCAAGCATTTATTGCTGCGATGATTGGCTCTGGGTTAGCTAGTGCATTTATTGCATTCTTTAACGTAAAAGCGATTGCATTGGGTGCCGCTGGTTTCTTAGGTATCCCATCTATCAAACCGGACAGTTTGGCAATGTATAGTATAGGAATGGTTATTTCGTTTGTTGTGGCATTCAGCTTATCTTTCTTATTTGTAAGACGTGCACATACTAAATAACCTCATTACATCAAACAAATCACAATAAGAATCAAAAAGATAAATTTCTGCTAGAAATATATCAAAAAATAACCGCACGTCAGATCAAAGTGCGGTTATTTTCTTAACGTTTTTCCAAAATTGGTTTAAGGAATCTGGCAGTATGAGATCCTTCGACTTTAGCAACTTCTTCAGGCGTGCCTGTAGCAATAATTTGTCCGCCACCGCTTCCCCCTTCAGGGCCAAGATCGACAATCCAGTCTGCCGTTTTAATCACATCAAGATTGTGTTCAATGACGACAATAGTATTTCCTTGAGCGCGTAATCGATGCAGTACTTCAAGTAATTGCTTAATGTCAGCAAAATGCAAACCCGTCGTCGGCTCATCTAGAATATACAAGGTTTTACCTGTATCACGTTTAGAAAGCTCTGTCGCTAGCTTAACGCGCTGCGCTTCACCGCCTGAAAGTGTTGTGGAAGACTGACCTAATCGAATATAGGATAATCCCACATCCATCAATGTTTGTAATTTTCTTGCAATCATTGGAATCGCATCAAAAAACTCGCGAGCCTCTTCCACCGTCATATCTAAAACTTGATGAATCGTTTTACCTTTATAACGAATTTCTAAGGTTTCGCGGTTATAGCGTTTACCTTTACATTGGTCGCAAGGGACATAAACATCGGGTAAAAAGTGCATTTCAACTTTGAGTACACCATCGCCCTGACAAGCTTCACAGCGTCCACCACGTACATTAAAGCTAAAACGCCCTGGATTATAACCACGCGCACGCGCTTCTGGCACTCCTGCAAAAAGTTCACGAATCGGAGTAAATAAACCTGTATAAGTGGCTGGATTTGAACGTGGCGTACGTCCAATCGGGCTTTGGTTAATATCAATAACTTTATCGAAATGTTCTAATCCATCGATAGATTGATAAGGTGCATAATCGGTTTTTTCAGCTCTATTTAATGCATTTTGCGCAAGTGGAAATAAAGTGTCATTAATGAGTGTTGATTTTCCTGAGCCTGATACACCAGTTACGCAAGTAAACAAGCCAACGGGAATATCTAAATTTACATTTTTTAAATTATTGCCTGATGCCCCTTTAAGTTTTAGCCATTTTTTCTTATCAAGTGCAGTGCGTTTTTTAGGAATTTCGATTTTATCTGCGCCCGATAAGAATTTTCCTGTGATGGAATTTGGATTCAGCATAATTTCATCAGCATTTCCTTGCGCAATAACTTGCCCGCCATGCACGCCTGCTCCAGGACCGATATCAATAATATGGTCAGCTGCACGAATCGCGTCTTCATCGTGTTCCACGACAATTACCGTATTACCAAGATTACGCAGATGAATTAATGTGTTAAGTAAGCGTTCATTATCACGTTGGTGCAAGCCAATAGAAGGTTCATCTAATACATACATCACACCAACAAGCCCCGCACCAATTTGGCTAGCAAGGCGAATACGTTGTGCTTCACCGCCTGAAAGAGTTTCAGCAGAACGAGAAAGAGAAAGATAATTCAAGCCAACATTGACTAAAAACTGCAAACGCTCGCGAATTTCTTTAAGAATTTTTTCCGCAATTTGCGCTTTTTGACCAGTGAGAGAAAGTGCAGTGAAAAATTCGAGCGTTTCACCAATACTTTTTTCCGCGATCATCGGTAAATTCGTTTTTTCGATATACACATTACGCGCTTCTGGTCGTAAACGAGATCCGCCACAGTCTGCACAAGGGCGATTGCTAATATTTTTCGCTAATTCTTCTCGCACCGACATTGATTCTGTTTCTTTATATCGGCGAGCCATATTATTCAAAATACCTTCAAAAGGATGCTTGCGAATAACCACATCGCCACGATCATTCATATATTGGAATTCAATTTCCTCTTTACCTGAACCATGCATAATGATGTGTTGAATTTTCTTTGGCAAAGATTCATAGGGCGCTTCAACATCAAAATTATAATGTTTCGCCAATGAGGTGAGCATTTGATAATAATAAAAATTACGACGATCCCAACCTTTCACCGCACCACCAGCAAGGGAAATAGTTGGATTTTGTACCACTCGCTCTTCATCAAAATATTGTTGCATACCCAAACCATCACAAGTAGGGCACGCTCCGGCTGGATTATTAAAGGAAAATAAACGAGGTTCTAATTCTGGCACAGAATAACCGCAATGCGGACAAGCAAAATTTGCCGAAAAAACTAATTCTTCCGCTTTCGGATTATCCATATCTGCCACAATCGCGGTGCCACCTGAAAGCTCTAATGCGGTTTCAAAAGACTCAGCTAAACGTGTTGCTAAATCTGACCGCACTTTAAAGCGATCCACCACTACTTCAATAGTATGTTTTTTCTGTAACTCTAATTTTGGTGGATCAGATAAATCGCAAATTTCGCCATCAATACGCGCACGAATGTAACCTTGTGCAGCAATATTTTCTAAAATCTTAACGTGTTCGCCTTTTCGATTTTTGACAACTGGCGCAAGTAACATCATCTTGCTGTCTTCTGGCAAACTTAATACCTTGTCCACCATTTGACTAATCGTTTGTGCCGTTAATGGAACATCATGATCTGGACAACGCGGTTCACCTACTCGAGCAAACAATAAACGTAAATAATCATAAATTTCCGTAATTGTTCCCACCGTAGAACGTGGATTGTGTGAGGTAGATTTTTGTTCAATCGAAATTGCAGGCGAAAGTCCCTCAATAGAATCCACATCAGGCTTTTCCATTAAAGATAAAAACTGACGTGCATACGCCGAAAGAGATTCAACATAGCGGCGCTGCCCTTCTGCATAAAGTGTATCAAACGCTAAAGAAGATTTTCCCGAACCTGAAAGCCCTGTGATAACCACAAGTTTATTGCGTGGAATAGTTAAATTAATATTTTTCAGGTTATGGGTTCTAGCCCCGCGAATATCGATATTTTCCATAAAATAACTCAAAAGGATGAAATAAGTTTAAATTCTGCGATCATTATCGCATATTTTAACATCTGTGCAAATATCCAGTTAAAATATATAGATCTTTTGAAAAATTTCAGGCAAAATAACCGCACTTTTTAAGATAAAAAATGAGGTTTTTTATGGCTGGAGTTAATAAAGTCATTATTGTGGGTCATCTAGGCAATGATCCTGAAATTCGTACCATGCCAAATGGCGATGCTGTAGCAAATATTAGCGTAGCGACTAGTGAAAGCTGGAATGACCGCAATACTGGCGAGCGCCGTGAAGTAACGGAATGGCACCGCATTGTATTCTATCGTCGTCAAGCGGAGATTTGTGGTGAATATTTGCGTAAAGGCTCCCAAGTTTATGTGGAAGGTCGTCTAAAAACGCGTAAATGGCAAGATCAAAATGGCCAAGATCGTTACACCACAGAAATTCAAGGTGATGTAATGCAAATGCTTGGTGCGCGTAATCAAAACGCAGGTGGCTACCCTAGTGATATGGGATCTGCACCACAACCATCTTACCAAGCTCGTCAAACTAACAATGGTGGTAGTTACCAATCATCTCGTCCAGCACCACAACAAGCTGTACCACAGGCTGAGCCACCAATGGATGGATTTGATGACGATATCCCATTTTAATTAAAATAATTTGAAAACCATCTTTTGATGGTTTTCTTTTTTCTCTGGGTTTTCATTGAGATAATTTTCTAAATCAGGTAAACTACCGTCCCGTCTTTGATAGCTAGTTATCTTCGATTTTTGACCGCACTTTTGGTTGATTTTGTCTGTAAGATGATTAGCTATAATCATTTATATCCCAATACAGATTAGGTTCCCTATGGCTACAAATTATATTTTCGTCACTGGCGGTGTGGTTTCATCGTTAGGTAAAGGCATTGCGGCAGCATCATTGGCGGCAATTTTAGAAGCTCGTGGTTTAAATGTAACCATTATGAAATTAGATCCATATATTAATGTGGATCCAGGTACGATGAGCCCAACCCAACATGGGGAAGTTTTCGTCACTCAAGATGGTGCAGAAACAGATTTAGATTTAGGTCACTATGAGCGTTTTATTCGCACGAAAATGACTAAACGTAATAACTTCACCACAGGCAAAATTTATTCTGAAGTATTACGTAAAGAGCGTCGTGGCGATTATCTTGGTGCAACAATTCAGGTGATTCCACATATTACCAATGAAATTAAAGATCGCGTTATTGCTGGCGCTCAAGGTCACGATGTTGTGATTGTTGAAGTGGGCGGCACTGTTGGGGATATTGAATCACTTCCATTCTTAGAAGCATTACGTCAATTAGCCGTTCAAGTTGGTCGTGAACACACGTTATTTATGCACTTAACTTTAGTGCCTTATATTCCAACTGCGGGTGAAGTAAAAACTAAACCAACTCAACATTCTGTAAAAGAATTGCTTTCTATTGGTATTCAACCTGATGTGTTGATTTGTCGTTCAGATCGTATGATTCCGCCAAATGAGCGTGCGAAAATTGCTTTATTCTGTAACGTTCCAGAACGCGCAGTCATTTCATTAAAAGATGTAAATTCGATTTATCAAATTCCCGCATTATTAAAATCTCAAGGTTTAGATGATTTTGTCTGTGAACGTTTCCGTTTAACTTGCCCTGAAGCGGATCTGTCTGAATGGGAGCAAGTGCTTTACAAACAAGCCAATCCAGTGGGTGAAGTGACCATTGGGATGGTGGGTAAATATACTGAGTTACCCGATGCCTATAAATCTGTAAATGAAGCATTGAAACATGCAGGTTTAACGAACCGTTTAAGCGTTAACATTAAATATATTGATTCCCAAGATGTTGAAACCAAAGGTGTTGAAGTATTAAAAGGCATTGATGGCATTCTTGTTCCTGGTGGATTCGGTTATCGTGGTGTGGAAGGTAAAATTCGTACCGCACAATATGCACGTGAAAACAAAATTCCTTACTTGGGCATTTGCTTAGGTATGCAGATCGCGTTGATTGAATATGCACGTAATGTAGCAGGTTTAACTAAAGCCAACTCGTCTGAGTTTGATAAAGATTGTGAACAACCTGTGGTTGCATTAATCACGGAATGGCAAGATGCGGATGGTAATACAGAAGTGCGTACCGATGAATCAGATCTTGGTGGAACAATGCGTTTAGGCGCACAACAATGTCATTTAGTGTCAGGCAGCCGTGCTCGTGAGCTTTATGGCAAAGAAACCATTGAAGAACGTCATCGTCATCGCTATGAAGTGAACAATACCTTACTTCCACAAATTGAAAAAGCAGGATTGAAAGTAACGGGTTTATCTGCAGATAAAAAATTGGTAGAAATTATCGAAGTGCCAAATCATCCTTGGTTTGTCGCTTGCCAATTCCATCCAGAATTTACTTCTACGCCTCGTGATGGTCATCCGTTGTTTGCAGGCTTTGTAAAAGCAGCCTATGAAAATCACAAACAATCAGTGAAGTAATGGATTAAATTAGAGTAAAAAGAGCGGTGAGAAATGACAAATTTTTTCACCGATCTTTTATTTTGTAAAAATAGATAAAGATCAAAGCATACGCATTTTTTACAAGACAAAATCTCAAAATAGCTTTATTATATCGCCTGTTTTAGGCTCGCCTAACCCGTTTTAATTAACTTAATTGAGGAAAATAAAAATGGCAAAAATTGTTAAAGTGATTGGTCGCGAAATCATCGACTCACGCGGTAATCCAACTGTTGAAGCTGAAGTCCATCTTGAAGGTGGTTTTGTTGGTTTAGCTGCGGCTCCATCCGGTGCATCAACTGGTTCTCGCGAAGCATTAGAATTACGCGATGGTGACAAATCTCGTTTCTTAGGTAAAGGCGTATTAAAAGCTGTAGCAGCAGTAAATGGTCCAATTGCTGAAGCAATTCTTGGTAAAGATGCGTCTAACCAAGCTGAAATCGACCAAATCATGATCGATTTAGACGGAACCGAAAACAAATCTAACTTTGGTGCAAATGCAATCTTAGCGGTATCTTTAGCAAACGCAAAAGCAGCTGCAGCATCTAAAGGTTTACCACTTTACGCTTACATCGCAGAACTTAACGGCACTCCAGGTGTTTACTCTATGCCATTACCAATGATGAACATCATCAACGGTGGTGAGCACGCAGATAACAACGTTGATATCCAAGAATTCATGATTCAACCAGTTGGTGCAAAAACGTTACGTGAAGCACTTCGCATCGGTGCAGAAGTGTTCCACAACCTTGCGAAAGTATTAAAATCTAAAGGCATGAGCACTGCTGTTGGTGATGAAGGTGGTTTTGCACCTAACTTAGCCTCTAACGCTGACGCTTTAGCATGTATCAAAGAAGCAGTAGAAAAAGCAGGTTACGTATTAGGTAAAGACGTGACTTTAGCGATGGACTGCGCATCTTCCGAGTTCTACAATAAAGAAACTGGCAAATACGAAATGAAAGGCGAAGGTCGTTCATTCACTTCTCAAGAGTTCACACACTATCTTGAAGAATTAACTAAACAATACCCAATCGTGTCTATCGAAGATGGTCAAGATGAATCTGACTGGGAAGGTTTTGCATACCAAACTAAAGTGTTAGGCGACCGCGTTCAATTAGTGGGCGATGACTTATTCGTCACTAACACCAAAATCTTAAAAGAAGGTATCGAAAAAGGTATCGCAAACTCTATCTTAATCAAATTCAACCAAATCGGTTCTTTAACTGAAACTTTAGCTGCAATCAAAATGGCTAAAGATGCAGGTTACACAGCGGTTATCTCTCACCGTTCTGGCGAAACTGAAGATGCGACTATCGCTGATTTAGCGGTGGGTACAGCAGCAGGTCAAATCAAAACTGGTTCTATGAGCCGTTCTGACCGTATTGCGAAATACAACCAATTAATCCGTATCGAAGAAGCATTAGAACGCGCAGGTACTCCAGCAGCGTTTCCTGGCTTAAAAGCGGTTAAAGGTCAAGCGTAATTCACGCTGAATTTACTGTAAAATCTCACCGCACTTTGTATAAAAGTGCGGTGTTTTTTTAGGGAGTTTTTATGAATACTCAATCTGATTCACTGCTTACTGAACCTTGGTTATCTTGGGCGATTGAAATTCAAAGTATTGCACAAAGTGGCTTGGCTTATTGTAAAAATATTTATGATATAGAACGCTATGAGCGACTTCGAGATTTAGCAGCTGAAATGATTAGCCATAAAATGGCAATACCAAAAGAAACGGTTAAAAATCTTTTTTGTAATGAGGATGGATACCAAACTCCCAAAATAGATACTCGGGCAGCGATTTTTCAAGACGATAAAATTTTGTTAGTGCTAGAAAATGATGGACTTTGGTCATTGCCTGGGGGATGGGTTGATGTATTGGAGACGCTTCATAGTAATACAGTAAAAGAGGTGTATGAGGAAGCAGGGCTTGATGTGAAGCCAACTTTTATTATTGCGATTCACGACCAACATAAGCATAACTATCCACCTTTGGCTCATCGTGTACAGAAGGCTTTTATTATGTGTGAAAGATTGTCAGGTGAATTTAAGAAGAACAGTGAAACGTTGGAGTCTGCTTATTTTTCCTTGGATAAACTTCCACCAATGAATGATGCAAAAAATACGAAAGCTCAAGTAGAGCTTTGTTTTCAAGCATATAATAGTCGCCATTGGATTACACAATTTGATTAGGAAAGATTATGTTACATTTAACTTTAGAGGATGAACTCTTTTTAGGAACGCCAAAGCAAGTGGGAACGCATTCTACGGTATTTGAGCATTTTGCTGTAATGTTTGAAGATGACGGTGAAACGGGCTATTTTTATGCACTTGATATGCGTCAAAATGCTCAACCGATAGTGGATATGTTGCATGTGTATAATGTTGATTCAACCTCTAATCCTCATGAAGCACGCAAACTTGAAATTTGTTGGGATGAGAGTGGTTATTTAGCATTGTTGCTTATTAATGGTTATCCTCATGCCGTATTTGATTTTGCTCGTTTAGTCGGCTATAACAGCAATAAATATCCACAACCAGATTTAATGAGTATGTGGACTCGTGAAGAAATTACCAATAAACAGGCCG
Source organism: Haemophilus sp. SZY H8 (assembly GCF_018829755.1). NCBI lineage: Bacteria > Pseudomonadati > Pseudomonadota > Gammaproteobacteria > Pasteurellales > Pasteurellaceae > Haemophilus > Haemophilus sp. SZY H8. The sequence continues at coordinate 520,968 of NZ_JAHKJY010000001.1, forward strand.
AGCAATGGCTAGGCGTGAAAACCATTCGATAAAAATTGAGAACAATGAAAAAGAAAAATCAGATTTTAGTTAGTTTATCTATTGTGGCCTTATTAGGAGGCTGTTCAGAAGAACAAGTACAACGTGATGTGTATCAGTCTTTAGATGATTGTTTAGCGGATTGGAAAAAAATTGAGCTTTGTGAGGTAGATAAAAATACCGAGAGTACTCAGAAAACTGAAACCACACCACAACAGGGGCTTGGTTTAAATATTCGTGATAATGGTAATGAAGAAAGTGCGGTAAAAAATCCAGCTGAAAATAATGCACAAGCGAATCAAAGCGAGAACAATGTCGAATCGACTGCAAAAGCTGAAAGTACCGATCCTTCTTTAGGGGCCGCGATTGCTGGTGGAGTTATGGGGTATATGGCGGCTCGTGCAATTAGTAGTTTCCTTGGCCCAAGTTATCATCCCGGAAATCGCGCTGTCACCACGCCAACAGGGCAAGTTGTGCAACCGCAAACAAATCGTTCTGTTGGAAAACCAATGCTTGTGAAAGGAAATGCAGGAAGCATGAATAGTAAACCTGTATCTCGTGGTGGTTTTAGTAGCCCAAATAATACTAATCGTAGCAGTGGGGGCTAAATGAAACGTGTAACAGGGTTTCCTACTCGTCCAGATATGGTGCAACAGCTACTTAATGTTGGATTTGATTACTATAACTTGCCTTCCAGTGATGGATCTCATTATTGGTCTGATAATGTCGCCTATGAATTTACCTTAGCGGAAATTGATCGCATTGAGGATACAACTAATGAATTACATTCAATGTGTTTAGATTTTGCGGCGGATGAAATTAAAAAAGGCGATTATGAAAATTACCGTTTTACGGAGTTGCAAAAACAGCTTATTGAAGCCTCTTGGCGTAATCAAGATCCTTATTTATATGGACGCTTTGATTTTGGCTATGATGGTGAAAACCTAAAAATGTTTGAATATAACGCCGATACGCCAACATCCTTGTTGGAGGCTGCGGTTGTTCAATGGCAGTGGTTGGAGCAAATTGAGGGCTTGAAACATCGGGATCAATTTAACTGGATTCATGAAGAATTAATAAAACATTTCCAATTTTTGAAACAACAAAGTGGCAAAACCGATTTCCATTTGAGTGCTATGCAAGATGCTGGCCGTGAAGATTGGGGCAATGTGGATTATTTAGCTGATGTGGCTTATAACGCTGGTTGGAATATTCATCAATTAGCGGTAGAGGATATTGGCTATAACAGCGAAACAAAAAAATTTGTAGATTTAAATGATCAGCCTATTGAAATGTTATTTAAATTGTATCCGCTAGAATGGTTAAGCCACGCTGAGTTTGCTCGTCATATTACAACGGCTGAAACACGATTTATTGAGCCTGCGTGGAAAATGCTGTTAAGTAATAAAGCACTATTGGCAAAACTTTGGGCGCGTTATCCTAATCATCCGAATTTATTGCCTGCTTATTTTACGCCCTTCGAATTACCAAAAGATTTATCAATGTGGGTGAAAAAACCGTTGTTAGGTCGAGAAGGTGCCAATGTATTCTATTATGAGAAAAACCATGGCGTAGAATTTGCAGCGAAAGGAAGCGAACACTCTGCGTTTTATACTAATTCAGGTTATGTTTATCAACAAAAATTTGAATTGCCGAGTTTTGATGGAATGTATCCAATTATCGGCTCTTGGGTTGTGGGTGATGTGGCTTGCGGTATGGGATTACGCGAAGATTTTACTGCAGTGACGGGGAATGATAGCCATTTTATACCTCATTATTTTGTACCTTAATGTGTCCTGAGTATTGCTAAAATAACTAGAAAACAAACCGCACTTTTGTCTTTTTTGATAAAAGTGCGGTTATTTTTTTACCTAAAAACTATTACTAAAGAGTTATGGTTATTTTATCTGAAAAAATCTTGCAAAATATCAAATTTTGTTAGAATAAATCGTAGCATTTCTTTGAAATGAAAAATTAAAAGAGTAAAATGTCCCTGGTAGTAGAAGTATTTGAAGTTGTAAACATATTAGAAGTATTAAATTTTCATCAATTTTTTTTAATATTTGGAGTTTGATTATGGCATCAGAAATTCAAAAACTGTCTTCTGTTGCGCTCACACCTGTTGAAGCAACGGATTGTGCAGAAAGTACAGCTACTTATAAAGCAAATAAACGTCCATTTTTATCGTTTATGTCTGGCATTAGTGCTGGAGCTTGTATTGCTTTAGCTTTTGTATTTTACACGACAACACAAGCTGCTAGTGCCGGAGCACCTTGGGGACTGACCAAATTAGTGGGTGGGTTAGTATTCTCATTAGGTGTGATTATGGTGGTGATATTAGGATCTGAATTATTCACCTCTTCTACTTTAACCTTAGTTGCCCGTGTTGGTGGTAAGATAACCACAGCGCAAATGATCCGAAATTGGATTGTCGTATATTTAGGTAACTTTGTGGGCGGCTTATTTATTGCTGCAGTGATTTGGTTTGGGGGACAAACCATGGCAGCAAATGGCCAATGGGGTTTAACAATTCTTGCAACCGCCCAACATAAAATTCATCACACGTGGTTTGAAGCATTTAATCTAGGTATTTTATGCAACATTATGGTGTGTGTGGCGATTTGGATGTCTTATTCTGGTAAGACTGTTACAGACAAAGCTTTTATTATGATTATGCCGATTGGTTTGTTTGTTGCGTCAGGATTTGAACACTGTGTGGCTAATATGTTTATGATTCCGATGGGAATTATTACTGCACATTTTAGTACTCCTGAATTTTGGCAACAAATCGGCGTTGATCCGATGAAATACGCAGATTTAGATTTGTATCATTTCATTGTGAAGAATTTAATTCCCGTAACGTTGGGAAATATTGTCGGCGGGGCAATTTGCATGGGTGTATTCCAACGTTATTTAACCAAAACGCATTAAAGATTTATTTACTTATTTATTAATTAACAAAGGAAATGACTATGTCAGAACTTAATGAAGCGCAAAAATTAGCGTGGGCTGGTTTTACTGGTGGTGATTGGCAAGAAAATGTCAATGTACGTGACTTTATCCAAAAAAACTACACCCCATATGAAGGTGATGATTCTTTCTTAGCAGGTCCAACTGAAGCGACAACAAAACTTTGGGAGGCTGTAATGGAAGGAATCAAAGTTGAAAACCGCACACATGCGCCATTAGACTTTGACGAGCATACGCCTTCAACAATTACTTCTCACGCACCAGGTTATATTAACAAAGACTTAGAAAAAATCGTTGGTCTTCAAACTGATGAGCCTTTAAAACGTGCCATTATGCCATTTGGTGGTATCAAAATGGTGGAAGGGTCATGCAAAATTTACGGTCGAGAATTAGATCCTGAAGTGAAAAAAATCTTTACTGAATACCGTAAAACCCACAACCAAGGTGTATTCGATGTTTATACGCCAGATATTTTACGTTGCCGTAAATCTGGTGTATTAACTGGTCTTCCAGATGCTTATGGTCGTGGCCGTATCATCGGTGACTACCGTCGTGTAGCACTTTATGGTGTTGACTTCTTAATGAAAGATAAATACGCACAATTCTCTTCTTTACAAAAAGATTTAGAGGATGGCATAAATCTTGAAGCAACAATTCGTTTACGTGAAGAAATCGCAGAACAACACCGTGCATTAGGCCAATTAAAACAAATGGCTGCAAGCTATGGTTATGATATTTCTAACCCAGCGACTAATGCTCAAGAAGCCATTCAATGGATGTACTTTGCTTATCTTGCTGCAATCAAATCACAAAATGGTGCGGCAATGTCATTCGGTCGCACTGCAACCTTTATCGATATCTATATCGAACGTGATTTACAAGCAGGTAAAATTACTGAAACTGAAGCGCAAGAATTAGTTGACCACTTAGTCATGAAACTCCGTATGGTTCGTTTCTTACGTACACCTGAATACGATCAATTATTCTCAGGTGACCCAATGTGGGCAACTGAAACCATCGCAGGTATGGGGTTAGACGGTCGTACATTAGTAACCAAAAATACATTCCGTATTTTACACACTCTTTACAACATGGGTACTTCTCCAGAACCAAACTTAACTATTCTTTGGTCTGAACAATTACCTGAAAACTTCAAACGTTTCTGTGCGAAAGTATCGATTGATACCTCATCAGTTCAATACGAAAACGATGATTTAATGCGTCCAGACTTCAACAATGATGACTACGCAATCGCATGTTGTGTATCACCAATGGTTGTGGGCAAACAAATGCAATTCTTCGGTGCACGTGCAAACTTAGCGAAAACATTGTTATACGCAATCAACGGCGGTATCGATGAAAAATTAGGTATGCAAGTAGGTCCGAAAACTGCACCAATTACTGATGAAGTATTAGATTTCGATACAGTCATGACCCGTATGGATAGCTTTATGGATTGGTTGGCAAAACAATATGTGACTGCCTTAAACGTAATCCACTATATGCACGATAAATATTCATACGAAGCAGCATTAATGGCATTACATGACCGTGATGTATACCGTACCATGGCTTGTGGTATCGCAGGTCTTTCTGTTGCGGCTGACTCACTTTCAGCAATCAAATATGCGAAAGTTAAACCAGTTCGTGGCGACATCAAAGATAAAGATGGCAATGTTGTTGCAACTAACGTAGCAATCGACTTTGAAATCGAAGGTGAATATCCACAATATGGTAACAACGATAACCGTGTTGATGACATCGCTTGTGACTTAGTTGAACGTTTCATGAAGAAAATTCAAAAACTTAAAACTTACCGCAATGCAGTGCCTACACAATCTGTATTAACCATTACTTCTAACGTGGTTTATGGTAAGAAAACTGGTAACACCCCAGATGGTCGTCGTGCTGGTGCGCCATTCGGACCAGGTGCAAACCCAATGCACGGTCGTGACCAAAAAGGTGCGGTAGCATCATTAACTTCTGTAGCTAAACTTCCATTTGCTTACGCGAAAGATGGTATTTCTTATACCTTCTCAATCGTACCAAATGCGTTAGGTAAAGATGCCGAAGCACAACGCCGTAATCTTGCTGGCTTAATGGATGGTTACTTCCACCACGAAGCAACAGTTGAAGGTGGTCAACACTTAAATGTGAATGTGTTAAACCGTGAAATGTTGTTAGACGCAATGGAAAATCCGGATAAATATCCACAATTGACTATCCGTGTATCTGGTTACGCAGTACGTTTCAACTCTTTAACTAAAGAGCAACAACAAGACGTCGTAACTCGTACATTTACTGAGTCTTTCTAAGTAAATAAAATTATGTTTTAATATAAACCACTCACAGAATAGTTTTGTGAGTGGTTTATTTTTATATAGGAGAGCAAATTATGCTAACAGTTATTGCCCAATTTTCAGTAAAAGCGGACAAAATTAATGATTTTCTAACTCAATGCCAAGAATTAATTAAGCATACTCGTCAAGAAACAGGATGCGTATCTTATGAATTACAACAAAATAGCGAGCAGGCTAATCATTATGTTTTTATTGAGCAATGGAAAAGCAAAGCCGATTTAGAACAACATTTTGCAACGCCACACTTTACCTCAATTGTACCTGTATTGGTCGAGTATTGTGAACAAGTGCCAGTGGTGCAAACCTTTCAAAAAGTCAGCGAATAATGACCGCACTTTGATAAATATATTTTAATTATGAGCCTGATTTAAATCAGGCTCATTTTTTATAGACCAAATCTTTGGTAAAATTTAGCTATATCTAATTTTAGGAAATCTATGTATGTCAGTTCTTGGAAGAATTCACTCTTTTGAATCTTGTGGTATGGTAAGTGATTTGAGGATTTTCATTATTTTGTTTTTATTAAGGGCAATATAAAGTGATATTGGGTATTATAGTATTCTTTGCTTTGCTTAGTTTGTGGATGCATGATTATGGTTCTCAAAATTTAGAAAAATTACTATGTATATTGAGAAAAAGGCCATCCTCATTTATTCCTTTCTTAATACTAATACTTACACTATTCTGGTATGAGTATAGGTTTCATCTTCCTTATATTAGTTCATTATTATTTATTCCACATGAGCTAAATATTAGCAATGAAATTCTAGATATATTGACTCCTGCAATATTATTGTTTTTATCATCCTTTTATATTTTTCAGGTTTTACTGGTTAAGGTAAGGAGATTTGGTGAGAAAATTAATTTAAATAAAAATATTTCATTATTAAATAAACTAATAACAATTCTTGTTGCTGTTGTTTTTTTTCCTATGGTAAAGTCTTTTGTTGGGGCTAGTATAAATACAACAATTATTGGTATTGTAGGGTATTCCTCTGAGTATTTCCCTTATTTTCAAAATGTAGTGCTCTCTATTTGTTTGATTCTTCAGTTTGTGTTTATTATTTTTTTAATGAATATTTTATTTATATATTCTTACTTTATTATTTTAAAAAAATATTTTTTTAGTTTGTTTCGTTTATTAAGTTTTTTTATATTTTTGGCAATTTTAGGTAACAATATATATTTAACTTGGATTGTCTTTGACCGAATACAATTCATTTTGTCTGAAAATGGAGATAGCAAAGAAATTAGGGAGCTTCTATTGGTTACCTCATATAATGAAATACCAAATAGGTGTAATTTATTATTAGATAGTTATGGAAAAAAAGAAAATGCATTATTGGCTTTTATAGATAAAGATTCTGTTTCTCTTTATATAATAAAAGAAAACAAATTTATTAATGAGTCATGTAGATAATATTGGAGATGTCATGTCTGTTTTAGGAAGAATTCACTCTTTTGAATCTTGTGGCACTGTAGATGGGCCAGGTATTCGTTTTATTTTATTTATGCAAGGCTGCTTGATGCGCTGTAAATATTGCCACAATCGTGATACTTGGGATCTTGAAGGTGGTAAAGAAATCAGTGTCGAAGATTTAATGAAAGAAGTTGTGACTTATCGCCATTTTATGAATGCTACTGGCGGTGGTGTTACGGCATCTGGCGGTGAGGCTGTGCTACAAGCAGAGTTTGTGCGTGATTGGTTCCGGGCTTGTAAAGCGGAAGGGATTAATACTTGCTTAGATACAAATGGTTTTGTACGTCATTATGATCATATTATTGATGAATTATTAGATGTAACGGATCTTGTTTTACTCGATTTAAAAGAGCTTAATGATCAAGTTCATCAAAATCTTATTGGAGTACCAAATAAACGTACCCTTGAATTTGCAAAATATTTGCAAAAACGTCATCAACGTACATGGATTCGTTATGTTGTTGTTCCTGGTTATACTGATAGCGATCACGACGTGCATTTATTAGGTCAATTTATTGAAGGTATGACCAATATTGAAAAAGTTGAACTTCTTCCTTACCATCGATTAGGTGCGCATAAATGGAAAACCCTTGGGTTAGATTATGAGCTTGAAGATGTATTACCGCCAACCAAAGAATCATTAGAGCATATTAAAACAATCCTAGAAGCTTATGGGCACACTGTAAAATTTTAGAATGAATGTCAGCTAACATAAGGAGTAAATAATGAAAAAACTGATTTTAATATTATCATTTGGGTTACTTAGCGCTTGTTCTATTCATCCTAAACAAAATCCAATACAACAAGATGTAAAACTCGCAACACCAATAGAAATTAGAAATGGCTATATTCGTCTAGTGAAAGATATAAATTACTATATCGATACTAGTTCAATTTGGGTTGATAATGAAGAACCTCAAATTGTCCATTTTGATGCAGTGATTAACTTAGATAAAGGTTTATTTGTTTATCCAGAAACTAAACGTTATGCCCGTTCTGTTCGACAATATAAAATATTAAATTGCCAAAACTATCACTTAACCCAAGTCCGTACTGACTTCTACGATGAATTTTGGGGCGAAGGCGTACGTGCAGCCCCTAAAAAGCAAAAAAAACATACTTTACGCCTAATGCCTGATACTACACTTTATAATGCTGCACAAATTATTTGTGTAAATTATGGTAGAGAAATATCTGAAATAAAATCAACTAAAAAATAGAAATAAAAAATAGAAATAAAAAATAGAAATAAAAAATAGCTATAAATAAATTTATAGCTATTTTTCTTCTCTATTAAAAGAAACTTTGCCAAAGATAAGAAATCGGCATTGCTAAAAAAAGTGCCGGTAGCATATTTGCTACGTGGAACATTTGAATATTGCAAATTCGAAAACCTGTAGCAATCATCAACACTCCACCTACAGCGCCAAAATCAGCACGCATTTCAGGTGTGACAAAAGGGATAATAAATACTGCTGAATATGCCAAAATAGATTGTAATAAGGTTTGTGGGATAAAAGTTGTTGTCACCGCATAACCTAATGTTGTTGCAAAAATCATTGCAGTGAAAAAGTCCAAGAAAGATTTTACGATTAAGATGCTTGGGTCCCCTGTCATGCCTTCATTCATTGCACCAAAGATTCCAGTTCCACTAAAAGAAGCAAGAATCACAAGAGCCACAAATTTTCCTAAAAATTCATCATGACTAATCCCTTTAGGGGCTGAAGGAAATACCCGTTCTACTAGACTTTTAGCATAGCTAGCCAATTTATTAATACCATTTTCAAGCAAGATGATTTCACCAATAATTGTTCCAATCAGTATAGATAAAACCATTGCTGGCATACTTTCTACTTTAGAAAGCATTACTATTCCCATACACATTGAACACAAACCAAAAATTAATGTTAAATTAACTCGTAATCGTTCTGGTAATTTTCCACCAATCATTGCACCGATTAATGTGCCAGTAATAATTGCTGCCGCATTAATATAAGGCCCCACTATCATTATACTTCCCCTATTTTTCAAAAATAAAATAGCGCTTAAATATCAAGCGCTATCTTTAACATCTCAATTAAAATTTACCGCACTTTATTACTTCAATAAGTAAGCCCGTAGTTGTGCAAAATCATTATCCATTTCATCAGAAAGCAATGGTAGCTGATTATGTTTATCCAGTGCTTCAGGTAATGAAAGCTGAATACCAAGAATACGTTCTACGGATTCTTTAAATTTCGCAGGATGCGCTGTACACAGAAAGATTCCTGTTTCACCTGCTTTAAGTTGATCTTTCAACACTTGGTAAGCTATCGCACCGTGCGGTTCACATAAATAACCTTTTGCCTGCATCGCTTTTAAGGTATCTTCTGTTTCACTATCACTTAGCATTCCGGAACCTAAATCACTTAGATTCCAGCCATTTCGTTTAAACAATTCTTCCACTCTCGGCCAATTATTTGGGCGACTTACATCCATTGCATTAGAAAGGGTTGCAACTGTCGTTTTAGGATCCCAATTTCCCGATTTCAAATAACGTGGCACTGTATCATTTGCGTTTGTTGAGGCAACAAAGCGTTTTATTGGCAAGCCTAATGTTTTTGCAATTAATCCTGCAGTTAAGTTACCAAAATTACCACTTGGCACAGAAACCACAACATTATCACGTTTTTCTTTTGGCAACTGTGCTACAGCCTCAAAGTAGTAACAAACTTGAGCTAATAAGCGGCTGATATTAATAGAATTTGCAGAGTTAAGTCCGATAGCTTGGCGCAATTCACCATCATCAAAGGCTTGCTTAACCAAAGCCTGACACGCATCAAAATCACCGTTAATCGCAACAGTACGAATATTCCCACCTAAAGTACAGAATAGCTTTTCTTGTAATGGGCTGATTTTGCCTTTTGGATAAAGGATAACTACATTAATATTTTCTAATCCATAAAATGCATGTGCTACAGCGGCTCCGGTATCGCCAGACGTAGCCGTTAGAATGGTGATTTTTCCATCACCACGAACTGCTGCAAGTGCCTGAGCCATAAAACGGCCACCAAAGTCTTTAAATGCTAATGTAGGCCCATGAAATAATTCAAGTGCATAAATATTATCTTCCACTTTTTCTAACGGTGCGGTGAAAGTGAATGCATTTTTTACCATCTCATCTAACGTTGCTTTCGGTAATTCTTCACCAATTAATGCACCTAGAATTTTTTGGCTACGCTCCACAAGAGGCAATTCAAGTAATTCATCAATGTTATTAAGTTGAGGAATAACTTCAGGAAAGAATAAACCTTGATCCCGACCAAGTCCTTGACGAACAGCCTGAGAAAAAGTGACTTGTTCTTCGGGATGTTTGATATTGTATAAATTCATATTTAATCCGTTTTTAATTTAATTTTATCTATTTAAATTATGCTTATTTAATTTCTCTTGCGCCTTCGTTATCAACCTTACATACATGCACAAAACCTTCATTATTTTGTAAATAATGATTCTCTAAATAAGTTGAAAGTTTAATTGCAGTTTGTAAATCTGGGGCAATAGAGAAAATTGTTGGGCCTGAGCCTGAAATACCTGTGGCAAGTGCACCTAAATCGCGTGTAGCTTGTTTTACTTCAGCAAAATTAGGTAGCAGAGATTCACGATAAGGCTCGGCAATGACATCTTTCATCATAATCGCCGCAAGGTTTTCCTGATGGGTATGGCAAGCATGCACAAAGCCACCTAAATGACGACCATGGGCAATCACGTCTTGTCGAGTATAGCTTTTCGGTAAAATTGCTCGAGCTTCAGCAGTAGAAACTTCAATTCCCGGATATGCTAACACCCAATACCAATTATCAAAAAATGGCAATTTTTGACAAATATTGCCGAGCGATTGCACCATAAATTGCACACCGCCAAGATAGCAAGGTGCAACATTATCATAATGGATTGAACCAGAAATACGGCCTTCCAATTCTCCCATCATTTCAAGCAACTCCATTTTCGAAAAAGGGCCATCATGAAACTGATTTAATGCCACTAATGCAGCAACAATAGAACAAGCACTAGAGCCTAAACCAGAGCCTATAGGCATATTTTTTTCTAACGTTAAACGTAAAGGTTTAACATTTCCTCCGCGTAATTTTAATTGCTCGCTAAATAGCACATAAGCTTGGTAAACAATATTTTTTTGTGGTTCTTTCGGTAATTTACGAACAAAATAGCCCGCACTTTCTAACTCAAAACCACTTGATATAGATTCTATTTGAACCACATCACCTAACAATGAACCATCAATAGGAGAGATCGCGGCACCTAAAGTATCAAAACCTACGCTAATATTCGCGCTAGATGCAGGGGCGTAAATTCTTAACATTGGGAATCCTTATTAATGTTGTAATGTTCTTAAAATATCTGCAAAGATACCTGCCGCAGTAACTGCATTGCCTGCGCCATAACCACGTAATAAAAGTGGGATAGGTTGGTAATAACGAGTATAAAATGCCAAAGCATTTTCACCATCTTTCACTTTATAAAGAGGGTTATTCTGATCAACTGCAACAATAGATACTTTACATTTACCTTCGCAAATTTTTCCAACATAACGCAATACTTTTCCTTCAGCTTTAGCGGTAGAAACACGAGTTTTAAACTCTTCATCAAGCTGTGGCAATATTGCCATAAATTCATCTGCAGATTTTCCTTCAGAGAAGCCTTTCGGCAATACGCCTTCAACTTCAACATCTGAAAGTTCAAGCTCAATTCCAGCTTCACGAGCAAGAATTAATAATTTGCGCGCTACATCTTGTCCCGAAAGGTCATCACGAGGATCAGGTTCAGTAAACCCTTTTTCTCGGGCAAGTGCGGTGACTTCTGAAAGAGAAAGTCCTTCTTCCAATTTACCAAAAATAAAGGAAAGGGAGCCAGATAAAATACCTTCAAAATATTCAAGCTCATCGCCCGCAGCAAGTAAGTTTTGAAGATTTTCAATAACTGGCAAACCTGCGCCCACATTGGTTTCATACAAAAATTTATGTTGGCTTGCTTGAGCATTTTGACGTAACTCATTGTAATAAGCTAATTCTCGTGTATTCGCTTTTTTATTTGGCGTAACCACATGGAAACCTTCTTTTAACGCACGAGCATAAAGCCCTGCTACAGATTCGGCTGAGGTACAATCGACAAATACTGGATTCACCACATGATGTAATTTTATGAAAGAAAGCAATACATCAAAATCTGATGGCTGAGTCGCATTTTCTAAATCGTTTTTCCAATCGTCTAAACATAATCCATTTTCATCGAGCAACATGCGGTTGGAATTCGCAATAGCGCAAACTCGAATTTCAACATTCTTCTTTGCTAGATACTCCTTTTGGCGCTTTACCTGCTCAATTAATTCTCCGCCTACTCCACCAACGCCCACTAAAAACATATCCACGACTTTTTTATTATTGAAAAGCGCCTGATGGGTAGCTTTCACCGCTTCAATCGCTTTATTTTGCGGCACAACCGAAGAAATTGAACGTTCACTAGAACCTTGTGCAATCGCCACAATGCTAATATTTGCCTGTGCTAACGCAGAGAAGAAACGAGCAGCAATACCCTTCGCTTGTTTCATTCCATCGCCTACTACAGAAATAATGGATAAATCTTTAATCACTTCAATTGGTTCTAATTGATGTTCGTTTAATTCATTAGCAAACTCAGTTTCTAGTACAGTTTTCGCTACTTCTGCAGATTTCACAGGCACACAGAAACTAATACTATATTCAGACGAAGACTGAGTAATTAAAATGACTGAAATGCCTGCTCCTGACATAGCTGAAAATACGCGAGATGCCATTCCTACCATGCCTTGCATACCAGGGCCTGATACATTAAACATCGCCAAGTTATCTAAGTTAGTGATACCTTTGACTTGTAAACCTTCTGATTTCACATTGCCATCAATAATAGAACCTGGCGCAGAAGGATTTCCTGTATTTTTAATGACACAAGGAATATTTTGTGGCAACAATGGGCCAATCGTACGAGGATGAATCACTTTCGCACCGAAATAAGAAAGCTCCATCGCTTCACGATAAGAAAGAGTTGGTAATAAACGTGCATCTGGCACTAAACGCGGATCACAAGTATAAACGCCATCCACATCGGTCCAAATTTCGCATACGCTTGCGCCTAAACAAGCGGCTAAACAGGCTGCAGAATAGTCTGACCCATTACGACCGAGCAGCACTAACTCACCTTTTTCATTACCCGCAGTAAAGCCTGCCATAAGCACTACTTTATCTTTTGCGATACTTGCTGCATCAACACGTTTTGTGGATTCTTCAATTTCAACAGAAGACTCAAGATAACCGCCTTTTGCTAATAATTGTTTGACAGGATCCACAATATGTACGCTATAGCCACGCGCTTCAAACCAAGCTTTCATCATTGCGATAGAAAGTTTTTCACCACGGCAATCAATCGTCGCTTTAACTGCATCTTCTACTTTTCCTGCCTGACGAATTTCTTCTAATAATCCTTTAATTTGAGCAAATTCAGCATCAATAAGCGCTTTGGTGCCATTTAAGTCGAATTGATTATTTTCGGCATGTAAGCCATTGATGATGTTATAGAAAATTTCGATTGCTTCGTTGAAATGCGTATCGGTTGGTTGATTTAATGCAGCTTTTTCAGAAAGGGCGACGAGATGATTAGTTATTTTGGCTGGTGCTGATAAAACACCTGCAGCCTGCTCTTCTAAATGAGCTTGCTCGATCAATTTCGCTGCTTGGGAAAAACGTTCCGGATTTGCAAGCGAAGTGCCGCCAAATTTAAGTACGCGCATGATTGGTTCTCCTAGAGATATTGTGTTTTTGAATTTATAAAAAAACCCGCTATTCAGTTGAATCGCGGGTTTTCTGTATCCTGTTTTTTGGTGCACTAACCCGCGCCATTAATCATAGTAATGGTCATCATAATAGTGGTAATCGTGCTAATGATTACGGATAAAGTGCGGTTATTTTTCATTGTGTTTTATCTTGAAAAATGAATACGTAAAGAAATACCGAAATTTCCCGAGCTTGTCAAACAGAAAGTAACAAATTTTTCAGAAATTTTCTCAGTAAATAAATTTCGTGTAAACTAACCGCACTTTTATAAAGGAGAACCTATGGATATCCAGCATAATCTCAACCTAATTCATCAAAAAATTAAAACAGCTTGCGAAGAAGCAAGACGCGATCAAAATACTGTTAAATTACTTGCCGTATCTAAGACCAAACCTATTTCCGCCATTATTTCGGCTTATCAAGCTGGACAAACGGCTTTTGGGGAAAATTATGTGCAAGAAGGTGTAGAAAAGATCCAATATTTTGAATCTCAAGGTATTAACCTTGAATGGCATTTTATCGGTCCATTACAATCGAATAAAACACGTCTCGTTGCAGAACATTTTGATTGGATGCAAACACTTGATAGAGCAAAAATTGCAGATCGTTTAAATGAACAACGACCGACGAATAAGGCACCGTTGAATGTCTTAATTCAGGTTAATATCAGCGATGAAGAAAGTAAATCTGGTATTCAACCAGAAGAAATGCTAACACTGGCAAAACACATCGAAAATTTACTGCACTTACGCTTACGTGGCTTAATGGCTATACCCGCGCCAACTGATAAAATCGCTGAACAAGAAGCCGTGTTCAGAAAAATGTCCGATCTATTTGAACAACTAAAACAGGCCTTACCCAATCAACAAATTGATACCCTTTCTATGGGAATGACCGATGATATGCCGAGCGCAATTAAACGTGGCTCAACAATGGTAAGAATTGGTACCGCTATTTTTGGCTCAAGAAATTATACCCAAAAGTAAAATGAATAATTAAAAACGGCTTATGTTTCCATAAGCCGTCCCCAAAATATACTGTACCTTAAAAAATATTCCGTATATTAGAAAAATAGGATTCCCCCCCAAACAACAGCAACAATACAAAGGGCAATAAATACCGATGCAGAACCTTGATCTTTCGCACGCCCTGAAAGCTCGTGGCGTTCTGTACCAATGCGATCGACAACAGCCTCCACCGAACTGTTTAAAAGTTCCAACGCCATCACAAGCAAAACAGAAGAGAGCATCAAGATAATTTCAATTTTTGTTTCGCCTAAAAAGAAAGCAAGAGGAATTAAAATGCAGGCTAAAAAACATTCGTGGCGAAAAGCCGTTTCATTTTTAAACGCACTTTTTAAGCCTTGTAATGAATATTTAGTGGAATTGATTAAATGGGCTAGCCCCGTCGTTTTATACATAAATTTTCCTATTTTTATAAACGTTTCGCTTCGATAACATCATCTAATTTTGCTAATCGAGCCAATATTTTACTCAAACTTTCAACATTATGGAGTTCAATTTCCATATCAATAGTTGCAAGTTGTTTTTTTGTATCAGCACGGCTTGACACCCCTAATACACTAATTTTTTCATTTGCTAGAACGGTCGTAATATCACGTAATAAGCCATTGCGATCGCCTGCCACAATACGGATATTAATATGGAACCCACTTGCGTAATTTTCACCCCAAATAGATTCTACTACTCGTTCTGGGTGAGCCGCTTGCAAATCTAAGAACTGTTCACAATCTGCTCGGTGAATAGAAATACCACGCCCCATAGTGATATAACCAACAATCGCATCGCCAGGAATAGGTTGGCAGCAACGTGCAATATGATGCATAAGATTGCCCACACCTTCCACAATCACATAACCATTGTTTTTCTCAGATTTCTGCTGAGAATTCACCGCACTTTTGTTAGCGACATGACGTAAAATTTCTTGATCAGCTTCTTCAGCGGTCACTTTAATCAATTTACTTTGCAAGAAATTGATTAAGTTATTTAAACGAATATCACCACTGCCAATGCCGGCATAAAGATCGTCCAAATTTTTCAAGTTATAGCGCGGTAATGCATAAGGTTCCACTTGCTTAATACTTAAATTTAAACGCGCTAATTCATTATCGAGTAATTCTTTACCCGCTGGAATATTTTTATCGCGATCTTGCTTTTTAAACCACGCTTGAATTTTGGCTCGAGATTTTGCAGTGTGAGTAAATCCTAAATTTGGGTTTAGCCAGTCACGGCTCGGGTTAGGATTTTTCTGGGTAATGATATCGATTTGATCACCCATTTGTAGCTGATAGGTAAATGGCACAATACGTCCCGCTACTTTTGCCCCGATGCAGCGATGACCAATTTCACTATGAATTGCATAAGCAAAATCTAATGGTGTAGATCCCGTTGGCAAATCCACTACTTCACCTTTCGGCGTAAACACATAGACGCGATCGTCAAATACTTGGCTACGCAACTCTGCCATCACTTCGCCTGAATCCGTAATATCATCTTGCCAAGCTAGCAATTTGCGCAACCATGCAATTTTTTCTTCGTAGGCAGACATGCTGCCCGTATTACCTTCCTTGTATTTCCAGTGAGCCGCCACCCCTAACTCTGCATCATCATGCATTTGTTGGGTTCGAATTTGCACTTCAATTGGCTTGCCGCCTTTACCTAAAACAACAGTATGAATGGATTGATAACCGTTTGGTTTCGGGTTCGCGACATAATCATCAAATTCTTTGGGTAAGTGTTTAAATTGAGTATGCACAATCCCAAGTGCGGTGTAACAATCTTGCAATTTTTGCACGATAATTCTGACCGCTCTTACATCATATAAACCGCTAAACTCAAGATGCTTTTTCTGCATTTTGCGCCAAATGCTATAAATATGTTTCGGACGACCATAGACTTCTACTTGCTCGATATTTTCGCGTAAATAACCGCTCAACTCACTGACGAAATCAGCAATGTAATGTTCACGATCAAGACGACGTTCCTGCAATAATTTAGCAATAGCGCGATATTGTTCAGGATGGAGATAACGGAAGCAGTAATCTTCTAACTCCCATTTCAACTGACCTATCCCAAGACGATTGGCAAGAGGGGCATAAATATTAGAACATTCTTTGGCAGCAAGGACTTTGTCTTCCTCTGCGCAACGATGCTCTGCATCACGCAAGAAAGTAATACGTTCGGCAAGTTTAATGATTACACAGCGGAAATCGTCCACCATCGCCAACAACATACGGCGAACATTATCTACTTGTAAGGCATTAGCTGAGTGACTAGCATTAAGTTGACGGATGTTATCCATCTCCAACACACCTTTAAGTAATTTAGTGATTTTCGCACCAAACTTTTCTTTTAGGCTTTCCCAATCGGTTAATTTATTTGCAACCACAGGAAACAACATTGCAGTAAGCAATGTTTCCGCATCCATATTAAGTTCGTGCAAAATTTCTACCATTTCCACACCAGACTGGAGCATCAAGGTAGCATTCTTCATTTCATCGGGATGGGTGCTCATTAAGTCACGTGCGTAATACCACGCATCGATCAAACTTTTTTCTGTTTGTTCTGCCAGTTTTAAGCCAGCGCACCATTGTTCAATCACAAAATCCTGCGGATTTAACAAATGAGAACCACGAACAGCAACCATAACACCCCCTTGTTGATGAAGAGCAAGCAACTTCCTGTCGCTTTTATTTTGGGTGGATATTGTACCGAATAACCGAGTTATTTTGTAGTGAATAACGTTATCGATTCCAAATGCCCCGTATGAGGGAACATATCTATCACCGCACTTTTTTCAATCTTGTAGCCAAAATCACGTAAAATTTCCGCATCACGCACTAATGTTGCGGGATTACAAGACACATATAAAATTTTCTCTGCTTTCAACTCGCACAAAGCATTTAACGCGAAAGCTGCGCCACTACGTGGAGGATCAAGCAAAATTTTATTGAACGACTGACGTGCCCAAGGTTGTTCAATAAAAGATTGGTCAAGATCGGCTTGGAAAAATTCAATATTCTTGATTTGGTTTCTTGCAGCATTTTGCTCCGCTTTTTGTACCATTTCAAAAACGCCTTCAATTCCTACCGCACTTTTCACGCGTTTGGCGAGAGGAAGCGTAAAATTTCCCATGCCGCAAAATAAATCTAACACACAATCTTGTTGGTTCAATTCAAGCCAATCCAAGGCTGTATTGACCATACGTTCATTTAATGCACGATTTACTTGGATAAAATCACGAATATCAAAATGTAATTTTATGCCATCAGAAAATTGATAATAAGGTGCATCGCCATAGCTTTGTTCAATGCCTTCATCGCTTTGTAAAAACAGCATTAGCTTTTCTTGTTCAGCAAATTTGAGCAATAAAGTGCGGTCAATTTCCGAAAGTTTTTTGGTGTAACGTAACAACATTGCGACACCATTATCGGCCACCACAAGTTCAATATGCCCAAGCTGTTTCGGTGCTGAAAATTTTTCTAAAAGTGCGGTTAATTTAGGCAGTAAATAATTAATTGCAGATTCTGCCACTTCGCAAGATTGAACAGTAATTAAATCGTTGGTATTTTTCTGACGAAAGCCCATCTCAATTTGTTTTGTGCTTGGATTAAACCATAAACTCAAACGCACACGACGACGATACGCCCAAGCATCGCCACAAATCATAGGTTGAAATGAAATCGGCTCTGACTGTAATTTACTTAATCGTTTAAACAATGCGGATTCTTTCGCTTTTCTCTGCATTTCAATAGGAATATGTTGCCCTTGGCAACCACCACAACGCATAAAATGAGCACATTTAGGTTCTAAACGTTCAGAACTTTTTACTCGCCATTTTTTTGCCGTAGCATGCCCATATTGGAGTTTATCCTCCAGAATACGACATTCCACTTTTTCGTGCGGAAGCGCATTTTCAATAAACCAAGTTTTACCATTAATTTTCGCGACGCCTAAACCTTGATAATCTAAATCAAGAATATCAGCCGTAATGGTTTGAACATTGTTTGTTTTTTGCTTTGGAGTATAAAGAAGAACCATTATTTTAAAAGTAAAATATTTTGAGTGAATAATTCCCGGCTTTTTAACGGTTTATCGCCAAGATAAGGTTTCAGTGCAATACGAGTAAAACGTTTTGCCGCTTGACGAACCGCCTCATCGGAAAAATCTAGGGCTTCAAAGGCTAACAAATCTCTGCCATAAAAGGTGAGATTATCTTTCACTAAGGAAGCAATAAAACCTTTTTCCTCACGATAACGATATGTCATTGTGCAATCCACAGGCTCGCCAGAGCCTGCACAATGCAGAAAATCCACGCCGTAACCGAGAATTTGTAAAAGTTGAAATTCAAAAAGACGCAATGTTGGTTCAACGTTGGTTTCAGTTGCCAAGCCCGTTAAGCATTTTAAATAATGTTGAAATAGCGAAGGATTCGGTGTTTCAGGCTCAATGACACGAGTCAATAACTCATTCACATAAAAACCGCTATAAAGTGCGGTTTGTTGTAAAGGCAGTGTAATTGCGGCAGGTTCAGCTTTAGTGAGGGTTTTCAATGAGCTTTTTCCCGACCAACGCAACAATAAAGGTGTGAAAGGTTGCAAGACCGACTTCCAAGATGAACGCTTTGCTCGTGCACCCTTGGCGATCACGGTTAGGCGACCACTTTCTTCAGTAAACAAATCGACTAAAAGACTCGTTTCACTATAAGGGCGACGATGAAGAATAAAGCCACGTTGGAGTTCGGTTTGCACAATTAATTACCGGATAAACGCTCTACGGGTTGTAATACACATTGTTCCGCTAAAACTTCACCTAAATTAGTTTTTAGCACACTAAAATCCTCGCGCTCTTGCCACGTCCAACGAATATTGCCGTAATTCTTACCGCGCTCAGAAATCATTAATGTCAATTTTTCTGACATAGAATTGAACGTCACCGTAATGTGATGCAATAATTTTTTACGTTTTTTTTGAGTGGAATGAACAACACGAACTTGCTTGTCATCTTTACACAAATAAACTTTCGCCTCACCTTTTTGCAAAGCTTTATCTACTTTTTCCACCTGCATCTTTTGCGGCTCTGGCTTCTTTGGTAAATCACTTTGAGCACAACCGACCAAGCAAAGTGCGGTTAAAATTAGAAACGTTTTTTTAAACATAACATCCTACTTAAAAAAGAAAAATGGGCGATTGCTCGCCCTAAAAATTATTTTTTATATTCATAAGAACCATCAGACTGACGAACAAATCGCGCACCGTTAGATAAACGCATTTCATTTACTCGCCCTTGACTGTTTACGGATACCGCAACTTTATCACCCGGTTTAAAGCTACTTAAAACATTGCCCGCACCCGCTGCTTTACTCATTGCATTAACATCCGAAATATTAAGTTGATTATCACGGAATACTTGCATAAGAGAAACGCCTTTAGGCACAGTTAATGTTTTCGCCGATACAGTTGGTGCAGCTGCTTTCGTTGCAGGTTTTGCATCAACAATTTGAACTTTAGCTTCTTTTTTAACTTGAACCGGTTTTGCCTCAACAATTGGTGCTTTTCCAGCTGTTTTAGCGACGGTTTGTTCAGTTGCTTTTGCTGGTACATGTGCTTTTTCCGCAACTTTCACTTCTTTTTTCGCGGTATCTTTATGTGCAACTTGTTGTTCTACTACTTTTTTCACCGGTTGAACTGGCGCTACAACAGTTGGTGCTTTTGGCTGTTCCACTTGAGTTTGTTGAGCTTGAGTTTGTGATTGCTCAGGTTGAGCTGCTTGCATAGGTTTAGCTGAAGCTGAATCCATTGTATTTGAGGTTTGAACTGGAGCTTGAGCCATATTTTGTGGCGCAGCCATGTTTTGTGGCGTAGCCATGTTTTCTGCAGGTTGATTTTGAGCGGTCAAACTATTAGCTGATTCATCTGCTTTTGGCGCATTTTCAGGTTGGTTAGCTTGCTCTGCTGCCATCTGATTTTGTGCAGGAGGATTATCTAAAATCGTGGTTTCAACTGGTTGATTTTGATCTAAAGATTGGAACTGCACTGGGATTTCATTGCTGTTAGATTGAGTGAAAGACTCAACGGTGTCAGAACTTGGTTTTAATGCAAAGAAAATAATTAATAAAATGACCAACGCCAAAATAGCCATAAATAAACGGCGATGTTTTGCTGGTAATACTTGCAACACTTTCCATTTTTCCGGTTGGCCTAAAGTACGTTTTTCTGCTTGCTCAACAGTTTCTGTGGCAATCGTTTCAGTCTTAATTTCTTCTTCAACAGCAGATATTGTCTCTTCTGCAGATACAGTCTGAATAACTGGCTCTTGTTCTGTTCTCAATGTTTCGCTAGAAATAAAAGGCGCGCTTTCTTGAGCAGGAGTATGCCCAAAAGTGGGCTCTTTACGCTCATGAAAATTTGTTTCTACATGATCTTTTTTCGCAAATAAACCCTTTGCTTTATCAAAAATTGACTCACTAGGTTGCACCACTTTCTTTGGTGTAATTGGTTCAACTTGATTAAGACCTAAATCTAATTCATCTTGAGATGATTGTTCATTTTGATTTTTATTCATAGAATCCACTGGATTACTCCTGATACTTGTTGTTATTCATGTTAATTAGCCACGGAAGTGCGGCAAAAAAATTACGTGATATTTTATCGGATCTTATGCCGCGTATAAAGTCTTATTTGGTTCGCCGGCAATTTCTCGTGCGAGTTTGGGAACAAGATAGCCAGATGTAAGAGATTGCAAGGTTTTATAAATTTGCATAGCTTCAATATCGCTAATCAAAAAATGGCTCGCCCCTTGCACTTTATCTAGCAAATGCAAGTAATAAGGCAAAATTCCTGTTTGAAAAAGTTTATCACTCAATATTTTTAGAATTTGCGCGTCATCATTCACGCCTTTTAGCAAAACGGATTGATTCAAAAGCGTGACATTCACGGCTTTTAATTTTTGCATCGCATGAGCAAAAATTTGATCAATTTCATTGGGGTGATTAATGTGTGTCACCATAACAGTTTGCAAGCGACTTTCTGCTAATAAGGTACAAAATTCATCAGTAATCCGTTGCGGAATCACAACAGGCAAACGGGTGTGAATACGCAAACGTTGTAAGTGCGGTATATTTTCTAAATGTTTTATTAACCACGCTAACTCATGATCTTTCGCCATTAAAGGATCGCCACCTGAAAAAATCACTTCTTCAATTTCAGGATGCCCCGCAATGTAATCTAATGCCAGTTGCCAGCTTTTTTTATTTCCTGGGTTTTCGTCGTAAGGAAAATGTCGGCGGAAGCAATAACGACAATTCACCGCACAACCGCCCTTCGCCATAAAGAGCAAGCGATTTTGATATTTATGAAGAATATTCGGCACCGCATTGGCATTTTTTTCTTCTAATGGATCCGTACTAAATCCTTCGGCTTGTACAAACTCTAGATCAGAACACATCACTTGCAAGAAAAGGGGATCTTGCGGATTACCTTTTTCTATTTTATCAATGAAAGGTTGTGGTACGCGGAGCGAAAAAAGTTTCCGCGCAGCAATGGATTGCTCAAAATCATCTTCTGGTAAATTTAAGGCTTTTAGCAATAATTTAGGATCTGAAATCGCATTTTTTAGAATTGTGAGCCAATTTTGTTCTTCTCTAATGACGGGTTCTTGGGTTAAAATACGCACTTTTCAAACCATCTCTAATTTTTAGGATATTAAAAATATGGCTACATATACTACCAGTGATTTCAAACCAGGTCTAAAATTTATGCAAGACGGTGAACCTTGCGTAATCGTTGAAAATGAATTCGTAAAACCAGGTAAAGGTCAAGCTTTCACCCGTACTCGTATTCGTAAATTAATTTCAGGCAAAGTATTAGACGTAAACTTCAAATCTGGTACTTCGGTTGAAGCTGCTGATGTTATGGATCTTAACTTAACTTATTCATACAAAGATGATGCATTCTGGTATTTCATGCACCCAGAAACATTTGAACAATACTCTGCTGATGCAAAAGCTGTAGGTGATGCAGAAAAATGGTTATTAGACCAAGCAGATTGTATCGTGACTTTATGGAATGGTGCACCAATTACTGTTACTCCACCAAACTTTGTTGAATTAGAAATCGTCGATACAGACCCAGGTCTTAAAGGCGATACCGCAGGTACTGGCGGTAAACCAGCAACATTAAGCACTGGCGCAGTAGTAAAAGTACCTCTTTTCGTTCAAATCGGTGAAGTAATCAAAGTAGATACTCGTTCTGGCGAATACGTATCTCGCGTAAAATAATATTTTACTGTTAAACGAAGGTAAGTTATTTTCGCTGCTATTCAAAGCAAAAAATCTAAATAAAAAATAGCCCCAGACAATTATAGTCTGGGGCTTACTTTTAGTTGATTATCAAGAAATCACGGTAATTCATCAATTTCCTTATCTACTTTAGGCGGGATCATATGTTCACGCCGTAATCCAACATCGTATGCAATTGCGATTGCAATAAAGATTGAAGAATATGTACCAAATCCAATACCCACAAGTAACGCTAAAGAGAAGTTATGAATTGATGGTCCACCAAAAAAGAACAATGCAATAACAACAATTAATGTTGTCGCAGAGGTCATGATGGTTCTTGATAAAGTTTGAGTTAAAGAAACATCAATAATATCAATCGTATCTAGACGTCTTATTTTTCTGAAGTTTTCACGCACACGGTCAAAGACCACAATACTATCGTTAATAGAATAACCCACAACAGATAAAATCGCTGCCACGAAGGTTAAATCAATTTCGATTTGTAATGCTGAAAACACACCAAGAGTAATTATTACGTCATGCGCAAGGGATGCGATACCGCCGAAACCTAAACGCCATTCAAAGCGAGAGCCTACATAAACTAGCATCATCGCTAATGTCGCTAATGTCGCATACACCGCGCCTTGAGCCAACTCTTCCCCTACGTTTGGTCCAACGAATTCAACACTACGAATCTTAATGCCAGAATCTACTTCTTGAAGCATTCCTTTTACACGATCGCCAATGCCTGAATCATTATCCGTAGCTGGTAAACGAATCATGACATCTTGAACAGACCCCGTTGTCTGCACAATTGGACTTTCAATACCATTTTCATGGAGCTTACCACGGATTTTTTCTAAGTCTGCAGATTGTGAAAAATGGGTATCAAAAACAACACCACCAGTAAAATCCAATCCCCAGTTAAAGCCTTTTGATACGATAAAAAATAGCGAAACGGCCATTAAAAGTGCGGAAAAAACATAGCCCCATTTACGCATTTTCATAAATTCGGTCAATGGGAACGGGAGTTTAATCCCATTGATTTCACGGATAAAATGTCCGTCTTTATCTTTTGCAAAAATTTTCATCGTTCCCTACCTAAATTGATAATTTCTTAAGTTGTTTGCCGCCATAGAGCGCATTAACTAATGCTCGTGTTCCTGTAATTGCGGTAAACATTGAAATTGCCACACCAAGTGAAAGCGTAATCGCAAATCCTTGAATTGGGCCTGTCCCCACAGCATACAAGATAATTGCAGTTAAAATTGTCGTTAAATTCGCATCAAAAATAGAGGTAAACGCCCCGTTATAGCCTTCGTTAATTGCTTGTTGAATTGGACGACCATTACGAATTTCTTCTTTAATACGTTCAAAAATTAACACGTTTGCATCCACCGACATACCTAAGGTTAATACGATACCGGCAATCCCTGGCATAGAAAGTGTCGCACCAGGTAAAATGGACATTAAACCCACTAACAACACAATATTAATAACCAAAGCAAAACTTGCGATAATACCGAACATTTTGTAGTAGAACAGCATAAAGACAATCACAGCGATGAGTCCCCAGAAACTCGCATTAATCCCTTGTTCTACATTTTGTGCACCTAAAGATGGGCCAATTGTACGTTCTTCAACAATTTGAATTGGTGCAATTAATGCGCCAGATTTCAATAAGGTAGAAAGATTGTGCGCTTCCGCGATACTATCAACACCGGTAATTTGGAAGTTAGAACTGAAACGACCTTGGATCGTCGCCACATTAATGACTTCCTCATGTTTTTCTAAAATGGTTTTACCATTTTCGTCTTTTTTACCGTTATCTTTATATTCAACATAAAGCGTCGCCATTGGCTTCTTGTAATATTTTTTGGTGGTTTGAGACATAATCTCCCCACCTTCACCATCCAAGGTTACACTCACTTGTGGGGTGCTTGAATGCTGATCTAAACCAGAACTTGAATTAATAATATGCTCACCACCTAAGACCGCGCGTTTAAATAATGCGACAGGATGACCTTGGCGATCATATTTAACTTCCGAATCAGCTGGCAACATATTACGAGAAATTGCATCAGCTGTAACATTTTGATTTACGATACGAAACTCAAGTGTTGCAGTTGCACCTAAAATTTCTTTTGCGCGAGCAGTATCTTGAACACCTGGTAATTCAATTACAATACGTTCAGCGCCTTGACGTTGAATGACCGCCTCAGATACCCCTAGTTCAGCAACACGTTTACGCAAAATCGTTAAGTTTTGCTCAATGGCTAAGTCGCGTGCTTCATTTAATGCTGAAGTTGAAAGACCTAAATTGATACTATCGTTATCCAACTCTGTGATATCTAAGGTTGGATGCAACTGATGAATAATACGTTCCGCTTTAGAGCGTTGACTTGCATCAGCCAATGTGACAGACGTGCCAAAATGCTCAGTATTTTTAATTGTCGTATATTGAATTTTTTCTTTGCGAAGTTCGTTACGTAAACTGTCTTGTAATTGCTCTTGACGTTTTACAAGTGCAGCATTCATATCGACTTCCATCAAAAAACGAACCCCACCGCGTAAGTCTAATCCCCATTTCATTGGGTTAGCACCAAACATGCTTAACCAAGCTGGAGTGGCCGGAGCAAGATTTAATGCGGTGGTGTAATTATTGCCAAGACGTTCAGCAATTTTATCTTTAGCGAGAAGTTGATCATCGGTATTAGTGAAACGAGCTAGAATTGAGCCGTTCTCAAGCACGACAGATTTGGTTGGAAGATTATTGGTTTTAAGCACATCTTGAACTTGTCCAAGCACGCTAGTATTCGCTTCTTGACCGCGCGTACCGGAAATTTGCACCGCAGGATCTTCACCATAAATATTTGGAAGAGAATATAAAATCCCGATGGCCACAATAAAAATAACCATCAAATTCTTCCATAATGGATAACGGTTTAACATAGTTTTCCTTTTCTTTTCTAACGCACAGAGCCACAATTCGTGGCTCTGGAAAATAATTTAACGTTACTCTTAAAGTGATTTTAATGAACCTTTAGGAAGAACGCTCACAATGTAGTTACGATTAATCGTAATTTCTGTCGTGTCGTTTAACGCAATCACGATACTATCGCTACCTTCAGTTACTTTAGTAATTTTGCCGATTAAACCACCAGCAGTTAAAACTTCAGTACCCTTTGCAAGCTCAGACATCAATTTTTTATGTTCTTTATTGCGTTTAGCTTGCGGGCGATAAATCATAAAGTAAAAAATTAAACCAAAGATCACGAAAATAAATAACGTGGACATCGGGTTTTGTGCTTCCATTGTATGTTTTCCTTGTTAATTTAAGTTAAAAATTGCGCTTAAAATACCATAAATTGGCTCATTGGGAAAGGTGAACCACACCCAATATCCTACGTTATGGCGATTAATTTTATTTTTTCAAGATAACGATAAATTCTTTTTCCGAAGCGTAATATTGCTCGACCAAAGCAACAGAATTTTCCTTTGCAAAAATAGAAAAATTTTCCACCGCACTTTCAAGGTTTAAGATCAACATTAGCTCATCATTTTTATCCAAATTTTTTAAGGCTTTTTTGGCACTTAAAAGAGGAATTGGACATCGAAGTGCGGTTAAATTGAGCTGATATTTCATTCTTTCACTTGACGACGAGCACTCATGCTCTTGCCCATTTCAGCCAAAATATCCGCACTTAAGCATTCACGCCCCATTTCAAATAACGGTTCTTCTAACGCAATATGACGATCATAACCTTGAACAAAGCATTCAATTAAATGTTCATCAATATTTTGACGTTGTTCAGAAATAAGCTCTTCTAACTGCGCAGATAATGCATTCCAATTTTCATGCAAATATTCGTGCTGTTGTTCTAATTCATCAATGGAGCTTTGTGCTTGCGGAGCGACTTTGACTAATTGAGGGAAAAAATCTAATTCTTCATCCTCATGATGTAGGGGGGCGGCACGATTGAAATAAGTTAAAATCTGCTCAACATCATTTAATACAGCCTGAGTATAGCCGTGTTTTTCTAGATAATCAGGCAAAATGCTTAACTGACGACAAAAACGTTTTACCTTACTATGACAGGCATAAAGCATTTCAATAGGTTCATTCCAGGTGGTGAATTGTTGAGGTTCAAGAATTTGCATAAGGTTTCCTTTGTTAAAAAATGCGGTCAAAAAACATTTCATTTTTCTACCGCACTTTCATCAATTATGATTTATCCGCTAATTGTAATGGTGGAACAGGTTTGCCCATGCGAGCATAGAATTCCACCACAAAATCATCAAAACGATCATCTTCAATCGCTTGACGAATTTCCGCCATTAAACGTTGATAATAGCGTAAATTGTGAATGGTATTTAAGCGTGCACCTAAAATTTCACCGCACTTATCTAAGTGATATAAATAAGCTTTCGTATAGTTTTTACAGGTGTAGCAATCACATTCAGGATCTAATGGGCTCGTATCATCGCGATATTTTGCATTACGGATTTTAACAATACCATCAGTCACAAATAAATGGCCGTTACGTGCGTTACGAGTTGGCATTACGCAGTCAAACATATCAATACCACGACGCACGCCTTCCACTAAATCTTCTGGTTTCCCCACGCCCATTAAATAACGTGGTTTATCAGCGGGAATTTGTGGGCAGATATATTCTAAGATACGGTGCATGTCTTCTTTTGGTTCGCCTACCGCTAAACCGCCCACTGCATAACCGTCAAAGCCGATATTCACTAAGCCTTCCAATGAGACTTTACGTAATTCTTCAAATACGCCGCCTTGGATAATACCGAATAGCGCATTTTTATTGCCTAATTCATCAAAGCGATCGCGGCTACGTTTTGCCCAACGAAGAGACATTTCCATAGATTTTTTCGCATAATCGAAAGTAGCTGGATAAGGCGTACATTCATCGAAAATCATCACGATATCAGAACCTAAATCATATTGAATTTCCATGGATTTTTCAGGCGAAAGGAAGATGCGCTCACCGTTAATTGGATTTTGGAATTTCACGCCTTCTTCAGTGATTTTACGTAATTTACCTAAACTAAATACTTGGAAGCCGCCACTGTCAGTTAAAATCGGGCGATGCCATTGCATAAAGTCATGTAA
Organism: Haemophilus sp. SZY H8; assembly: GCF_018829755.1. Classification (NCBI taxonomy): domain Bacteria; kingdom Pseudomonadati; phylum Pseudomonadota; class Gammaproteobacteria; order Pasteurellales; family Pasteurellaceae; genus Haemophilus; species Haemophilus sp. SZY H8. Next base: position 549,096 of record NZ_JAHKJY010000001.1, read on the forward strand.
ATCACCGTGTTTACGCATGACTTCTTGACCTGGACGAAGCCATAAATGGAAGGTGTTACCCAATAAAATTTCTGCACCTGTCGCACGCACTTCTTCTGGCGTCATGCCTTTTACCGTACCATAAGTACCCACCGGCATAAATGCAGGGGTTTCTACGCTGAACGTGCCTTGTGGACGTTCAAATACCAAGCGACCACGACGCGCACTGCCGCTTGTTTTATCTAATTCATACTTCATTTTGGCTCCAACGAATAAACAGTTCGAAGATTTTTGTGAACAAAAAAGCCTGTTAAAAAATACAGGCTTTGTGCTATCATATTTCCAATGCTCTTTGAGCAGAGGCGGATCTGTTAAAATCAGTCCGCCAGTATGCACCTGACGGGCTGTTTGAGTAGATCCTTCATTTGTAATCAAATTGAGGATAAAAACTATGATTAATCTCATTATTAAACTAATCATTGTTATTCTACTTTGCCTACTATTGAAAGGTAGCGCTGGCTAGGTAGATTCTCCGACAAGGGATGGTTACCGCTCTTTATTGTAGGTGCTGACTAATTACAAGTCAAACAACTTATTCCAATCCTCTCACATTAGAATTTTTATTAATAAACATCGCATCGCCATAACTAAAGAAACGATATTTTTCTTGCACTGCATGTTTATACGCATTCATAGTATTTTTATAACCAGCAAAAGCTGAAACTAACATTATCAATGTGCTTTCAGGTAAGTGGAAATTAGTAATTAAACAATCTACCACTCGGAATTTTTTACCAGGATAAATAAAAATAGAGGTATCAGAAAAATAAGGCTCAATTAAATCTAGATTGCCAAATTCTTCTGCAGAAAGTGCCGCACTTTCAATAGAACGAACAGAAGTGGTTCCTACTGCAATCACACGTTTACCCACTTTTTTTGTTGCAATAATTGCATTGCAAACTTCTTGGGAAACTTCTACGTATTCTGTATGCATCACATGATCTTCAATATTTTCGACACGAACTGGCTGGAATGTTCCTGCGCCCACATGCAATGTAACAAATTCAAAATTCACGCCTTTCGCTTTAAGTTTTTCAAGTAAGGGCTCATCAAAATGTAAGCCTGCTGTTGGTGCTGCTACCGCACCCGGTACTTTACTATAAACGGTTTGATAACATTCTTGATCAGCTTCTTCATCTGGACGGTCGATATAAGGCGGCAATGGCATATGTCCAATGGATTGCAACACATCTAAAAGAGCGGTTGATTTATCACTTAATTCCACTTCAAATAATGCGCCATGACGCACTGTCATTACCGCTCTAATTCCATGATTTTCGCCTAATTTATCTTCACCTAAAAATAATTCAGTTCCTTCTTTTGGTGATTTTGATGAACGAATATGCGCTAAGAAACGATGCTCATCTAGCATGCGTTCAACTAAAACTTCAATTTTTCCACCGCTGGCTTTACGCCCAAACATTCTTGCAGGAATGACGCGAGTATTATTGAAAATCAATAAATCGCCTTCATTAATTAAATCCAATACATCTGAAAAAGTGCGATCAATTACCGCGCCATTTTCCCCATTCAAATGTAATAAACGGCAAGATGCTCTGTCCTCTTTTGGATAACGAGCAATAAGTTCATCAGGTAAATCGAAATTAAAATCTGAAACACGCATAATCAATATGGATAAAATAAAATGATGGTTAAGTCTAGTTTGAATTCAATATGAACTCAAGAAAAAATCAAATTAAGAGAATTTTATCCCCCTCATTGTATAGCTGTTAATTTAAGATTTGTTTCTTTCGAGAGATAATAGCTAAATATCTTATGATAGCCTTACATTAGCCATCAATGAGCATTCAAAATGTTAATAAACTATACCTACACGATCTTTTTGCTATCAAAAAAGATATCCTATAGAATGCCGAAATCAAGATAAGGTGAAAGACAATGACAAAGAAAAAAATAAAACCCGGATCAAATAATATTGCGTTGAATAAACGAGCAAGACACGATTATTTTATTGAAGATGAGATTGAAGCAGGCCTTGAACTACAAGGCTGGGAAGTAAAATCAATGCGTGCAGGCAAAGCCAATATTAGTGATAGCTATGTAATTTTCAAAAATGGAGAAGCTTTTTTATTTGGTGCCAGCATCCAACCTCTAAATGTTGCCTCAACTCACATTGTTTGCGATCCTACACGAACACGTAAATTATTACTCAATAAGCGAGAACTTGCCTCACTATTTGGTAAAGCTAATCGTGACGGATTCACTATTGTGGCGCTATCTCTTTATTGGAAAAGTGCTTGGGCAAAAGTTAAAATTGGCTTAGCAAAAGGGAAAAAACAACACGACAAACGCGATGATATTAAAGAGCGTGAGTGGAAAGTTACAAAAGATCGCATTATGAAAAATGCACATCGTGGATGATATGAAAAAAGCATAAAGCCCGAAATGATTCGGGCTTTATGGCGTTGTTTATTTTACTTTAGGCAAGGTTAATTCAGGTTCTTTCGGCTTTTCTACCGCTTCAAAAGATTTACCTTTATTCGCATCAATAATTTGTTGAGTTTGATTTTCTAATGTAGTTAGTCCCATTTTATTGTAGGCTTCTTTCATTAGGAATAAACCTTCATAGGTTGCTTGCGCATCGGGATATTGTTTTAACATACCAACAACACGATTTGACACAGCTACCCAAGCATCTCGCTTAGCATAAAACTTCGCAATATCTAGCTCATGGCGAGCAAGGGCCGCTTTAATATAAGCCATACGAGCAAGCGCATCTTGTGTATAAGGACTATTTGGGAAATGCGTAACTAAACCTTGGAAATAATTAAATGCATTACGCATAGAAACCGTTTCACGAGTTGCGCGATCGATTCCAAAAAAATCTTGAATAAAATTATCGCTCATAGCTGAATATGCAAGACCTGTCATATAAATCACGTAAGGTTGGTTTTGGCTTTGAGGGAACATACGAATAAAATCATTTCCCAACGTCTCAATATCCGTATAGTTTTGTGACTTATAATTTGCGTAAATCAAATCAATCATTGCTTGTTCTTGATAGATGCTGCCGGGGAAGCGCTCATTTGCAGCTTTTAAGTAGCGAATAGCTTCTGAATATCCACCTTCTTGCAACGCGTTTGAACCTTTCGTATAAAGTTCACTCACCGATGCTTGTTCAACATCTTTTGAGCCTGAACACCCAACTACCAATGCTGCCATTGCCAATAAAGCTAAAGATTTAATTTTACGCATTGTTTTTTCCTTAATTTTTACGAAAACCGATAAATAAGATACAATTGCTAGCTATTGTATAGAACATTAATCAATAAGCCAACTTTTAAAAAAACTTTGAGAGCCTTTTATGCCATTAATAACCCTTTCAGCTGAAATACAGTCAGAACAAATAGGACAACGCTTAGACCAAACGCTTGCAGAATTGTTCCCTGAGTACTCTCGATCCAGATTAAAAACTTGGATTGAAGCAGATCTCGTTAAACTTAACAATCAAATTGTCAATATTCCTCGAGAAAAAGTGCTGGGGGGAGAACACGTAGCAATTACCGTTGATATAGAAGATGAAACACGTTTTGAACCTGAAAATATCCCCTTGAATATTGTTTATGAAGATGATGATATTATAGTTATAAATAAACCCAAAGATCTTGTTGTTCATCCAGGCGCGGGGAATCCGAATGGAACTGTGCTCAATGCGCTACTCTATCATTATCCACCAATCGCAGAAGTGCCTCGTGCAGGGATTGTCCACCGCCTAGATAAAGACACAACAGGATTAATGGTCGTAGCTAAAACGATCCCCGCACAAACCAAACTTGTACGAGATCTACAAAAACGAAAAATCACACGCGAATATGAGGCGGTCGCATCAGGCATAATGACTAAAGGCGGTACTGTAGATCAACCAATGGCTCGCCATGCAACCAAACGTACATTAATGGCTGTTCACCCAATGGGAAAACCTGCCGTTACCCATTATCGTATTATGGAAAATTTCCGTAATTACACTCGCTTACGCTTGCGGCTAGAAACAGGTCGAACCCACCAAATTCGTGTACATATGGCACATATAGCCCACCCATTATTAGGTGATCAAACTTATGGTGGACGCCCTCGCCCACCTAAAAATTCTAGTGAAGCATTTATGTCTGTTTTACGTGATTTCAAACGTCAGGCTCTACATGCCGTCATGTTACGCCTCACACATCCAATTACAGGGGAAATGATGGAATGGTATGCGCCTTTACCAGATGATTTTGTGAAACTGCTCAACGCACTAAAAACAGATTATCTAGAACACCAAAATGAATTGGACTATTAATTAATGCGGATCATACAACCTAACTGGCCTGTTGCCGATACTATTCACGCCTTTACTACGACACGTGAAGGCGGTGTTAGTACTGCACCTTTTAATGATTTTAACCTTGGTGATCATGTCGGCGATAATAAAAGTGCGGTCAAAACTAACCGCGCTTTACTCGTAGAAAAATTTAGCTTACCTCAAGAGCCTTTATTTCTCACTCAAACTCACAGTACACGCGTTATTCAACTCCCTTATTTGGACGATAATTTAGAAGCTGATGCCGTTTATACCAATGAACCCAATCAAGTCTGCACTATCATGACAGCAGATTGCTTGCCCGTATTATTTACAACAAAATCCGGAAATGAAGTAGCTGCAACTCATGCAGGATGGCGAGGCTTATGCGATGGCATATTAGAAGAAACAATAAAATATTTTCAAGCCAAACCTGAAGAGATCATGGCATGGTTTGGACCGGCTATCGGTCCAACAGCATTCCAAGTAGGAAACGATGTTGTAGAGCAATTTATCGCCATAGATCAAAAAGCGAAACTGGCATTTCAACCAGATAGGAGAGAAAAAGAAAAATTCCTTGGTAATCTTTACCAAATCGCTACACAACGATTAAACAACCTAGGTATTACTCAAATTTACGGTGGAGAACATTGTACCTTTAACGAAAAAGAATATTTCTTTTCTTATCGCCGAGATCATCAAACAGGACGAATGGCAAGTGTTATTTGGTTTGAATAAAAAAAAGAAAAGCATCTATTCATGCTTTTCTTTTTTTAAAATTCTAAGCTTAGCTATTAATTCAACCAGAATAAATATCCCATTGTTGAAATTACAAGAATACATACTAGATTTAGAACAAAGCCAGCTTTTACCATTTCACTTTGTTTCACTTGACCAGAACCAAATACAATAGCATTTGGTGGCGTTGCAACTGGTAGCATGAAGGCACAAGATGCACCAAGACCAATAATTAATGCTAAACCAATTTCTGGCATACCCAATGATTGGGCGATAGAAATAAAGATTGGGACCAGCAGTGCCGCACTTGCTGTGTTAGAGGTAAATTCAGTTAAGAAAATAATGAATGTAGCAACTAACAAGCCAATAAGATAGAAATGTTGTCCTTCAATCATAAAGACAATGCTATCTGCTAAAATTTTACTTGCTCCAGAATCCTTCAATACTGCACTTAATGTTAATCCACCACCGAAAAGCATTAATACGCCCCAATCGGTACTTTCTTGAATTTGTTTCCAGCTTGCAATGCCCGTAGAACAAATCACAATAGCCGCTAATAAAGCGACAACACTATCAAAGCTCGCTATATTTTTCTGCAAACCAAGTAAGCCCGAAATCAGAGGATTAATTTGCCCACTAAATACCCAAGTTAAAGCAATTACAACAAAAATAACAAGTGTTAATACACGCACTGAATTCATTTCAATGCTTTCAAACGATTGCTCAAAATTAATATGAAGTTTTGGCTTAAAAATAATGTAAAGCGTACCAATCATCAGTGGTAGTAAAATGATCATTATTGGTAAACCGTACCATAACCAATCTGCAAAAGTTAAATGCAAGTTACTTGCTACTATCGCATTCGGTGGACTGCCCACAAGGGTTCCCATACCACCAATTGATGCACTATAAGCAATCCCTAACAACACAAACACATAAGTATTATGTTCTTTCTCACGATCAAGTTGGCTTAAAATCCCCATTGCGAGGGGTAACATCATCGCTGCAGTTGCTGTGTTACTCATCCACATAGAAAGGAAGGCTGTAATCAAAAAGAGATAAATAATGGCAATAAATAAATTACCGCGCGCTAACGCCATAATCTTATTAGCAATCATTTTATCAAGTTTTTGAATATGTAAGGCTGTAGCCAAAGAAAAGCCACCAAAGAATAAAAAGATTGTAGGATCAGCAAAAGCCACTAAAGCTTGTTTGGTGCTCACTAAATCTAGCGCAATCGCCAATAATGGCACCAATAATGCGGTAACCGTAACATGTAATGCCTCAGTTAACCAAAGCACTGCGACAAAAGCCAATAACGCTAAACCAGCACTAGCCTTTGGCTCATAAGGCAGCACTTTTAATAACACAAAAAACAGCACTATATCTAAAATAAAAATAATGCCATTTTTGTGATTTTTGAAAGATTTCATCTCAGTCATAAAGTTCCTCCGTTAGTGTTCTAACTCGAACGGACTACAATGTTAAATGAATGTTAATAAGTTGCAATGCTCAATTTTCAGAAATGTGATCTAGTGCAATAAATTTCGATAAAAAAAGTGCGGTTATTTTTCACCGCACTTTTGCTCTTTCGTATTATTCGTCCGAATCATCTAAATCTAAGGGCTCTTGCGAAAGTATAATTCCTGTCAGATCTGCGTAAATATAATCTTCTGGGAAAAAGGTTACGCCACCAAAGTTCACCGGAATATCGCTCTCACCGGCACTGCTTTCATCTGCACTGACTGGAATTGGCGCAAGGGCATGAATACCAATATCAAGGTTTTCTAATTGCTGAATTTGGCGTACTGCACCATATACAATAATGCCTTCCCAGCCATTATCAACGGCAAGTTGAGCCAATTCTGCATCAATCAAACCACGACGTACTGCACCACCGCCATCAATGACAAGCACTCGACCTTCGCCGTTTTCTTCTAATACTTCAGCAATTAATCCATTACTTTCAAAGCATTTTACCGTAGTGACTTTACCGTAAAAATTACTTACGCCACCAAAGCTTGAAAAAATTGGCTCCACTACATCCACTTGTTCTGCATAAAGATCGCAAAGTTCTGAAGTATCAATAAACATAACTTTCCCCTATCGATTGTTGAAATTTTGTTTGCTTTAGTATATGCCGATTTAGCCGATAAGCAAGCCTAAACTAAACAAGATATTGATTAATAACGAAATCATAGACATTTGAGCCAACATTGGACGCAATTCACTTGGCTGCTGACTGCGATAAACAAAGATCGCATGTTTAGCTAACAACGGCATTGCCAATACAAATAAATAATTAGTCCAAGAAATGGCTGTTGCCGCCGCAAATGCTAAATAACATAGGGCCGCCACACTTAATAAAATACAGTGGTAAACTCGCCCCTTATATGCACCTAAACGAACGGCTAGGGTATTTTTGCCAGCTTTCGCATCCTGTTCAATATCGCGTAAATTATTAATATTTAATACCGCACTTGCCAATAAGCCGGAGCCAATAGCAGGTAAAATTATGTGACTATCAATACTGTGAGTTTGCAAATAATAAGTGCCGCCAACACCAAGCAAACCAAAAAAAACTAATACAGAAATATCGCCCAATCCCATATAGCCATAAGGTTTTGCCCCAACCGTGTAAGTAATGGCCGCAACAATAGCTAAAATGCCAAGCCCAGCGAAAGCTAATAAATCCGAGAGGTTTTCATAAGCGATACCAATCAAGAAACTTCCTGAAAGAAAACTGGCCACCACCATTAGAATTAATCCCCATTTCAGTTCTTTTGCTGAAATTGCGCCTTTTTGAATGCCACGTAATGGCCCAATACGTTCTTCAGTATCTGAACCTTTTTGATGATCCCCATAATCATTGGCAAAATTAGAAAGCACCTGTAATAAAATTGTCGTGAGTAAACAAAGTGCCATTACAAGCCCATTAAAACCTTGTGGATTCGCCCAATAACCTAATGCCGAACCAGTGAAAATCGATGCCAACGCTAAGGGCAAAGTTTTTGGTCGAGCCGTTTCCCACCACATTTTCAATTTTTCATTTCTCATTTTTTTTGACCGCACTTTTGATTACAATAGGCCGCGTATTCTACACTAAGACACCCAATTTATGAATGATTTAACCTTATCGCCTATCGCCATTATCCACACACCTTATAAAGAAAAATTCTCCGTACCACGTCAACCTAATTTAGTTGAAGACGGTGTAGGAATTGTAGAACTCTTACCGCCTTATAATTCGCCTGAAGCCGTACGAGGATTGGAACAATTCAGTCACCTTTGGTTAATTTTTCAGTTCGACCAAATCCAACAAGGAAAATGGCAACCCACCGTACGCCCTCCACGGTTAGGCGGTAATCAACGAGTTGGCGTGTTTGCTTCACGCGCAACACACCGCCCAAATCCTCTTGGTTTATCCAAAGTCGAATTACGTCAAGTAGAATGCATCAACGGTAACGTTTTTCTCCATTTAGGTGCGGTGGATTTAGTGGATGGCACGCCGATTTTCGATATCAAACCCTATATTGCCTATGCAGATAGTGAGCCAAATGCGCAATCGAGCTTTGCCCAAGAAAAACCACTAGCAAAACTAACTGTTGAATTTACTGAGCAAGCCAAAAGTGCGGTAAAAAAACGAGAAGAAAAACGACCGCACTTAAGTCGTTTTATTCGCCAAGTGCTAGAGCAAGATCCTCGCCCAGCCTATCAACAAGATAAACCGAGTGATCGTATTTATGGTATGAGTTTGTACGAATTTAATATCAAATGGAAACTCAAAGCTGGAACAATAGATTGCGTAGAAGTGATTAACATTGAATTTTGTGGATAGATTTCAATCATTGAATATGATGATATTTTATCCACATTCTCTTAAAAAATAGATATACTAACTTCTTTGTAAGCTATTTGTTATGTGAACCAGTCATATTGACTCAAGTAAAAAACACCGCCAAGTGCGGTATTTTTATCATGAGTTTTAATTATTTCATAAAAGGGACACGCTATACGAATCCACTTACATACTTATGATACCTAAATTAGCATACTTACCAATCTGTTAATAAATTAACTGAGATACAATCCGCCATTTACATGCAACGTTGTACCTGTAATGTAAGCCGCATCATCAGAAGCTAAGAAAGCCACGGCTTTAGCGATATCTTTGGCTTCACCTAAACGACCTGCTGGAACATTAGATAAAATACCTGCTTTTTGTTCATCAGTAAGCACTTCTGTCATATCCGTTGCAATAAAACCTGGTGCAACCACATTTACAGTAATACCACGTGCAGCCACTTCTTTTGCTAAAGATTTAGAAAAACCAATCACACCCGCTTTTGCCGCACAATAGTTGGCTTGTCCTGGATTACCCATTGAACCAACCACTGAACCAATATTGATGATGCGACCAAAACGTTTTTTCATCATTGAACGTAACATAGCTTTAGAAAGATGATACACCGAAGTTAAGTTAGTTTGCATAATATCAAACCACTCATCATCTTTCATTCGCATCAATAAATTATCGCGAGTAATACCTGCGTTATTCACTAGAATATCAATATCGCCAAAATCATTTTTAATTTGCTCAAGTAAAGTTTCAATAGATTCTTTATCAGTTACGTTTAAAACTAAACCTTTACCTTTATCCCCTAAATATGCAGAAATCGCCTCTGCACCTTTTTCAGATGTTGCGGTACCAATTACAAATGCACCTTTTGAGCTAAGTTCTTCTGCAATCGCACGACCGATACCACGAGTAGCCCCTGTCACTAAAGCAATTTTACCTTGCATTTTTTCTTCCTTTTACGCTAAAAATTCTTCTACAACATTGAATGATGCAACATCATTTACAGATATTGCTTGTAAATCACCCACAATGCGTTTGGTTAAACCATTTAATACTTTACCAGGTCCCACTTCAACAAGTGCTTGAACGCCATCTTTCGCCATTTTTTCAACTGTTTCAGTCCAACGAACTGGGCTATATAACTGACGAACAAGTGCGGTACGAATTTCTGCACCTTCAGTGTCAGCTTTCACATCAACGTTATTTAATACCGATGTTGTTGGTGTATTAATTTGAATATTCTCAAGTGTTACCGCTAATTGCTCCGCTGCTGGTTTCATCAAGGCACAGTGAGAAGGTACGCTCACTGCTAATGGCAATGCACGTTTTGCGCCTGCTTCTTTACATAATGCAGCCGCGCGCTCAACTGCAGCTTTCGCGCCAGCGATAACGACTTGGCCTGGTGAGTTAAAGTTCACAGCAGATACGACTTCTCCTTCCTCTGCTTGTTTACAAGCATTAATAATCGCTTCATTATCCAAACCAATGATCGCATACATTGCGCCAGTGCCTTCAGGCACAGCCTGTTGCATTAATTTTCCGCGCAATTCCACTAATTTAATCGCATCTTGGAAATCCAACACACCAGCACAAACCAAGGCAGAATACTCACCTAAGCTATGGCCTGCCATTACTTCTGGTTTTAATTGAGGAAATTTTTCTTGCCATACGCGATAAATAGCGACTGACGCTGCCAAAAGTGCGGGCTGAGTTTGCCATGTTTTATTAAGTTCTTCAGCTGGGCCTTGTTGAACAAGATGCCATAAATCATAACCAAGTGCATCAGATGCTTGTTTAAATGTTTCAGTAACGATTGAATATTCAGTTGCAAGATCAGCAAGCATACCGACAGTTTGGGAGCCTTGGCCTGGGAAGACCATTGCGAATTTTTTCATTATGTTTTGTCCTATTGTTTTTTAATTAAGAATTCTTCTTCGGTAATTAAAATCGGGTTTCGCCGATGGCGACTTACTTTTTCTTTGCTCGCCAAAGAAAAAGTAAGCAAAAAGAAAAGCGCCCCTGCTTTTCCTTATTTCCTTTGTTCCATTGAATTTGCTTAACGGAAATTTTCTGAACTCGCTACGCTCAAACAGACGAAAATTTCCTACAAATTCAATTCCACAAAGGTAGAAAAGAAGGGAACCCAATTTGTTCTTTCTCCTATTTAAAGTGCGATCAAAACTCAAAATATTTTTTGTTCTTAAAATGAATTCAAAATTAACCGCACTTTTTAAATAATGCTCCGATAAATTCGGGGCCCCATATAAATCGCCTTTGCGACTTTCAATTTTTAGGCAATTTGCGTCTGTTTGAGCGTAGCGAGTTCAGCAAATTGCCGTTTAGAAAATTGAAACAAAGCAAAGAACAGCGATTTAACTGGGACGTGTTTTCTTTGCCTACTTTCTTTTACACGTGTAAAAGAAAGTAGGTCGCCATCAGGCGAAACCTGACAACAAAATACTAAAAGTGCGGTCAAAATTAACCGCACTTTTTAAATTACTTACCTATTCTAACAAATTAATTAGAAGCGTACTAATGCTGAACCCCAAGTCCAACCACCGCCAAAGGCTTCTAATAATAATAACTGCCCACGTTGAATACGGCCATCTCGAACAGCCTCATCTAAAGCAACAGGCACAGTTGCCGCACTGTTGTTAGCATATTTATCTAACGTTACCACCACTTGCGACATATCCATTTCTAATTTTTTAGCTGTCGCGGTGATAATACGTAAATTTGCTTGGTGTGGCACAAGCCAGTCTAAATCTTTTTTATCTAAATTATTTGCTAAAAGTGTTTCTTCCACCACATTTGAAAGTTCACGAACTGCCAACTTGAACGTTTCGTTACCTTGCATCTCGATATATCCAGATTTTTCTATACCACGTTCTGGCTGAGCTAAAACAAGGGCATTATTTTTATCTGCTGAAGCATGCAAATGAGTAGAAATAATCCCTTCTTGCTCACTCGCTTCAAGAATGACCGCTCCCGCACCATCACCAAATAGAACAACAGTGCTGCGATCAGTTTCATCTAATTTACGAGAATTGAGATCTGAGCCTATCACTAAGGCTTTTTTCACCTTGCCGGCACGAATAAATTGATCTGCCACGCTCAATGCATAGACAAAGCCTGTACAAGCTGCTGCCAAATCAAAAGAAATCGCATCATCAATATTTAATAACCCTTGTACTTGGCACGCTGCACTTGGATAAGCATGTGAGTGACTTGTAGTGGCAACAATAATCAGTTCAATATCTTGAGGATTAATTTGAGCAGCCTCGATCGCATTTTTTGCCGCTTCAAAACCCATTGTTGCAACAGTTTCATCTGCCGCCGCGATACGACGTTCACGAATACCGGAACGAGTGACAATCCATTCATCTGATGTATCAACCATTTTTTCCAATTCCGCATTTGTGCGGATGTAGCTTGGTAAATAACTACCAGTAGATAAAATTCTGCTATTCATACTCAATAAGATAAGCGATTAAAAAAGGGAAAAATCGAGACACCGGATTATTTTCCGATGTTAAAAGAAATGTAGAGATAGTAATACGGGGACCAATGTCCCCGCCCATCACATCTAACGCCAAGGTTAGACGAGTCAAGTGAATACCTATAAGTAAAAATTACTTATTGATCACTTTACGACCACGGTAGTAACCGTCTGCAGTTACGTGGTGGCGTAAGTGAGTTTCACCGCTTGCTTTATCCACTGATACTGCAGCAGTAGTTAACGCATCGTGTGAACGACGCATGTCACGACGTGAACGAGATTTTTTATTTTGTTGAACAGCCATTGGCCATACTCCTAAATTTAATTTACTTTTGCTTTAAATTAGCTAATACAGCGAACGGGTTCGGTTTTTTTGCCAACTCATCAGGCAATTCGCCAAAAACCTGTTCCTGCGCGGACACTTCACAGTGTTCAGATAAATGCATTGGTACAAGCGGTAAAGCTAAAATTAGCTCATCTTCCACCGTGCCAATTAAATCTATTTCGCCAAACTCATTGAACTCGATTGGCTCATAAATTTCCGGCAATACATCAGCTTGATCCCAATTAGCCACTGGACTATAAGTAAACTCACATTCCAATGTTTGTTTGTAAGGTTCGTTACAACGCTGACATTCTAATTCGACATCAACTTGTACTTTACCTTTCATCACCACTAATTTTTGTGGATCAATATAAAACGATAATGTTACCTGTGCATCGCTGAGCACGTTTACCACTGATTCTGCCAAACGCTCAAGCTGATTAGCGGCATAATAGCCAACATAATCAAGCCGTCTCTGAGCATCTTTTACCGGATCAACGGTTAGGGGTAGTTTTACCTTTTGCATAGGGCGTGAATATTACCCGTTGTTGCGAAGATAGTCAAAGGGAAATCACGTTTTTTATGTAATAAAACTCGTAATTTCCCCCCACTCAATTAACTTTTACAGGAATTTCCTTTTTTCATCACTTTGCCAAAATCATTTTTCGAATCCGGTTTTGTCATATTATTTGGCGCACCTTTTTGTATAGGATAAACAGAATCCATTTGCCATTGATTCCAGCCACCATCATAAATCAAAGTATCTTTCCAGCCAGCTAGTTGAGTCATAAACCAAGGTACGCCGGCTCGCCAGCCTGTGCCACAATAAAAGGCTAATTTATTGCCTTTTTCGATACCTTGAGTTTTCCACAAAGCAAAAATTTCATTTGGGTTACGCAATGTGCCATCCGGATCATAAAAATCAGCCATATTGGAAGAATCAGTGCCGGCAAAGCCCCAAATTGCTCCTCGCGGTTCACCTTTGCCTGGAATGTAATCATAGCCACTCACTTTGCCAGTATATTCATCCCAAGCTCGGTTACTAATGAGTTTCAAACCATTTTGTTGTGCCAACATAATTTCTTTCGGCGTTTCAATATCAATTGCAGGATTTGCCGGAATTGTTGCACCAAAATGAGTTTCAGGTATTGGTGTATTCACTGTGGTTTCTGTTGGTAAATTGGCATCCATCCAAGTAGAAAGATTGCCATTTAATACGCGTATATCTTTCACACCAGCCCATTTTAAAGCCCAAAATACGCGATAGGCAGCCAATTGATTATCTGAATACAAAATAATAGTTTTGTCCGCCGTAATACCATTTTTCAACAAGTTTTGCTCAATCACTTCCGGCGATGATAAATTCCAAATCGGGCCATTTTCGATCCAATCTGTATCAAAATGATAAGCGCCAATAATGTGTTGTACATAGCCTTGGGATTTTTCTAACGGTCCCCAAGACACTTCAAAAATCGCAAATTTATCATTGTCGAAAGTTTCTGGTTTTTCGCCTTTCAGCACAGAATTAATCCATTCCGGAGAAACGCTATATTGGAAATTTTGAAAATGTTCTAATGGATAATCTGCATTAGCGTAACTGATAAAATCATTAAATACGCGAGTTTTATAGCCTTTTGCGGCGAAATCAGCACTAATGCAAGCTAAATTATCCAGATTAGAATCATAAAATACCAAGGTTTTATCCTTAGTAATCCCCTTGCCTGCTGCAAAAGATTCAAATTTATCTGGTGCAATGGAATCGAGCCATGAGCAAGAAAACTGCACAGCGTTAGGAATATGTCCACCACGCGTCGTATTTTTATCTTTGAAACCGTTGTAAAGACTATCTTGGCGAGAATCAATAATCACATAATTCGGATTATTCAAATTATCCAAAAGTTCTTTTGTTTCAATAGTTTTTACTTGATTATCATTACAAGCTGCAAGTGCAAATACAATGCCAATACCTAATAAAGAGCGGTTAAATTTCATTGAGTTTCTCCTTTTATCTTTTCACGAACAATCTGTTACCAATCCAACACCCTAATAAAATAAAGCCTGTGGCAAGCCAGCCTTGCCAAGAAAAATAGGCAGTTGCCACTAAGGAATTTGTCACGGTGCAACCACCAGCTAATGCTGCGCCCAAGCCCATTAAAACGCCCCCTAAAATACGTCGTAAGGCTTCTTTTGGCTGAGGCATTCTGAGATTAAAATCACCACTAAGTTTTGCCATTAAAAATGATCCCAATGGAATCCCAAGCACAAATAAACTCCCCCAGTTTAAATAACGTTGCTGACCGATGACTAAATATTGCACCACATTAGCCGAAGGCACAGAAATACCATAGCCAAAATTGCGCCCAGCCTTAGCACTAAAATACCAAGCGACAACCCCCAACAAACCGATTAATAACGCCCCCAAATAAAGATTCCAACTACGCTTAAAAGTGCGGTCAAAAAATGAAAGATTTGAAAGATTTTCTTGGGAAACAATTTTTTCACGGCGAGAAAACAGAATCAGCGTGGCGATAATTAAAATCGCAACCAACCACCAAGGAGAAATGGAGAATGTTAAATAAATATTATTCCATTGTGTGGTTTGTTGGGTTAATCCACCAATGAATTGACGAAGGCTGCCAGTTTGTGTTGAAGCCATTGTAAGCGCAAAAGCAAACAGAGCAAGTAAACTGCCTAACGCCCCTTCAGCACTGCGAAACCAAGCTCCGCTCCCACAACAATTACTTAACACCATACCAATGCCAAATAATAATCCACCTAAAATACTGGCAAGCACAGGCAACTGAGATGTAGGAATTTTAATGAGTTCAAATTCAGCCAGCGTAAAAAGCCCGATAGATTGCACACTGACAGCAATTAAAAGTGCGGTAAAAAAACGGAAATTTTTTTCAAATAAAAAACGACGAAAACCAGAAACAAAACAGAATTGTGTACGTTGAAGTAGAATGCCGAAAGCTATTCCAATAAATAAGCCGCTAAACATAGATTAAACCTTAATACTGATGGCGGAAATGAATTGCTGATATTAAAACATAATTGTTCTGTAGCTGTCATTATTTAAATAGTTGGAAGAATAAAAAAAATTGCTATAATCACGCCTCTTTTTTTAACAAGGAAAGATAATGATGACTTCAAATTCTTATTGGCAACGCTTGAAAGTGGCATTTCAATATGTCATGCCGCAAATTTATTTAACTCTAATTGCAGGCTGGTTTGCTAAACAAAAATGGGGTGTGCTAACCCATGTTGTAATTAAAGCTTTTGCGAAAAAATACAACATTGATATGAGCATTGCGCAAAAAGAACAATTTTCTGATTACGCAAGTTTTAATGAATTTTTTATTCGTCCGTTAAAAGAAAACGCGCGTCCAATTAATCAAAATCCTACCGCACTTTGTTTACCCGCAGACGGGCGCATTAGCGAGTGCGGTCATATTGACGATAATCTTTTATTGCAAGCTAAAGGGCATTTTTTCAGCCTAGAAGACTTACTGGCAGAAGATAAAGAATTAGTGGAAACCTTTAAAAATGGTGAATTTGCCACTACTTATCTTTCTCCTCGTGATTATCACCGAGTACATATGCCGTGCGATGGTACGCTACGCAAAATGATTTATGTGCCAGGTGATTTATTCTCTGTAAACCCATTTTTAGCCCAACATGTACCAAATTTATTTGCGCGTAATGAACGTGTGATTTGTGTTTTTGATACTGAATTTGGCACCATGGTACAAATTTTAGTCGGTGCAACCATCACTGCAAGTATTGGCACAACTTGGGCGGGCGTAATTAATCCACCGCGCCACAACGAAGTGAAAACTTGGACTTATGAAGGCGAAAGTGCGGTCAAATTATTGAAAGGTCAAGAAATGGGTTGGTTCCAACTTGGTTCGACTGTAATTAATTTATTCCAAGCAAATGAAGTCCGTTTAGCTGATCATTTAAGCGTCAACGAACCTGTTCGCATGGGCGAAATCTTGGCATATAAAAAATAATTTTTAACGAAAGGAAAACATCAAATGAATTTTGAACAAGTAAAATTAGAAAGCGTTTCTGAAAAAGGTAGCTACGGTATTGGTTTACAAATTGGCCAACAATTAACCGATAGCCAAATGGAAATCACCGTTGAAGCTGTAGCGAAAGGTATTTTTGACGCATTAAATCATAATCAACCTGCATTAGACATCAATGACTTAATGCATTCTGTTCAAGCTCTTCAACAACAAGCAGCTGAAGCACAACAAGCGCAATTTAAAGCCATTGAAGAAGAAGGCAAAAAATTCTTAGAAGAGAATGCGAAAAAAGCAGGTGTAAACGTAACCGATAGCGGTTTGCAATACGAAATCATGACTGAAGGCAATGGCGCAAAACCATCTGCAACAGATAAAGTGCGTGTACACTACACTGGTACATTACCAGATGGCACCGTATTCGACAGCTCTGTTGCTCGTGGCACACCAGCTGAGTTTCCTGTAAACGGCGTAATTCGTGGTTGGGTTGAAGCATTACAAATGATGCCTGTCGGTTCTAAATGGAAACTCACTATTCCACACGAACTTGCTTACGGTGAACGTGGCGCTGGCGCATCAATTCCGCCATTCTCTACACTCGTATTTGAAGTAGAATTATTAGATATTCTTTAATCGAAAAATACGATACCAATAAAGGCAAAGTCATAAAGATTTTGCCTTTATTGTTAAAATAATGTTATTATTTTGTCCGACAAATTTCATTTGTCTTATATCGCAAGTTTTGTGTATAGGAAAATGGGCACTTCTTTTTTCACTGCATTCATTATTTATACCTTTCTTGCAAATCTTTCTTTTCAATAAATTTAGGTTATCTTATGAAAGAGATTTGGCTACAATTTAAACAAAATTACTTAATTAAATACTGGAATCCGATTGTCGCAGTGACTGCAGCAGGTTTGCTTTCCGCTTATTACTTTGGGGTAACAGGCACTTATTGGGCTGTGACAGGGGAATTTACTCGATGGGGAGGACATGCATTACAAGCATTAGGCGTTGATGTATCTGAATGGAGTTACTACAAAATCATAGGAATGCAAGGTAACATCTTCTCACGTGTTGATGGCGTCATGATCTTAGGCATGTTTGCAGGTTGTATTTCTGCAGCACTTTGGGCAAATAATGTAAAATGGCGCAACCAACCACATAAACGTCGGATTGTTCAAGCTTTAATTGGCGGTGCATTAGCAGGATTTGGCGCACGTTTAGCAATGGGATGTAATTTAGCTTCACTTTTTACAGGTATTCCACAATTTTCGGTACACGCTTGGTTCTTCACTATCGCAACTGCAATAGGTACTTATGCGGGTGTAAAAGTCACATTACTACCAATATTTCGCGTTAAATTAGAACTGAAAAAAGGCGCAGCGAAAATAAAAGAAACAGATCCTAAACAAGCACAACGCCGTTTCTGGATTGGTATGGTTGTATTTTTTGCTTATCTTATTGCTTCACTTTATGTAATGACTCAATCTATTAAACTTGGTTTTGCTATGGTTTGTGGTTTGGCTTTCGGGTTATTAATTGAACGAGCTCAAATTTGTTTTACCTCAGCTTTCCGTGACTTATGGGTAACTGGGCGTGCTTATATGGCAAAAGCGATTATTTTTGGAATATTAGTGGGCACCATTGGTGTATTTAGCTACATTCAACTTGGCGTCTCGCCTAAGATTATGTGGGCTGGCCCCAATGCGATTATTGGCGGTTTATTATTCGGCTTTGGTATTGTACTCGCTGGTGGTTGTGAAACAGGTTGGATGTATCGCTCAATGGAAGGTCAAGTACACTTTATGTGGGTTGGCTTAGGTAACGTAGTCGGTTCAACTTATCTCGCCTATGTTTGGGATGATATCGCTCCTGTTTTAGCACTTGATTACGAAAAACTTAATTTACTAAAATCTTTCGGGCCCGTAGGTGGCTTACTTGTGAATTACGGTTTATTAATTTTATGTTTAATTGCCGTAGTCTGGTGGGAACGTCGTTTCTTAGCCAAAGCAAAATCTCAAATAACCGCACAAACTGGCTGTGGATGTAATTAACCAAAAGGAGCATAATCATGGCATTTACTATTGTTCAAAAATTAGATAAAGATCCAAAAGACATTTCACCCGATTATACATTAGATACGTTAGGCGAACCCTGCCCTTACCCCGCTATTGTAATGTTAGAAACCATGCCACAATTACAAAAAGGTGAAATTTTAGAACTATTAAGCGATTGCGCACAATCTATCAACAACATTCCTATTGATACTAAAAATCATGGCTATACACTGCTAAGTGTAGAGCAAGATGGAACAAAATTACGTTACTTAATTCAGCGTTAAAAAATGGCTCCATAAGGAGCCATTTATTATCTACCCATAAAATCAAATTAATCTTCGCCCCAAACCTCTTTAGCGATTTCTTCAACGTGACGCACTTTTGCCCATTGTTGGGATTCAGTCATAATATTGCCTTCCTCTGTAGAGGCAAAACCACATTGAGGGCTTAAACAAAGCTGTTCGAGAGGCACATATTTTGCAGCTTCGGCAATGCGTGATTTAATTACATCTTTATCTTCTAAATCAGGAAATTTAGAACTCACCAAACCAAGTACAACGCGACCTTTATGTGGATTTTGTGCAAAATATTTTAATGGCTCAAAACCACCTGAACGATCATCATCATATTCCAAGAAATATCCATCATAATTAGTCTTAGCAAATAATGCATCTGCTACTGGATCATAAGCACCACTTAATAAATATGTTGAACGGAAATTACCACGGCAAACATGCGTTGTAATCACCATGTCAGCAGGCTTATCTGCCAATACCACTTGAATATTCTCAAGTGCTTGAGCTTTATCTGCCTCAAATTCAGGTTTTAAGTGGTTATTACAGAGTGAACCCCAGTAAACATCATCAAATTGTAAATAACGGCAGCCAGCATGATAAAAAGCTTTAATCGCTTCTTTATAAGCCTGTTGAACATCTTTAGCAAATTCTTCGCGTGTAGCATAAATGCCCGTATCCCACTGGATAGGATACATTAATTGATTGGGACTAGGGATGGTATATTTAACTATACCGCGATTACCAACAATAGCATTCAATTTCTTAAAATGCTCAATAAATGGATGATTTGGATTCCAAGAAACCTTTCCACAGCAACGTGTATTATAAGGTTTCGTTTCAACACCATTAAATTTATAGCCATGTTCAGGGTGATAACCTTCAATACCATTTAATTCTTCTAGAAAATCAATGTGCCAAAATGCACGACGATACTCACCGTCAGTGATAATTTGAATACCCGCATCTAACTGAGCTTGGACTAACTTTGTAATTTCTTGATCTTCAATCTCAGTTAATTGTTCACGAGAAATTTCACCTGATGCAAATTTTAAACGGGCCTCTTTTAATACTTGTGAACGTAAATAAGAGCCGACTGTGTCTGCATGTAATGGGAGGATTTTTGACATTTTACTTCCTTATTTTATGATTTAATGAAAAGAATTCTAACGTATTTTCAACATCCCTTCTACTTTTCACTAATTCCTTGTGAACAAGCATAAGCCGAGCTCCACGCCCATTGGAAGTTATAACCGCCTAGCCAGCCCGTCACATCCAATACTTCACCAATAAAATATAAACCGCTTACTTGGTTGCTTTCCATCGTTTTAGAAGAAATTACTTTAGTATCCACACCGCCCATTGTCACTTCAGCCGTTCGATAGCCTTCCGTGCCATTTGGAGTAAATTCCCTGTGATGAATAAAATCCACTAGATTTTTTACCCGCACTTTACTGATGTTAGCGATAACTTCATCTTGCATAAGGCCTTGTTCAATCCAGAGCTCGACCAATTTTTTCGGAAGTAATCGAACCAAGATGGTTTTCAACATTTGTTTTGGTGAATGTTGTTTTGCTTGATTAATTTCCTCTTCCACATTGTGGCTCGGTAATAAATCGATTTCTACAGACTCAGTGGGCTGCCAATAATTGGAAATTTGCAACACCGCAGGGCCTGAAATACCACGGTGAGTAAACAAAAGCTGGTTATGAAAAGATTTGCCGCACTGCGCTGTGATCGTGACTGGCAAGCTAATGCCTGAAAGTGCGGTTAAAAATTTATCTGTTTCTCGATAAGTAAAAGGCACCAAACTTGCACGCGGAGGAATAACAGGAATACCAAATTGTTCCGCGATTTGATAGCCAAATGGCGTTGCACCAAGCCCTGGCATAGAAAGCCCACCTGTCGCGACAATCAAATTTTCACATTGCCATTGGGTTGAATTTACCTGTAAAACAAACCGCACTTTTTCATCATTTTGAATCCGTTCAACTTGAGAAACTTCGCTACGCAATAAAATCTTAGCGCCATATTTATCGCATTTAGATTTCAGCATTTCAACGATTTGTTCTGCGCCCTCATCACAAAATAATTGCCCCAATTCCTTTTCGTGATAAGCAATCCCTTGCTCCGCTACTAGGGAAATAAAATCCCAATTGGTATAACGAGCCAGTGCCGATTTGACGAAATGAGGATTTTGCGAAAGATAATAAGCAGGCGTAACCTCTAAATTGGTGAAATTACAAAACCCACCGCCCGACATCAAAATCTTACGTCCGATTTTTTTTCCGTTGTCGAAAACTGTCACCGACTTGCCTAATTTAGACAACTGTGCCGCGCAAAATAATCCTGCTGCCCCTGCACCAATAATAATGTTTTCAGAATATTGGCTCACGGATTTTGCCCTTTTTCACCACGTTGTAAAAAATCCAACATCTTCATTCGTTGAATAACAGAACGACGATCCACTGCCGCATTACCAGAATCTAATAATTGCTGTAAATACCCACTGGCTTGTTGATATTCGCGATTTTCTAAGGCAATTGTCGCCAACAAAGAAAGGCTAGATACTTCATTTTTATCTTTTGCCAACGCTTCATTCAAAAGTTGTTCCACTTTTGGGGTCATTTGCTGGCCTGCTTGATAATAAAGTGCGGTGGCTGCCAAGCCTAAAATATTAGGTTTACTGCCTGATATTTTTTCTGCATTAGAATAAGCAATAAGCGCACTGTCAAATTCATTATTCTGCATATAGGCTTCCCCAAGTTGAAGCCAAGTTTCCGCATTGTTTGGATCAGTACGCAGTTTATTTTGGATCTTCTCAATCACATTTTCATTTTTGTTCTCATCATTCATTTCAACATTTTGATTATGTTGCTCAATCATTGATTGCTCGCCTTGTTGAACACGACTAAAACGATCAAGAAAAAAATAATAAGCGGTTGGAATCGCAATTAATAAAAAGAAAACCACAAAAGAAAGTTTGTGATTACTTTTCCCGAAAAAATCTGTCTTTTGTTCATTTTGCTTAGGATCCGAATGAGCCTCAGCATCAACAGAAAAATATCGCTGTTCTTTTTCCAATGCACTTCCCTGCTCGACTGAAGATAGAGACGATTTTTTCCTATTTGAGAAGTAAAGCAATGCGGCAGCTAAAATAAAAAGAGCGACTGGCAACAGCCACAACAATGCCGTATTCCATTTGAACGGTGGTTTGTAATTCACAAAATCACCAAATCTAGCCGTCATTTGATCGATAATTTGCTGATTACTTTTGCCCTCATCCACCATTTTGTACACTTCAAGACGCAAGTCATAAGCAATAGGAGAATTAGATTCCACCAAATTTTGGTTTTGACATTGTGGACAGCGTAAAGATTTTGCCAACTCTACTGCGCGGGTACGATCATCTTGATTTTGGAATTGATAAGTATCCACCATTTCCGCTTGGGCGAATAAGGAAAATGCGAATAAAAGTGCGGTTGCAAAAAAGGCTGTTTTTTGAACCTG
The DNA here is from genome assembly GCF_018829755.1 of Haemophilus sp. SZY H8. Taxonomy (NCBI): domain Bacteria; kingdom Pseudomonadati; phylum Pseudomonadota; class Gammaproteobacteria; order Pasteurellales; family Pasteurellaceae; genus Haemophilus; species Haemophilus sp. SZY H8. The sequence goes on from NZ_JAHKJY010000001.1 coordinate 571,747, forward strand.
AATAAAACCGCGAGTAAAAATATCTAATATGCTTTTCATTTGTTCTTCAATGCTTCAATTTTTGGCAAAAATACCGTTTGCCAAGTTTCTTTATCCAGTAAACCTGAATGGCGATAACGAATCACACCATTTTCATCCACAAGATAAGTTTCTGGCGCACCATCTACGCCCAATTTTAATCCCAATTCCCCATGACTATCATCAATGGTTAAGACGAACGGATTGCCCATTCGTTTAAGCATTTCAATGCCATTTTGAGGATTGTCGCGATAATCTACACCCACAATAGGCAACATTTTTGCAATCTCAATTAACAGAGGATGTTCTTCCTTGCAATAACCACACCAACTGCCCCACACATTTAATAAAAATGGCTGTTTAGGAAAATCTTTCGGGCTTACAATTTGTGATGGCTCATGTAAATTAGCCTGATAAAACTCTGGAACAGGTTTATCAATTAAAACCGAAGCAATTTTTTTCGGATCTTGATTTAACCCTGCAATTAACAATACGCACACGCCTAAAAGTACAAAGAGCGGTGCAAAAAAGATAAGTTTTTTGTTCATTATTTTTCCTGTTTTCTGCGTAATCCGAAAACGCCACAAAGTGCGCCAAAGGCCATTAAAATACCGCCAACCCAAAGCCAACGAATCAGTGGTTTATAATGTAAGCGGAAAGTAAATTCCCCTTTGCCAAGAGAATCGCCCATCACAATATATAAATCCCCCCAGAGACCGCCATCAAGCCCCACTTCACTCATTGTCATTGTTCGCACATCGTAATAACGGCGCTCTGGGATAATTTCCGCATAAGGTTTGCCATTTTCAGTTACGTCAAAAAAGGCGACTTCTGCCGTAAAGTTTGGCCCGATTTCATTAGAAAATTGGCGATAGTGAAATTCATATTGCCCCAATTTTTGACTTTGTTGCGGTGCTAAACGCACACCAATCTCGCTGCCAAAATAACCGCTCATCACCGCACCAATAGTCACAATCGCCACGCCACAATGAGCTAAAATCATACCAAATTGAGACAAACGAATTTGTCGCCAATTTTGCCATAAAGTGACGAACAAAAGCCAAATCGCAAGAGTTAATAACACAAAGGCGAAAGCGTGAAAATTCAACGCAGAATTATGGCGTAGCTGTTGCCAAATCATCAAGCCAGCAAGAATTAAAGACGGAATCAACAACCATACGCAACGTACCAATAATCTGCGATCAAATTGCACCCAACGAATGGTAAGTGAAATCACCATTAAAATTAAAATCACTGTAATAATTGGGAAGAAAATACTATTAAAATAAGGACTTCCCACCGAAATTGAACCCCAATTCATCGCTTGGAATAACATGGGGTAAAAGGTGCCTAAAAAAGTAGAAACCGTAGCAATGGTCAGCAAAATATTCAGCAATAAAATGCCGCCGGATTTAGAAACGAACTGAAATTTCACCGCACTTTCTGATGAACTTCCCGCTCGTAAGGCGAATAATCCAAAAGCTAACACCGTCAAAATAAAGAAAATTAATAACAACACATAACCGCGCGTGTTATCCAATGCAAAAGCGTGCACAGAAGTGAGTGCGCCAGAACGAACAATAAACGTGCCTAATACGCTAAAGGCAAAAGCAAGCAAAGAAAAAAGCGTTGTCCAATAACTAAATACGCCTTGTTTTTCCGTTGCCATTAAACTGTGTAATAACGCCAAACCAAGCAACCAAGGCATTAAAGACGCATTTTCTACGGGATCCCAGAACCACCAACCGCCCCAGCCGAGTTCGTAATATGCCCACCACGCACCAAGCACAATGCCAATAGTTAAAAATAACCAAGAAAACAACACCCAGCCACGCATTGAGCGTGCAATTTGTCGTGCAGATTGGTTATAAATCAACGCACTCAAACTCATCGCAAAATTCACTGCAAAGCCCACATAACCAACATATAACAACGGTGGATGGAAAATTAATCCCACATCTTGCAACATTGGATTGAGATCGCGCCCTTCTGCTGGTGCTGGGAAAATGCGTCCAAATGGATTGGAATAAAACAAAATAAACACCGCAAAACCAAAGCAAATCAATCCCAATAAAGATAAAGATTGAGCGGAAAAAGTGCGGTCATTTTTTCGATTAAAAAAAGCAAAGGCGGCAAGCCATAAACTCAATGAAAATAACCAAAACAACATTGAACCTTCATGCCCGCCCCAAGTGGCAGCCACTTTGAAAAATGTAGGTAATTGAGAATTAGAATGTGCCGCTACATATTCAAGGGTGAAGTCATCCACCGCAAAAGAATATGATAATAAACCGATGGAAAGTGTCGTGCTTATAGTAAAAATGTATGATAGTGGCCACGCAGAATTAATAAGAGTTGTATTCTTTTTTAACAAACCAAGTTGTGGGACAATAACAAGCAAAAGCGCAGCCGTCGTTGCGAGGAGTAATAAGTAAAATCCAAGTTCTGGGAGCATAAAATATTATTCTTTGTTAATTAACGTCAGGATGTCTTCTGACAAATAAAAAGAAAGGCGCATATTATTACGCCTTTCCTCTAAATACAATTTTAATTTACGCGACTGTTAATTGCCCTGCATACAATATAAAGAATCGTAAACAAAATACTCCAATTAAGTCAAAAATTGATACTAAGATAATAAAGTTACGATTATATTTTAAGCGGTCATTCACAAACATATTGGCAATTAATGGGATCAAGATACCAATAAAGAATACCCCAATCCAGAACACAGCTCCCCAAAAACCAGATAATGCATTATGTAATGCAACTGTTTTTTGTCCACCACCAAAATGTAAGCCAACGAAGAAACATACAAGCAAACCAAGTTCTGTCACCATAATTGGCACTTCGAATTTGTGGATGAAGTGCGATTCGTGAGAATCACCTTTTAATTTTCCCGCTATCAAGATAATTAAGAAGGTTGCGGCAATACCAGACGACGTACCAGAGGCTAAGAACAATGCAGGTAATACAGGATTATTCAACATTGGATAGCTAATTAATGCAGAAAGCAAGAAACCAGTGTATGCACCAAGCACTGCCGCCAATATGAAAAGAATAACTTCTACTGGACTGACAATACGTTCTACAATACCGATGAGTTTTATCACAAATTGTAGTTTTGGCATAAAGCGATTAATTAATACTTCGATTTCTTTTTTGAAAATCACCCCCCCCCAAATTACTAAAAACAACATATAAATTTGGAATAGCATGACCCCCATCGACATTACGGAGTTAAATTGATAGTTAAACATCAATTTCCAGAATGTCCAAGGTCTTGCTAAGTGGAAAACTAATAGCGTTAAACCAATTAATGTTGGTACAGATCCCAAAATCACACCAGATCGAATAATCCAATTTTGACTTGGGTTCATTAATTTATTACTACGTTTATAAGCAATTGCCAACTGCACCGCACCAGATGAGATCCCCAATAAAAACAAGTAGATCGCAATGGTAGAATCCCACACTAAATTAGGCGTATGAAATGGAACTGGATAATCTAATGTCATCTTCTAGGCTCCCCATGTTGGAATGGAATGTGGTACAAGTTTGGTTGTGTACCTAACTCCACTTTAGTGCGATAAACCGGTTTTTCTTTCACTTTACGTGAAACTGCACTCATCGGATCATTCATATCCCCAAAGGTTAATGCTTTGGTTGGGCAAGCTTCCACACAAGCCGGTTGTTTACCATTAGCTAAATTTGTATCGCGGCAGAAGTTACATTTATCTGCGGTACGATGTACTGGATGAATAAAACGTACACGATATGGGCAAACTGCTATACAGTATTGGCAGCCTACGCATAAATCTTTATGTACATCTACAATGCCAGTCTCTTTATCAATAAAAGATGCACCAGTTGGACAAACTGCTACGCAAGGTGCATTTGTACAATGTTGGCAAGATTGACGGAAGAACTCATATTCCTGATTTGGAAATTCACCGTAAGGTTCACTGCGTAGAATCTCTAAGCGAGAAACGCCTTCTGGCACTTGGTTTACATCACGGCATGCATCCATACAGGCTGTACAGCCGATACACGAATTTTCATCGTGTACCATTGCGTAACGTTTAGGTTTATCCGCCTTGTCTTCTTTCGCAAAAGAAGGTAAAGATGTTCCCGTCATAAGGATCACTGCCCCCATGCCGGAAACAAAGTTTCGGCGTGAGCAGGCTGTCATTTTTTATCCTTTTGTTCGGTTAGTTTATCTTGTTCTGCTTTACGTTTTTGTTGTTCACCATGGCAATCTACGCAAAGTTTAACGCGTTGTTTTGGTTGAATACCTTTCATTGCATCTTCTTTCGGGTGAAGCGTATGGCAACTTGCACAAGGTAATTTCATTGCGTGTACATCATGCGCCCATAGTTTTTCACGAAGTTTGTCAGGTTGGTGACAAGCAAAACAAACTTGGTTTTGTTCTTGAACTGAATACATCGGTTTTTTATTACCGAAAATATCCCCTTCAAAACGCATAACATCTTTAGCACCACGGCGGTGGTTTTCAGAAACGTTACCATGACAGCTTACACAAGTAATTGCTTTACCGTTATTTGGATTTTTCTTATCTAAGTGTGCACCATGGAATTTACCAAAGTGAAGTTCGCCACCAGACTGATCTACAGTTTGGTTTTTATCTACTTTGTCGAATTTATGGCATTTAGCACAATATTGATTTGGATCGCGTTGGTTATCTAATTGCGGCTCATAAGTAAAGTGATCCGCAGGTTTTTGTGCATCATCAGCATGAGCCAAAAATGGCACTGCTACAAATGCCGCACTTAACGCTAACGCTTTTGCAGATTTGTTGATTAAAGAAGTTAAATTCATTTGGGTTACCTCAAATTTGACCTTGAAAATCACCGCACTTTCCATTTTGCACTTAAAAGTGCGGTGGATTTTTCATTTATTTTTGTGCTGGTGGATCAACTAATAAGCCTTTTTCTTTAGCTTGTTGTTCCCATTGTGGTACCACAGTTTTTAAGAATTCTTCTTTAGCTTTGCGTTCTTTTTCAATATCAATACCCATTACTTTCCATGCTTTATCAGCTGTTGAAATATCTGGGATTTGAACTGGAGTTTTCACACCGTGTTTAGTTAAGATTGCTGCAAGTTTAGTACGAGCATCCGCTGCTTTATCTAAGCCAGAACCTAATACACGAAGCACTACTTCAGGTGCGTGCATATGACCACCGTGGCTTGCTGCAGCATAATCCCAACGCCATTGAGCATGACGAATATCCATTAATGCCGCTTCCATTTCTTCTTTAGTTGCACCTGCATCCCAAGCAGCTTTCGCTTCAAAGTGAGCTTTAACAACTTGCTCTTCTAAACGACCCATTACATCTTTCACTTCTTTTTTACGTGAAGTGACGATATCGCGTAATTTTTCTTTGCTTTGATCGTGACAGTTTGCACAAGTGCGGTCAAATGCATCGAATGGATTTTGGATTTGGTGATCAGTATAAACTTTACCGTCTTTACCTTGTACTTTTGGCATGTGACAGTCTACACAAGTTACACCGTTTTTACCGTGCATACCTAAAGACCAAATTTCAAAGTCAGGGTGTTGAGCTTTTAACATTGGTGCTTTAGAAAGGCTATGAGTCCAGTCACTGAAACCAATTTCATCATAATATTTTTCAATATCATCAACAGTTTGACCTTTATTCCAAGGGAAGGTTACTTGTTTGATATCGCCTGCGAAGTAGTATTCAACGTGGCAGTTTGCACAGATTTCAGCGCGCTTTTCAGTACGAGCTGCAGTGTTGAAACTTAAATTATTGTGTGGGCGACCTTCCGCTTTATCTTTTTCAGCAGTTGCTTTTTCTAAAGCGTCAAGGGCGCGTAATACGTGTGGACGTGCAATACGTAATGCTGGTTTGCCTTCAGCAAAATCTTTAGAGGTCGTATCGTGACAGTCAGCACAACCGATTGAGTTCACGATTTCTGGACCACCTTTTGCCCATTTCGCGTTGAAATAATCTTTTTCGCCCCATTCCGCGATTAAACGTGGAACATCAGGGCCTTTACATGTCCAACATGCCATTGGTTGTGGACCATCATTTGCTGTTTTTGGTGCACCAGTACGTAGAATGCTACGAACATCAGTGACCGCATAAAAGTGACCACGCGGTGCATTGTATTCTTTTGCAAATGAATAACCGCCCCAAAGAACAATTAAGCGTGGATTTTCTTCATCGGCATAAATAATTTTTTCGCCGTTGCCATTTGCAGTTGAACGCCAGCTGTTATATTGATTTGGATATTTTTCTGCAAATTTTTCATTTACAGATTCAATTTTCAAATCTGGTTTTACTGGTTCAACAGGTTGTTCTAATGGCTTATAAACCATATCAGCTACCGCTGAGTTAAATAAGCTTAAACTCGCGAAAGACGCTGCCACAATGAGGCTTTTTTTGAATGCGTTCACGATAATCACTCCATTTGTTGTAATAAAAAAGTTAGGTTAAATAGGAAGTTGAGAATTATTCTTAATACCACATAAAACATGTGGATATAGATTCATTCGAGGGTAAAATAACAAAATAAAAAAGTTTTTCTACAGTCTCTGTAGAAAAACTTGAGATCGATCAAACTTATTTTTCAAAATACTAAAATATAGGTATGGCACCAATAAGAGTTAACTCTTTTTTGTTAAATTTTGAGAGGTTATACCTATTATTTTTTCTGACATCTAGAACAAAAAAAGCTATTTCTTTGTCCAATTACTAAACTTTTAATTTTTGTACCGCACTTTGGACAAGGTTTATCTTTATTGCCATATACCAATAATTCTTGTGCAAAATAACCTGGGCGCCCATCTGGCTGTAAGAAATCTTTAAGTGTGGTTCCACCTTGAATAATAGCTTTTCTCAAAACATCTTTAATTGTATTCACTAAGGAAATACATTGATTGCGGGTCAGATTTTTAGCGAGTTTAAGTGGATGAATACCACAAATAAACAAACTTTCATTCGCATAAATATTTCCAACGCCCACCACCACAGCGTTATCCATCAAGAAGGTTTTAAGTGCGGTTGATTTTTGACGAGATTTTTTGAATAAATATTCTGCATTAAATTCATCAGAAAGCGGTTCAGGCCCTAGCTTTAAGAAAAGATGAAAGTCATCTAAATTCTCCGTCCACAACCATGCACCGAAACGACGAGGATCGTTATAACGTAATAATTTGCCATTGTTCATTACAATATCAATATGATCATGTTTATCTATTGCGCTATCCTGTGGCACAATTCTCACCGAACCTGACATGCCCAAATGCCCGATGATATAACCTTTTTCCGTATGAATAATCAAATATTTTGCTCGACGAGTGAGATCGACAATTTTTACATTTTTAAGGGTTATCAATTCCTCTGATACGACCCAGCGCAATTTAGGCTGGCGCACGACAACTTTCTCAATCGTAAAATTCTTAAGATAAGGGCGAATACCGCGTAGTGCAGTTTCGACTTCGGGAAGTTCCGGCATGATTTGTTCCTTAATAAATTTGTGATACAAAAAAACCCGAACAATGTCGGGCTTTTTCTAAATAAGCAAAATTATTTGATTTTTGCTTCTTTATAGATAACGTGTTTACGCACTACTGGATCAAATTTTTTGATTTCCATTTTTTCAGGCATATTACGTTTGTTTTTATCAGTTGTGTAGAAGTGACCGGTCTCTGCAGTAGAAACTAAACGGATTTTCTCACGAGCGCCTTTAGCTGCCATTTTTTAGCTCCTTAGATTTTTTCGCCACGAGCACGGATTTCAGCTAATACTGCATCAATGCCTTTTTTATCAATAATACGCATACCTTTCGCAGTTAAACGTAAGGTTACGAAACGGTTTTCACTTTCAACCCAGAAACGGTGAGTGTGAAGGTTTGGAAGAAAACGACGACGTGTCGCATTCAACGCGTGTGAGCGGTTATTACCCACAGCTGGACGCTTGCCTGTTACTTGACAAACTCTAGACATAATAATCTCCAATAATTAAATATAAGCTCGAGCTTACGGTTCGGATTGTTTAAAGCCAGTTAAAACCAGCTTGCTACCTCGTCAGGTCGCGCTAATCCGACCCGCTTACTATATTAAAGGTCGCAAATTATACTGGCTTTGTTTTCATTTCTCAAGTGTAAATGCGATTTTCCTGAATGTAATCGGTAAAAAAATGGTCAACATTATAAAAATTTATAATAAAAAGTTCTCTGCAAAAGAATAGCAATCTGTTTTTCCGACAATTAAGTGATCAAGCACTCTGATTTCCATTAGTTCTGCAGACTCCTGAATTTTTTTAGTAATAAGCTGATCCGAATAACTCGGCTCCGTTATACCCGAAGGATGATTATGCGCCAAAATTAAAGCAGCCGCATTACAATAAAGTGCCTCTTTAATTATTTCCCGAGGATAAACCGCTGACACATTAATTGTACCTAAAAATAACCGCTCTTTTTTAATCAGACGATGTTGATTATCCAAAAATAAAACCATAAACACTTCTCTTTCCTCATGTTGCAATTCAGTGAGTAAAAAAAGTTTTACCGTTTCAGGATCATTAATAATCGGAGTACTTAACATCTCTTGCTTTAAATAACGCTTGGTCATTTCCGTAATTGCTTGCAGCTGAATAAATTGCGTAATGCCTAAGCCTTTTACGGAACAGAAGGATTTTTCATCTGCAGAAAGTAACGTATGCAAGGAACCAAAATGTGATAAGACATTTTTCGAAAGCTGAATTACTGGGCAGCCTTTTATGCCAGTTCGTAAAAATATCGCCAGCAATTCATAATCAGCGAGCGTTTCTACACCAAATTTAAGCAATTTTTCCCGTGGCATTAAATCATCATTGTTTTCCATAAAATATTAAACGCAAAATAGAAAAAATTTTGACCGCTCTTTTCTTGTTTTACGAGTAACTTATGTAAAGTTTGCGATATGCATCGCAAAAATAGCATTGGGCATTCAATAAAATTAAAGTAAAATAACAGAATTGTGGCTAAGTACTAACAAAGGTTGAAACATGAAATTAAACGGAAAACATATTGTAGTTGGCATTACTGGCGGAATTGCTGCCTATAAAACAATAGAGTTGATTCGTTTATTACGCAAAGCAGAAGCTGAAGTACGTGTAGTATTAACCCCTGCTGCGGCAGAATTTGTTACGCCTTTAACGCTTCAAGCCATTTCTGGCAATGCTGTCGCACAATCTTTACTTGATCCACAAGCAGAGCTGGCAATGGGGCATATTGAGCTTGCCAAATGGGCCGATGCCATTATTATTGCGCCAGCTAGTGCAGACTTTATTGCCCGTCTTACTGTAGGCATGGCGAATGATTTACTTTCAACAATTTGTCTTGCGACTGATGCGCCAATTTTTCTTGCCCCAGCAATGAATCAGCAGATGTATCGCCAATCCATTACTCAACAAAATTTAACGGCTCTTCAAACGCGTGGAATTGAGCTTATTGGCCCGAATAGTGGTTTTCAGGCTTGCGGCGATATGGGGAAAGGACGTATGTCAGAACCAGAGGAAATTTTTACCGCACTTTCTGACTTTTTCTCTCAAAAACAAGAGCTACAAGGATTAAATGTCGCTATTACAGCAGGCCCAACGCGTGAGGCAATCGATCCCGTTCGTTATATTTCTAACCATAGTTCAGGGAAAATGGGATTTGCGATTGCTGAAGCATTTGCCGAACGTGGGGCGAACGTCACGCTAATTTCAGGGCCAGTGAATTTAACAACACCAAAAAATGTAAATCGAATCAATGTCATCTCAGCACAAGATATGTGGAAAGCCTCTCTTGAAAGTGCGGCGAAAAATCAAATTTTTATTGGCTGTGCGGCTGTTGCTGATTACAGAGTAGCCGAAGTTGCTGACCAAAAAATTAAAAAATCTGGCGATGAAATATCTATCAAGTTAATTAAAAATCCCGATATTATCTCAGATGTAGGACATTTAAAAACACATCGCCCTTTTACTGTTGGATTTGCGGCTGAAACCCAAAATGTTGATGATTACGCAAAAGATAAACTTGAACGCAAAAATCTTGATATGATTTGTGCCAACGATGTATCTGGCGGACAAGTTTTTAACGCAGATGAAAATGCCTTACAGCTTTTCTGGAAAAATGGTCATAAAAAATTATCGCTAAAATCAAAAGTGGAACTTGCAGCTGATTTAGTTAATGTAATCATTGAACGCTATCAAAAAACCTTATAATTCCAACCGCACTTTTACCTAAAAATGAATTTCAAACGGAGTATTACATGAAAAAAATTGACGTAAAAATTTTAGATTCTCGCATTGGAAATGAATTTCCTCTGCCAACTTACGCAACTGAAGGTTCGGCGGGTCTTGATTTACGTGCGTTGATCGATGAAAGCTTTGAAATTCAACCAGGTGAAACCAAATTAATTCCGACGGGGCTTTCAATTTATATTGCAGATCCAAATTTAGCGGCAGTGATTTTGCCTCGCTCAGGTCTTGGCCATAAACATGGTATTGTGCTAGGAAACCTTGTGGGATTAATTGACTCCGATTATCAAGGAGCATTAATGGTATCAATGTGGAACCGTGGAAATGAGCCATTCAAAATTGAAGTCGGCGATCGCATTGCTCAACTTGTTTTCGTGCCAGTAGTACAAGCCGAATTTAATATTGTAGAAAATTTTCAACAAACCGAACGTGGTGAAGGCGGTTTCGGTCATTCAGGTAAACAATAATTTATGGTAGAAGAACAATTATCTTTATCGGGCGTGGAAGAAATTACGCCTAAAATTGAAACACCAAAAATTGAAAAAAGAACGGTAAAAGAACGTCGTCAACAAGTGCTTACTGTATTGATACATATGCTTCATTCCGAACGAGGTATGGAGCGTATGACAACGGCTCGTCTAGCAAAAGAAGTTGGGGTATCTGAAGCTGCGTTATATCGTTACTTTCCAAGCAAAACAAAAATGTTTGAAGCCTTAATCGAGCATATCGAAAATACCCTACTAAGCCGTATTACCGCTTCTATGCGTAACGAAACCCAAACAATGAATCGCATTCATGATATTTTACAAACGATCTTAGATTTTGCCCGTAAAAATCCTGGGTTAACTCGAATTCTAACGGGCCATGCATTAATGTTTGAAGATGCGCAATTGCAAGTTCGAGTCGCACAATTTTTTAATCGTCTTGAAATGCAGTTTGTCAATATTTTACAAATGCGAAAATTGCGTGAAGGACGCGGCTTTAATGTGGATGAACGCATAATTGCTTCGCATTTAGTCACACTATGTGAAGGACAATTTATGCGCTATGTTCGTACTAATTTCCGTCTGAATGCAAGCCAGTCTTTCGAACAACAATGGCGTTTTATCGAGCCACTTTTTGCCTAATTGACTTTACCGAGTAAATATATGATTATTCCTTGGCAAGAACTGGAAGCAGAAACATTAGATAATATCGTAGAAAGCGTAATTTTACGCGAAGGAACCGATTACGGTATAGAAGAACTTTCACTCAACCAAAAAAAACAACTTTTACTGACTCAAATTCGCAATGGAATTGCGGTGATTGTATGGTCTGAATTGCATGAATCCATTGACATCAAAAATAAAACGGAATTTTTGAAACAGGAATGTAAGGAGCACGAATGTCAAATGAATTAACCGAAATTGATGAAGCATCAGTTCCACCACAGGAAGAAGAATCAACGACTCGAGATCCTATTTTAGACTGGTTTCTTACGCATTGCCACTTACACAAATATCCAGCAAAATCTACGCTAATTCATGCGGGAGAGGATGCAACTACACTTTATTATGTGATTAAAGGTACTGTAATGGTCTCTGCAAAAGATGATGAAGGAAAAGAAATGATCCTAACTTATCTAGGAGCCGGACAATTCTTTGGAGAAGCAGGGCTATTTGATGAAGGCTCAAAACGTTCAGCATGGGTTAAAACAAAAACAACATGTGAAATTGCTGAAATTTCCTATAAAAAATATCGTCAATTAATTCAAGCTAACCCAGAAATCTTAATGTTTTTAACCGCACAATTGGCAAGACGTTTACAAAATACTTCACGCCAAGTGAGTAATTTAGCATTCTTAGATGTGGCAGGTCGTATTGCTCAAACGCTAATGAACTTAGCTAAACAGCCTGAAGCAATGACACATCCTGATGGAATGCAAATCAAAATTACACGTCAAGAAATTGGACAAATGGTTGGTTGTTCACGAGAAACTGTAGGACGTATTATTAAGATGTTAGAGGATCAAAATCTTATTCATGCCCATGGAAAAACCATTGTTGTATATGGCGCAAGATAATTTTTCATCATAAATTATTCAATAATGAAACCATCCAAAATCAATTTGGATGGTTTTTGTTTAATTGGAAATAATATTCAAAACATTAATTGACAATTAATATAAAGGATTCTATTATTATCCAAATTCTTACAAATATAGTGGGAAGACAGGATTGGTCTCCTGATATAGTGGCTTTTAAAGGTTTATAACCTTATTGCATAGTTTTATGCCGCAAAAGCTAGAACACCAAGATGCATTTTCTAATCTATGGTGGGCTAGGTAGAAATCCCGCAGGGATGCGTGCAGTAAGCCACTTGCTGTTAAGACCAATTCTGCTTAGTTCCACCACCCTTCGTTCAAATCCCCAACCTTTTTATATTTCTTTAACTCTTCTTTTTTCTTTCTAGTAAAACTAATACTTCATAATGAGATGTTTGCGGAAACATATCAAAAAGTTGAATTTTCAATGGTTTATAACAAGTGAGATGCTGTAAATCTTTCCCCATTGTCACGGCATTGCAGCTGGAATACAAGATAAAGTGCGGTTGAATTTGGTTAAGAAATTCACTTAATTCCTTTCCAATTCCACGACGTGGTGGATTTACAATCACAAGATCTGGCTTATTCTCATTCTGATTTTTCATCACACTTGTCGCGTCTAGTGATTGGAAATTTACATGTTCTAAACCTAATATTTTAGCGGAATGACTCGCCGCAAAAATAGCTGATGAGGAAATTTCAATTCCAGTCAACTCAATACTTTTTCCCCATTTTTCCTTTAAAGCTTTCGCGCAATGTAAGCCAAATCCACCCACACCACAAAATAAATCCCAGACTTTATAGATTGGTAATTCTCTTACCCATTGCTGAGCGGTTGCATATAATCCCGCCGCCACTTTAGGATTAGTTTGAAAGAAACCTTGTGGGCGAATAAAGAGTGGAATACCGTTGAAATTCTCAGGTAAAAATTGTTGTTCTGTCAGAAAAATTTCTTGTTCACCTTCTAAGATGGCTGCGTGTTGTGGTTGTAAATTAATGCTAACCACTTCTAAGTGAGATAATTTTTCCAATAATTTGGGTAATTCTCGACGAATTAATGGCAATTTATTTTCTGTGCGCAATACAAAGCGCAACATTAATTTTCCCGTCGCGATACTTTCTGTGAGCAGAATATATTTAAGCTCGCCTTTTTGTTTAGCAATGTTATAAGGTACTAAACCAGCACGGCCAATAAAATCCTTCAGAACAGGAAAAATCAATGAAAAATGAGTTGGATAAAGGGGACAATCACACAAATCAATCGCGCTTTGTGGATCATTAGGATTTTTTAAAATGCCAAGTATCGGGCGTTCAACACTGCCACTAACAACCATTTTAGCTTTATTACGAAAGCCTTGTTCATCAGATTCAAAAGGAGCCAACCATTGCGCTCCATCGCAATTAATAGAAATCAGTTGCTGCTTTAAATGGTGTTGTTTTTCAGCTAGCTGCTGACTATAAGGTATTTCAAGCCATTGACAAGAACGACACTCATTTTGTTGATAGTATCGACAATCAATCATTTTCTTGCAGCCTGAATATCTAGCCAACGGCTTTGAATATCTGCGAGATTTCGGTGATTCAGTTTCCAACGTTGATCTAAAACCAAATCATTCCACTTGATCACGCTACGTTTAAATAAATTTTGTAAGCGAGCTTCACGAGCCATAAAGTGCGGTTCATTTTCAGTAAGTTTTAGATTATCTAATACTTGAATGACACCTTCACGTTCATTGCACAGTAACAAAAGATCACAACCTGCATTAAGCGCTTTTTTGCTACGCTCTACAAAATCGCCCATTACGCCAGCGCCTTTCATACCAAGATCATCGGAAAAAATTGCACCTTGGAAATTTAGTTGTTTTCGTAAGATTTCTTTCAACCAATATTCTGAACCACTTGCTGGTTGACTATCACATTGTCTATAAATGACATGCGCAGGCATAATGGCATCGAGTTTATTTTGTGAAATCAACTGTTGGAAAGGTTGGAGATCGCAACTAAAAATTTCGTCTTTTGTGCGATCATCATAAGGGGTTTCTAAATGAGAATCGGCTAATACATGACCATGTCCAGGGAAATGTTTACCTGTAGATGCCATACCTGCTTGATGCATACCATCAATAAAAGCGATTGCTAAATTTACCGCACTTTTTACATCAGATGAAAAACTGCGATCACCAATCGCTCGACATTCATGCCCCAAATCCAGCACCGGCGCAAAACTCAAGTCAATATCCAAGGCAATCATTTCTGCAGCCATTTGCCAACCTGCTTCTTTAGCAAAACTCACTTGTTCAGTTGTTGACAGTATTTCTTGAAAAGCCTGCATTGAAGGCAACATTGTGAATCCATCACGGAAACGTTGAACTCGTCCGCCTTCTTGATCCACCGTAATCAATAAAGGCTTTTTCACTCGTTGACGAACAGAACGAATTAATTCTTGAATTTGTTCTCTGTCTTCAAAATTTCTAGTAAATAAAATCAATCCCGCAACAAGAGGATGAGAAAGTAACTCAACTTCCTCTTGTTCCAACTCTTTTCCTTTTAAATCAATTAACAACGTGCTCATAAATTATTTTAAATAAAGGCGATAATTTTTACTTTCTACAGTAGGTTTAATTAAATCGATTGATTTCTCTTCTTGTGGTTTTAGCAACAATTGAGCGGAATAGCTTTCTTGCTGATTTTCCCAAGTTTGGGTTACCCCTAAATGATCATACCAATACAAGTAGTAACTTATCTTCAAAAGTTGCTGACTTTTATTTTTTATAAGCGCTGATTTTTGACTCGTTTCAACTTGAATTAAAGGTAAAAGATTAGATGTGATATTTAAAATCGGCTTCGTTGAATAAGTTAAGTCTTCTACTGAACTTGAACAAGCCACGAGCACAAGGCTCGCCAAAATTAAAAAATATTTTTTCATTATTTAACTAACATTCTACCTAAAGGTTCACCACCGACTAAATGCATATGCAAATGGAATACTTCTTGCCCACCATGTTTATTGCAATTCACAATTAGGCGATAACCATCTTCTGCAATGCCTTCTTCTTTAGCAAGCTTAGCCGCCACGCTAAATAATCGACCTAGCGCTACTTCATCTTGCTCCGTCACATCATTCACTGTTGGGATTACTTTATTTGGAATGATCAAAATATGTGTTTTAGCTTGCGGTGAAATATCACGAAACGCAGTGACTAATTCATCTTGATAGACGATATTTGCAGGAATTTCTTTACGGATAATTTTGCTGAAAATTGTTTCCTCTGCCATTGTTTGCTCCCTATAAAAAAGTGCGGTGAATTTACCGCACTTTTTATCAAAATTTATCTGAGATTGCAATTTAATCAATTATTGCTGTGCTTCATCATCTTGATTAATGAAAGAGTCATTGACTTCAATTTTTGCTCTCTCACGCAATCCTTGCATTAATTGCGCTTGAACTTCAGCCTGACTTGTACGTAATAATTGGGCACTAAATTGGCTTAATTCTTTATCGTTAAGCACGCCGTCTTCTACTTTATTTAAAGCAATAATAACTACATCGCCTTTCTCATTATGAGCAACTTGGTAAACCGTTTTACCTGATGTTGGTTTAGCAATTGAAAATACATCATTTGTTAAAATTGGATCTTTATTTTCACTTAAAGTAAAACTCTGCTCACTTGAGAAATTAATTCCATCCACTTTCGATTCAGCATTTTCGCTTAATGCTTTCACCACTTGTTGTGCTTTTTCGTTAAGAACATTTTCAGACTTCTGGCGTTTTAAGAACATTTCAATATCTGCTTTCGCATCTTCCAATGTTCTCACACCTTCAGGTTTGTGCTCTAACACACGCACTACAATAGCGTGATAATCGCCAACATTCAAAGGCTCTGAATTAGCGCCTCCATTGGCAATATCAGATTCAAAAACCGCAGAAACTACATTAGGGAAATTTAATTCTGCAGGTACATTTTGACGAGAAAAATAACCGCTTTCTTGAACTTTAACACCTGCAACTTGTGCCGCACTATTCAACGATTTACTATCCTCAAAAGCCTTATCACGCACTTGCTTTTCAATTGCGTAATAACGATTTTCTAACAAGGATTTACGAACTAAATCTGCAACCTGTGCTTTCACTTCATCTAAAGTTTGAGCTTTACGCTCTTGCACTAAAACAATATGGTAATTGCCATCCACATTGATTGGTTGGCTATATTGACCTACCTGCAATGCAGCTGCAGCAGCTTCAAAGGCTTTTGGTAATTCATTCGCATTTACCCAACCTAAATCACCACCATTCTCACCAGAAACTTTATCTAAAGATTTAGCTTTAGCTACATCAGCGAAATTTGCACCTTTTTGTAATTCATCGTAAGCCACCTTAGCATCTTGCTCATTTGCAAATTGAATATGTGCTAAACGCTGAGTCATAAATTGAGCTTTATTATCTTGATAATATTGCGCAATTTCTACATCTTTAACTTCGATACCTTTTTCGATTTGGCTACCAGAGAGATCAATATATTGAACCTTCACTTGTTCTGGCTGAACAAAAGATTTTTGATTAGCCTCGTAATAAGCTTTAATTTCATCATCAGATACCGCTTGCTTTGCCATTTCATCAGCAAGAGATAATGTTGCTAAACGAACTGAACGCTTTTGAAAGAAAACTTCTGCGGTATTTTTTGCTTGAGCAGGCACGATAAACTCACTGTTAGCAACACCACTTTGCATTTGTTCAAGGGTTAATGCGCCACGCAAAATAGCTGCATAACCATCTGACGTTAAACGATTTTGTTGTAATACTTGTTGATAAACACCGTTATCAAATTTTCCATTAACTTGAAAATTAGGATCCGTCACGATTGCTCGTTTAATCATTTCATCACTGACGCCTAATTTTAATTCTTTCGCATATTGACGGAGCAATTCTTGATCAATCATTCGATTAATGGTGCTTTGACGAAGTGCGGTAACAAATTCAGGAGAATCTGACTGAGCCATAAATGCTTCGCCTTCGCGTTGTGCACGAGCCTCAAATTCTTGGTTATAGCGATTTAAAAAATCTTGTTGCGAAATCACTTCACCATTAACTTTTGCAGCGTAAGTATCATTTGAACTAAAAAGATAGCCAGACATACCGCCGACTAAAAACGATAACGTGATCAAACCCAGAATAAACTTAGCAGCCTTTGAATTTGATAAATTGTGCATTTTTTCAATTAACATTCTATAACCCTTGTTATAAATATAAAATTTTCCCCGATTATAATCTAAACGTAGAAAATTAGCATCTTAAAAAGTGAAAACACCGTGCTCATAAAGCAAGCTAATGCCAATTCCAATCAGCACTATGCCACCAAAAATCTCCGCTTTTGATCTAAATTTTTGCCCAAGAAAATGACCGCTCTTTACGCCGAATAATGAAACGATAAAAGTAGTCAGTGCAATAATTACCATAGCCGAAAAAATATCGACAGAAAGAAAAGCAAAAGATATGCCAATTGCTAAGGCATCCACACTCGTAGCTAAACCCAAAGTCAATAAACGTTTCAAATTTATAGATGGCTCTACACTTGCTTCAGAGTCTGAATTTAATCCCTCACGCACCATATTAATGCCAATTAATGCAAGTAAAACAAAACCAATCCAATGATCCCAATTTTGAATCATTGAACTGAATTGTAAGCCTACAAAAAAACCTATTGCAGGCATGATACCTTGGAAAAACCCAAAACAGAGAGAAATATAAAGAGCTTGTTTCCAACGAAAAGATCTTAATACAATACCTTTAGAAATGGATACAGCAAAGGCATCCATTGATAAGCCCAGTGCAATAATACAAAGTGTATAAAAGCTCATAATTTAGAAATTATTTTCCAATACAGAAAGAGCTAAAAATATTACCTAGCAAGTCATCTGATGTGAATTCGCCTGTAATTTCACTCAAGTAAGTTTGAACTAAACGTAATTCCTCCGCTAAAAGTTCTCCTGCGTGAAATTCTGTAAGTTGAACCAAACCAATTTGTAAATGTTCTGCGGCTTTCTCAAGGGCATCTAAATGACGACGACGAGCTAAAAAGCCGCCTTCCATGCCTGTTTGGAAACCCATTGCTTGTTTCAAATGATCACGTAAAAGTTGTACACCATCATGTGTTTGAGCGGAAAGACTAATCATTTGATACCCGTCTTCTTCGCTTTCATTTGCTTGTTCGCCATTTAAATCAATTTTGTTTCGAACAATAGTGACAGGCAACGTTGTGGGTAATTTTGCTAAAAATTCTGACCGAACTTTACTTAAATCTGCACTTTCAGGATCGCTACTATCTAACATCAAAATAATACGATCGGCTTGTTCAATCTCCGTCCATGCGCGAGAAATGCCAATGCGCTCGACTTCATCGGTTGCATCTCGAAGACCCGCGGTATCAATAATATGCAATGGCATGCCGTCAATATGAATATGCTCACGCAATACATCGCGCGTTGTACCCGCAATATCCGTGACGATAGCCGCTTCGCGACCAGCAAGCGCATTAAGCAAGCTCGATTTGCCTGCATTCGGACGACCGGCAATCACCACTTTCATGCCTTCACGTAAAATAGAACCTTGTTTGGCTTCAGAGCGAACATCTTCTAACTGATTAATAATACCGCGTAAGTTTGCTTCAATTTTTCCATCCGCCAAGAAATCAATTTCTTCATCAGGAAAATCAATGCTCGCTTCCACATAGGTACGTAAGTAAATAACCGATTCAACTAATTCATTTACTTTCTTTGAAAATTCACCTTGCAAAGATTTTAATGCTGAGCGCGCTGCTTGTTCTGATGTCGCATCAATTAAATCTGCAATGGCTTCCGCTTGAGCAAGATCCAATTTATCATTCAAAAAAGCTTGTTCAGAAAACTCACCCGGTCTCGCCAAACGGATTCCATCAATTTGTAAAATACGTTTGAGTAATAAATCTAATACAACCTGCCCACCGTGACCTTGCAATTCTAATACATCCTCACCAGTAAATGAATTTGGTGATTTGAAGTAAAGGGCAATCCCTTGATCTAAAATAGTGCCATCAGCATCTTTAAAAGGGAGATAATCAGCCATTCTTGGCTTAGGACATTTCCCTAACACCGCTTGTGCAACTTCTGTTGCTAAAGGCCCAGAGACTCTTAAAATCCCAATGCCACCACGACCTGGCGCAGTAGCTTGAGCAACGATTGTTTCTTTCATAAAAAACCTATTATCACGTAGAGTAAGCATACTCTAGACTAATCGTAATATTACCCTATTGAGAAAATGTATATATTTACCAACAGCGCTATTACTATCATTAACCGTAGCAATATTTACCACGACTGATAAAACAAAGAAAGGCACTTTTGGTGCCTTTCTTTCCATTCATTTAAGATTATTTCTTACGAGAATGTAATCCCTTTTTCTCTAATCCACGGTAAATCAATTGCTGTTGTGCAATTGTAATTAAGTTAGAAACTAACCAATACAACACTAAACCAGCAGGGAACCATAAGAAGAAGAACATAAACACTAATGGCATAAAGTTCATCACTTTTTGCTGCATTGGATCAGCCACTGGTGTTGGCGACATTTTTTGCAACAAGAACATTGAGATACCCATTAAAATAGGGAAAATATAATAAGGATCTTGTGCTGATAAATCTTGAATCCAACCAAAGAACGGAGCATGGCGTAGTTCAACAGCTTCCATAAATGTCCAATACAATGCAATGAAGATTGGCATTTGAAGAAGAATTGGCAAACAACCACCAAGTGGATTTACTTTTTCTTCTTTATAAAGTTTCATCATTTCTTGGCTCATACGTTGGCGATCATCACCAAAACGCTCACGCATTTCTTGCATTTTAGGTTGCAACATACGCATTTTAGCCATTGAAGTATATTGTGCTTTCGTAAGTGGATACAAAATTGCTTTCACCACGATTGTTACACAGATAATCGCTAAGCCCCAGTTAGATACAATCCCTTGAATAAAGGTTAATAACCAGAATAACGGTTTAGCAATAAACCAAGCCCAACCGTAATCAACTGTTAAATCTAAATGGTTTGCTACGGTAGCCATTTGATTTTGAAGTTTAGGCCCAGTCCATAATGAACTTGTAATCGTCTCTTGACCACCAGCAGGAATTGTCACAACTGGACCACGATAACCGATTGAAGCGACATTATTTTTAGTATCTGTAATTGTGTAAAGTTGATTATTTACATCTTGATTAGGAATCCAGGCAGATACGAAATAATGCTGTAATACTGCAACCCAACCAGCTTTAGTATCAATAGAAAGATTATTATCTTTCATATCGCCAAAACTATATTTTTTATAGTTTGTTTCTGAAGAAGAATATGCGCCACCAGTATAAGTTGGCATTGCGACATTACCAGAGCTTTCAACAATAGAATGTTTTAATTGACCATAAGGCTCTACTTCAATAGCTTGACCACTTTGGTTATCAATCTTGTAATCTACGCCTAAATCATAGCTACCACGTTTTAATACGAAGATTTTTTGATAAGTTACACCATCTTTTTCAAAAAGAAGAGGCACAGAAAGAGATTCTTGACCATCTGCTAATTTAAAATTATCACCTTCAATTTGATATTGCGCACGACCGGAACGAGTATCGATACCGTTTTTACCAATTAAACCACTTTGCGCAATATACACATGTTCTTTGGTGTCTTTTAATAACTCAAACGGTGTTTTTGAATCCAATTCTGCATCATATTTTAATAATTCAGAACTAATTACATCACCGCCTAAAGTATCAACTTTCAAACGAAGTACATCGTTTTCAAGAGTAATAATACGGCCATGAGTTTGAGAATCTGCTACGACTTGTGAATTAGAAGAAGGAGAACTTGCCGGAACATCAGAATTGGCTGTCATTGAAGTTGTTTGCTCAGTTGGCACTTGTGGATTTTTATCCAACTGCCATTGCTGATAAACAAGGAAAGAAATAAAAATTAGCGCTAACACTAATAGGCTACGTCTTGAGTCCATTATTTTTTCTCATCGTTATTATTGATTTTAGGTGGAACAGGATCGAATCCACCAGCGTTCAAGGGGTGACATTTTAATACACGTTTTAGAGTAAGCCAACTACCTTTTAACAATCCATGTGTTTTTAACGCTTCAATGCCATAGCAAGAACAAGTGGGCACAAACCGACAACGAGGCCCGATAAGAGGACTAATAACAAGTTGATAGAAACGAATAAATCCAATTAAGATTTTTGCACCAAACGAATGTGTCGTTGCCATAATTTTTCTAAGATTTGCACAAAAGAGCTATTATCAAGCTTACCAATACCACCTTTTGCAACAAAAACAAAATCACATGCTGGTAAACGATGTTGCGATAAACGAAAACTTTCTCGTACTAAGCGTTTAATACGATTACGATCATGGGCTCGTTTTAAGTGTTTTTTAGCCACAGTCAAACCTAAGCGAGGATGCTCAAGATTATTTTTTCTGGCAAGGATGGTTATTTCTGGAGTGCTAGCTCTGAACGGTTGTTCGAAGACATTTTTGAATTGAACGGGAGTTAACAAACGTAACTCCCTTGAAAAGTTCAGCTTAACCACTAAGAACGGTGATTATGCAGATAAACTTTTACGACCTTTAGCACGACGACGCGCTAAAACTTGACGGCCATTTTTAGTTGCCATACGAGCACGGAAACCGTGAGTACGACTACGTTTTAATACAGAAGGTTGAAATGTACGTTTCATTGTAATCTACCTAAATCCAGATTATAAGTTAATAAAAATAGAGCGCAATTTTAATCATAAAATACGCGTTCGTCAAATAAGAAACGGAAATTTTTCGGGAAAAACTCTCGAACTTCCAAAATCGGGGGGATTATACGGATTTTTGTATAAATCTCAAGCCGATTTTTTAGAAGATCTTTCCACGCATTTATTGTAAAATCTCCGCCAATTTTTACCGCACTTTTCTCTATTACAAAAACAACAAGGATCCTTTTGTGAATCTCTCAAATCTTTGGCAAAGTTGCCTGTTACAACTTCAAGATCAAGTTTCGGCCAGCGATCTTAGCACTTGGCTTCGTCCTTTACAGGCTGATGTGGTGGCGGATAACCACATTGTTCTATATGCTTCTAATATGTTTGTGAAAGGTTGGGTAGAAACTCATTATCTCGCACAAATCCAGCAAATTTGTCAAACACTTGCACAAAATCCTGAACTTCGAATTTCTTTAAAAGAAGGGGTCAAACCTGCACCTAAAGTAGTAGAAAGTGCACCAAGTGGCAATCCTAAAACAGAAAGTGCGGTAGATTTTCAAGCTGAATCTAGTGCTTCAGTAAAATTTGAATCCCATCTAAATACTAAACACTTATTTGATAACTTTGTTGAAGGTAAATCGAACCAACTCGCACGTGCAGTTGGTCAAAAACTTGCTCAAGCGCCAGGTGAACCTTCAGCCAATCCATTCTTCTTATATGGTGGTACAGGTTTAGGGAAAACCCACTTATTACACGCGATTGGCAACGGTATTTTAGCCAATAAACCGAATGCGCGTGTGCTTTATATTCACGCAAATAACTTTATGCAACATATGGTAAAAGCAGTGCGTGATAATAAAATGGATCAATTCAAAAAATTCTATCGTTCTCTCGATGCGCTTTTAGTGGACGATATTCAATTCTTCGCTGAAAAAGAAAAAACTCAAGAAGAATTCTTCCATATATTCAATAACTTATTTGAAACTGGTCGCCAAATTATCTTAACATCGGATCGTTATCCTAAAGAAATTGAAAGAATTGAAGAACGTTTAAAATCACGTTTTGGCTGGGGCTTAACAACAGCCATTGAGCCGCCCGATCTTGAAACGCGTGTAGCGATTTTATTGAAAAAGGCAGAAGAACATAATATGAACTTGCCAGAAGAAGTCGCTTTCTTCATTGCTCAACGCTTGCGTACCAACGTGCGTGAACTTGAAGGGGCATTAAATCGAGTGAAAGCAATGCAAGACTTCAAAGGCGGTGACATTGATATTGATTTCGTGCGTGACACCTTAAAAGATATTTTGGCTCTGCAAGAACGCTTAGTTACTATTGAAAATA
Organism: Haemophilus sp. SZY H8; assembly: GCF_018829755.1. Taxonomy (NCBI): domain Bacteria; kingdom Pseudomonadati; phylum Pseudomonadota; class Gammaproteobacteria; order Pasteurellales; family Pasteurellaceae; genus Haemophilus; species Haemophilus sp. SZY H8. The sequence continues at coordinate 595,237 of NZ_JAHKJY010000001.1, forward strand.
TTCAAAAAGTAGTGGCTGAATATTATCGAATTAAGGTTTCAGATTTAAAATCAAAAAGTCGTGCGCGTTCAGTGACTCGTCCTCGCCAAATTGCCATGGCATTAGCAAAAGAATTAACAAACCGCAGTTTGCCTGAAATCGGTCGTGCCTTTGACCGTGATCACACGACCGTATTAAACGCTTGCCGCGAAGTACCAAAATTCCGCGAGCAAGATAATAGCATTCAAGAAGATTGGGCGAATTTAATCCGCACTTTGTCCGCATAAAAGGAGAACGCAATGCAATTTAGTATTTCAAGAGAAAATTTATTAAAACCGTTGCAACAAGTATGCGGCGTATTGAGTAATCGTCCAAACATTCCTGTGTTAAACAACGTGTTGTTGCAAATTGAAGACAATCTATTGACTATCACAGGCACAGATTTGGAAGTCGAATTATCGAGTCAAACTCAGCTTTCATCGTCTTCTGAAAATGGCACCTTCACGATTCCAGCAAAAAAATTCTTAGATATTTGCCGCACTTTATCTGATGATTCAGAAATCACGGTTACTTTTGAAGAAGACCGTGCACTAGTGCAATCTGGGCGTAGCCGTTTTACACTCACAACTCAACCAGCAGAAGAATATCCAAACCTCACGGATTGGCAGTCTGAAGTAGATTTTGAACTACCGCAAAATACCTTGCGCCGTTTAATTGAAGCCACTCAATTTTCCATGGCAAACCAAGATGCGCGCTATTTCTTAAATGGCATGAAGTTTGAAACAGAAGGCAATTTATTGCGTACTGTGGCGACAGATGGTCATAGACTTGCTGTCTGTACTATCTCACTTGAACAAGAATTACAAAATCATTCTGTGATTTTACCGCGTAAAGGCGTGTTAGAACTTGTTCGCTTATTAGAAACAAGCGATGAACCCGCGCGTTTACAAATCGGTACCAACAATTTACGTATTCATCTAAAAAACATTGTATTTACATCAAAATTAATTGATGGTCGTTTCCCCGACTATCGCCGAGTGCTGCCTCGTAACGCAACGAAAATTGTCGAAGGCAGCTGGGAAATCCTTAAACAAGCCTTTGTTCGCGCATCAATCTTATCGAATGAGCGTGTGCGTAGCGTACGTTTAAACTTAAGCGAAAACCAACTAAAAATTACCGCCTCCAACACCGAACATGAAGAAGCGGAAGAAATCGTCGATGTAAATTACAATGGCGAAGAATTAGAAGTGGGCTTTAATGTCACCTATATTCTTGATGTTTTAAATGCGCTTAAATGCAATCAAGTTCGCATGCGCTTAACTGATCCCTCTTCCAGTTGCTTAATCGAAAACTGCGAAGATAGCAGTAGCGAATATGTAATTATGCCAATGCGTTTATAATATGGCGATTTCGCGCTTACTGGTAGAAAAATTTCGTAACTTAACAGCCGTGGATCTTAATTTTGATCCCGGCTTTAACTTTTTGGTCGGTAACAATGGCAGCGGGAAAACGAGCTTATTGGAAGCAATTTTTTATCTTGGTCACGGACGCTCATTCAAAAGTGCGGTAACAAATCGCATCATTTCTTACGACGAACCTCACTTTACTCTATTTGGACAAATCCAAGAAAGCCAACATCAATGGTCAGTGGGGTTACAAAAACTTCGTCAAGGCAATACGTTAGTAAAAATTAACGGCGAAGATGGCAATAAAATTTCCGATCTTGCTCATCTTTTACCAATGCAATTAATCACCCCAGAAGGCTTAACCTTACTGAATGGTGGGCCAAGTTATCGTCGAGCATTTTTGGATTGGGGACTGTTTCACCATCAAACAAGTTTTTATGCTGCCTGGAGCAACCTTAATCGATTACTCAAACAAAGAAATGCAGCGCTTGCACAAAATCAGCCCTACTCCGCTATTAAAGTTTGGGATGTCGAGCTTGCCAAACTCGCTCATCAAGTGAGTCAATGGCGTGCCGACTATGCAGAAGCACTACGCCCTGAAATCGAGCAAACTTGCCAACTTTTCCTCCCTGAATTAGAAATTAATGTCAGCTTTCATCAAGGATGGGAAAAAAATACAGATTACGCAGAGGTTCTTGAGCAAAATTTTGAACGAGATCGTGCCTTAAATTACACATTTTCTGGACCTCAAAAAGCTGATTTTCGTTTCAAAGCACAGGGATTACCGGTGGAAGATGTACTTTCTCGTGGACAACTTAAACTTTTAATGTGCGCATTGAGACTGGCTCAAGGCGAGCATTTAATGAAAGAAAAGCAACGCCATTGTATTTTTTTAATCGATGATTTTGCATCGGAATTGGATCAATATAAGCGAGCATTATTAGCAGAACGATTACAACAAAGCGGTTCACAAGTGTTTGTTACCGCCATTACTCAAGAACAATTAAAAGAGATGCAAGTCGAAAACAGAAAAATGTTTTCAGTCGATAATGGAATCATTAAAACGTTAGATTAGATCAAAAAGTACGGTGAAAAATCACCGCACTTTTATCTTTTTAGCGCAAGAACGCTGGGATGTTTTTCTCGTATTCTGAGATTTTGTCTTCGTGTTGAAGGGTTAAACCAATATTATCCAAGCCGTTTAACAAACAATGACGGCGGAATTCATCCAGTTCAAAGTGATAGACTTTGTCACCTACGGTTACGGTCATCGCTTCTAAATCCACATGGATTTGTTTGCCTTCATTTGCCCACACCCATTGGAAAATTTCTTCTACTTCTTCTTCGCTTAAACGAATCGGTAACATGTGGTTATTTAAGCTGTTGTTGTAGAAAATATCCGCAAAACTTGGTGCGATCATTACTTTGAAACCGTAATCGGCTAATGCCCAAGGTGCATGTTCACGAGACGAACCACAGCCTAGGTTTTTACGTGCTAATAAAATGGTCGCGCCTTGATATTGTGGATAATTCAATACGAAATCAGGGTTTGGCTTGGTGCCTTCTACATCCAAATAACGCCATTCATGGAATAAGTGTTTACCGAAACCCACGCGGGTAATGGCTTGTAAAAATTGTTTTGGAATAATCGCATCAGTATCCACGTTTGCCGCATCCAATGGCACTACTAGGCCTGAAAGTTGTTTAAATCCTGCCATTTTCTGCTCCTTAGTTTAATGTTACGTCACGAATATCAACGAATTTACCGAACATTCCCGCAGCCGCTGCCATCGCAGGGCTCACCAAGTGAGTTCGTCCATTACGGCCTTGGCGACCTTCAAAGTTACGATTTGAAGTAGAAGCACAACGTTCCCATTCACCTAAACGGTCATCGTTCATTCCTAAGCACATTGAACAACCTGGATTACGCCATTCAGCACCTGCCTCAATAAAGATTTTATCCAAGCCTTCTTTTTCCGCTTGTTCTTTCACTAAACCGGAACCTGGTACCACTAAAATCCGTTTTACATTGTCGGCTTTTTTACGACCTTTCATCACTGCCGCTGCTGCGCGTAAATCTTCAATGCGCGAGTTGGTGCAAGATCCGATAAATACTTGATCAACTTTAACTTCTTTTAAATTAGTGCCAGCTTCTAAGCCAATATAATGTAAGGCTTTTTCCGCCGAAGCACGCTGTACAGGATCTGCCATTTCTTGCGGATTTGGTACGGTTTCATTCACAGAAATAACCTGCCCCGGGTTGGTACCCCAAGTTACTTGTGGTGCGATGTTTTTTGCTTCTAATGTTACCACCGTATCAAATTTTGCATCGTCATCAGATTTTAAGGTTTTCCAATAAGCAACAGCATCATCCCAATCTTTACCTTTCGGTGCGTGCGGACGACCTTTTAAGTATTCGAAAGTGGTTTCATCTGGTGCGATTAAGCCGGCTTTCGCGCCCATTTCAATCGCCATATTACAAACGGTCATACGGCCTTCCATAGAAAGATCACGAATCGCTTCGCCACAGAATTCCACTACATGGCCTGTACCGCCCGCCATAGTGGTTTTGCCGATAATGGCAAGAATAATGTCTTTGGCGGTAATGCCCGGTGCCACCTTGCCACGCACTTCAATTTTCATGCTTTTGGCGCGAGCTTGTTTTAAGGTTTGTGTGGCTAATACGTGTTCTACTTCGGAGGTGCCGATACCAAATGCCAAAGCACCAAATGCTCCGTGGGTGGCTGTGTGGGAATCACCACAAACAATTGTCATACCCGGTAAGGTTAATCCTTGTTCAGGCCCCATCACATGTACGATTCCCTGCTCTTTCGTTGTCATATCAAATAATTTAATACCCGTCGCTTTGGTGTTTTTATCAAGTTCTAACACTTGGATTTTCGCTTGTCCTTCAAGTTTGTTCACATCGCGTACTTGAGTAGAAATGCTGTGATCCATTGTGCCGAAAGTTTTATTCACTTGACGCACTTGGCGCCCCGCAACACGTAGCCCATCAAAAGCTTGCGGACTGGTTACTTCATGGATTAAATGACGGTTGATATACAAAATCGGCGTTTCGCCCTCTGCTTCATACACAATGTGCGAATCAAATAATTTTTCGTAAAGTGTTTTTGCCATAATATTTCTCAATTCGTTAGAGGCTTTTGTTAGGGTAAGTGCGGTTAAAATCCGAGGTATTTTTGAACCGCACTTTCATTGTTTTTTATTAGATTGCGTTAGCAATCAATGTGCCCATTTCCGCAGTTGAAACAGGTGTAGAGTCATCGGCTAAATCACCCGTACGGTGACCTTTTGCTAAGACTTTTTGTACCGCATTTTCAATGGCATCTGCGGCTTCGTTTAAGTTGAAGCTGTAACGCAGCATCATTGCCGCAGAAAGAATTTGTGCGATTGGATTAGCAATGCCTTTGCCTGCAATATCTGGAGCGGAACCGCCAGCCGGTTCATATAGGCCGAAACCTTCTTCGTTTAAGCTAGCGGATGGCAACATCCCCATAGAACCCGTGATCATCGCTGCTTCATCAGAAATAATATCGCCAAAAATGTTAGAGCAGAGTAGCACATCGAAAGACTCAGGCGCTTTGATTAACTGCATGGTCGCGTTGTCGATATAGATATGCTCTAAGGTGACTTCTGGATATTCTTTTGCAATTTCTGTCACGGTTTCACGCCATAAAATAGAAGACTGTAATACGTTCGCTTTATCCACAGAAGTGACTTTTTTATTGCGCTTCATTGCTGCCTCAAAAGCAGCTCTAGCAATACGCTCGATTTCATATTTGTAATACACTTCCGTATCAAATGCTTTGGTTTGTGCGCCTTCGCCCTCACGGCCTTTAGGCTGACCGAAATAAATTCCGCCTGTTAATTCACGAACCACCACCATATCAAAACCTTTCGCAGCAATATCAGCACGTAATGGACAGAATTTTTCGAGTCCTTTATAAAGGGTAGCAGGGCGGAGATTGCAGAATAATTTGAAATGTTTACGCAATGGTAACAATGCACCGCGTTCTGGTTGTTGATCCGGTGGTAAATTTGTCCATTTTGGGCCACCAACAGAACCAAACAAAATCGCATCAGCCTCATCACAACCTTTTAAGGTTTCTGCCGGTAATGGGCAACCGCAGTGATCAATTGCAGCGCCGCCTACATAAAATTCATTGAAGTTAAGTTTAAAACCGAATTTTTCTTGGACTTTGTTTAATACTTTAATGGCTTCAGCCATCACTTCCGGACCGATACCGTCTCCTGGTAGAACTGCGATGTTGTATGATTGCATATTGTTTTTCCTATTTCAGTCACACTAAAGTGCGGTTAATTTTTTCATATTTTCTCCCCTCTTTTATAAAGAGGGGAATTGGGTTAATGATATTTGTGGCTTTTAATATCGGCGACTTTATGCGCTCGATAAATCGCATTGATCGCGTGGACTAAAGCAAGTGCAGAAGATTCAACGATGTCTGTCGCTAAACCAACACCATGGAATTTACGGCCTTCATGTTCCACCACAATATCCACCTGACCTAAGGCTTCTGCGCCTTCGCCTTTGGCGGTTAAGTTATAGTGAGACATTTTGATTTCTAAGCCAGTTAAATTTAAGATGGCGTTGTAAACGGCATCCACTGGGCCATTGCCGCCAATTGAAGACGTACTTAATTTCTCGCCATCCAACTTCAATTGAACAAAGGCTGTTGCTGGATATTCTTTCGTTGAATGAGCAGAAAGTTTATCTAATACTAAACGATCTTCATCACCTTGTTGCATATCAATAAACGCCAATGCTTCCAAATCATAATCAAACACTTGACCTTTTTTATCGGCTAATTTTAAGAAGGCATCGTACAATTTATCCAAATCGTAATCTTGTTCGTTATAGCCCATATCCGTCATATGACCTTTTACCGCTGCACGACCAGAACGTGCAGTTAAATTCAATTTTTCTTTTTTCAAACCGATCGTTTCTGGAGACATGATTTCGTAGGTATTTTTGTTTTTCAACATACCATCTTGATGGATGCCAGAAGAGTGCGCAAAAGCATTTGAACCCACAATGGCTTTATTCGGCTGAATCGGCATATTGCAAAGCTGGCTAACCATTTGACTCACACGATGAATTTCTTGAGTATTGATACGAGTATCTACACCCATAAATTCTTGGCGAACTTTCATTGCCATCACCACTTCTTCCAAGGCGGTATTGCCTGCGCGCTCGCCGATACCGTTGATAGTACATTCAATTTGACGCGCACCATTTTGTACTGCAGTTAAAGAATTAGCGGTTGCCATACCTAAGTCATTATGGCAATGCACAGAAATCACAGCTTTATCGATATTTGGCACGCGATTGCGCACTTGAGCAATAATGTTGCCGTATTCATTTGGTAAACAAAAACCTACTGTATCGGGAATATTTACTGTAGTTGCACCTGCATTGATTGCGGCTTCTACAATTCGGCAGATATTATCAATACCTGTACGGCCGGCATCTTCGCAAGAAAACTCAACATCATCCGTATAATTACGTGCGCGTTTCACTGCTGCAACTGCCATTCCTACCACATCATCAAAAGAACGTTTTAATTTCGCTTCAACGTGCAATGCGGAACTTGCAATAAATGTATGAATACGGAATGCTTCAGCGACTTTCAATGCCTCGTATGCGGCATCAATGTCTTTATCTACAGCTCGAGATAACGCGGCAACACGAGAATTTTTGATATGACGCGCAATGGTTTGAACAGACTCAAAATCTCCTTGAGAAGAAACGGGGAACCCCACTTCCATTACATCCACGCCTAAACGTTCAAGTGCTAAAGCAATCTGTAATTTCTCTTTTACCGTCAAACTTGCTTTTAATGCCTGTTCCCCATCACGCAAAGTCGTATCAAAAATAATAACGCGATCTATCATAATTTATATCCTTCTTAAATCACTCCGAAAGTGCGGCGCATTTTCCTGTATTTTTTAGACAAAAAACCCGCAGCTTATAAAGTGCGGGTTTAAAATTGGGTATTTACATCTGATGTTTTTCATCCACAACTTAGCCGCACACAAAATGTGAGAGCAGCAGGTTGAGAGATAAAGAAACAATACGAGACATAAATAAAAATCCTTCTGTGTAAAACACTTTTCATATTACGAATAAAAAACTGGCTGTCAAACTATTTTTTAGCGTTTTATATCAAAAACAATCATCTCAACACAAAACAAAATATACATTTAACTAATAAATTCAAAATAAAAAGAATATTCAACCAAGTAGATTATAATCGGCAAATTTTTATTATTGAATTTTCTACATTTTCAAAATAAGAAAAATTTTGCAATTTTTTACTCATCAAAAAGAATTTTTGCGATCTATATCGCAAAATGCTTTCAAGTTAATCGTTTCTTTCACTCGTTTTTTCCATACTAAATTTTCAAATCAAAAAGGAAAAAGCATGCACGATATTACTTACACGCTACTCCGCCTAATGCAAGTCCCTAAACTTGGCGGAGTGGGCATTGATAAAATTTTATCCAATATTACGCTAGATGAGTTGCTCAATTATGATGATGTTGCTTTTCGACAAATGGGATGGGGAGCCATTCAAATTCGTCGTTGGTTCAAGCCTGAAACAAAATTTATTGAGCCAGCGCTAGAGTGGTCACAAAAAGAGGGAAATCATTTGGTGAATTATTTTTCCCCTTTTTACCCCTTTCTATTGAAACAGATAGCGAGCTTTCCTCCTCTGCTATTTGTAAAAGGAAATTTAACCGCACTTTCACAACGTCAAATTGCTATGGTGGGAAGTCGCTACTGCACAGCTTATGGTGAATATTGGGCTAAATATTTTGCTACGGAACTTTCATTGGCTGGCTTTACGATTACCAGTGGACTTGCGTTGGGAATAGATGGGCATTGCCATCAAGCAGTTGTTGATATTCAAGGACAAACCATTGCAGTTTTAGGAAGCGGATTAGAACAAATTTATCCCGTAAAGCATCGAAAACTTTCAGAACTCATTTTGCAAAACAACGGTACATTAGTTTCTGAGTTTTTACCAAACCAAGCACCAATTGCGATAAACTTCCCTCGTCGTAATAGGATTATTAGCGGGCTTTCGGTTGGGACATTAGTGGTTGAAGCCACGGAAAAAAGCGGCTCTCTGATTACCGCTCGGTATGCATTGGAACAAAACCGAGAGGTTTTTGCTGTGCCAGGCAATATTCAAAGTGAATTTAGCCAAGGTTGTAATCGTCTCATTAAACAAGGCGCAATGTTGGTGGAAAATGCAAAGGATATTTTGGAAACCCTCTACCAACATTCGATCCATAGCCAAACTGAAATCGATTTTGACCAGATCGCAGTGCCTAATTACACGCCACCACCCGATCCTCGCCGATTAGTAGAAGCCCCAAGTCACCCGAAACTTTACTCGCGTATCGGTTACACGCCTGTGAGCATTGATGATTTAGCTGAAGAATTTAACTTGAGTGTCGATGTTTTACTTGTTCAGTTGCTCGATCTTGAATTGCAAGATTTAATTTTGAATGAAAATGGACTATACAAGCGTGTCTAACGCTATAAAAAACGGCTGAAAATCATTAAATTTTCAGCCACAATTAATCACTGATTTTATTCTTTTAATACTCGAACACTTCCTAAAGAATGATCCAATTGCTGGATTTTCGTTCTCAACACATCTTCTATTTGTAGTGTTTTATTCTTTTCTTGTGTTAATTCAAAACTCAAATTGAGAGCCACAATCGAAAGCACACGATCAAGCTGAATAAGGCCTGTCTTTTCTTTCATTTCGGAAACCAATATATCTAAATTACGCGCAGCTTGGCGCAGTAATTCTTCTTGTTCAACGGGCACGTTTAAACGCAAGACCTGACCCAAAACTAAAATTTCGACCAATTTTAACGACATTTGATTTCCTTAAATTAAATATTTGAGTGGTTGATATTATGCCATAGCAAAAAACGTTCGTCACAAATTTTACATTGAATCCGCCGTTCGCTCATCACCATAAATTACGCTATAATGCCCGCATTTTTCAGTTTAAAACGAGATTTTTATGGCCCAAATTGCAACAAATCCGCTTGTGCTAGTGGATGGTTCTTCTTATTTATATCGTGCATTTCATGCCTTTCCTCCTTTAACTAATGCCGCAGGTGAGCCAACAGGTGCGATGTATGGCGTTTTAAATATGTTAAAAAGCCTCATCTCACAAGTGCAGCCCACTCATATAGCTGTTGTTTTTGATGCAAAAGGGAAAACATTTCGTGATGAAATGTTTGAACAATATAAATCTCACCGTCCACCAATGCCTGATGATTTACGCAAACAAATTCAGCCTTTGCACGATATGATTCGTGCACTGGGGATTCCGCTTTTAGTGGTGGAAGGGGTTGAAGCTGATGATGTGATCGGCACTCTCGCACTACAAGCATCGCGTTTGGGTAAAAAAGTGCTCATTAGTACTGGCGATAAAGATATGGCACAGTTAGTTGATGACAATATTATGCTCATCAACACCATGAATAATAGCTTATTGGATCGCGAGGGCGTGATTGAAAAATACGGTATTCCACCTGAACTCATTATTGATTATCTAGCACTCATGGGCGATAGTGCAGATAATATTCCGGGCGTTGCTGGCGTTGGCGAAAAAACCGCTCTTGGTTTACTGCAAGGTATCGGAAGTATGGCTGAAATTTATGCCAATCTTGAGAAAGTAGCAGAATTGCCAATTCGTGGGGCGAAAAAACTAGGTGAAAAATTATTGGCAGAAAAAACTAATGCCGATCTTTCTTATACATTAGCAACCATCAAAACAGATGTTGAACTTAACGTGACAACAGATGAATTGTTGCTTGGAGAAAGCAAAAACGATCAACTTATTGAATATTTTGCTCGCTACGAATTTAAACGCTGGCTTAATGAAGTGATAAATGGCGCAGACTCCATAACCCAAACCGGTGAACAACCAGTGAAAATGAACCAGTATCAGGCGACATCACCAGCTCAAAATTCGGTGGGAAATAGTGCGGTGGAGAACGCGCCTAAAATTCAAATCGATCGTACAAAATATGAAACCTTGCTCACTCAAACAGATTTAACGCGCTGGATTGAAAAACTCAATGCAGCAAAACTCATTGCAGTCGATACTGAAACAGACAGTCTTGATTATATGTCTGCAAATTTAGTAGGTATCTCTTTTGGTCTTGAAAATGGCGAAGCAGCTTATTTACCATTGCAATTAGATTATTTGGATGCACCAAAAACACTCGAAAAATCGACCGCACTTGCGGCTATCAAACCAATTTTAGAAAATCCTGACATTCACAAAATTGGACAAAATATTAAATTTGATGAAAGTATTTTTGCCCGTCATGGCATTGAATTACAAGGTGTTGAATTTGATACGATGTTGCTTTCTTATACGCTAAATAGTACGGGTCGTCATAATATGGACGATTTAGCTAAACGTTATTTAGGGCATGAGACTATCGCATTTGAAAGCATTGCAGGAAAAGGGAAAGGTCAGCTTACGTTTAATCAAATTCCATTAGAACAAGCCACAGAATACGCGGCAGAAGATGCTGATGTGACAATGAAATTACAGCAAGCGCTGTGGTTGAAACTGCAAGAAGAACCAACACTTGTTGAATTATATAAAACAATGGAATTACCATTACTTCATGTGCTTTCTCGTATGGAACGCTCAGGCGTTTTGATTGATAGTGATGCCCTCTTTATACAATCTAACGAAATTGCTGCAAGATTAACCGCACTTGAGGAACAAGCTTACGCATTAGCAGGTCAGCCATTTAATTTGGCCTCCACCAAACAATTACAAGAAATTTTGTTCGATAAACTTGGACTACCTGTTTTACAAAAAACGCCAAAAGGTGCGCCATCAACGAATGAAGAAGTATTGGAAGAATTAGCCTATAGCCACGAATTACCAAAAATTTTGGTCGAACATCGTGGGTTGAGCAAACTCAAATCCACTTACACGGATAAACTGCCTCAAATGGTCAATTCACAAACAGGCCGAGTACATACTTCTTACCATCAAGCAGTCACGGCAACAGGGCGTTTATCATCAAGTGATCCAAACCTACAAAATATTCCAATTCGGAATGAAGAAGGTCGTCGTATTCGACAAGCATTTATCGCACGTGAAGGTTATTCTATTGTCGCCGCTGACTATTCTCAAATCGAGTTACGTATTATGGCGCATCTTTCGGGCGATCAAGGTTTAATTAACGCCTTCTCTCAGGGCAAGGATATTCACCGATCCACGGCTGCTGAAATTTTCGGTGTATCATTAGATGAAGTCTCCAGTGAGCAACGTCGCAATGCTAAAGCGATTAATTTCGGCTTAATTTATGGAATGTCTGCCTTTGGACTTTCACGTCAACTGGGAATTTCCCGTCCAGATGCACAAAAATACATGGATTTATATTTCCAACGCTACCCTGGCGTACAGCAATTTATGACCGATATCCGTGAAAAAGCGAAAGCACAAGGCTATGTGGAAACGCTATTTGGTCGCCGTTTATATTTACCTGATATTAATTCTAGCAACGCAATGCGTCGTAAAGGGGCTGAACGTGTAGCAATTAATGCACCGATGCAAGGCACGGCTGCAGATATTATTAAACGAGCGATGATTAAAATTGATGAAGTAATCCGTCACGATCCAGATATTGAAATGATTATGCAAGTACATGATGAATTAGTGTTTGAAGTGCGGTCAGAAAAAGTAGAATTTTTCCGTGAGCAAATTAAACAACACATGGAAGCCGCTGCTGAATTAGTCGTTCCATTGATTGTGGAAGTGGGTGTTGGACAAAATTGGGATAAAGCGCACTAAGGAATTTAATCATGAATAAAGTTATTAAAAGTCGCCACTTTACGGCAGAACGTGCTTGGGGAGCCCTCGATATTACCAATATGAATGGTATTTCCGTGCGTCTTCACTGGACAGATAAACCTTACAAATGGCATATCAATGACGGTGAAGAAGTCTTTGCAGTGATGGATGGTACGGTCGAAATGCGCTACAAAGAAAATGGCCAAGAGAAAGCCGTATTGCTCCATACGGGTGATATTTTTTATGCGAGTATCGGTACCGAACATGTAGCTCATCCACAAGGCGAAGCGCGTATATTAGTCATAGAGAAAGAAGACAGTATTTAAAAAGAATTTTATGAATCAAGAAAGACTTAACAAAATTGAAAAACCATTACTCCACATCGTTAAACATGATGTTGTGCCAGCCCTAGGCTGTACTGAACCCATTTCTCTTGCGCTCGCATCTGCTACAGCGGCGAAATATTTGGGCAAAACACCTGAACGCATTGAAGCTAAAGTCTCACCTAATCTCATGAAAAATGGATTGGGTGTTGCAGTGCCAGGAACAGGTATGGTGGGATTACCTATTGCTGCGGCAATTGGCGCATTGGGCGGTGACCCTGAGGGTAAGTTAGAAGTGTTAAAGCACATCACGCCAGAGCAAGTTATTGCCGCCAAGACTATGCTTGAACAAAAATTAGTGAGTGTAGATATTCATCAAACCGAACATATTTTATATTCAGAATCAACATTGTTTGCCGATAATGATTACGTGAAAGTCGCAATTCAAGATCAACACACTAACATCATTTTGATTGAAAAAAATGGCGAGGTCATTTTTGAGAAAGAACACGATGAATGTAATGATTGCGATCCTTATGATATTTTCAAACAGGTGAGTGCACGTGAAATCTTTGAATTTTCTTGTGAAGTTGAGCTCGATAAAATCCGCTTTATCGGACAAGCTGCTGCGCTCAATCGTGCACTATCTAACGAAGGATTACGGGAAAATTACGGCCTACACATTGGTAGAACGTTACGTAAACAAGTTGGTAGCGGTTTAATGTCAGATGATTTACTCAGCAAAATCATGATTGAAACTACCGCAGCCTCCGATGCCCGTATGGGTGGAGCCACATTGCCAGCAATGAGCAATTCTGGTTCAGGTAACCAAGGGATTGCCGCTACTATGCCAGTAGTTGTAGTCGCCGATTATTTAAACGTGAGTGAAGAAAAATGCCTTCGAGCGCTCTTCTTATCACATTTAATGGCCATCTATATCCACAGTAAATTACCCAAACTGTCTGCCCTTTGCGCAGTAACAACCGCATCAATGGGAAGCTGTGCGGGTATCGCCTATTTGCTTACAGGTAAATTTGAAACGGTAAGTATGGGCATTTGTAGCATGATTGGTGACATCAGCGGAATCATCTGCGATGGTGCATCCAATAGCTGTGCAATGAAAGTCTCCACCAGCGTGGCTTCAGGCTATAAATCAGTACTTATGGCAATGGACGAAACCCATGTTACGGGCAATGAAGGTATCGTTGAGCATGATCTCGATCGCACTATCGATAATCTATGCTCAATTGCTTCTAAGAGTATGCACCACATCGATCGCCAAGTAATTGAAATTATGGTGAGTAAACCCTGCCCTTAACACTAAGATAACTTACGACAAAGTGCGGTCAGAAAACACTAAATTTTTTGACCGAACTTTTTTTATATCAAAAAAACATATTTTCTAGCTAAAAGTTATTGGCGCTACCTTCTTATTTTTTTAGAAAATACCGACCTACTTAGTTCTAAAATAGAAGGAATATTTATGCTTTTAACCGGATTACTTTGCGGAATTTTACTCGGATTTGTGATGCAGCGTGGGCGCTTTTGTATTACTGGCGCATTTCGCGATATGTATGTCACCAAAAATAACAAAATGTTTGTAGCCCTTTTATTGGCGATTACCGTGCAATCTATTGGTTTCTTTCTCTTAAAAGAAATCGGTATATTAAATGTGGATCCGGCTGAAAATTTTGCTTTTCTAGCCGTGATTATCGGTGCCTTTGTGTTTGGTATCGGCATTGTTCTTGCTGGCGGTTGTGCAACAGGCACATGGTACCGAGCTGCAGAAGGCTTAGTCGGCAGTTGGGTCGCCTTATTCACTTATATGTTATTAAGCGCCATCATGCGTACTGGCCCATTAGGGGAATTCAATAAAACCTTACGCAGTATCAATATTGAACAACGCAATATTTACGATACATTCGGTATTTCACCTTGGTGGTTAGTCGCATTATTAACTTTAGTGACGGCTTTCTATGTATACAAACACCTAAGCAAACCAAGCGTAAAAGTCGCGGCATTAAAACCAAAGAAAACGGGGCTTCCTCACTTATTATTTGAGAAACGCTGGCACCCATTTTTCTCTGCCGTATTAATCGGATTAATCGCACTTGCGGCTTGGCCACTCAGTGTTGCTACTGGTCGTGAATTTGGACTCGGGATCACTGGACCATCAGCCAATATCATGCAATTCCTCGTTACTGGAGACAATAAATTTATAAATTGGGGCGTATTCTTGGTCTTAGGGATTTTTATCGGGTCATTCATCGGCGCGAAAGCAAGCAATGAATTTCGTGTCCGTGTACCAGATGCCACCACAATTTTACGTAGCGGACTCGGCGGTATTCTCATGGGTATTGGCGCAACCCTTGCAGGTGGCTGTTCCATCGGTAACGGTTTAGTCGAAACTGCCTTTTTCTCTTGGCAAGGCTGGGTGTCATTGCCATTGATGATTCTCGGCACTTGGGTGGCCGCCTACTTCACCATTATCCGTCCACAACGTTTAAAATTAGCAAAAGCATCATAAGGAGTTTATATGATAGTTAAATTACCAACACTTGGCCTTGTTTGCCCCTTTCCTCTCGTTGAAGCCAAGGAAGCAATGGCTAAGTTAAATAAAGGCGATAGCCTAGAAATTGAATTTGACTGCACCCAAGCTACTGAAGCTATCCCTGCTTGGGCGGCAGAAGAAGGTTATGAAGTAACAAACTTCGAACAAATTGATGATGCAAAATGGTCAATTACGGTGATTAAATAATAAAAAAGTGCGGTCAGAAAAATATATAAATTTCTAATCGCACTTTTTCTATTAAATTTGGAAACCTATTTTGGCTCTTTCGACAAATCAAAACCAATTTTCCAAAATCCTATATCAAGTAGCTTCATTTGAGGATAATCAAGAGTTTTTTCTTCCCCATCAAATTCATATTTAATTAAAAATTCACTTCTTAAATTTTCCAGTTTTTCTTGATGCTCTTCATAAAATTTAATTAATTTCTGCAAAGACGCTATATTGTAATTTCCTGTCGTCACTTTATTCTTTTTAACTGCATCAACAAAGAAACGATCATAAGCTGGCACACAGCCTAATGTGCCCAATAAAACTTTAGAAACTAAAATATTTGAAATATCTTGTGTTACTTCTGTTTCCTTTAGTTCTAATCGAAACGGATTATAAATGGTACTAATTTCACTATTTAGTTTCTTTAGTAACGAACTGGTTTGCTCATTATTTAACTCTTTGCACTCTAATCCAAATAATGTGCTATATTCGGATTTTAATATTTCCTTTACTACTGAAGTATGGATAGTGTAATCATATTGTAATAAAAAGGACGAACCTCTATACATCCCCCAACTAGCTAAATAGAATGCCAAATGTAAACTCAAGTTATCAACATTAGCTCTTTCAGGATTTTTTCTAGCTTCATAAAACTGAGTATAGCAATACTCCCAAGAACGGTATCGACTTGCTGTGTGTTCTTGAAGCTCCTTATAAAATTTTCTAGTTTTTGTAATAAATGCATCAATATTCATTAATTTTTCCTTATAAACACTTTTTCAAAAATTAAATCAATTTAACAGGCACTTTCACGACTAATTTTTTAATTTTTTCTGTTTTTCCATTTACTACACAGCAAGGCTTATGCGGTTCGTAAGGATAAAATACAGCGAACATTTTTGGTTTCATTGTGATGGTGAATTTATCATCAATATCTGCACAAAGTTGATAATCATCCACTTCGTTGTAAGATTCATACTTAGACAAATCAGGATAATTAGCGCCAACTTCTATATTTTCCGTGCCGCGGATTAACACCTGAACATCTAAGTATTCATGATGTAATTCTGCTTTTTTGCTGCTTGATTCTGCAGTTTCTGGTTCCATTACGTTCATATAAATTTGATCGTTAATATCATGGCGACCATTTTCTAACGTATTCAAATCTAACGTATTCAAATAATCACATACTTCAGCAATCACTTTTGGTAAACCAACTTTAAAATTTGGGGTGGTTAAGCTGCTAATAATCATAGAATTTTCCTTATAGTGGCTAAAAGTTATCCTATGATACCAAGTCGGTTAAATGAAATAAAGTTACCAATCACACAAAAACCTCTGTATAATGCCTAGGCTTTATTTTCTACATTAGCGTGCGGCTATCAAAAGCAATTTTAAGCGCTCGGCGGTTATTTTTACAAAAGATTTCTTTTGCTAGTCGCAATCTGGAAAATAAGGCATTGTTTTTAATATAAATTTTAAGGGAAACATTGTGAATCCAATTGTTAAACAATTTAAATACGGTCAACATACCGTTACTCTAGAAACCGGCGCGATTGCACGTCAAGCAACGGCTGCGGTTATGGCAAGCATGGACGATACCACGGTATTCGTTACTGTTGTGGCTAAAAAAGATGTGAAAGAAGGTCAAGACTTCTTCCCATTAACCGTAAACTACCAAGAGCGTACTTATGCGGCGGGTAAAATCCCAGGTGGTTTCTTCAAACGTGAAGGTCGTCCATCTGAAGGCGAAACTTTGATTGCACGTTTAATCGACCGTCCAATTCGTCCATTATTCCCTGAAGGTTTCTTCAACGAAATCCAAGTTGTGGCAACTGTGGTTTCTGTAAACCCACAAATCAGCCCAGACTTAGTGGCAATGATTGGTGCTTCTGCAGCATTAACTTTATCTGGCGTGCCTTTCAACGGCCCTATCGGTGCAGCACGTGTTGGTTTTATCGACAATCAATTCGTATTAAACCCAACGATAGCTGAACAAAAACAGAGCCGTTTAGACTTAGTGGTTGCAGGTACAGACAAAGCCGTATTAATGGTTGAATCTGAAGCTGATATTTTAACTGAAGAACAAATGTTAGCGGCGGTCGTATTCGGTCATCAACAACAACAAGTTGTGATTGAAGCAATTAAAGAATTCGCGAAAGAGGCGGGTAAACCACGTTGGGATTGGGTTGCTCCACAACCAGACACAGATTTAATCAACAAAGTAAAAGCGATTGCTGAAGCACGTTTAGGCGATGCATACCGCATTACTGAAAAACAAGCACGTTACGAACAAATCGATGCGATTAAAGCGGATGTGATTGCACAAATCACAGCTGAAGATGAAGAAATCAGCGAAGGTAAAATCGTAGATATTTTCACCGCACTTGAAAGCCAAATCGTCCGTGGCCGTATCATTGCGGGTGAACCGCGTATTGACGGCCGTACCGTTGATACCGTTCGTGCATTAGATATCTGCACAGGTGTATTACCTCGTACTCACGGTTCTGCAATTTTCACCCGTGGTGAAACACAAGCATTAGCCGTTGCAACGTTAGGTACTGAACGTGATGCACAAATCATTGATGAATTAACAGGTGAACGTCAAGATCACTTCTTATTCCACTACAACTTCCCTCCATACTCTGTAGGTGAAACTGGTATGATCGGCTCGCCAAAACGTCGTGAAATCGGTCACGGTCGTTTAGCAAAACGTGGTGTAGCGGCGGTTATGCCGAGCCTTGCAGAATTCCCGTATGTTGTACGTGTTGTATCTGAAATCACTGAATCTAACGGTTCTTCTTCTATGGCGTCTGTATGTGGTGCATCTTTAGCATTAATGGATGCAGGTGTACCAATCAAAGCCGCTGTTGCAGGTATCGCAATGGGCTTAGTGAAAGAAGAAGAGAAATTCGTGGTGCTTTCAGATATCTTAGGTGATGAAGACCACTTAGGTGATATGGACTTTAAAGTAGCGGGTACACGCGAAGGTGTCACCGCACTTCAAATGGATATCAAAATTGAAGGTATCACCCCTGAAATTATGCAAATTGCATTAAACCAAGCGAAAAGTGCACGTATGCACATTCTTGGTGTAATGGAACAAGCAATCCCTGCTCCACGCGCGGATATCTCCGATTATGCGCCGCGCATCTATACAATGAAAATTGATCCTAAGAAAATCAAAGATGTCATTGGTAAAGGTGGCGCAACAATTCGTTCATTAACTGAAGAAACTGGTACTTCTATCGATATCGACGATGATGGTACAGTGAAAATTGCCGCAGTAGACAGCAATGCAGCGAAAAACGTAATGGGACGTATTGAAGAAATCGTTGCAGAAGTTGAAGCTGGCGCAATTTACAAAGGTAAAGTGACTCGCCTTGCTGATTTTGGTGCATTCGTAGCAATCGTTGGAAATAAAGAAGGTTTAGTTCATATTTCTCAAATTGCTGAAGAGCGTGTAGAGAAAGTGAGTGATTACCTCCAAGTGGGCCAAGAAGTAAATGTAAAAGTTGTTGAAATCGATCGTCAAGGTCGTATTCGTTTAACAATGAAAGACTTGGCTCCAAAACAAGAAACTGAAATTAACCAAGAAGATTCTGTAGAAGAACAGGAATAATCTTGGAATATCGAATCAAAACTTGGTAGCAACTGCTGCCAAGTTTTGTTGTTTTCCAACTTTTAGGCATAAAGAAAGCAAATGCGGTGTTTTCGCTTATCTCGCAATTTTATAGTCTATTTATTTAGCTTATGTGCGATCTTACTCCTTGCAGGCTGTGTTCAGTCTAGGAGTGGTTTTGTGTCTAAAAATCATGTCGTGTTGGCTGAACAAAACCCGAATACTCACTTTGAACAAGAAGTGATGATCGTGCGATTAAGCCAAGTACTACTCGTTGGAAAAATGAGTAATGAAGAACGTGCATCACTACATTTTGAACGTGGCGTACTCTATGATTCCCTTGGATTATGGGGACTTGCTCGTTACGATTTTACTCAAGCCCTTGCATTACAGCCTAAAATGGCATCTGTGTACAATTACTTAGGGCTTTATTTATTGCTTGAAGAAGATTACGACGGCGCATTGGAAGCTTTCAATACTGTGTTTGAATTAGACTCAAGTTATGACTATACCCACCTTAATCGCGGTTTAAATTTTTATTATGTAGGGCGCTACCATCTTGCTCAGCAAGATTTCTTACAGTTCTACCAAGCCGATACAAAAGATCCCTATCGTGTCTTATGGCTATATTTGAACGAACAAAAATTAAAACCACAAGAAGCCCAAAAAAACCTTGTTGAACGAGCAAAAGGGCTATCAGAGGACTTCTGGGGTACACACATCGTTCAATATTACTTAGGACGCATCTCTGTAGAAGAATTACAACAACGTGCAAGTGAATTTGCTGAAAATTCACAACAATATGCTGAAATTCTCACAGAAACCTATTTTTATCTAGCAAAACAAAAACTCAATGTAGGGCTAGTAGATGAAGCAGCAGCTTTATTTAAACTAGCTATGGCAAATCAGGTTTATAACTTTGTTGAGTATCGTTTTGCCGCGTTTGAACTCATGAAATTAAAACCGGTTCAAACAGAAGACGAAAAAGAAGAGAAAAGTGCGGTAACAAAAGCGATTGTTTTCTAAAAATCAATCCAAAACTCACCGCTCTTTGCAGTAGAACGAATAGAAAAATTCATTCGCTCTGCTCAACTTAATAAACCGAAGGCCTCTTTGAGCTTTCCTTATTTATATTCGAGTATTTTAATGACTGACAAAATTACTTTTAATGACTTAGGCTTACCTGAGTTCATCTTAAAAGCTGTTTCTGACTTAGGTTTTGAAACCCCTTCTCCAATTCAACAAGCTTGTATTCCGCATTTGCTCAGTGGCAATGATGTGCTAGGTATGGCACAAACAGGTAGTGGTAAAACCGCCGCTTTTGCTCTGCCTTTATTAGCGCAAATCAATCCAAGTGAAAAACATCCACAAATGTTAGTGATGGCGCCTACTCGCGAACTTGCTATTCAAGTTGCCGATGCGTGCGAACAATTTGTTAAATATGCTCATGGCTCCCGCATTGTTACTTTATATGGTGGCCAACGTTATGACATCCAACTTCGTGCATTAAAACAAGGCGCACAAGTGGTTGTGGGTACACCAGGTCGTATTCTTGACCATATTCGTCGCGGCACATTAAATCTTTCTGAACTTCGTTTTATCGTATTAGATGAAGCTGATGAAATGCTACGTATGGGTTTCATTGATGATGTAGAAACTGTCATGGCAGAATTACCAGAAAATCACCAAACAGCGTTATTCTCTGCAACAATGCCTGAACCGATCCGTCGTATTACGAAACGTTTTATGAATGATCCGAAAGAAGTGAAGATCAAAGTTAATAACGAAAATGCTCCAGATATTGAGCAAAGTTGTTGGTATGTGCACGGCGTGCGTAAAAACGAAGCCCTTCTTCGTTTCTTAGAAGTGGAAAATTTTGATGCAGCGATTATCTTTGCTCGCACTAAAACCGGTACGTTAGACATTACAGAACTACTTGAAAAAAATGGTTTCCGTTCTGCCGCACTTAATGGTGATATGACACAACAACTCCGCGAACAAACCCTCGATCGCTTACGTAACGGCAGTTTAGATATTGTTGTGGCAACCGATGTGGCCGCACGCGGTATTGATATTGAACGCATCAGCCTTGTGGTGAACTACGACATTCCACTTGATGCAGAATCTTATGTGCACCGAATTGGCCGTACTGGTCGTGCAGGTCGTTCTGGTCGTGCTTTATTGTTTGTTGAACCTCGCGAGCGTCGTTTACTGCGTAATATTGAACACCTAATGAAAAAAGGTATCAATGAAGTAGAATTGCCAAATCATCTTGTGTTACAAGAATGCCGCCGCAAAAAATTCGTCGCAAAAATTACGAAACAACTCGAGCATCACGATTTAGAGCAATATCGTAGTTTATTAGAAGACTTATTTACAGCCGATCAGGATCAAGAAGATATTGCTGCAGCAATGTTGATGCTGCTTCAAGGTAAACAAAAATTAATTCTTCCTCCAGATCCGCCAATGGAAAAACGTCGTCGTGAACGTAATGAACGAGGTGATCGCCGTGAAAATCCACGTTCAGCTGAACGTCGTGGCGAACGTAAAGGCTACGGAAATCCACAACCAATGGATTTATATCGTATTGAAGTGGGTCGTGCTGATGGCGTAGAAGTTCGCCATATCGTGGGTGCGATTGCTAACGAAGGTGATATCAATAGCCGCTATATTGGTCATATCAAACTTTATGATGACTACACGACCGTTGAATTGCCACAAGGTATGCCGAAAGAATTACTTCAACAATTCGGTAAAACACGCGTATTGAATAAACAAATGCAAATGTCTTTCTTAGGTGCTGTGAAGTCTGATAGTTCTCGTGGTGGTGATGATTTTAATGGTAAACGTAAAGGCCGTGGTGGCGATTTCCGTGGAGAACGCGGACGTAATGAACGCAGTAATGACAATCGTGGAAATCGTAAATTTAATGAAAAAAGTAACCGCTCTTTTAGCGATAAACCACGCCGTGATCGTCGAGGATAGTATCCTTGCGATATAAAGAATAGTGCTATTTCCTAATGTTTTTTGCATCATTTAAAATTTAGCACTATTCGGTAAACAAAACTTAGCCCCTTGAACCTCAAGGGGCTTTTTATTGTCTATTGCTTAAATTCTAGCTACAATCCCGCAAGCTTTTTATATAGGAAAAATCATTGAAAGGTCTCTTTTTACGTATTATTACTGCCTTGGCTTTATTGCTTTGGGCTATAGATATGGTATTCCCATGGCAATTTTTACGCCATGCTGAAGAAAACCACTATACAGCAATTCAAGAACGAGGCTCACTCATTGTGGGCACAATGAACAATCCTATTTCTTATTTTATAAATAAAGACAGAGAACGAGGCTTTGAATATGAATTGGCTAAAGCATTTGCTGATTCACTAGGTGTAGAACTCGAAATTAAAACTTTCGATAATCAAGAACAATTATTTAATGAGCTAGATAAACATAATATTGATTTAGCTGCGGCTCACCTTTTATATCATCCTAATCATGCAGAACGTTTCCAAATTGGCCCAGCATATCATTCCGCTTCATGGCAATTAGCTTATCGAAAAAATGAACAACGCCCTAAAAATCTAGGCGATATCAAGAAAGAAATTTATATCGCTAACAATTCATCATTAGAAGAAAAACTAAAAGAATTACAAAAACAATATCCACAATTAACTTGGAAAAGAAATCAAGCGTTTACTCAAGAAGAACTATTGCTACAGCTGTCTGAAGGAAAAATTCCTTACGTTATTGCAAATTCGATTGATATTGCGGCGATCCAACAAATCAAACCAGAATTAGCCATTGCCTTTGATATTACTGATGAAGCAAACATTCACTGGTATTTACCAAATAATGCCTACAATGATCTGCAAGCTGCCTTACTCAATTTTATGAATAATGCACAAGAAACAGGGCTAGTGGATAATTTAAAAGAAAAATATTTAGGGCATATTTCACAATTTGATTACGTGGATACGCGCTCTTATATGAACGCAATTGAAAATACACTGCCACAATTCTCACCGCTCTTTGAAAAATATAAAGGCGAATTAGATTGGCGATTACTCGCGGCCATCGCTTATCAAGAGTCTCATTGGAATCCTGATGCAACATCGCCTACGGGTGTGCGTGGCATAATGATGTTAACTAAAGATACCGCGCAACATATGAAAATCAGCGATAGAACAGATCCTGAACAAAGCATTAAAGCGGGATCAGAATATTTACACTGGCTGATTAGTCAAATTCCAGAAACCATTGAAAAAGAAGAAAGAATTTGGTTTGCCTTAGCCGCCTATAACATGGGGCTTGGCCACTTAATTGATGCGCGTCGTTTAACCAAAAATCTTGGCGGAAATCCAGATAATTGGCTCGATGTGAAAAAAAACCTGCCTTTATTAGCAGAAAAACGTTATTATTCCCAACTCAAATACGGCTATGCTCGAGGCTATGAAGCGCATCAATATGTAGAAAATATTCGCCGCTATATGAATAGCATTGTGAATTATCATCGAGTCCAAGAAAATCAAACAATGAATGATAATGCCAACAACGAAAGTGCGATTGAAAATGCAGAAGAAATAAAAGGAAAAAAGGATAAATAAAATGTTAAAACGCAAAACTTTTCTTAAAAAGAAAACCAATTTACAACAAACCTCTTTATCTCGAAATTCACGTTTAAGACGTTTAAAACATCGAAAAAAGCAACAATTTACGCGCCATTCACTTCAATTTGTGGTACAAGATATTTGTTGTTAACAAAATGAAAAGGATTGAGCATTGCTCAATCCTTTTTTACCTATACTAAGAACACACAATCTTAACTGCTAGTCCGCCCTGAGATGTTTCGCGATATTTGGCGTTCATGTCTTTGCCTGTTTCGTACATTGTTTCAATCACTTTATCCAAGGTTACTCTTGGATTAGTGGTACGGCGTAAAGCCATTCGTGATGCATTGATTGCTTTTACTGAAGCAATTGCATTACGTTCGATACAAGGTACTTGAACTTGGCCTCCCACCGGATCGCAAGTTAATCCTAAGTTATGCTCCATTGCAATTTCAGCTGCGATGCATACTTGCAGTGGATTACCACCCAAAATTTCAGCCAGTCCCGCAGCAGCCATTGAACATGCTACACCCACTTCACCTTGGCAACCCACTTCTGCGCCAGAAATCGAAGCATTCATTTTATAAAGTGAACCAATCATTCCTGCTGCTAATAAATAGCGTTCAATAATCTCAGGCGTTAATGGTGAGATGAACTTCTCATAGTAAGCTAATACTGCTGGAATAATCCCGCATGCACCGTTGGTTGGCGCTGTGACTACGCGTCCACCCGCTGCATTTTCTTCATTGACAGCAAGCGCAAACATATTAACCCAGTCGATCACACGCATTGGATCGTTGGACAAATTAGTATTTGCTTGCAACATACGATAAAGGGATGCTGCACGACGTGGCACTCGTAATGGCCCAGGTAAAATCCCTTCAGTATGAATACCATGTTCGATACAAGCTTGCATCGTCTTCCAGACATTCTCTAAATGAGCACTGACAGCTTCTTTGCCATGCAAGGCGACTTCATTTTCCAACATCACAGTGGAAAGCATTAAGCCGTTATCACTGCAATGTTTCAAAATATCTTCTGCATTTTTGTAAGGATAAGGCACTTGGACTGTGTTTTTTTCTTCTTGACCAAAATGGGCTTCATCGACAATAAAACCACCACCGATCGAATAATAGGTTTGGCGATAAAGCTCTGTGCGATTTTCATCAAGAGCGGTAATTGTCATGCCATTTTCATGCAATTTTAAAAAAGTGCGGTGGAAAATGAGATTATTTTCAAAATCAAATTTTACCGTTTTTTGACCAACATTAATTGGTAAAAGCGCAGTTTGTTTCACTTTCTCGATGAAACCTGAAATCATATCGATATCCACATTATGTGGTAAATAACCCGCTAACCCCATGATGATGGCGATATCCGTACTATGGCCTCTCCCTGTCATTGAAAGAGAACCATAAACATCCACATGAATTTCAGCGGTTTGTTCAAACTGATTTCGTTCAATTAAGTCGTCTATAAATTGTTTGCCGGCTTTCATCGGACCGACAGTGTGGGAACTGGATGGCCCAATTCCCACTTTAAACATATCAAATACGCTAATCATAAATTTCTCAAAATTCGCTAAACTTTAAAGGGCGTTTATAATAATCCATAAACAACCGCAGAGATAGCGATTAATCCCATAATCGTTACAAAAACATTGCTGAAACGTCCGCTGTAGCGTTTCATCGCTGGGATTTTGCGAATCGCGTACATTGGCATGATAAACAAAATCATCGCAATGATTGGACCACCAAGAGATTCGATTAAGCCTAAGATACTTGGATTAATAATCGCAACGCCCCATAAAGTTAATAAGAAGAAAAGTGCGGTCGCATAATTGAGTTTTTTACGATTTACAGATTCGCCTTTCATTTTCAAATATAAGCCTTCTAAGCCTTCACGTGCGCCCATATAGTGACCGAAGAATGAGCTCGTAATCGCTAAGAATGCAACAAGCGGGCCAAAATAAGAGATATATGGATTATCAAATTTATTCGCTAAGAAAGACAAAATACTGATATTTTGTGCTTTTGCTGCCACTAATTCTTCAGGTGTTAATGTCAATACGCAGCTAAATACGAAGAACATTACAAAGAATAACAAAATCGTTGAGGTGCCTTTTTCTGTATGGCCGATATGGCGTTCTGCACCATCGAAAGTTTTGTATTCACGGAATTGTGAGCAAGTGAAAGATGAAATTGCTGGTGAATGGTTAAATGAGAATACCAATACAGGAATAGTAAGCCATAATGTTGTGACGAAACCGCCTGCTGTTGGGAATTCATGTAACATCGCACCATTCCATTCTGGAATTAAGTAAATAGAAAGTGCGAATAAAATTAATACTAACGGGTAAACAAGCCATTCTGTGATTTTTAACATCACTTTTTCATTAAATAGCATAACGGAAATCAATATTGCAATTAATACAAAAGAGAGAATCGCTCGGTTTGGTGACGCCATGCCAAGTTGATTCACAATGAAAGAATCGACCGTGTTAGTAATACCGTTACCGTAAATTAAAAGAATAGGGAAAATAGCAAAGAAATAAAGTAGGGTGATAAGTTTACCCGCTGTTTTACCAAAGTGTTCTTCAACTACTTCAGTAATATCGCTGCCAGGATTTTTTGATGAAAGTACAAAATAGGCTAAACCACGGTGAGCAAAATAGGTCATTGGTCCGACGATAATTGCCATTAAAACTAATGGCCAAAATCCACCCATCCCTGCGTTAATCGGTAGGAATAAGACGCCAGCGCCAACCGCCGTACCGAAAAGGTTTAACATCCATGTTGCATCAAATTTGTTCCATTTGAGTTTTTCTGTTGGTTTCATAGTTTGCTCCAAAGCATAAATTATTTAAATTTGTCAATTTGCAGAGCAAAATATGCCCTAACAAAATTTGAGTATTATGTTATGCCGATAAATAGAGAATCTCAAAGAGCAAATTCTAAAATTGTGATCAAGTTAAAATTTTTTTATAAAAAGTGCGGTAAATTCGAACAATAAAAAATCGGTACTCCTATAAGAGTACCGACTATATAAAAGAGTTTTAGAATATTTCTTTCTATGAACGTTTCATTACTTCAAAAAACTCTTCATTGGTTTTTGCAACCATAAGTTTATCAATAAGGAATTCCATTGCTTCTACCTCTCCCATAGGATTAAGAATTTTACGTAGAATCCACATTTTTTGAAGCTCTTCAGGTGAAGTAAGTAAATCTTCCTTACGAGTACCTGAACGATTGAAATCAATTGCAGGGAATACACGTTTTTCTGCAATTTTACGAGAAAGGTGTAATTCCATATTACCTGTACCTTTAAATTCTTCGAAAATAACTTCATCCATTTTCGAACCGGTATCAACTAGCGCAGTCGCAATAATAGTTAAGCTGCCGCCTTCTTCCACGTTACGTGCAGCACCAAAGAAACGTTTTGGACGATGCAACGCATTAGCATCCACACCACCAGACAAAATTTTACCTGAAGCAGGGGTTACCGTATTGTAAGCGCGCGCTAAACGTGTAATAGAATCAAGCAGAATCACTACATCTTTTTTATGCTCTACTGAACGTTTCGCTTTTTCGATTACCATTTCTGCCACTTGAACATGACGAGTTGCAGGCTCATCAAAAGTAGACGCAATGACTTCGCCTTTTACTGAACGTTGCATTTCTGTCACTTCTTCTGGGCGTTCATCAATCAATAATACGATAAGCTCTACATCAGGATAATTATGCGTGATACTTTGCGCAATATTTTGCAGCAACATGGTTTTACCTGCTTTTGGCGGAGCAACAATCAAACCACGTTGACCTTTACCAATTGGTGATGCTAAATCCAAAATACGTGCAGTTAAATCTTCTGTTGAGCCATTGCCTCGCTCCATTCTTAAACGAGAGTTAGCATGTAATGGAGTTAAGTTTTCAAATAAGATTTTGCTACGAGAAACTTCAGGTTTGTCATCATTAACTTGATCAACTTTTAAAAGTGCAAAATAGCGTTCACCCTCTTTGGGTGGACGAATTTTACCTTCGATTTTATCACCAGTTTGAAGATTAAAACGACGAATTTGACTTGGGGAAACATAGATATCATCAGGGCCTGCAAGGTAGGAACTGTCGGCAGAACGAAGGAAACCGAAACCATCCGGTAAAATTTCTAACACGCCACCGCCGAAAATATCTTCACCGCTTTTGGCGTGCTGTTTTAAAATTGCAAAGACAATATCTTGTTTACGCAAACGAGCTAAATTCTCTAAGCCCATTTGTTCTTCGCCAAGTTTCACAAGATCAGAAACAGGGGTATTTTTAAGTTCAGTTAAATGCATAATGAATAAATATTGGAATTAATAAGAATTGATGATTCGAATGGTGGGCATATGCCCTTTGAATGAAGCGTAAATTATCACTAAAACCCTGTACTGTCTAGCGTTTATTTATATTTAATCTAAAAAACTACCGCACTTTTCTTTCTCTTTTTAACATAGAAGTTTAGCCGTCTAGATTGTTATTTATTTGATTTTTCATTAGAATACGGACAATTTGTAAGGTTATCAATAAGCACTAAGGTAAATTATGGCAGATTGGGACGGAAAATATATCAGCCCTTATGCAGAACATGGCAAAAAAAGCGAGCAAGTAAAAAAAATCACTGTGTCTATTCCAATCAAAGTATTGGAAATTTTGACGAATGAACGCACTCGCCGCCAATTAAAAAGTTTACGTCATGCAACCAACAGTGAATTACTTTGCGAAGCATTTTTGCATGCATTCACCGGTCAACCTTTGCCCACCGATGCAGATTTAATGAAAGAGCGTAATGATGAAATTCCCGAAGATGCCAAAGTGCTTATGCGTGAATTAGGTGTTGATCCAGAAAGCTGGGAATATTAACCGCACTTTTCATTTATCCTTTTAATCCATTCAAAATTGAACATTCAGGGCAGTCATTGCCCTGACAATTATCATGCCAACGCTGCAATTCTTGTACCATTTTTTGTAACTGTTCTATTTGTTGATTTAATGTCGCAATATGTTGAGCTGTTAGCGCTTTCACTTCGCGGCTGCTACGCTTAGGATTATCTTGTAGTTCTAATAATTGTGCGATTTGATGTAGCGAAAATCCCACATCGCGTGAGTGGCGAATAAAATGCAATCTTTCTAAATCACTTTCTCCATAATTTCGATAGCCTGACAAACTGCGAACAGCGGGTTTAATTAAACCCATTTTTTCATAATCACGGATTTGTTTCGTAGATAAACCTACTAATTTGGCAGCTTCACTAATATTCATAAAAAATTTCTTGACCTTAACCTAACGTAAAGGTTTATAGTGTAGCCATCAATAAAACGACTAACAAGGAGTAAAAATGAAAACAATCACATTAAACATAGAAGGCATGCATTGCGGCGGTTGCGTAAAAAGCGTTACTCGAGTTTTAACTGAATTAGATGGCGTACAGTCTGCTGTTGTGCAATTAGAAGGTAAAGCAAATATTACTTTTGATGAAAATCGAGTCAATGTTGCACAGTTGATTGAGGTAATTGAAGATGCCGGATTTGATGCCACAGAGTAAAAAAATTTCGATTCAGATTGGTGGGATGACCTGCCAATCTTGTGCCAATCGTATTGAAAAAGTTTTAAATAAAAAACCATTTGTGCAACAAGCTGGAGTGAATTTTGCCGCCGAAGAAGCACAAGTTGTATTTGACTCTACGCAAGCAAGCGAAACTCAAATTATAGAGATTATTCATAAAACAGGTTTTTCTGCTCATATCAAACAAGCCAATGAATTACCAATAGAAGAAAAAAATACATCAATTCCTTGGCGATTAATCATACTTTGGATAATCAATATTCCATTTCTGATTGGTATGCTTGGCATGATGAGTGGCTCACATAATTTGATGTTGCCCCCGATTTGGCAATTTGCGTTAGCGAGCATTGTGCAACTTTGGTTAGCCATTCCATTTTATCGCGGAGCCATCGGTAGTATTCGTGGTGGACTTGCCAATATGGATGTACTGGTCAGTACAGGAACGCTCACCATTTATATTTATTCTGCTTTCATGTTGCTTTACCACGCCAATCATGCAATGAGACATGTGTACTTTGAAGCTTCTGTTATGGTAATTGGTTTTGTCAGTCTTGGAAAATTTCTTGAAGAGCGCACTAAAAAGCACAGCTTAAATAGTTTAAGCATGCTCTTGCAACTGACACCAAAAAAAGTCACCGCTCTACGTAATGACAAATGGACTGAAATTGCACTTGACCAAGTCAATATCGGCGAAATCATTCGTGCGAATCAAGGCGAGCGTATTGCGGCAGACGGCATAATTGAAAGTGGAAATGGGTGGTGTGATGAAAGCCATTTAACAGGCGAATCTCGTCCAGAAGAAAAACAGAAAGGTGGAAAAGTATTAGCGGGGGCGATGGTAACAGAAGGTTCTATTATCTACCGAGCGAATCAACTTGGTAGCCAAACCTTACTTGGCGATATGATGAATGCATTATCTGATGCGCAAGGCTCAAAAGCGCCAATTGCACGATTTGCTGACAAAGTTGCGTCGGTGTTTGTACCTGCTGTATTACTGATTTCACTTGTTACTTTCACTCTCACTTACATTCTGACGAATGATAGTGTATCTTCACTTATTCACGCGGTATCCGTGCTTGTGATTGCTTGCCCTTGTGCCTTGGGATTAGCCACACCAGCAGCCATAATGGTTGGTTTAGGTAAAGCGGTCAATGCTGGCGTATGGTTTAAAGATGCGGCAGCAATGGAGGGAACTGCCCATGTGGATACCGTTGTACTTGATAAAACTGGCACACTAACAAAGGGAGAGCTTGAAATTTCAGCACTATGGCAACCACAAAGTTCGGTGCATTCTGAAGACGATTTGTATCGTTTTGCCGCAGCCGTTGAGCAACAAGCTAACCACCCAATTGCAAAAGCTATTGTGCACGCAGCAGAACAAAAAATGTTAGAAATTCCTACCGCACTTTTCGCAAAGATGGAGGTTGGTCAAGGAATTCAAGCCAAATTAGAACAAGTGGGAACAATAAAAGTCGGTAAACCAGATTATTGCGGTTTAATCTTACCTAAAAATTTAGAGGATATCTGGCAAATTGCGAGCATTGTCGCGGTATCTATAAATGATGAACCTATTGGAGCATTTGCGCTGACGGACACCTTAAAAAACGATAGCTTGCATGCCATTCAACGCTTACAACAGCAAAATATTGATGTAGTAATTATGAGTGGCGATCAACAATCTGTCGTGGATTACATAGCAAAACAGCTCGGCATTAAGAAAGCGTTTGGTGGACTTAGTCCTAGAGATAAGGCGGAACAAATTCAAAAGCTGAAAGCTCTAGGTCATGTTGTAGCAATGGTAGGTGATGGAATAAATGATGCGCCTGCTTTAGCCGCTGCAAACGTCAGTTTTGCAATGAAATCAGGTTCAGATATTGCAGAACAAACGGCCTCAGCAACGCTTATGCAACATTCGGTGAATCAACTTGTGGATGCGCTTTTTATTGCAAGAGCAACCTTGAAAAATATCAAACAAAATCTATTTTTTGCTTTGATTTACAATATTCTCGGCATCCCCCTTGCAGCTTTCGGTTTTCTAAATCCAGTCATTGCAGGCGCCGCGATGGCGATGAGTTCAATTTCTGTATTGATAAATGCCTTAAGATTGAAAAAAGTAAAAATATGACAACTACCCTTTTGATTCATTGATGATACGCTTCACTAATTTTTGCAAATCGGGAATGACCTTTTCGCCAAACCAAGGATTTCTTTCTATCCAAAATTGATTTCTAGGTGAAGGATGAACTAAAGGAATAAAGTGCGGTAAAAATTTTTGATAATTTTTAACTGTTTCAGTTACGTTATTTTTATTATCCGAAAGGTAAAATTTCTGTGCATATTGACCAATCAAAAGGGTTAACTGAATATTCGGTAAATTTTCTAGAATCTGGGGATGCCATTTTTCTGCAAACCCAGACCTTGGAGGTAAGTCTCCAGATTTTCCTTTTCCAGGATAATAGAAATCCATAGGAAGAACCGCAAATATCCCTGAATTATAAAAATAATCGTAATCCACACCTAGCCAATCACGCAGACGATCACCGCTTTTATCATTCCAATATAAACGAGTTTGCTCAGCCTTTAATCCAGGTGCTTGACCAACAATATTAATCCTAGCTGTTTTAGGGGCCGAAAATAAAGGAAAAATTCCACGTTGTGTAAAATCTTTATTTTGAGGATCAGCGATAATACTTGAAGTTATTTCGTTTAAATTTTTAAGCATAATGGATGAGATTAGAAATGAATATATAAAGTCTATTTGAAAAATATGAAAAATCAAAACTCTAAATGATATAAATAGGTATATTTATTAAAACTACATTGTAGGCAATACAAAAATAAAAACTCGTTGTTGAAATAAGATTTCTATTTTCTACTTTAATTCTTTTCTTTAAATAATGAATAAATTATAAAAAACAAAAACCCCAGTAGCTCAACTGGGGTTCTTCTGTTTTTATTTTATTTTATTTAATTTAGCTTTGTATTTAGTAACCTGGCGGTGCCCTACTCTCACATGGGGAAGCCCCACACTACCATCGGCATTACAGCGTTTCACTTCTGAGTTCGGTATGGTGTCAGGTGGTTCCACCGCACTATCGCCGCCAGGATAATTCTTTGATAACTTTTATTCTAACTTCTATCTATGTTC